>JARLJG010000074.1 GCA_031291325.1 Burkholderiaceae bacterium
ATTGAAGTGCGCGCTCTTGAACAGGTGCGCCACCGCGCTGGGGTCGATCTGCCCCGGGGCTTGGGCGCGCGCGCCGAAACGCAGTTCGTCGTAGCGGTTGTAGTGCTCGATGGCGCCGTCGGCTGCGCGGCCGACGCTGATGTTGCACATGCCGCCCAGCACACGATTGCGGCCAAACGCCTGATCCAGCCGGGCCAGATGACGCAGTCCGTTGAGCAGCGGCAGCACCAGCGTAGTCGAGCCGACCGCCGGGGCGATGGCCGCAATCGCCGTCTCCAGGTCATACGATTTACAGCTCAGGAGCACCAGGTCGGCAACCTGCTCGACCTGGGTGACGACACGCACCGGCAGATGCACGTCGCCGCGCACGCTGGTCAGCTTCAGGCCGTCGCGCCCGATGCGCTGCGCGCTGCCCGGCCGCAGCAGGAAGGTGACGTCGCAGCCGGCAGCGGCCAGCCGCGCGCCGTAATAGCCGCCGATGCCGCCGGCGCCCAGGATCAGGATGCGCATGGCGTCCCCGCTCAGGCAGCCGCGCGGGCGCCGTAGGCGGCCAGCAGGTCCGTCACCAGGATGCCTTCGATACGCAAGCCTTCGTAGTTGGAGGCGCGGATGTCGGTGTTGAGGAAATTGGCGTTCTCGAAGCGGGCATTGTCGAAGCGGATGCCCTGGAAGCTGGCCTCGGCCATGCTGACTTTGGCGAACTTGGCTTTTTCCATCGACACCAGGTTGAAGCTGGCGCCGACCAGGGTCACTTCTTCAAAGCTGCTGTCGGCCAGGTTGGCGTCTTCGACTTCCAGTTGATAGTGGCAGCGTTTCAATACGATTGCGCTCATGATGGTGTTCCTTTCGATTTTTAAGTGGTTGGTTGGTCAGGCGGCTTGCATTTCCAGCGCGTTGTAGAAGCGCTCGGACAGGTTGCGGCGGCGTTGCTCGAAGTGCTCCATGTCGTTCGAGCTGAATACGAACAGGCCGAGGAAATCGGTGCAGTGCGCGGCGGCTGGCTTGAACTCGCCCTGGCCGACATCGATCTGGCGCACGTGGATCCAGTCCTCGCTGAAATCGCTCTGGCTGGCGGCGCGCTGGATGAAGGCCGACTGCGCGCTGCGGAAACCCATCAGGCCGACCAGGCCTTGCCGCTGTTGCGCCGGGATTTGCAGCTGTTGGCCATGGCCGGCTTCCAGCATCATCAGCGCATAGTTGTAGTTGATGCCGCAGTGCTGCTCGATCATCCACACGATGCCGCCGCCGCCCGGACGCGCGCCCACTTCGCAGAACACGATTTCGCTTTTCGGCGTGACGAAGCACTCCAGGTGGGTGACGCCGTCGCGCATGCCCAGCGCCGCAATCACCTGGTTGGAGAAGTCTTCCAGACGCCCTTTCAGCACCGGCTCGGTGACCATCGCGCTGACGAACGGCGTGCCGGCCGAGAAATCGATATTGCCCATGCCCGGCACGTAGATCGCGCTGGCGGTCAACAGCGGCACGCCATCGCGCACCACGGCGTTGACGTGGTACAGCACGCCGTCGATGAACTCTTCCGCCTCGAATTCGGCAGTGTTTTTGCCTTGCGCATACCAGGCGTCCAGTTGGGCGGCGTTGTCGATGAAGACCACGTCGCGGGCGCCCAGCCCGTTGACCGGCTTGACCACCAGCTTGCCGTGCCTGGCCAGCAGCGCTGCCACTGCGGCGCGGTCCGACGCGTGGCAGGCGTGCGGCGTGCGCACCACGGCCTGCTCCAGCGCTGCCTTCATGCGCATCTTGTTGCGAAACAGCTCCGCCGCTTCCGGCGCCATGCCGGGCAAAGCCAGCGCATCGCGGATTTGGGCCGCCAGGCCCACCAGCTGTTCGTCAAAGGTGGTGACGGCGGTGTAGGGCACGCCGGTGTGCAGTTCGACGGCACGCTGGACGATGGCGGGCTCGTCGCTCCAGCGCACCACCTCGATTTCGTGCTCGCCTTCCAGCGCGCGCAGATCGGGAGCGTTGCCGCGGTCGGCAAACAGAGTCACTTCAAACGGCAGACCGTCCAGCAGGGAGCGGCCGTCGACGCCCCGGTAGGTGCGGGCATCGCCGCGCGCCAGTATTAACAGATGTTGGTTCATGATGCGATCCTGTAAGTAAAGTTGAACAATTCGTTTAGCCGGCGACGGGGACTTGCACCCGGGCGCGCATCGCCTGTTCGGCCAGTTGCGCCGCGCGCTCCCTGGCACGGGCCGGGTAGCGGTCGGAAAACACGATGGCAGCGGCCAGCGACGCATAACAAGCCAGTTGTGCAGCCAGCGGCCAGGCCTGCGACCACAGCATCAGCACGCCGTTCAGGGCAAAGGTCACGGCCCAGGCCAGCGACAGGTGCTGGTTGATCCGAATGAAGCCCGGATGCTGCCAGAACTCCTGCGGCACATAGCGGCGGCCCTGGCTGGCGGTGAACGGCGCGCGCAGCAGCACCGAACCCAGCGCCGTGACGGCCAGTGCGGCATAGCACAGCGTGCTGGCATAGTCATTTACCCAGGGCAGCGCGCCGCTGTAACCGTTGGCGAACAGCGCCAGGAACAGCGCCAGCGCAACGATGGCCACAGGGTTGCCCTCGCGCAGCGCACGCCTTCCCAGGATCAGTTGGCTGGCGATCAACAGCAACCAGACCTCCAGCAGATAGCGCGGCGGCGTAAAGTGTAGCAACAAATTGAAGGTGGCCCAGGGCAGGATGCCGATGGCGATTTTTTTTGCCAGTTCCATGTCAGTCTCCCACCGCGTTCAGAGGCAACCGGCTGCGGCCGAGCAGAAGCTGGGTGGCGCTGGCGCCCCACAGCAAGCCGCTGGCAACACCCGACACCAGGCCGGTCAACAGCGCGCCGCCGGCGCCGGCCACCACTTCCGGTTGCCAGCCCGCGACCGTGGCCAGGCCGAATTTCAACACGAAAGCCGCCAGGCTGCACATCAGCATCAGCCAGCTGCCGGGACGCTGCAGCTGGCCGCTCTGCTGATCCCAGAGGTAACCGGACTGGCTGGAAAACAGGCTCCAGCCTGCTGCAGCCCCCAGCGTGAGACCGGCCGCCGCTGCAGCCAGCGCGCTCGGCAGCAAAGCGCCGGTGCGCGCCAGCGCCATCGCGCCCAGCACGGTGAACACCAGCGGCAACAGGAACAAACGCCGCAGCGTGACGCTGTTGGGCTGCGCCGCGGGCACGCCGCGCTGGATCAGCAGGGCCAGGATGGCCCACACCCACAGCGGAGTATGCGTCAGCACGGCGTTCATGCTGCCACCTCGGCTGGCTCGCCCTGGGTCGCGACCAGGCCGTCCAGCACGCCCTCGAAGTGGAACACGCCCTGGGTATGGATGTCGCCGTTGGCCGCGCTCAGCACGAAGCGGAAGCGGCCCGGTTTGCCGTCCACCGCCAGCTCGCGCAAGCTGCAGATGTAATCGACACCGGGCGTGACCGGACGCACGAAGCGGGCGTCGTCGATCTGCAGGCGCTTGCCGCGCACGCCCAGGCGGCGTGCCGTCTGTTCCCAGATGAAGGCCAGCACCAGCGAGCCGGGCGCGACCGCAAAGCCGGGAAAGTGCTCTTCCAGCAGCGGGCAACCGGGATTGACCTGGAAGCCGTAGCGGTCGATCTGGCTGAACGGTTCGGCCAGGCGGAACAGCGGATCGCTATTGACTTGCCACTGCAGCGGCGGCACGTTATCCGCGTGGGCCGCAGTGCCGTCCATCACCGCCACTTCGCCGGCCACGGCGGCCGCAACTTCCGCCTGCATCAGGATCGGTGTCGCTTCTGCGCCTATCTTGCGCACTGTGATGCGCACCCGGGCAGTCGGGCCGAACTGGCTGACGTCGCCTTCCACCAGATACGGGCCCATGCCCAGTTCAGCGAGCTGTTGCAAATTGCGGATACCGACCGGCAGCACGCGCAAACGGCCTGCCATCACTTTCGGCAGCACGGTGCGGGCGAAGCGCACGGCAAACTGGTTGATGCCTTCGGTGAGCAGCGCGGTCATCGGCAGGTCGCGCCAGTTCGAGAAGCGCTTGACGTCGATCTCGGCGCAGGCGCGATAAGGCGCGGTGTGGACCGGCAGGCTGCACATGTCCAGGAAATTCAAAGCCATGATGATCTCCTTGTCGTTGCGTGAATCAAGTGCGGTAATCGAGAATCTGGCGCTGCTTCTGGCGGCCCGACAGCACGGCCTCTTCCAGTTGCGCGCTGCGCACTTCGACCCGGCCGGCGTTCTTCTCGGCCGCTTCGCGCAGCTCCGGCAGCGAACCCACCAATTGCCGCGCCTGGGCCAGTTCGTCGTCGGCCACGCCGTAGACGCGCACCGTCAGCTCGTCGCGGCCGTCTTCGCCGGTGCGCAGCACGACGTCGATCAGCGGATCGGCGACGCCGGTGCTTTGCGCCACGGCCGCGCGCAAGCTGCGCAGTTCGACCAGGTTGCCCATGAAGTTGAAGTCCAGGTTGCTGCGCTCGATGTGGCGGATCCAGGCCGCATCCTCGGTGGTTTCCAGCGTGATGCGGTCGCCCGGCATGTAGCGCACCACCGGAATCGGGTTCGATGGGTCGAGGCAGGTCAGCAGCAGTCGACCGCAGGTGTCGGTCTCCAGCAGGTAGGCGTTCTCGCGCACCTTGTGGCTGCCGCTGCCTTCGTCGCCGATGGCGACAAAGCCGACTTCCGAAATGCCGTACAGGCTGATTACCCGCACGCCGGGAAAGACGCTGCGCAACAGCGCCAGCTTGGTCGAGCCCAGACGTTCGCCGGTGAAGGCGATGCGCTTGATCGGCACCGAGATGCCGGTGCGGCGCACCGCGTGCGCCACTTGCACCAGCGTGCCGGGCGTGCCGACCAGCACGTTGGCGCCGATCTGCGCCAGGAAGTTCAGTTGGCTTTCGACGCAGCTTTCATCCAGCGTGCCGAGCGGCACGATGCTGGCGCCGCAGGCTTCCAGCACGCGGTTCATGCCGTGGTGCAGGATCGAAAACAAGCCGACCATGAAACCGTTGGCTATCACGTCGCCCGGCTGGAACACGCCGTTCTGCCGCAGGTTGCCTATCAGTTCGCGCTGCTCGTCGGTCGGCGCGATGCTCAGGCGCGGGGTGCCCGACAGCACCAGCTTGGATTTGTTGGTGGTGCCGCTGGAGCCGCCAACGTAAAAACCGACCGCGCCGTTCTGCGCAAAGGTGGCTTCGGCCAGCGCCGCGTAGGTGGCGCCGTCCATCACCGGCACCAGGCGGGTGAAGTCTTCGTAGCTGTCGATCTGCGGCACGCTGTCGGCCGGCTTGCCGCTCAGCGCGTACTGGCGTTGCAGCAGTGCGCGCACAGGCGCCGGATCGAAACGGGTGTGGGCAGTGGTGCGGACGGCGGAGGACGCCGCATTGATTTGGTTCAAAGTCTGGTTCATGTGAGTTCCTTGGCGAGAGTCAGGTTGAGTTGTTTGAAATCGATCTTGCCGCTCTCGGTGCGCGGCAGGGCCGGCACGATGCGGATATCCGAGTGCTTGCCGCGCAACGCGCGCGACACCACCCGGCGCAATTGCGCGCCCAGGTCGCTGGCGGGCTGCTCGGCTTCGACGAACAGGCACAGCTCGTCGACCTTGCCGTGCGCATAGCCGACCCCGGTCACGGTCTGGTAGGTCAGCAGGTCGTCCGCCAGCGCTCGCAGCGACACGAACTGGCCGTTGACCTTGATGGTGTGGGCCGCACGGCCGGCCCACAGGTACGCGCCGATGGCGGCGCGGCGGAACAGGTCGCCGCTGGCGATCCATTCCGGCGACGGCGTGATGCTGCCGTCGTCATTCAGATAGCCCAGCATGGCGTACGGCGTGCGGTAGGACAGCACGCCGCAGCCGTCGGCGTCGTCGCTGGGGGCAATGCGCAGTTCCAGCGCGTCGAAGGCAGGGAAGCCGGGGGCGATGGTGCCGCAGTAGGTCACGCTGTCGAGGTCGTCGATCTGCGACAGGTTGATGGCGAACAAGCGCGGGCCGGATTCGGTCTGGCCAAAGTTGTTCCACAGCGCCGTCGCATGCGGCAGCAGGGTGCGTGCCTGTTGCTGGGTCAGGCGGTCGGAGGCGTTCAGCAATAGCAGGCGCTGCGGTATGTAACCCTGTTGTTGCCAGCGCTCGCTCAGGCCGTCGGCCCAGTCGCCGATCACCGGCAGCACCGTGATGCCGCGCTCCGCAGCCTTGGCCGCCAGCAGGCCGGGATGCTGGAAGTCGCAGTATTCGATATGTCCCCCCGTCAGCAGGGTGCACAGCGTCGTCGACAGCCCGTACATGAAGTGCACGGGGAAGGTGCACAACGTGCGGTCGCTGGCTTGCAGGCCCAGGTAGTCGGCCACCATCGCGGCGTTGCCGATCAGGCGGCTTTCGGCGCACAGCACGCGCTTGGGTTTGCCGGTGGTGCCGGAAGTGTTGAACACCAGGCGGCATTCCTGCGGCGACGCCGGCAAGGCTTCGCACGACGCGTCGGTCGCCGCTTCCGGCGACAAGTCGAGCAGCAGTGCGCCATAGCTGGCCGCGGCGTCGGGCAGCTTGTGGCCGGCTGGCGCCACCAACCGGACCGCCAGCCCCGGGCCGACATCATCGAGGAAGCGCGGCAAGGTGCGCGGCGACAGCACGGCGGCCAAGAGGCCCAGACGCGAAGCGATGCAGTAGCACAGCAGCGTTTCCAGCGGCGTGAAAGCGCAGAACACGGTCAGCTGCTGGCCGGCGACCGTGCCGGTGGCCAGGCGCAGCGCATCCTGCGCGGCCTGCTGTGCGTTTTGCAGGCGCTGCGCGGCATGTTCCACCAGCCGGCGCGCGCCTGGCGCGTCCAGCGTCACGCCGCGATAGGTCGCGGTCCAGGCCGCGTTGTTGAGCAAATCGACGAATCGCATGGCGCGCCCCTTTAGTGCACCAGGCGCGGGTTTTGCAGCACCATCGACGCCGCCAGGCCGCCCATGCCGAACGAGTTCTTCAGCACGTTGCGCACCGGGCCGTCGCGCCGTTCGCGCAGCAGCGGCAGGATGGCTTCCTCGTCGCTCTCACCGAGGTTGCGGATGGCCGGCAGGAAGTCGTCGCGGAAGGAGCCGATGATGCCCAGCACTTCCATCGCGCCGGCGCTGGCGATCAGGTGGCCGTGCTGCGATTTGGTGGCGGCCACGGCGGGGATCCGGGAGCCTTTGAACACTTCGGCGATGGCGCGGCTTTCGTGGTGGTCGTTCAACTTGGTCGAGGTGCCGTGCGTATTGATGGCCGAGAATTCGTCCAGCGCAATGCCGGCATCGGCCAGCGCGCGCTGCATGCACAAGCGCATTTCCGTGTTCTGGGTGTGCGGCGCGACGATGTGTTCCGCCGACAGGCTCGCGCCGTAGCCTTTCAGACGGGCGTAGATCTGGCCGCCACGGGCGCGCGCGGCGCTTTCGCGTTCGATCACGAACAGCACCGAACCTTCGGCCGGCATGAAGCCGGAGCGGCGGCGGTCGAATGGGCGCGAGCGTTCGGGCCCTTCCAGCGCCGGGTCGGTGCAGACCGCGCCGATCGCTTCCAGGCGCGCAATGTTCATCGGCGTCACTTTGGCCGAGACGCCGCCGACGATGGCGGCGTCGATGCGGCCCGCGCGGATCGCGTTGAACGCCATGCCCAGCGCCTGCAACGACGCCGAGCACAGGCCGACGTGGGTGCGCGTATAACCGGAGAACGGCGCCGCCTTGTGGATGGTGCGCAGCACGGCGGTGGTGTCGATGTCCAGCAGCTCGGAGATGCGGAACGATTGCACCGCATTGTCGATCAGTGCCCGCCGGTTGTTGATGTTGGCGCGGCCGGTGCGTTGCACGATGTCGATGCAGCGCTGCGGGTTGATCGCCGGTTCGTCGACGCCGAGCACGCAGCCGACGCGGTCGGCGGCATACGCATCGAGTGGATTGAATTCTGCCAGCAGGCTTTTGACAGCGCGCTCGGCATACAGCACTTCGCCCGGACGGACGCTGCAGCGCTTGTCGCGGTCGGGCCAGTGCATCAGTTCATTGGCGATCGGCGGCAGGCCGGCCCATTTGGTGTCGAAGGTATCGGTGCTGAATTTTTCGATTGCGCGGATGCCGCTGCGGCCTTCATGGAAGGCGCCGGTCACTTCGTCGAGCGTATCGCCCAGCGGGGTTACCGCGCCGATCGCGCTGATGCAGATGGGGGAGTTATCGTAAGCCATGGTATGCAGTTCTCGTCTTGGGGTTGGTTGGGTGTGCGCGGGCGTGCAGGTTCCCTCGGGCGGCCCGAGGGCCGTCCGTGCAGTGATGCCGGGAGCTGCGCGCCGTCGGCGCTCGTTTATTGCAGTACCGGTTTGCCCAGTTTGCGCACCAGCAGATAGCCGATGCCGAAACCGAAGCCCGCGCCGCACAGCAGCACCGTGGCGCCGACCGGGATGCTGTCGTCAGCCAGGGTCGCCGCCAGATCGAGCAGGTTGTTGGCCTTGCCCGTGTAGCCGAAATAGCGCTTGTAGTTGCGCGTCGGGATAGGGCCGAACACCTCGTTGCGCGCCGCCGTTTCGCTCTCTTCCAATTGGCGCGAGCCGTTGGCGTAGGTGACGATCAGATCGGGCAGGCCGTGGCGTTCGCGAGCGGAGGCGAACAGGGTTTTCCAGGTCTGCACCGTGACGAAGGGATCGGGCGCGAACTGGGTCTGCACCGCCAGCACTTGCGCAATCGGCGCCGGGCCGTCTAGCGCAGCGGCGCTGTCGATCACCAGCGCGGCGGCGCCGTAGGCGGGATCGACCTGCTGCTGGCCGGCGACTTCATCGAGCAAGCCCAGCTTGCCGAACACCACCAGCGAATCGAAGCTGCGCATATTGCCCGAAGCGACCACCACCGCACGTTCGTTGATGCCGGCGCGCAGCGTGTGCACCGCGTCTTCCAGCGCGCTCAGGCCGGACAGCGACATGCTCTGGTTCGGATATCCGCCGCCCTGCGCGCCGAAGCGCTTGGAGACGTGGTAAGTCGAGTTGGTCGACAGCAGGCGCATCATGTTGATCGGATTGGTCAGCGACTTCAGCTCGCCCAAGCGGTCGATGGCGTCGTCGCCGGCGCGGTCGATCAAACTGCCGATGGCGTTGAAGGTCAGTTCGGCGCCGTCGGTGCCGGTAAACACGGCGACATTGTCGGTCTCGCCCATCCATTCGCTGCCGGTGTGGCGCAGCGCGTCCGAGATGGCGTTGAGCACGCCGGTCGAGAGTTCGTTCAAGGTCGAACGGTCCTCGCGGCCGATTACGGCCAGTCCGTCGGCAGAAAGCCGGATCGCCGGCGTGCTGTAACGGTCGGCCGAGGCCGGCGTTTGGGCATGGCCGCCGAGGTTGGCGGCCAGTTGCGCCGTATCCTGGCAGCGCTCGCTGTTGATGCCGATGGCGCGGATGTACAGTGGTGTCATGATTTACCCCTGATGGCGGACGATTACAGCGCGCGCAGACGGTGCTCGACGTAGCCGACCGAGAACAGTGCATACAGTTCCTCGGTGCCGCCCGATGCCGGCACGGCGGTGTGGCCGTCGAACACGCGCACCAGTTCGGCGCGACCGGCGTCGGTCCAGCTGCCGCCGGCGTAGAACTCCGGATTGTTCATCATGACGTTGATCGGCCACAATTGGTCAGGATCGAATTCCTTGTTGGCGGCGGCTTTGAGTTCGTAAGCGAAATCGACGAAGTCCAGCGAGGACATGCCGTATTCCTTGAACAGCGATTTGCCGGTGTCGATGACGTCGACGTCGTCCAGGTACAGGATGGAAGCGGCGATTTGCGAGATTTGGTTGGCGTTCATGGTGGTTCCTTTCGTGTCGGGTAAAAGTGAGGAGTGGTTGCAACAGGGTTAGAAAACGAGTTCGCCGTTACCCAGCACCAGCGTGGTGCCGGTCGACTTGATATGGCCTTTGACGAATAGCAAGACGGTGTCCGCCACCTGATCCGCCGTCAGGATTTCACGGGTCGGAATGTCGCGGATGATGTCGCGCGCATTGCCGCCCGAAAATTTCTGGAACATCGGAGTATCGACAAAGCCCGGCGACACACACAAGGTGCGCACCTTGAAGCGCGCCAGCTCCAGCGCCAGCGTGGCGGTGAAGCGCTCCAGCGCGGCCTTGGCGCTGCCATAGATGGCGTTGCCGGCTTTCGGACGCTTGGAAGCGATCGAGGTGATGTTGACGATCGACCCGGTGCGGCGCTCGGTCATCAGCTTGCCGATGTGGCTGGCGATGGTGGCCGGCGCCAGGTAGTTGATGGTGGTCGCCTGCTCCAGACGGGCCCGCACATCGCCCAGCGACAAGGCGTCGGCGGCCATGCCGGCGGTATTGACCAGCACGTCCGGCGCATTGGCGCTATCGACGGTCGCCAGGAAGGCCGACACCGCGTCCAGCGAGGACAGATTCAGCTGGGCGCAGGTGCAGCTGTCGCCATACTGACGGCAGATCGCCTCCGCGCTATCGGCGTTGCTGTTATAGGTGAAGTGGACGGAGTAGCCAGCGTCGATCAGGCCCTTGATGATGGACTGGCCGATACCCGCAGTTCCGCCGATGACTATGGCTCTTGGCATTTGCTTGCTTCCTTCAATCGTTAAGATTTGAGAGTTTCCGGCTTGCGCCGCAAGCGCTTTACCGTTGGAAGCATTAAACCAAAATCACGTCCTTTACATCACTAGTAGAGCTGATAGGTGGGGATTAGTAGTGGTGCGGCAGGCGGCTCGCATTCGCAGCGGCGCTGGTCGAACCGACGGTTGCCGGCGGAATGAGCGCGAAGTTCGGCGCGCGTCTTCTGCTGCGCACGTTGGAGCGCCATGTGGGGCGCGCATGGTCCCGGCTGCCGCCACGATCGGCGTCGCCGGCCAAGCGATCGCCTATGACATGACCGTCGCAGATGCGGCAGCGACAAGCTGCCGCACTCTGGAATTTTTACCCAATCCAGCGAATGATCGGTTCCTTGCGCGGAACCGGCGGCGGTGCGGCTTTTGGGTAACCGACAATGATGGGCGCAACCGGCACCCACGCGCTGGGGATGTCGAGCATCGCCTTGCCCTCCGGCGTATTGAGCAAGCCTTGAGCGAAACCGATCCAGCAACTTCCGAATCCATTGGCATGCGCAGCCAGCATCAGATTTTCCGCCGCCAGCGAACAATCCTCGACGATCCAGGGGCCTTCTGCGGTTGCCGAAATCAAGATCAGCACCGGCGCATGGTAAAAGATGTGGAATGCCGGATCGCTCAGGTGGGTCTGGAAATGATCGGCATGCGGATTGCCGTGCATGGTCGCCAACATGTGGGCCTTTGCCGTGCGCGATATCTTATCGAGCACGCCTTGGTCGCGCACCACCGTAAACGCCCACGGCTGCTGATTGACCGCACTGGGCGCTTGCACTGCGCTGGCGATCAAGCTGCGAATTGCCTGTTCGTCGACCGCCTGCACCGTATAGTCGCGCACCGCGCGACGCCCTGCTATCGCCTCGTCGAGATTCATTTCACACTCCTCATGTTGTGCTGCCTCACAAAGTACGTCGACCATAGGCGATGCACTTTGACGCAGATCAAGTTCAAGATGCAAGAAACCGCGAGGTAATGCCAACTATGCGCAATAGATCATCCACCAGTTCCAAAACCCAGCGATTTTGTCAAATCGCTCTGCGGCAACTGTAAACACCCTGTCAACTTTGACAGGGTGCGATCATTTTTCATAGACCAACAAAACGAATTCGGTTATTGTTGAAAACCAATAGTAGTCGGTCGGCAAGAACCGCGAGATTCCAATCCGCGCGGTCGGAAGACGCCGACCAACGGATGCATGCGCTCGCGCCGCATCGAACGATCAATACAGAGACAGGGAAAGCATCGGCATGGCGCGAAGCAGAAGAGAACAAGGTTTGGTGAGCGTACTCGCTACGACGCCTTGGCAATTCAGCGCCGCGCTCGGTTGCATCGCCTTTGCAGCGCTGCGCTGGTTGGTGCCGTATGTGGTAGCAGGCAATGTCTACTTGGGCGCCCTCGCCCCGCTTGCTCGTTTGTGCGCCTGGATTGCGCTGCTGTTCTTCGGGGCAATGGCATTGCTCTCGCATGCCATTGCAAAAAAGCGCGGTAACCGCGCGCCGAATGCCAGCCATGCCCAACAATCCAATGCCAAGCGCACCCGACCGCAGCAAAAGATATCCCCGCCCGCAATAGATCAAGCCGCCGTCGCCCCGACCATCGAGAACGCAACACCCGCCCCGCCGCCCACCGTCCCCGCGACCTGGACGCTGGAGGCCTTGCGCTCGCTGGAATGGAAGCGCTTTGAACTCCTATGCGCGAGGTACTACGAAACAGTCGCCTTCAAAGCCGAAACGCTGACCTGCGGCCCGGACGGCGGCATCGATGTCAAACTCTACAAGCAGGACGACAGCAAACCGATCGCCATCGTGCAATGCAAGGCATGGAACAGCAGTGATGTCGGCGTCAAGGAACTGCGCGAACTGCTGGGCGTGATGACGCATGAAAAAGTAAAGCGCGGAATATTCATCACCACCGCCGGCTACACCAAGGACGCGGCAACCTTCGGCTCTGCCAACCCGATCCAGCTGCTCGACGGCGCAGCGTTTCTCGCCAAGCTCAAGGAACTGCCCGAAGCCCGGCAAAAAGCCTTGCTCGACTTCGCCTTCGACGGCGATTACAAGACGCCGACTTGCCCGTCTTGCGGAATCAAGATGATACGGCGGGAGGGGAAGAAGGGAGCGTTTTTTGGGTGCAGGAATTTTCCGCGTTGTCGGCGGACGTTTGGAGTTTAGGTTTATTTGTTTGGCTATCTTCTCATTCTTGCGCATGAACACTAATAGTAAAAAATAGCATGTTACCGCTGATATTCCAAAGCTGTTCGGCACACAAAAGCGAGGAAGCTAGTCGCGCCACATTTGATCAAATTAATTTCATCACGTTAGGATTGCTTTGTTCTATCTAGCTAGAAATTGTACCGTCACCGTCGAGTTCAAAGACTATCCCGCTCATCCCATTGATCGGTCACTGTTTTGTCCAAATGCCCACCATCGCCTACCAACATTCGGTTTTCGGGTGAGTCCACTGAAAATCATGCATAACGCGACGGTGCATTACGCTAGTCGGTTCCAGGACTCAAATACGCTGCGATTTCTCAACGCGCTTATTGAAACAATGCAGTCATTTGGGACTGGCGTCGACAGGGCTTTATATTTGGATGGTTCCGAATCTGGTGAATTGCAGGGCTCATCAACCGAAGTCATCGCCGTCGGACTCTGCATCGGTCTCACGGCGAATTTATTCGATATCAATAAAAATCAGATTAATCCGATTTATGCTTCTGGCAAACGTTGCGACTATCGATTCGAGAAAAATGGATTAGAATATCTCGTTGAAAGTAAGGGGCGAAAACACACGGGGAATCTACAGGCAGCCGTGAATGATATCTTTTCCAAGAAGGCAAATTCGACAATCGGGGTCCCAAAATATGGAGTGATTTCACATCTTCCGAGAGACGGGAACCCATGCGCGATGTGGGTCGTTGATCCGGAATACGTGCCTGCAAAGGTATCACTTGAACGCCGCGCCATGTATCTGTTGGCGCATTACGTTTCGAAAGCGCGTTTAGCGGGTTTCTGGCGACTCGCTGACCTGCTCGACGAAAGAAGGGTACATCTCACGCGCGGAGGAAACCTTCGCGATATAGATAGGCAGCCGTTGGAATATGGAAGCGTTATGAAGCTTGGAACAACCGCTGCATTCGAATTTGCAAACGGCACCCAATATCAGGCTTTTTATTCCAGAGAGCAGTTGGCTGCCTTTGACGGGCCGGATAATGCTCCAAAACTCGTAGCCGGACTGGAAAGAGACGCGATTGAAATGCTCGAAACACAAGACTTTGAGAAGCTCATGTCTGGTTTTTTGAATCGCCGCGACATTACGGATATGCGGAACAGTGTTTCACTAAATAGCGACGGCTCAATTCTCATGATCCCCAATCGAGGTATGCGTAGGTAGCCTTGTAAACTGCGATGTAAGCAAATTATTGCCGCAAGCAATTGGAAGCCTATTCTCCCCATTCGGCTAACTTATGATTCCAAGGACTGCGGGCGAAATCTGTCGAATGTCGCGATAAGGACCGTAGGGCGTAATGGGTGTTTAGCCGGGACACATGGGTAACACTTGTCGGGACACTTGGGTAACACATTCAGTTTTTTTTAGATTCATCCGAGTTTTTTGTGGGTAGCCGAAGCCGGATATAAATCAGATTCGACTACATCTTTGTCAAAAAACTTGAGGCTGGAAATTTTTCGGCTGGCGAGGCCAAGGAAACTTCGATGTTTTTGGCTCGACCCGAGATGAGAAGCGGATTGTTAGCGACTGTAGATCGCCATTTCCCCCATTGAAATATTTCAATAACACAACGAAATTGCGCCAATCAACACGTTGTTATGCAATAGGCATTACTTGCCGTTCGTTCATGCAGTCGGCATGGAGAACGACGATGGATACCAAATGCAGTGCTACCTGCGGGTAAGAATTCCAACCCAACTCCTACTCGTCACGCCGGGTCTATTGCTCCAAGCCGCCCTGCCTGTGTGCACGCAAGCGAGGATGGCAAAAAGAAGAACTCCAAACGGATTGCCAACATGGCGCTCCGCACGGGCCACATAATCGTCAGCATAGTTTGTAGCCCCAGCACGCTACGCCGCGCATTTCAACCGTCACGCGCCCCAAGCAAGCGCAACCCACAAGTCCTTCATTTTATTGTTATCGAAATTCACGCTCAAGGGTCCGTGCGTTGGATCCGTGATCGCTGATGGCAAGGGTTTTATATTGTGCAGGTAGCCGGTCAGCAGATTGCCGAAAATGGGGTTCTTGCTCAAGACATCGTGATTGCTGGAATTATCGCTCAAGTTGATGTTAACCGTGTTGTCACCACGTAGCATTTCGGCATAGAAAGTGACTGAGTGGAGCGGGTTGCTGCCGACGATGCCCTGCGCCCAATTGGGATAGAGTTCCGGCATCAGTGGCAAGTTCAAGGTCGCGGGCGTGGCTGTGCTGGCGGGGACGCTTTGGAATTTCGCCCACACTGTCGGGAAATCGTGGCGGATCGAGAACAGGCGCACTGAACCCACAGTCTGGCCTTTGCCGATCAGCGTTTGCAGGTTCTTGACGGCCGCCGCCTTGAGCACATCCCCGCCTTCGCGCGCGGTGTAGCGCACATGCAGGATGACGTCAGTGATCGTATCGAAATCGAATTGCCTGACATCGGACGGCAACGTCAATTGCCACTGGCTTCCTGCAATGCCCGCACCTTCAAACGGCAGGTAGCGTTCATCCTTGAGGTTGGTTTCGAACATGCCGCTATCTGACTGCGCATTGCTGGTGACGATCGACTGCACGCTGCCGTAATAGTCGTTGAAACGGCTGTCGTCGGCGCCCGCGCGCTGGTAGGCTTTGCCCACGTTCGGAGAAATGCGAATCGAGCTGTTTTGCAAGGTCAGCGTACAATTGACTCCGCTGTATGGCCCGGCAATGCAGGGGATGGTCAGCGCCACCGATTTGATGCGGCGGAAATAGTGGCCTGGGCAGCTTAGGTCGAATAACTCTTCCGGCAGCGTCACGAGGCAACTGCCGACCGCACGCAGTTGCAACAGCGCCAACGGGGCAACGCTCAGCAGGCTGATGTGCGTGGTCAGTTCGTATTCGCGTCGGTTCAGATCATGGTAAGCCATTTCCATGGTCTTGATGTCGAATTGCAGCTTTTCGCCTGCCAGCAAACCTTCGTTGCCGTCCAGATAGTTGTACTGGATAAAACTCAGCGAGGAGTCCCCCAATTCGTTCTGCAACGCGCGCTCGGATTTTTTCGCGACTTCGAACGCCAGTTGAAACACGTTGGCATACAAGGCCTTGATCTCGCGTTTCATCCACGCATAAAACCCGACCGTGGTTTCCTTGATCTGAAAACCGCCGTTCACCTGATTACCCTGCAGGAAGTCGACGATCTGCTGGGCGTTCTTCATTTGCACCTGATGATTCTGGTATTCCTTTTGTGCAATCGCTTCGCGAATTTGCGCACCACGCAACTGCTTGTAGACTTGGTTGATCTCGCCTTTGGCGGCATTGCTTTGATAAGTCCAGTCCAATTGCCTACGCGCATAGGAGGCCAGCTTGCCGGCGTTTCCGGCTTCGTACGAGAATTGATCTGCAATCATCCGTGACACGGAGGCCAGCTGTTCAGTGCTAAGCGAAAGATTCATCCCGCCAAACTCGATTGTTGCGCCGACACCCATCGGTTGAACATGTGCTTTGGCTTGTGGAATCAGGGAAAGCGCAGAGCCAAGCAGATTGATGCCGCTGGCGGTCATTTGCAAATCGTGTGCGATGGACAATTTGCTCAATTCCTGCGTTTCCCGGCTGCTCAGCGTATTGATTCCGCCATCGCTAACCGACAATGAATTCTGCGCAATGTCGGCCACAATCGGATCGAGTGATAGCTTCGGCTCGCCGCTCGCATCGGTTTGAGAGAAGCTCAAATTCTGCAGACTGCCTTGATCGAGCGCGGCGAGTTGCGGCAGGCTGGCCTGGATTTGCGCATCGCTGCGTCCAAGCAGCTTTTGGTAGTAACCGTAGCGCTGGCTGGCATTGTCCAGAGATTGTTCCAAGCCCTGTCGCGCTTTGATGGCGTCCTGCCATTGCGCGTATTTCACCATTTCGCTCAGGTTCAGGATGGCGTTTTCATGTTGCGCACGCATTAATCCGAGCGCTTCGTTGTCTTGCTTTTCAATCGCGGACAAAAGATTGGCGCCAAGCGATATCACTTCTTGGCAAATTTCGCCCGCCTTGGCGACCAGAAATTGGAAGCGCACCAGCGGCAGCGGTTGGTTCAAGCCGCCGACAACCGCGCTGACGTCGAGTCCTGCCGCCGTGGCTCGCACGAGCAGGGCCGGATCAATCGGTGGATCGAATAGCGGCAGGAGCTGGAACACTCCTTGCAAGTTGAGGCTATTGTGGATCTTGAACAAACGATCGGCTACCGTATCCCAATATGCCAGTAACTGATCGTTTTGCGGAATGCAGAAATACAGGGTTTGGCCGATGCCGGCCAGAATCTGCGTGCCGTTGGCCGGCGTGGATGGTCCCGGTTGCGGCGCGAGATCAAATGGAATATCGACTTCCATCTCGGCCAGCGTGTTGCCGAATGCATCAAGCCCGCCGCGCAAGTCATTGTAGGTCAGGGGCTTCGTGCCGCCCTTCGACGGGACCACATGAGGTTTGTCGCCCAAGATATTGGCCGCCATGATGTACAACTGGGTCGCTTCGTTGATGGTTTCGATCGTATATTGCTGAAACAGCGAATCGCCCCATGCGATTAAATTGTCCAGATACGCCATGACCGTCTTCAGCATGTAGGCGCTGGGCCGGTATTTGGCGACTTCCCATGGCTGGAAAGGGTTCTGCTTCCAGTCGTTGATGCTGTTAATCGTTTCCTGATACAGCGCCGGATCCTGCCCGGTCGAAAGATTGAGCAGGATTTGCTGGATCATCTCGACATCGGTGCTTTGAAACGGTTGCACCTGCCAAAAACGTTGAGGCGTCGGTCCGGGGCTGTTGTCGGTAGGGTTGAAAATGTAGTGGAACCAGGTTTGTGCATCCTGATATTTCTGATTTTGGCTCAGGTGAACCGCGATCAGCAAAGGCGCATGGAAAAACAGTTCCCAATTGTATAAAGAATAGGCGCCGTTATAGCTGAAATCGAGATTTTTTACCGGATACGGCTGGTCAACCATATCCGGGTTCGGATTGTAGTGACTTGAATTGAAAATCTGTTCGTAGAAAAACGGTTGGGCCTGTCCGCTTTCTAGCGTGATTGCAGTGTTGGCCGGCAAATTCACCGTGCTGCCGTTACTGCTCAAAATTGCCTGGATCGCGCCGTTGGGCAGCGTTGCCGAAGTGCCGTCGCCAATTATTCTGGTGCCGACGTTTGGAATAGTCCATTGATTCCCTTTGGCAAACAATATCGGTAATTGCGCCGGCAAAGTCAAATTGGCGTCCGCAGCCAGTTTAAGTCCGTTGCCGTCGGTATCGGCCACCAGGGTCCCGGCGGGAATTTTCACCAGCGTTCCGTCCGGCAGCGTCAATGCCGTGCCGGCCGGCAGGGAAACACTGGTGCCGCTCGCTCCGGGCGTGCTAGCGGTGACGTTGGCGGTCAGCGTGGCGACCGTGCTGTTCGGGGTGACCGTGCGCGGTTGCACGGCCTGTCCATTGGCAGGATTCGGCTGCGGCATATATAGGGTATCGGACGCTTGCAGACCGGTCACGCCGCCGACCATCAGGCGTTGCATCAGCGAAGTCTGCTGGCCCGAAATGGCAGCCCGATTCGATGCGACGTAGGGATGGAAATGCGGGAAGAATTGGTAACTGACGCTTTGCGTGCGATCGGTGACGCTCCAGCCGCCGGTGTAGGGCAACCAGCCGTCGACCGTATAGGATTGATACGGCCTGGCTTGCAGATCCAGGCTACTGTGAAAGCTTGAGGATTTCATTGGAACGGTCCTTTCGATTAGGGAAGCGCACTGTTTGCCAGGGCGACGTTGGTCGTAAGCTGCAGGTTCGCCGCATTCAGTCCTTGCGCACCGACGACCGCTATTCCCTGGGTTGCCAATTGTCTGGCAAGTCCAGCCTGACTCGTGGTCGCTGCGGTAACGGAGTTGACGCTGGCAGCGTCGAGCGAAACCGCAATTTGCGGATTGAGCGATTTGACCAGCCCATTCTGCCCGACCAATGTTCCGCCGAATGACACCACCGTCGCCGGATGGGTCACCCAATCCGCGAGGATGTTGGTCGTGAACAGGGATGTCGAGGGGTCGGGACTCGGCAACGGGATGCCGGTTATCGGCACCTGTGCAATCACGTCGATATGGTCGATCAGGCTGCCATCGATAATACCTTGCACCGGTCGGTTCGGCGCCAGCGCCCAGCCTTCCCAGGTGGTAATGGTCTGTTCGGTGAGCGTCGGCTGCGCGAAGAACGTCAACTCGCCGTTGTTGATGCCGCCGGCTTTATCCTTGAAAAAGAACGGGCTGACCAGGCTGCCCGCTGCCTGGTAGCGCGGATCGGTTTTGTCGAGTAACGGAGGAACCACCGGATTACCGCAGGCAAGCAGACTGTAATCGGCGACGCCGTTCAACACGCCAACAACGGTTTCCTGTATTTCCTGTTGACCAATGTCCGACTCGTAGGCCACTGTGAGCGTGCCATTGCCGGTATACAGCGAGGCATCCACTCCGTTGAAGCGGTAAGGCTGTCTGCTGGCCGCTTGCCAGTGCTTGCTGCCGAAGTCTGGTTCGCTGTTCTTGCTCGTCACGCGGAAGGCATAGCCGCTGGCATGCGCATCGTCCGAATTCACGAGATCGAGATGAATGCAAACCGCTCCTTCGTTGCCGCTGCCGTCCAGGTCGACCGTGACGTGAACGTAGATTCCGGTATCGACGTTAAAGTTACCCGGCACGTTGAACGGATTTTCCGCGTCGATACGATTGACGTCGGAACACAGGCGGTCGCTCCATTTTCCCTGATAGTATTCACTCCAGTTCAGCTGCACATGCAATTGGGCCTGGCTGGTGAACGCATCATAGATGCCATCGGTCAATCCGACCAGAGGCATGCTTGCTGCGGCGGTAGTATCGCTGCTCGGTGCAGGTTTCGGCGGCGCCTGAACTTTGCTGATAAAGGTCAACCAGAACACGTTGAGGCGTCCGCGCCACATCGCCAGCACGATATGGTTGCCGTCGATATCCGGTTTCACCGCCTTCCATTCCGACCAGCTGCCGCAACTGAAATTGCGGTAGAAATACTTGCGCGGCTTGCCGTAGGTGCGGCCCAACACATGCAAGGTGCTGATATCGGGATTGGTCAGGTCCTGATCAAGATAGCTAGCCACGATATCAAGCCGCGCAATGGCATCCAGGCCTTGCAGGTAGGCCAGGAAGGCGCTATCGGCCAGGTCGCTGGTGACGTCGCCTTGCAACAGAGTGCCTTCCAGTGTCTGGAACAGGTCAGTCTTATCGAGCCGCAATTCCGGTTCCATCCAGTTTTCCGGGAACAAGAAAATTTCCCGGTTCGCTTCCCATACGCGATACCGCTTCATCCATTCCCACCAATCGGCATCAAGCGCGGAGGGCGCAACATTGGATTGCGGCGCGGCATTGCCGTTTTCCAGATTCAGCAGGCAGCGCTGAATAAAGGTTTGCACCGAGGACAAGGCCAGGCGCACGCGCGACGTGTGCATTACCGGCTCCATGCCGGGATCGACCAGGAAGTATTCAAACAACTGGTTCTCGTTGTCGAAGTGCATCGTATTGAGCAGATACGCCACCAGCGCATCGCGCTTTTTCTGCCGCAGCTTATCGAATACCGACTGCGCCACCGGGCGCCAGGCGTCGGCGGTATACAGCGCCATCACGGCATTCTTGAAATCGCCGGCAATCTGGTCCGGAGTCGGTGTCGCCGGCGGCGCAAGCGCGACAATATTCGTGGCGGCGGTGAGCGCAGCGACCGGAATACCGAGAAGTTGCTGCACCTGCAAGGCTTGCCACAACCGGCGCAGCCCCTTGTTGTTGGCGAAGTCGTCGATGGCAGTGACGGTCTGCGCCGCGCCGTTCACGCTAATCAGTCCGAAATAGGTCGCCAGTGCGCGCACGGTCGGCACGTCGCGCCGCGTCAGGTTGGCGAGGCAAGTCCACGGAGCGCTCGGATCGAGATTGCTGCTGTTGGAGTTGATCGCTTCCTGGTAGGGAACGCCGACGTTCTTGAATACGTCGATCAGACCATCGGTGCCGCCCGCCGGCCCTTTGCGCAAATCGGCATAGTCGGCCAGCATCAGGAATTGCAAAAAAAGTCCGTGCGCTTTGGTCAAACTATCGTCGCTCGCCTGCGTCGGTAACGAAGATAGCTTCAAATTGGCGAACTGCGCGGAATTGGCGATGAGATAGCTTATCTCGCGTTCGCCGATTCCAGTGGTTTGCAGTATCTGCAATACCTTTGCCAACAGCAACCGTGCGCGCACGAATCCAGCAAAAGTCTGTTGCGGGTAGAGCTGTATCTGGCTCAACGGGCCTTTCGGCACATTCTCCCCTTGCACCAATAAACTGGCGCCGTTGGCGCCCAATTTCGTCAAATCGACGCTAAAGTGATAGGCGACTCCCCCCTTCAACTGGACGTATTGACTGAATTCCTGATTGTCTTGAGTAGCAGCCAGCGGGCTGGCGAACGGTCCGCTCGAATCGGGAGTATCGAGTTTGAAGGCGATCGTGGCTTGCTGATTACCCAGTTCGGCAAAGAAACGGTAGGGACCGTCGGTGGCAACCTGCAAGTAGCCTTCAAAGTGTGCGCTGCCGGTGCCTTCCTTCCCGGCATTGGGATTGCTCGGGTCGGCGGTATCGACCATCGCCGCTGCAGCCGTGGCAAGCGGAGCGCCGCTCATCTCGGTTGAAGCGTAATAGGTGGCGCTGACACCAGGTTGAGCAGTGGCAAGGAAGGCGCCGATCAATGCGTTGCCGGGATTCGACGGATCGCTGAGGAATGCCGTATCGGTCGCCAGCACGCCAGTCAGCGACGGATCGGCCGCGAAGTTGGCAGACAGGGTTTGCAGGATCAGCTGCTGCGACAACTTGGCCGTTTGCAGCGGCAGGAAGGTTGTTACGAGTTGCGCCTTGACCTGCTTTTGCATGCCGGCAATCGACAACCCCTGGAAGGGCGCAGAATAATTGTCGACGTCGACCACGGTTACGGTCAGGTAATTGCCAGCCAGCGTCTGGAATAGTTGGGTCGCCTGATTGCGCACATTCGCCAGCAACGGCGGCAATACCGTGGAAGTCGGCGCCGCCGCAGTCAACGTTGCAGCGAGGGCGGAAGTCAATACGCCTTGATAGACCAGCGTCTGGGTCTGGCCGACGGCATCGTAGCTCAACTGCACCTGCGGCCAGGCGAGGAACAGCGAAGGATCAAGGGCGTTTGCCGCCGCTACGCCGCTCTGGCTTGCGCTGAAAGCCTGGGCGCTGCATAACATGCCGAGCAGGTTTCCGGTCAATGCGGTGTAGGCGGCATTCGACTGTTGTTGTAGATCGTTCAGCAGGGCAGCCAGATCGGTCGAATTGTCGATTGCGAGCAATGCGTTCTTGGCCGCCCCGGTCAGCACGCCGCGATAAGCAACCCATTGCAAACTATCGGTCTGGTCGTAGCTCAGGCTGATCGCCGGGTCGGCGATCACCAGCAGCGCATCGTTGATCTTGTTGGCTTGGTGTCTGACCGCCTGATATTGAATCAGGCTGGCCCACACGCCCAGGATGTCGGCTACGCGCTGCTTGAATACGGTTTGACCTTGTTGTTGCAGACCGCTCAACAGATTTGCAAATAGCGGCGTGGTATTGATCAACGCCAGTTGCGTCTTTTTCCAGTCAGTCAACAAGCCGATATAACTGACGCTCTGTATCTGAGTTACGGCGTCGTAGGCAAAGCTCAATGCTGTTTCCTGCGCGAATGTTTGTGGATCGATCGCGTTCGCGGCGGCGACACCTCCTTGGGTCGCGGTAACGGTCTGCGCGTTGGTCAACAGGGTAAACAAGGACTTCAGGAGCGCCGCCGGGAACAAGGCGGACAAGGTCTGATCGATCTGGCTGTCGGGCAAGCCGCTCAGGTTCGGCGGCACTGCGTTCTGTGATTGAATCTTTTGCAGCCCAGTGGCCAGTGCCTGCATCTGCGCGACCAAGGTGGCCGGGTCTTGCTGATAGGGGCCGAGGGGATCGACTTGTTGCCGCAGCAGATACTGCAGATCCGCCACGCTGAAGCCACTGTTTTGCACGACGCCAACCTGGCGGACGAATTCCAGCGTCTGGTTGAACAGCAAATCGTCAACCAACTTCAATAAGGGCGCATTGCTTGGCGTGGGGAAGGGGTTAAGGTTTGTCAGCGCTTTCAACGCAATCAGATCGGTGACCGGCAATTGCAGGCATCGGGCCAGCAAACTATACCGGTAGCACAGACTCAGATTATCCAGGTTGAAACTAGCGCCGGCCGCGACGCCGGCATCGCTCAGGATGGCAGCGACTTCGGCGGCGCTCAAACCAAGCACGCCCTGCACGGTATCCTGATGCAGTGCCAGCGTATCGGCACCGGTATAGGGAAACACTCCGTTCGGATCGTCGAAAGCCCAGTCGCTATTGACGACGCCGGGGGTCAGGAACAATTGTGCATACAAGGGCGCCACGCCCTGCGTGGCCAAGTTGCCCCACAGCGGCAGCAGCGCACTCCTTCCCAGCGAAGGAGCCAGGCGGGTATTGAGGTCGTCCAGATGCGCGAGGTAAGCCAGCGCGGTTTTCATCGCATTGCTGAAGGCCGTCGCGAAATTGGCGTCGGTCCATGCCGGCAATCCCGCTGTGGGGAAAAATAACTGCAAGGCGCGATCGATTTCGTCGAGCGACCATCCGGTTTTTTTCCACAACCGCACCAGCAGGCTCAGTTTGAGAAAATCCTGTTGCGTCGCTGGCGAGCCGTCCGCATATTGCAGGCTGGTGCCGCTGAAGTTGCAGCCGCTGTCCGGGTCGTGGAGCACCAGCACTTTTTTCGAATAATTGGCCGGCAGCACGCCGCTCAACCACTTGCCCGCATCGAACCCCGGAATGTTCTTCTGATAGCGCGCGGTGATCGCGGCCAGTTGCGCCTGGAACGCGGCGCTTTGCGCAGACGGCATCGGTTGTATCGACCCCGGCTGCCCGGTGTAACTGAAGGCGTCGTCCATGTCGATGCCGAAGCGCTGGAACTGGAAGATCAACGCATACAGCGCCGGATTCAGGAAGCCTGTGCCGACCAGATCAGCCATTTCCTGATAGCTGACACCCAGGCGCTGTGACAGATTTTGCGCAACCTTGAGCGGCGGTATCAGATACTGGCCGATATTGACAGGATCCGGTTTGCCGTTCATCGCGGTGAGTTCGTCTGCATACCCATATAACTGAAACCAGTTGCTCACCGACGGCGCGACGCTGCCTGGTGCCGTTACTGTCAGAACCTGATATTCGGCAGGCGACAAACCGAGAGCCTCGGAAAAAATCTGCGCGCGATACCAGCCGGGAGAAGAAGGCGGGCCGAACAACTCGAGCGCATCGACTGGACGCAGCGCATCCAGCACCTGCGGCAGCGGCGTGTTGAAATAATTGAGGAAGCCGCGCACCGTCTCGATCCACAAGTCGAATGGCAGGTTGTGCGGATAAACCGACTGCTTGAGTGTGACGTTGTACACCTGCGGCAACGTGTGCTGCGGTTCCGCGATCAAGTCTGCAGTCGTGGCGCTTCCGGTGTCGTAGGCCGCCCCTTGATCGAGTTTGGCGTTGGCAACGGTGTATTCGAGAATCTCGTTGACCAGGTCGATATACGGCAAGGCGGTATTGGTATTTTCGCAGGTGAGCGCCAGCGCGCCGAGATCCGGACGGCGGCCGGGAACGGTGAGATGCGTGGGCGTCGGCGTGTCACCGGGCGGATTTCCGATCAGCACGTCTAGCGGCGTGTTGCCGTTTGAATTGACGGTCGATTGGCGCAAGTATTCCAGCAAGTCGACGAAATAGGCGGCTGGGCTGAGTACCGAGCGACATTCCTGGCATTGGCAGAAATCGAGCGAGCCGAACAGGTTCGTCATCGATGGAAATTGCTGAATCAACGCATTCTTCGCGCTTTGCTTGTCGCTCGACGATGACGGCACGGCGTAGACCGGCGGCGCCGCATCCATTTGCTTGGCCATGGTAAACGCATTGAACGTGACAGTCGTGATTTGCTGCGCCTTGCGATACACCAGCGACGCCTCGGCCAGCGACGGGAAATCCGTGGCATGCTTGTTCAAAAATTGTGCCTCGGTGTAGGAGGCAATCTGGTGCGCGGATGAATAACCGTGCGTCAACAGCGCCTGCAGCGATTCGTTGCTTGGCGTAACCTGGAACAAGCGGTGCAGCGACTTCAGACTATCTGCATGAGCTTTGTCGAGCGCCGGAACGCTCTTGCCGGCCCGGTTGATGAACGCATTGAGGGGCGTGCGTCCCAGTTCAAAACCTTGACTGGCGGCAGCGCGCAAGAAGGCAGTCACGTTGGGGCCTGTGCCAGCCGGTAGCGTCAGCGCATTCTTTTCGATCAGGCGCGCCGCCACATGGGTTGGAAAGCTCAGACGCACTTTGCGCGCCATATCACCCGCGTACGCTGCCAGGCGCTCCTGCGTGGAATTGCCTTGATAGATGGCAGGAATCAATTTTTGCAGACCGGCGTCGGTATTGGCGCTGGGCAGGCCGGTCAACACCGTCGTCCATGTGGCGGGGTCGTGATAATCCTTATCCGCCAGTTGCGACAAATTGGCGATACTGCCGATGTCCTGTTGCAGTTTCTGCGCCAATGCCACATTGTTCAGGGTCAAATGCAGGAATTTGCCTTGCGTCTTAAGCGCATCCAACGCAGGTGCGGGGAGATTCAGTGCGGCGGCCTGGGCCCAGAAATCGGCGCCGGCTTCGGGTTGGGAAAAATACAGACTGGTAAACGCTTTTCGCTGCGTCGGGTCGGTCAGCACGGGTACCAGCAGGTCGCCGTATGTCGACACGCCGGCCGCCGCGCTTAGCGTCGGTTGCGTCTTTTGGGCAAACGCGCTGAATGCCGTCGCGGCGGCAGCGATTTGATCCGCGTTGAGACTGACCACGCCTGCCTGGCTGGATTTGCTCAAGGCTTTTTGTACGGTCGCGACCGGCACTTGCGCCAATAGTGCCGGATCGGACGGCAGCCCGGCGCGAAACAATCCATACAATACGTCCTGCCCAAGGCCGGTGGCACTTGCCTGTTGCGCCGCGGTAGCGGCCAACGCGGTCAGGCGGGCGTCCCAATTGATTGATTTGGTCAATAGAGTCAGATCTTGCCGCGTTGCGTTTTCCTGGGCGACGCCAAGTTGCGCGATGCTGCCGATCGAACGCTCCACATCAGCGGATAGACGCTGATATTCCGACGGCAACGGTTGAATCGACGCCGGTACGACGAGATTGAATACTTCGGCAATGCCGACGTTATAGCGAGTGGCCGAAATGGGGACTTCGCCACCGGCGGCGTTGAGCGCGCGCAATTGCAGATTCAACCCTGCACCGACCGCCGGATAACTGATCTCATAGCTGCCGTCCGTGCCGGTTTTTGTTTCGCCCAATTTCACGTCTCGACCGCCGAAGCCGATACGGTAAAGCCGTACCGTCACGCCGCCGGCTGTTAAACCATTGTCGAAGCTCAATGTACCATGGACGGATGCCGGCGGCGCGGTCGCGGTCGGCGGCGTGATCACAATCGGGATCGCCGGCTGCGCAGGGGCGGCAGCCGATGCTGCCGGCGTAGCAACCGCCGTCGAAGTTTTCAACGCCGCCGACACGACGGGGGTTGCGGGCGGAGCTGCAGAAACCGCCCCCGCGAGTTTGGCCGCAGTTTGTGCATCCACCGAACCGGTCACAGGCAAACCGTTTTTTTGCTGGAACTGCTGAACAGCCTGTTGAGTACCGCTGCCGAATGTTTTCTGCGTAATTTCCGCCGCAGGAATTGAAAAGCCTTGCTGCTGCAGGGTTGTGTGCAGTAATGCTACGTTGTCGCCGGTGGCGCCAATTGAAAGCAGAGGGTCTGCCATTGCATTCTCCTATTCGGATTTTCTGTTTCGGTGCATTTGAAAATGACACTACGCAAAAATAGTAAAACAACCTTTAAGACTGTTGAATGAGATGACTCAATCCCATAACTCAAATTAAATTTTTCACGATCTGTTTTTTTCGCCTCTTGGCCTTATCATTGTCGAAAATTTGTGTTAGTTCTTTCTGGACGAGTTAAGCTGAACAAGTCTATCTTTCATCAATGTAGCGACGTCCGATGGAATTCGATCCTTGAAGTTGGCCAAAGTTGTCTGAAGATAAGATTTGGATTGCTTCAGAATCCACTCCTCTACATATTGCTTAGGTAACAACCGCCCGATGATTGGATCAGTTCCCAAGTCATGCCTTTCTACTTTTATTCTTTCGACGGTTCCTTTTCCGGGACCGAGACTGACCTTTTCCTTTATAGCAGCTCCCGTAGCATCGGTTGCCACCTTATATTCCACCCAGTCGAATGGCTCTCCAGGTTGAGAATAGGCACGATGTCCGTAGACCCTTGCCCCAACCGGAAGCCCACGGACAAACTCCTCAATTCCTGAATTCACGCAAATGCCGCAACCATGAAATACAATTTTTACGTCATTGGTTATAAAAGGTCGCAACAATTTTGCGAATCCAGGCGCCGTGTCACTGACGTAATGCGTGCCTTCGCTCCCACGACGATATCGTCCCTTTGGATTCGCGTCGAAACCGCTCTGAAGGTGGCCGAGCGAGTGGATTTCACTCACTTTCTTGCCTGTTGCGATGCTCGCATCACGGACTTGCTCGAAGAGCAAACCTCCTCCGGTGTGAGTGCCGTGAACACCTTCTTCTATTTTTTTCGCTTTGCTAACATGTGTCGCCTTTAAAATCCGCGCTAGTGCGCTTGCAGGACCGCTTGCTCCATGCGGATATTCCTTTTCAACTTGTGCAGACACGACCGCAACTCCTGCTTTACCGTCCAGATCTTTTGATATCGTTACTCTACCGTGCACGTATTCATATCGACAAAGGCTATCCGCGACTCCTGATGGATCAACTGATACCCATCGTCCGAGCCAGCACGCGTAATAGCGCGCTCCGTGATAATTAAGCCCACTCTCCTCGTCTTTTTCCATCCCGGTAAAGCGATAGCGCTTAAGACTGACCTCGGCTGTGCTGGGTCCTCCCTGATAGGCGGTAGAGCCGAACGGGTGATACTCCTCATAAGAAATGATTTGCGCCAGGTCGTCCAATTCCAGGCAGGCCGAGCCGAGATGATTGCCGTACTGGTAGCGATACAGCGCGCCCGTTGGCAGTGCCGCATTATCGGTTTGCAGGACCTCTTCCACCAGCAGCACGCGGCGCTCGCCGTCCATCACATGCAGCGTCTCGATCTGCTCGACCAATCCGGAAGCGTTATACCGGCGGTAGATTTCCAGGCCGCCCAGATAGATGCGCTCCCACTGCTTATGGGTTCCACTTTGATTTTCGTTGACCTTGCGCGTGCGCTGCTTCGCCGCGTCATAGTTGTAATACGTCCAGCCGCCACCGACCCCGTTGAAGGCCCGGATCATGTCGCGGTAATCCCACAGCGTATAGGCCGCCGGCCCAACATTGGCAAGGTTCAGCATATTGCCGTGCGCATCGTATTGATAAGCGACCGCCTGCGTTGGGTCGCCGGTATTCGTGCCGCTCAGGCGATTGCTGTCGACCGCATATTGATACGCCCGCGTCCAACTGCCCAGGCTGCCGGCGCTGTGGCGCATCTGCGCCATATTGCCGACCGCATCGTATTGATATTGCTCGGTATAGTTGCGTAGCGCATTGGCCGCCGTGACTGGAAACGCCACTTGCATTGGCGCGGCGTCGATCTGGGTCGGCGCACCTGTTGCGGCGCCGTTTTCCCGGCCGCTGGAGGCGATCAAGCGATACAGCGCGTCGTAGGTATACAGGTTTTGTGCATCGACCTGTTGGTTGCCGAAGAACGCCGGGGCAAACGCGTCGTCGCGGATCTGAGTTATATTGCCGACCGGATCGTAGGTATAAAACAGGTTTTGCAATACCTTGGCATCGGTCAGCTGTCCGCCGCTGTCGGGAAAGGTCGGATCGAAACCGGGCCGCGTGGTGCGCAACTCCACCAGGCGGAAGG
Organism: Burkholderiaceae bacterium; assembly: GCA_031291325.1. GTDB lineage: Bacteria > Pseudomonadota > Gammaproteobacteria > Burkholderiales > Burkholderiaceae_D > PKWO01. The sequence goes on from JARLJG010000074.1 coordinate 28,765, forward strand.
TTTGCGCATCGTATTGATAGCGCGTGATAGTGCCGTTGCCGTGCGTAATCGCTTGCCGCTGGCCCTTGGCATCGTATTGCAGCGCCTGGATCACCGCAGTGCGCTTGCTGCCTGCCCCTTCCGTGTAACCGGTTGCGGTTTTGGTGGCGCCAACCACCAGATCCTCGCCTTGCAGCAAGCCGCGCTGGTTGTACTGCGGCTCATACACTGCCACGCGGGTGCCGTTGCCGCCATGCCAGTTATACAGGCGCGTCATGCGATTGAGCGCGTCATATTCCGTGACATGAAAGAAGGTTTCGCTCTCCAGATTGGGATCGGGCACCGCGACCGACGCGCTATGCCAATCCACCTGTGGCGCCTTGTAATCGGCGACCAGTTGACGTTGCACGGCCATCACATTGCCCTTGAAATCCACAGTATTGGTTTGCAGCAAACCGCTGGGGTCGAAATGCCGCACCAGCCGCCCGCAAAGATTGTTCGCCTGCGCATTGGCGACCTTGCTGACCGCATCGACGTATTCATAGCGCCCGACCATCTGCGCCGGGTTGGCATTGATCGTCAGCCATTCCTCGGTGGGCCGATGCAATGCGTCGTAGCGATAAAAGAACACCCTGCTTTCATCGGTGGCTGTGCCGGTATTATCGCGGCTCTGGTTGAAGTCCCAGGTTGCAAGCGGCTTGCCGATGGCATCGATCAAGGTCCAGCGGTCGCCCGCGTCCATGCTGTGCTGATACAGCAGATTGCCGGCCATGTCGAAGCCCGGCACGTAGCCGCCGACCGCATCCGTGGCCTGGCTGTTCGGCATCGGCGGCAGAACATGCTGAATCACCAGATTGTTGCGGGCGTCGCGGATCCACAGCGTCTTGCCCTCGGCGTCGAGTCTGGAGAACGTTAGCAGGGCTTGATCGGCCGACGGCACCGGATCGCCAGGATATTGCTGACGGTTATGCACGATCGCGACCACGTTGCGCCCCAGGCTGTCGAGGAAAGCCACGGACGGCGTGTTCGCATGCACGGCCGTCAGTTGCGCGGCGCGCTGCTGCTCCGCGCTCGCGGTGGCGGCGCTCATCGCTGCATACCAGGCGTTGCCAACTTCCAGCACGGTATCGTTGGCGTCGTAGGAACTGACTTGCCACGGCGTATAGTCGACCCGGCTGTAGGAGCCGTCGGGCCGTTCGGTGCGCACCAACTGATCGGCGGCGTCGTAATACAGGATGCTGGTGACGCCGACTTCGACCGGCTCTTCAAAACGATGTTCGCTGGTGCTGAAATAGGGTTCGTATTGCTTGACCGGCTTGCCCTTGTTGTTGACGATGGTCTTGCCCGAGGCGATCCAGCGCAAGGCGGTGCTGCCGGTATCGGGCTCGGCCTGCATTTTCTTGACCAGCAGCTGGCCCATGCCGTCTGAATATTCGAACGCGGTTTGCAACGCACTTTGCTGGTTGGGCGGCAATTGCGCGACATGCTGCTCGCGCAAAATGGTGCAGGCCGACGGCGGATGCTGGCCCCATTGCAGGCTGCCGTCGGCGGCCTGCGTTTCGCCGAAATAAGTCAGGTTGCGCACGGTGGCGCCGGCCAGCAGTTGCTGCGCGGCGTTGACATCGTAGGCGCCGGTAAAGAACGGGATCAGGCTGGCCGGTGCCGGGTTGGAAAAAGTATCGGTAAAGGCGGCGAGGCTGTCGCCCTCGCTGCCCTTGCCGCGCAGCGCCAGCGCGGTCGGCATGCCGAGGATGTCGAGCGCCAGCTCGGACAGGTTGTTGTTGGCGTCCTGCATCTGCGTCGCTTTCAGCGCGCGGAAGTCGAAGCGCGTGACTTGCACCGCATTGCCCTGGGCGTCCTTGCTCGATTGCAGGTAGAAGTCGTAACCGGCGTCATAGGTCAGGGTGGTGACGTTGCCGAACGGATCCGTATAGTCTTGCGGCTGATAGAAATGTTGAGCGGCAGTCGCGGTAAGACCGGCGATGCCGCTGGCGATCCAGTATTCGTCCGTCGCCTGCGCACCGAACAGGCTGCTCAGCGCGGCGCCGCTTAGGTACCCGCTCTTCGTCGCGTCCTGCAGCGTGGCGCGGACGGCGGCGCCGCCCGCTGCAGGGATGTCGAGCTTGTTGCCGGCGCTTCCCGCGAAAACTGCATTGAGCAAGTCGTCGGTCAGCGCCAGCTTGTATTGCTGGTATACGAGGCCGAGCGTACCGAGCGTGCCCAGCGGCAGCGCGGCGCTCAGGTCGTCCCTGAGAAACATGGTGCGGTGATGGGCGATCTTGCGCATGCGCGGTGCGTTGTCGGGCGCCACCTGCTGGTACGGCAAGGCGGCGACCGTGATCGGCACAGCGACCGGTGACGGATATTGCGCGCTGAGCGCATAGGCGCGCAGGTCGTCGAGCGTGAAATAGCGCCCCGCTGCGGGCGCGATCCCGGTCAGTTCGAAGGTTTGCACATCGAACGGCTGACGCAGCCGATAGTTCACGGTCGGCGCTGGATTTTGCGGGTCGAACGAATCGATCGCATCCGGCGTATAGCGCGTTTCGGTATACACCAGGTGGCGTTCCTGCTGCACTGCCTGGATCGCCGTCAATTGCTGGGCGCTAAGCGCCGCATCCTGATATTGGCGCACGCGTGGATAGCCGGCAGCGACTGCTTGCTGCACGTTGCCGTAATCGTCGAACGACAGGTTGAGCGTGTGGGCGATGCGCGGGTCGGGCTGCAGGTTCGGTGATCGCAGGTCGAGATCGTAATGGTAGGTGAGTGCCTCGCTTTCACTGACCAGGAACGCCGCGTACGGATTCGCCGCCTGCGGCTGCAGCATGCGGATGCTGCAGCTGTGATAGGCGGTGGAGTACAGACGTACCGGCACTTCACGGCCTTGTTCAAGCGCGTTGACATCGAGCTCCATGACTTCCTGACGCAGCATCATGCCTTTGCACGCACGCAGCGCTTCGCGCCATTCGTCGGCGGTCGGATTCTGCGACACGATAGTCGGCTGCGGCAGCGATGCTTCGCTGAATACCTGATCGACTGTCGGCGCGCCCGGCAATTCGGCCAGCCAGTGGGGAAAGTATTCGCTTTCGTACTGATTCAGAATGCGCGCCTGGTCGAGGTAGACGCCGGTGTGATACCAGGTGACGGTCTTGACCGGCGGCTGATACAGGGTCTTGTCGGACGCGATATACGGGCTGGCGCCGTTGGCGGCGGCGAACACGCCGAAACTCTGGTTGTCGATTTGCTCGACTCGTCCGAAGCCGCGGAACTCGCGCTCGACGCCATCGAAGTAGCCGTGATGGTAGCTGTAGCTGCTGGTGAACACGGTTTTCCGCCATTGATCGGTCAGCGCGACTTGCGCCACGCAATGCACCGGGAACGGCAGACGGGTAATCCAGCGCTTGCCGGCCAAGCGGTCGGCCAGATAGAACCGGGTCGACGGCGCGTATTGCACCTGGGTTTGCGCGCCCAGATTATTTTTTGCGGAGACCAGCAGATGCGGTTTTTGTCCGCCCATCAAGTCGATGTAATACATCTGCCGGCGCGTCGCACCCGGCAGCGAGGTGGACCACACCAGGCAACCGGTGCCATTGCCCAGCAGATCAAGTGCCATCACGCTCGACAAATTGTCAACACGAGGAAATTGCGGCAACCGCCGGGCATCGCTCCAGCGGTTGCCGGACTGATTGAAATACAGTCGCACGCCGTCCGGAGCCAGGTAGACCAGGTCGGTACTGCCCGAACCGTCCAGGTCGACCAGTCGAATCCGGCTCTGGCTAAACCCTTCGACCGTGTCGAGGAAAGGCGCATTGTCCATCGCCACCTTGCTGCCGAAGCGGCCGTAGCCGAGGTTCGGCCAGTAACAGATTTCGCTGTTGCGGACGCGCACCAGATCGGCCAGGCCATCGCCGCACATGTCGGCCAGGAAGATCGATTGGGTGCCATCGGCAAACAGCACGCACGGGCCTTTTTCTTCATCGAGCGCGCGGCACACCCGGCCGGCGCGTCCGTAACCGCCCGCGCCAATCGACGGATACCAGGAAAACGCGTTGTCTTCGGTGATCAGGATGTCGGCCAGGCCGTCGCCGGTGACGTCGACGAAGCGCAGATTGGGATCTTTCCAGTCGATGTTGGGCAACGAGGAGAAGGCCTTGAACGGATTCCATCCGGCTTCGTTCGAACGCTGGAAATACCCAGGCTGGGCGGCGTCGAGTTCGACCACGTCAAGCAGGCCGGAACCACCTAGATCCATCAATTGCTGGCCGCCGTGCAGCTTGGGCGGCGGCAGGGTGGTCAGCCGCTCCAGCGGGGCGAAGCGGGCGCTCGCGGGAGCCGAATCGCTTGATGGAACACTGATGTTGCGCTTGTAGAACCAGGCGCCGCCTTGCTCGACCAGCAGGCCGTGCAGGCCTTCGCCATCGAGATCGGTCCATTGATAGTTGCTGCCGTCGACTCCGATCGGCAGGTTGTCGAGGCTATCGCGATCAACCTCCTGAATGTTGTCGTTGATCGTGGCTTGACTGTAGTCGAATTCGACCGGCGGCAGCGATCTCTTGTAATAGGTCGCAAAGTTTGCGTTGCTCTTCACTTGCACCGGCACACCGGCATTCTGCAGATAACCCGATTGCGTGACGCTACGGATGAACGAGGCGATCCGGGTGCTGCCTTTCCAGGCCAGTTCGGTGTCGACCGGCGGCGCTTGCGTGGTGTCCAGGTCGTGGTAGTCGAATTCGGTCGTTTGCACCAGGTAAGGATCATTGCCCAATTCGGTGAAACTGTGGAACATCAGGGTGCGCAGGCAGCGCCGGTAGGTGCGTACTTCGAAGCCGGCGCGATGGCTGGAGAACGGGTCGGGCCGCACCGGCCAGGCATCGGCAGCACTTGCACCGGCGCCGGCCAGCGCTTGCAGGGTCTGGCCGGCGGCGCCAGGCAGATCCTGGTAATGCCCTTCGCCGTAATCGAATACCAGTTGGAACAGCCATTGCGCTTGCGTCAGGTCGGGCTGCACCAGGCGCGAGACGCGGTTACCGTACCAAATGTGCTTGATATAGCGATTGGTCTTGCGAACGGCGTCGCTGCGATTTTTTTCGTGGGCGGCCGCGAGGTCGACACCGTTCGCGTTGTCGCTGACGTAGTCGTAGACGATCGCATTGCCTTTGTCGTCGTAGCTCTCGCAGATGAGCCAACTGTAGACGTGCGTCGGGTCGTCCGGGTCGACGACCTGGCTGGCGCTGGTTTTGCCGTAGACAGTGGTGACGTTGTCGCGGCTGATCGTGCGCCAGTAGGCGACGCCCGAGTGCGCGTCGGTCCAGCGCTCGATGCGGGCGAACTGACCTTCAATACGAGGTCGGTAGCAGCGCACCTTGAAGCCGTCGATGGCGGTGTCGGCGATGCTGCCGTCGGCCTGCAGCAGCGGCACCAGGTCTTCCGCGCCGGACAGGATGAACAGGTCGGAATCGGCGGCATCCGCGTAGCGCGGCAATCCTTTGTCGGTCTTGCGCTGGATGGCGGGCAACCCCAGGCTCCAGCCGTAGCCGAACGGGCCGTTACCGGAACCCGAGTTGTAGGTCAGCGACAATTGCGGCCCGAAGCCGGAACGCCCGGGCGAGACCGCAATCGGCACGCTCATCGAACCGGTGCCGTTGACTGGGTTGGCGGTGAACTTTTCGCCGATGCCGTGCACCGCACCGCCGCCCTTGGGCAATGCGATTTGCGGCGCCTTGACAGTAAATTTCTGGTCGCTGCCCTGGCCATCGGATTCTGCTGCGGTTGCGGATTTGTTCATGCAGGCTATCCAAGTTCAATATTGATCTTGTGCAAATCGGCCATCCCTTGTTGGCGCCGGGACGGGGGTCAATACATTTCGCCTTGAATCTGATAATGCGTCGCCGACCTTCATACAACGCGCGCATTATTCATCGAGTATTACTATATTATTAAAATAATTTACTTTGTAAAATCCCATAAATATGGGATTTTTAACAATTTTAAATGAATGATATGCAGGTCGGCGAGACCAGGGAAACCTCGATTTTCCTGATTTGACCCAAGAGGAAGAACGGGTTGTTAGCGACCTAAATCAGCAATTTGCTCATTGAAATATTTCGATGATGCAACGAAATTGCGCCGGCCAGCACCTCGTTGTGTGGCAGACAATACTGTCGTTCGCTCATGCAGTCGGCATGGAGAACGACGATGGAAACCAAACGTTGCGCTGCCTGCGGGCAAGAATTCCAACTCAAATCCCACTCGCCCCGCCAGGCCTATTGCTCCGAGCCGGCCTGCCAGCGCGCCCGCAAACGCCGATGGCAAAAAGAAAAACTCCAGACGGATCCCGACTACGTCGACAACCAGGCTCGTGCACAGCAGGCCTGGTGCGACCGCCACGCCGATTACTGGCGCAATTACCGCAGCGAGCACCCGGATTATGTGGACCTGAATCGCGAAAAGCAACACGACCGCAACGCCTGGAACCGCAGCAAGGTGATTGCAAAGATGGACGTGTTGACCGTCGAAATCAGAGTGCCGTCGCACCTTTCGAAGCTGCATCGCTGATTGCAAGGAGAGGACTTGCTCGAATTCATGCCTTTCGGCTGTTATCGTGTAAGCATGTTTTCCTGCGACATCATGCTCGGATGCCGGCGCCGGAATTCCTTTAACGACTTTGGAGTCGACGCCTATGCTGAACGACCAATCCGCTAACTTCGGCATCGCATCGCGCGGCGACTCGCCACCGCCTACTGCGATGCGCGCCGTGGAGTGCGTTCGGATGTGGACCGAACACCAGCAGTATCCGCAGAAAACCAGGCCGCCAAGATCCGCGAATACGCCAGCCGCCGGCATATCGAGATCATCCGCACCTACGCCGATGCCAGCAAGAGCGGGCTGCGCATCGACGGGCGCGAGGCGCTGCAGCGGCTAATTCGGGATGTGGAAAACGGCGATCCCGGCTTCCAGATGATACTGGTGTATGACGTCACCCGCTAGGGCCGCTTCCAAGATGCAGCCGAAAGTCTTGTAATTTTCCAGATCACTCCCATAAACTTGGCCGGGCGCGAAAGGAGGAAGCTTATTCGCGTACGCTTGTGCTGGCGCAAATCCATAACTCAGAGAAGTGTCACCGTCTGAAATCGTAAAATACATATGCCCGGCAAATGCCGGGGTAGTCTTTCCGATTGCGGGGTTGTACTCTGGTGTGCCCGGAGGGGCCTCATAAACGGTTAATGTTGGCATAATTTCCTCCTTTATTCCTTGTCTTTGATGACACTCGCGTTGTAATGCGGCGAGATGAGCGGCGCAGGCATTGCAGCCTTCGGCAGGACGACTTCTTGAAATTTCTCGATTTCAAAATGGTATTTGCAGGTTTGAGCGCAACGGCGGTGATCAATCGGTCCATTCCGAAATCTTGTCGATAAGTATTGATCGTTTTATCCAACAGGACAAAGGCGCCAAGTGCGAAAAATCCGAGTTTTGAATTAATCGACTTTCCTATACAATGTCCGACTTATATTTGAGCCGAGATGTGCAGGCCACGTCGCACCCACACACTATATTGCTTCAACAGGGGTCATTCCCCACGTTCCCACGACTATTATGGCGCCCCAATCTTTGCCTATCGACGACGTACTGCAACAAGCCATTGCTCATCATAAAGCAGGGCGTTTTCAAGAGGCGGAACGACTATACCGCGCCATCCTGCAAGTGCAATCCGGCCATCCGGACGCCAGCCATAATTTGGGTGTAATAGCAGCGCAGGTGGGGCGACATACTGCCGGGCTGCCGCTTTTGAAGGCAGCCTTCTTGAGCAATCCCCTTCACGAACGCTATGCATTGTCTTATGCGGAAGCGCTTTTGGCGACGGGTCGACACACCGATGCGCTAAATATACTCGCGGACGCGGTGAAGCGCGGATTAGAGTCCGATGCGGTGCGCGTCCTGCAAAAAAAAATCAAGGCAGCATTACTAACTACATCCGGGCGCGCAAAGGAGGCGCCCCCTGCCGAAATGCAGCGGCTTGTTATCTTGTTTAGCGCAGGACGTTTTGCCGAAATGGAGGACGCTGCGCGCATCCTGGTCGAACGGCATCCGCACTCCGGGGTCGCATGGAAAGCTCTCGGCACAGCGTTATTGAAGCAACGTAAAGACGCGATATACGCATTGCAACGGGCTGCCACACTTTTACCTAAAGACGCTGAAACTCTTAGCAATCTGGGAAACGCGTTGCTTGCCCATGGCCAAAGCAAAGACGCAGTGAATAGCTACCGGCGAGCACTGAAAATTAAGCCAGATTTTGTCGATGCGCACTACAATCTCGGCAACGCGCTCCAAAAAGACGGCCTACTTGCCGATGCCGTGTTGAGCTACCGACGAACGATTGCGCTGAATTCGAATTATGCCGATGCACACACCAATCTGGGCAATGCGTTGCTGGCCCTCGGACATGCCAAAGATGCGGTGCCGAGCTATAGGAGGACGATTGAACTTAGACCTGCCTTCCCCGAGGGTTATTACAACTTGGGCAATGCACTGCAAGAAATCGGCCGTCTCGACGAAGCGATCGCAAGCTACCAAAAGGCGATTGAACTCGATCCAGAATATTCCGAAGCGCACAACAATTTGGGCAAGGCGTTGCGGGACTATGGACAACTAGATGGCGCTGTAGCTAGCCTGCGGCGAGTGATTCAACTTAAGCCAAACTATGCCAAGGCACACAGCAATCTACAGATTGCGAATTTTATTTCCGGCATGACTGCAATGGAGATGCTACCCGAGGCCAAACGTTTCGGCGATCTGGTGGCGCAACGAGCACAACCACATACGCATTGGGCAAATACACCGCAAACCGATCGCCTCCTGCGCATAGGTTTGGTTTCTGGGGATTTTTTCGCAAACCAAATAAGCCACTTTCTGGAAAGCGTCTTGGTTTCACTGACGAAAATTGGCGCCGGACGGCACGAATTCATTGCCTACTACAATCGTTCCCGCAGCGATGCCGTAACCGAACGGTTAAAGGCTTGCTGTTGCGACTGGCATTTTGTGGGCGAGATGTCCGACGAAAATCTGGCGCAATTGATTCGAGATGACCGGATCGATATCTTGATCGATCTTTCCGGGCATACCCTTCATAATCGTTTGCCGATGTTTGCATGGAAACCGGCGCCTGTGCAGGCAGGTTGGCTTGGCTATTTCCCGACCACCGGCCTTGACGCGATCGATTATCGGATTACCGACCCCTGGATTCCATCGCAAGCCGACGAGGTCTATTTCACTGAAAAAATCTATCGCCTGCCGGAGACCACGCTCTGCTTCACCCCACCCGACATGGATTTGCAGGTTAATCGGCTTCCAGCATCTGTCAATGGGCAACTCACTTTCGGTTGTCTCAACGAGTTAATAAAAATGACCGATGCGGTGGTAGCGCTGCGCGCCAAAGTGTTGCATGCAGTTCCCGAAAGCCGTCTATTGCTAAAAGCCAAGCAAATCGATATGCCCGATGTGCGACAACGCACGATTGAGCGATTTGCTTCGCATGGAATTGAGTCGAATCGCCTGATACTTGAAGGGCAAACATCGCGAGTTGAACACCTCGCGACATACCAGCGCATAGACATCGCGTTGGACCCTTTTCCCATTCCAGGGGGAACCATCACTGTCGAAGCGCTTTGGATGGGTGTACCGGTGCTCACGCTAGTGAATAATCATTTCATGACGCACGTAGGAGAAAGCGTCATGCAAAATGCCGGACTTCCCGACTGGATCGCCACAAACTTCGACGACTATGTCGCTCGTGCAGTCATGCATGCCAGCGACTTGCAAGGCTTGGCCGCATTGCGCGACAGCCTGCGGCAAAGAGTGCTAGCCTCCCCGCTATTTGACGCGCCACGATTTGCAGCTCATTTTGCAGCGGCGCTACGAGACATGTGGGCGCAGTGGTGCAGTAAAAGAACAGAGAAAGTGTAATTGCAGCCCATTATTGTCCCAACGTCGCCCGAATCTCAAAAGCCACGGTCTCCAACGCCCCACGCTCGACGCTCTGTTGATGGACCAGATAGACGTTTTTCAAAGCACGTTGCGTGGACAGTGCAGCGAGGTAGGCAACCAAAGCCTTACGATCTTTCGCCTCACCACCCAATGCAATGGTACGATTGAGCTTGTCGGGCTTGAACTCCAGCAACTCGATATCGTGACCGGTCACTTTCTCGACCGCCTGAAACAGCGACGCCCACGGGAAATCGCGCTCCATCCTCAACTGCGTCCATCGTTTCAGGTTTTCCTGTTCTGCGCGGCCTGGGGGCGGCGTCTTGGAAGCATTTTGTATTGCCGCCAGTTTATCGTTGCGCGCCGCCGCCCGCTCGACAATCCGATATTGTTGCAGTGCTAAAAAGCCCAACCAGGCGGTTGCCGCCAACCCAACGGCAGCGCCCAGCAACAGCCATGACGTGGATTTGGGCTGCGGGCGTAGATAACGTTTCAAATCGTCCATGATTTAATTCCAGGCGTCATGCTTCAATTGAACGGCCTGGACTTCCGGGAAACAGGCGGAAATCATTTCGCTCGGCGGCGTCAGCTGCGATGCATCGGTCGACCAGCACACCACGCCTGCAATATCCGTATAACCGCTGCCGATCCGGCGCAATAAGCGCAAGCGCGTGTCGTCCAGCGATCTGGTGTAAGGTTCGACATCGTGCCCAAGCAGCCCTGCCTTGCCGTAGATCATGGCGCCGATCCGATTCGCTTCCTCCAGCAGCAACAGCGTCGAGCCAGTCTTGTTCTTGAAGCGCTGCCGGCAATAAGCCGCCGCAGAAAGCGGCAGCACCGCAGTCAAGCGCAAACCTCGGGCTTGGACGACGGCAATCAACGCTTCCAGCCACGGGCGCGGCAATGCGTAAGCCAGCCCCATGCCGCCGTATTGGCGGAATTCGGCCCGCATCACCCAATCGTCGTCGATGCTCATGCCGAGTTTCTCGAAACAGATGTTGGCATAGCTGTCGATCTCGGCGGGCTGGCGCAACGCCTCTTGCCACGGCATCGTCGCGATGGCGGCAATGTCGTCCGTGACGGTCACGATCAGCCGGCTTCCCTTGCGCACCGGACGCGTCTGCTCGTCCAACATCTTTTCCAAGGCATGCAATAATGCGGCGGCAGCGGCGTTGGTTGTCGGCGGTGTAGGAAACGTCTGCAGAGCGGATTTGCGACCGCGCTGCAGCCGGCAATGCCCGGGGAACAGGCCAACGTAAATGGTTTCAGGCCACAAAGGTGACACGATTGACCTCCTGTAAGGTTGTGTGACCTTCTTTGACCAGTTCCAGCGCCACGTCCCGCAGGAATCGCGTTCCTTCCTTGCGCGCCTGCTCCTTGAGCGCGCGGATCGATGCGCGGCCAATGATCATTTCACGGATTTCGTCGGTCAGGCGCAAGACTTCGGCAACTGCGCGGCGTCCCTTGTAGCCGGTGTTGCGGCATTGCGGGCAACCGCGCCCCGCATGAAAGCGATAATTTTCCGGGTCCTTGATGCCCGATTCGGCCAGCAAGGCCGCGTCGATTTCGACCGGTTCGTTGCAGTTCGCGCAATTCTGGCGCAACAGCCGCTGCGCGACGACGCCGGTCAGCGACGACACAAAATTGTAGGGGTCGACGCCCATATGCATGAAGCGGCCGATCACGTCGAAGGTGTTGTTGGCATGCACCGAGGTGAACACCATGTGGCCAGTCAACGCCGACTGCACCGCGATCTGCGCGGTTTCCGGGTCGCGGATTTCGCCGACCAGGATCTTGTCGGGGTCATGCCGCAGGATCGAGCGCAGACCGACCGCGAAGGTCAGTCCCTTCTTTTCATTCACGGGGATTTGCAGCACGCCGGGCAACTGGTATTCGACCGGGTCTTCGATGGTGATGAACTTGTCTTCGCCGTGGTTGATTTCGGTCAAGGCGGCATACAGCGTGGTGGTCTTGCCGGAACCTGTGGGGCCGGTTACCAGCATCATGCCGTACGGTTCGGCGGCCAGGCGGCGCAACAAGCGGATGGTTTCCTTGTCGAAGCCTAACGAATCGAGCGTCAGGCGTTGCACGCTATCAATCAATGCCTGTTTGTCCAGAATGCGCAGAACCGCATCTTCGCCGTGGATGCTGGGCATGATCGAGACGCGAATGTCGATATCGCGGCCCTTGGCGGCGACGCGGAAACGGCCGTCTTGCGGTATCCGCTTTTCGGCAATGTCGAGCTCGGCCAATACCTTGATGCGCGCGATCGCCTGCTCGGACAAGGCTGGATTGTTGACGCTGGCAATCCGATTGAGCACGCCGTCGATGCGGAATTTAATCACCAGCCCTTGCGGCAGCGATTCCAGGTGGATATCGCTGGCTTCGAAGCGCAACGCATCGAATACGGTCGAGTTGATCAAACGCACCGCCGGGCTGGCTTCGCCCTGAATCGAGGTCAAGGTCAAGTCGGCACTGGCGTCGCGCGTCAGTTCGCCGATTTGGCCGTCCAGACCCACCGCATCGGCCACCGCGCTAAATGCGGATTCGTGCTGATCCAGCTTGCTTTGTATGACTTGCGGGTCGGCGAAATAGATTTCGTGCAGCGGCAACGGCAATTTGGCGAGCCAAGCGCCCAGCTCGCGCTCCAGCGGAATACCGATGACGGCGCACAGCTGTTGTGTTTGGTTGAAGCCGACGACAACCAGGCGCTCCACCATGTCGGCGTAGGAGACGTGGTCGAACGCCGGTTCCAGGTTCCAGCCGTCGCTGGTATCGAGCAGCGGATAGCCGATCAGCTCCGCGCTGGCGGCCAACAGCTGTTCGCGTGGTTGAGCGAACCGATCGGCCAGCAGGTTCAGCCATTGCTCGGGCGGCTCGGCGGCTTTACGGGCGTCGGCTATGTCTTGAAGCGTCAACATGGGAATGTGATTGAATTAGACGGCATTGGCCAAATCGAATATAGGGGAATACAGCATCAAGACGATAGTGCCGATCACCAGCCCGATGCCGACCATCAAGGCCGGTTCGATCAAGCGTCCGGCGGTATCGATCCAGGTCGCCATTTCCTGGTCGTAAAAATCGGCGATCCTTTCCATCATGTCGTCCAGGTTGCCGGAAGATTCCCCGGCCACCAGCAAGCGCTGCGCGACTTCGGTGCTCAAGCCGCATTCCGCCATCACGACCGACATCGGCTTGCCTTCGGCAACCGACTGGGTGGCGCTCTGGATATCGCTTTGCATACCTAGCGGCAGTGAGCCGGCGGTCATTTTCATGGCGGCCAGGACGCTTACGCCGCTGCGGAGCAGCATGCCCAGCGTGCGATACATGCGCGCCATTTGCAGGATCCAGACCTTTTCGCCGATATACGGGGCGGCGAGCACTTTGCGAAACAGCACGGCGCGCGTGCGCGGATGCAGCGCCACCGACAAGATGACGGCGACGCAACTCAGGAAGCCGGACCAGGCCAGTGCGGTATGGTGCATGACGAAGCCTCCCCAGATCTGGATGAAACCGGGCTGCGCATGGTTGTGGATCGCCACATCGTCGAACACGATGCTAAAACGCGGCACCACGTACATCATCAGGAAGGCGATGACGATAAAACTGACGGACAGTAGAATGGCGGGGTAGATCGCTGCCGAGACCAGTTTTCCGCGAATTTCATCGACTTGCCGTTGGTATTGCATGAAACGCTGGATCGATGCGCGCACGGTGCCGGTGGTTTCGCTGGCGCGCACCATCGCCACATACAGCGGAGAAAAGATCGACGGCAAGCTGGCCATCGATTCCGACAATTGCTTGCCGTCCTTCAGCCCTTTGAGCAGCGTGTCGTAAATCGCGCGATTGCGGCCGCCGCGATCGTTGTGCCCGAGGATGTCGATGGCGTCGACCACCGGCTGGCCGGCGTCCAGCAAGGAGTGCAACTGCTGGTTGAAGACCGCCAGGTTGAACGACTTGCCGCCCGATTGGCGCAGCCAGGCATTGCGCAATTCGTGCAAATCGAGCAGCTTCGCGCCGCTCGCTTCGACAAAGCGGCGCGCCTCATCGGTGCTCACCGCATCGATGTCGATCAGTTCGACTGCCATGCCGGCAGTCAGTACCTTGGCGCGGAAACGCATCGCTTGGCTACCTGTGGGCGTTTAATTGGTGATGTCGGCGGCGTCGCCGGTGCCGCCTGCCTGACCGTCCGATCCATAGGAAATCAGGTCGTAGTCCTTGCCCTGTGTGGCGCTCGGAATCGTATACACGTAGGCATTGCCCCACGGATCGGGGGGGACCGGTTTTTTCAGGTAAGGGCCGTTCCAGTTTGGCTCGCTGGACGTGCCCGGCGCCGAATACAGCGCGGCCAGCCCTTCGGTCATGGTCGGGTAATGATTGGTGTCGACGCGGAATTGATCGAGCGCCTGGCCGATGCCCTCGATTTGCGCTGCGGCGACCTGGCGTTGCGACTTGCCGACTTCGCCGAAATACTTCGGCCCGACGTAGGCGACCAGCATGCCGATGATCAATAACACCACCAGCAGTTCAAGCAGGGTAAAACCGCGCTGTTTGATTTTCATTTTCATTGCTCCTTTTTAATTGTCACCACTAATTCTGTTGATTTTGCAGACTCTGGCTACATGCATTCGGCGGATAAACAAATTGCCAGGACTGATAAGTCGTTGCACCGTTAAAGCTACACAAAGCGTCCGGAAAACCATTTACTTTAATCGGCTTTTGCGTCGACATTGAATAAACGCCCATGACTTTGCCATCTGAATCTTTCAGGATGCCCCAATCCTGGCTGGCGGTTATCGGATCGAAGTACAGACGGCGCAATTGCCGCTGCAAGGTCGAGGTTCGCTTGTCCTCTAACAGCGCCTCCAAGTTCTGCGGGTAGGTTTTCGAGGAGCCGGGCGAATTCTGGTAGTAGTTCATGATCGCTTGCTGGTAGGCCTGGCCGACAAACAACAGTTCGGCTTCCTTGGCGCGGCGATCCTTGGTCAACGAGTTTTCCAACGCGCGCAAGGTGACGATCGACAGCGTCGCCACCATGAATAGCGCGATCAGGTAGGTGAAGCCCTGTTGTCGGCGGGCGTTTCGCATGCTGCTTACCATGATGCCAGCCAGGTGCCGTTCTTGGCCATATTCGGCGAGCCGCTATGGATGTCGTACACCGCGCCCAGGCTGGGGTTGCTTGGGGCGACGACGACCCAGCTATTGGAACTCTGCGTGAACGGGTCGGTCGGCACCGCGCGCAAGTAGTTCTTGGTCACCAGGTCGGCCAATTCATTCGGATACACGCTTTGATCGGAGAAATAATGGTCGATCGCGCTGCGCATGATATACAAGTCTTCGCGCAAGACGTTCTCTTGCGCGGTTTCGATATTGCTGAAGTAACGCGGCACCGCGATCGACAGAATGGTCGCCAGGATCGCCAAGGCGACGATCAATTCGATCAAGGAGAATCCGCGCGCGCGTAGTGTCACCATAGTCACCGTCACCATGTCACCATTGGCTGTAAGGGACGCCGTTCAACCCGACTTGGGTCGAGGTCGAGTACACGTCGAACACATCGGTCCCGGGGGCCGGACTGTCAGGCGGCGACTCGTAGCTGCGCAAGCCCCAGGTAGCCAAGGCCGGGGTGGTTTGGTCCGGGTAAAACGGATCGCGCGGGATGCTGCGCAGGAAATACAGCTGTTGGACCGGGGTTGCGACGGTCGGCACCCCGCCGGAAAGTTCGGTCAGGCTGGGCGGATAGCCGCTCGGCACTTGCCCGAGCGAAATCACGCCGCTGGCCGTCGCCTGCTTGTAGGCATCGATTGCATTGCGAATGTCGCGCAAGGCAATGCGCAATTGATATTCCTTCTCGCGCGTGATCGAGGTTTCGATGACCGGCATGGCCACCGATGCCAGCACGCCGAGTATGGCGACCGACACCACCAGTTCGACGATCGAGAAACCGGCGTCGCGGCGCAAGCGGGGATGGCATGCTGCGCTCAAGGCACGACCTCAAGCTTGTGCGCCAGCGGCAGCGCGATCCGGGAAGGCGCCTGCGCGCCGCCGATCGGCGTCAAGCCGATCAGGCTGATGCTGGCCTCGGGCGCTTCGGCCAGCGGCTTGAGTTCGATGGTCAACAGACTGCCTGCGCCTTTGACGCCGGTCGGGTTGTCGGTGCCGCTGCCGACCGTGATCCGGCCGCTCTGCTTGTCGATGACGCGGTTGAAGATCGCCTTGCCGCCTTTGTTGAAGAAGTCCCCGGCCTTCACGTCGATCACTTCGAACTGCGACGGGACGTAGGCCAGTTGCAAGGGCACTGTCTTTAACGGCTCGACGCTGTCCATGTCGAGTTCCAGCGTGATCGGCTGCCCTACTTTGGCTTGCGTCGGGCCTTTCCATTGCAGTTTCAGGTTGCCTTGCTGCGCTGCCGGCGCGGCGACCGGTACGCTGCCATTGGCGCTCGGTGGAAGCTGGGTGCCGGGAGCGGCGGCTTGCCCGACCGGCGCTGGCGCTTTCTTGCTTGCCGCCGTCGCTTGCGCCGCGACGCCGTCCATATTGCGCAGCTGCAAGGGCTTGGTGCGCAGCGCATCCTCGGTGCCGGACCAGAAGGTTTCCGAGGCCGGGTCCAGGCGTCGAATGTTGCGGATCAAATGCGGGGTGATCGACATCACGATTTCGGTCTTGCCGAGATCGTCGTTTTGATTCGAGAACAAGCGCCCGAGCAAGGGGATTTCTCCCAGGATCGGAAATTTATTTGCATTCGAGCTATCGGTTTTGCTGATCAAGCCGCCGAGAATTTGCGTTTCGCCATCTTTCAGGCGCAATACGCTGTTGAAATTGCGCGTGCCGATCTGGTAGGCGTGCGAGCCGTTGCTGGTGGTGATGGTGGAATCGATGGAACTGACTTCCAGCGCCAGTTTCAAGCCGACTTCGTCGTGCAGGCGGATTTCCGGTTCGACATCGAGCTTGATGCCGACATCGATGTATTGGATGTTTTCTCCGACGAAGCCGGTGGCGGTGGTGGTGGTGGTCACGACCGGCACCTTGTCGCCGATCAGGATTTTGGCCTTTTCTTTGTCGCGCACGCGGATGCGCGGATTGGCCAGCAGGTTGACGTCGCTGTCGACCTTTTGGAAATTCAGGGTGGCGCTCGGCACGGTCGTGCCCAGCATGCTTGAATTGAGGTGCCGGAGATCGCTCAACGACATGGTCTGCGTTCCGGTTCCCGTCGACGTGGTTCCGCTGGTGCTGCTGGTGGTGGTCAACGAGGATAGCGGCGCGACCGTGATCTGGGTCGGCAACTGGATGCCCAAGTCTTGCGTGCGGGTGCGGGTGACTTCCAGCACTTCTACGTCTAACATCACTTCCGGCTCGTCGACGTCTTGCAGTGCGATCAATTTTTCTGCCAGGGCGATGGTGTCGGGGTTTTCTCGCAGCACCAGCATGTTGGTTTTTTCGTCGACGTAGGATTCCTTGATCTTGAGCACCGTCTTCAACATGGTCGCGGTTTGCTTGACGTCGCCGTTGGCGATGTAGAAGGCTTTGACGATCAGGTCTTGATATTCCTTGGTCTTGGCGGCGGTGTTCGGGTAAATCAATACGCTGCTGTTGTTGAGGATTTTTTTGTTGAGTTGATTGGTGGTCAGGATCACGTCGATCGCGTCTTCGAGCGAGGTTTGCTTCAAGAATACGGTGGTGTGCTGGTCGCTTTTGACGTCGTGGTCGAAGATGAAGTTGATGCTGGTGGTGCGCGACAATGCTTCGAACACCATTTTGAGGCTGGCGTCGCGGAATTCGAGGTTGATCGGCTTTTTGTAGACGTTGCCGAGGTTGGGGACGGTAATCAATTCCTTGGCTTGGATTGCCTCGATATCGCGTTTTACGGCGAGCGCTTCGGCTTGGTCGGGGGCGCGTTCGAGCGCCCTGGCAATCCATTGCTGGGCGGTGGGGATGTCGCTGCGCTTGAGCGCTTCGCGCGCTTGGGCGGCATCTTCGGCGGCGCGGGTGGTGCGCACGAGCGCTTCCAGGCCGGCGCGGGCGCGGGCGTTGTCGGGTTCGATTCTGAGGATGGCTTGGAAGCTTTGTTCGGCTTCGGGGTTCTTGCCTTCGGCTAATGCGCTTGCTGCCTTGTCTTGCAGGCGCTGGATGGCTTTTTCTCGGTTGGCTAGCAGGTCTTGCCGGTACATCATGTCGTCAGGCGCTAATTGCGAGGCCAGTTCCAGTTCTTTGACGCCGTCTACGTAGGCGCCCTTTTCCATGTCCGCCATGCCGCTGCGATGGTGCAGGTTGGCGGCGCAACCGGCTAGCGCGAGCGCTGCTAACAGTATGATGCCGGTGTGGATGACGCGGGAGAGGGTTGCGGCCTGCATAAAATCAATTGTCCGTTGCTGGGATGGTGAGCGTTTGCTTTTCGCCGGTGGGCAGGTGTTCGAATTCGACGTGCTGGTTGTCGACGGTCAAGACCTTGTAGGCGCTGTCGAGCGTTTCGCCGCTGCGGGCGACGAAGGCTTGGTCGCCTCGGCTGAGATAGATCACTTGTGCGCCGTCGTCGTTCATGGCGCCCATGAATTTGAATGGCAAGGGCGGCGGGCCGGCTGGGGCGGGGGGCGTTGCCGGTGCTGCGGCTAGCGTCGGCGCTTTGACTGGTGCTGGGGGCGGCGGTGGCGGCGGTTGCCAGCCGCGCGGGGCAAACGGGTCTGCTGTTTCGGGGGCGTCGCTTGCTTGCGCGGGGGGCATTGCGGTGGCGGCCTCTGCTGCCGAGGTCGGTTGCGCTGCGCGCTTGCCGGGGCGTGTCGGGGTCGCCAGCGAGTTGTCGGGGGTCGGGTAAAAGCTGGCTGCTGCGGTGGCTGCAGTGGCCGTCAACAAGATTGCCCAGCGCAGGCGCGCGCTCTTACCCTTGCTTTCAGCCATGCGCTTCTTTGCGGTAAAACGCGGACAGGGCTAGATCGCAGGTCAGTTCGACTGTGGCGATATCGTCGCGCGTGCAGGTGATCGCGTCAAGCGATACTTCGGGTTGCTTGGTTTGCACTTGATCGAGGAAGCGGCGGATGATCGGGTAGCCGGACGATACCGTGAGTGTGGCGCGGTAGCGCAGGTAGGGTTGGCTGGCGTTGTCGTCTAGCAGGAAGGAGATTTCGTCGAGCGATAGCTTGGTTTCTTCGGCTGCGCCGTTCAGGGCTTCGACCAGGGCGGTGTTGTTGAAGGCGGGTAGGTCTGGTTTGGCGTCGCCGGTTTGTGCGCCTGTGCGGCTTGGGTCCTTGGCGTGTTGGTTCAGGGTGCGCCATTCGGTTTGGGCTGTGTCTGCGCTGTGCGATTGTTGGGCGTACAGGGCTAGGGTACCAATGCATAGGGTACACGCTGCCAGCAACGCGGAGAATGCGAGGGGCTGCGTTTCCAATAGGTGCCGGAAATAGAATCGGCATTGGGGTAGCCATTGCGTTGGCATGTTTCGTTTAACTTCCATTCGTTGGTAGCCTTGCTTTCGCAAAGGCTAATTTCTTCAAATTTCTCTGACCAGAAAATATTTGGTTAGGTCACGCCTTTTACTTTCGATTTTCTCTTGATGACCGACCAGGGCACGCCCTATTGATTGCAATCCTTGATTTATTCTGCGCCAATTTCGGTCAATAGTAGTTCCCGGCGCTTCTTAAAATCATTCTGCCGACACGTCTGCCAGTGCAATCGCGGTTCGGGAAAGTCGTATTCACGTAGCCCCCGCGCCAGCGCGGCACGCGCTTTCACCTTTTCTCCGGCTTCGATATAAAGAATTGCGGCGAAGATAAAGGGGTCTGCCGATCCAGGCTTGCCGCCCCATTTGATTCGCGCAGGGTATTCGTCCAGCTTCAAGAGGAAATCGGCAAGCTGCTGCGGGGTCGCCACGCTGGAGATGAACGCTTGTCCGAGGGTGTCCAAGTCTTCCAGCAAGCGCCGCACCCCGTCTTGGCCTTTCAAGCTGTATTTATCATCTGATTGCGCTATCTCTGGATTGTCGTTCCATTTTAGCCAGAGAAGTTCAACGGTCAAAACGCCTTCTGGCCTATTTTCTGTGGGAAAATTTGATAGATCAAGAAATAGACCGCACCTGTGAAACACTTTGGAAACAAACATTGAAGAAATTATTAACGCACATCTGAAAGAGCCGTCGTCCCATATCGAAATAAGTAATACAACGTGAATATCTGCGTGGCCCAACCGCATGAACGAGCAACGATTCTCATCCCCGCTGTCAAATTCGCTTAGCACGAACCCCCTAGCCCTCAAACCGGAGATTAGCAGATCGTTACCTAAAATTTCGCTCCTAAACGTTGCCATTTACTCCCCCAAAAAACAATTGTAGGCATTCGACTCTTTATTTGTTCGGCCCATAATACATGTCTGAACATCGTCCGTTACTGCACCCACCTAACTGATTGGATTGTAGCAGGAAGGTCCACAAGGCACCCCTCACTACACCGCCGATTAATAATTCCGGATCGAGAAAGCCTCCTTGTGCGGCACGAGCTGCACTACGTCCAACCTCTCCCAACGAACGTGCGCCCAAAACGCTCGCATCGACGCTTACATATACCGTTCCTTGTTCAGCTAGGGACTGCCCCGCTTTCAATGACAACTGCTCCGCTACTCCTGCATTCTCAATCATGAGAGCTTTGGACTTAAAGGCCGCGTCAAAAAGCGCCTTTTGTGCCGAAGACAGCTTGCTCGTTAGGCCATCTTTTGCTTCCAACAACACGATATTCGCATCTTTTACTCCGACAGCGTCCATGACGGAATATGCGCCCTTCGCACCCTCCCAAGTAACGCGAACATGCCTTGCAACCGTGTAGCCGCTGTTCACCAACCGTTGAGCCGAAGCGGCCTCAAAAGTTTTCCAAGAAGTCGCGCCTACGGCAGCTAAAGTCGCCGGTATTCGGAGTGTGCCCCCTCCAGCTTCAGGGTCGGGAGTGTCATCTCCAGTTCCCTTCGGTGGTTTTCGGCGCCCAACAATTATCACCGTCGGGAGAATCTGGCGATCACCTGAATAACTCGTGTCACCGCCACCGTAGTCATCGCCGCCACCACCATCGGTCTTGGTCTCGTCGTCGAACCCCGTCGGATCAGTTCCGTTCGTTGGATTATTCCACACATATGCATACCGATTTAAACTTTGGCTCGCCATCGGATCTTGAATTAAGGGATCGACCGAAATAAAACGCCCCACGTAAGGATCATATACACGACCATTCATATGAACTAGGTTCAGTTGATCCAGCATTTCTTGCCCGGTAAAGCCCTTGTTATCGGTCGTGGGTAAGGTCATGCCATTGAGGTTGCGGCGCATACCCCACGCATCGTAAGACATGCCTTGCAGCACGCCGTTGATGTCCGTCATGCCGATCACACTGTCGACTCTATCTGTATGCGTCCAATACAATGCGCTCGCCCCCGTTGATCCGCCAGAACCGATCGTATCGATTTCTACACCCAACCCCATCGGCCAGTGGGTCTTGAGTGTTGTGCTTCCGTTCACAGTGTCGGACTCCATGCCGTCCGCATAAACGATCGTTGTGTTGCCTTGGTACTGGATGGTGCGCTGATGCTCAGGGCCGTACACGAAACTGCTACCGCCTTGCCCAAGAACAATGTTCGCTGGCGTGTTAATCGTGTTTGGCATGTCGAAACTGGTCCAACTAGTCTTACGCCACGGGTCGGAGAGCATATTGCCGTCGGTATCGTAACAGAAATTTCCCACAACTCCGTCAATGCTGGTGACTGCGTGCGGCCCGACTTGCGCCGAACACGTATTTGACCCGGCATAATGGTAGCTTCCGGCAACGCCGGTTCCGACCCCCGTCTTGCCGATCAAGTTGCTTAATCCGGTCGCATCATAGTTGTACTGTTGCGCCACGCCGTTGATCGAACTCGAAGTCAAGCGATCCAGCACATCATTGGTGAAGCCCTCCGTTAGGGTTTGGTTGCCCCAGGTCTGCGCGCGCTGACTAACGTTGCCGCGAGCATCGTACAAATAACTTTGCGTCATGACAGGTGCGTTGCCGACTGTCGCACTGTCAAGATCGTCTTCTTGCAAGGCGCCGTTCTGGAAATAGCTGCGCGCCACCTGCAAGCCGTTGCCCAGGGAGGCATTGAGTGTATGCAGCAATGCATCGGCCTGGTTGGCTTGCCACAGGACTTGGCTGGCGGTGCTGCCCGTGCTACTGGCATCGCGCACAATTTGCGCCAAATAGCCGTTGCCGTTGTATAGCATGTCGTAGGTTTTGGCGATCGTGTTGCTAGACGACACGCGTTGTTGAGTCGTGCTGCTGACCCGACCCCACTGGTCGTAGGCGATTGTATTTGTGTAGCTGCCGTCCCACAGCGTGGAGGTAGTGGTCTTTGGCAGGCCCTTTGACAGCCCAGTATTGTAGAAGGTCTGCTTGCGATCGTAGTCGGGTGCCGTGCTGGAACCTGTGTATGCCTCGACCATCTTGCCGCAACTATACGTGCTGGCGCAAGTGGCAGCGGAATTTGCCGCTGTGTCGTACGACCAATGACTTTCCAGATCGGGCTCATAACGCGCTATCAAGCGATCAAGTGCATCGTATTGATTGGATGTGACCTTATTGGCGGCACGCTCGTTTGGCGTGATTTGCTGCAATACCAAGCCACGCGGGTCGATGACGTAATGCGTCCATCCCAAGTCGGGATCAATCAAATCGGTCTTGCGTCCCAGATTGTCGTAGGTGATGTTGATCTGGTTGTTATTGGGGTCGATGGTGGTCAACAGGTTGCCAAATGCATCGCGCACATAGCTAATTGTGTTTCCTGCCGCGTCGATGCTTTGTCTCATTTGCCCTAAAGCATCGTACACTTTGCTCTTCGTCGTACCGGTGGTTTTTTTGACGATCTTGTTCAGCCCGCCGACGTTGTATTGTATCGTTGTCGACGTTGTACCGGTGTCGTTGAGCTTGCTCACGCCAGTGACGCGGTTCAATTCGTCGTAGGTTTTAGCGATGGCCAATAGCGCGGTATTGCCGAAAAAGGTCGGTTGATACGCTTGGTACAAACGCGCGTACTGGTCGTAGAAATAGTCCGAATTGATTTCGGTACCGTCGAAGCCGAAGGTTTGGTCGCGTAACAGGTGGCCTGCTGTATCGCCAAACGCCAGAGATGGGATTGCAATACGGGTGCCGGCTGCGATGCCGTTCACCGCGCCTGTTTGAACGTGATCGACGATCATCACCATCGCCGGTGTTTCCAAGCTATTCGCGGGTTGTCCGCCGGCGCCTATCGGGTATTCGATTGATGCACAAGCGTCGTTGCATTGCTTGCGGTAATAGTCTGTTTCGGTGCCATCCGCATCCAGTTCCTTGGTTACGCGTCCGAAGCCATCAACCGACCAAGTCGTGATCAAACCGTTGGTATCTGTCAGGCTGCTCGTCGCGCCACTGGCGGGGTCGTATCCGAATGTCATGTATTGACCGGATGGTGTGGCGGCATTACCGAGCGCATTAGCTACTCTAACCGGGAAGCGCCCATTTGCGTCATATTGTGCGGTGTATATCGTTCGCGGCGATTGCTCCGCCGCAGCGATCGCGGCGGCGACGCTTGGCAACGTAGCGGCAGCGAGGGCGGTTGACGGCCAGCTTTGCTGCATTTGGATGATGTTGCCAAAGGCGTCCCTACTGCACGTTGTTACGACATTGATCGCCGAGTTGTAAGGTTCTGCCGTGACAGTTTGCGGCAAGCCGTTACCATCATAGCCATAAGCAGTCGTATGCGTAATCGTATTCACGGTTCCATTTAGACCTGGTGCCGCTTTTGTGACGCCAGATTGCGTCAATTCGTTGATTAAATATATCGAATTGGTCCACGGTGCGCCAAGATAAGTATAGGTATTTACAACCGTCGTACTGAATATATTGCTTGGGTTGGCCTGGTCTTGCGTAGTCGTTGTAGAAAGCGTCACGTTTCCGTAGCTGTCTATACCCGGCGTGGTGGAATTTCCTATTTGAGTCATCGTCAAAGGCAAGGGTGTGTCATTGAGATCCTGATGACCTTTTTGCTTGCTGTTTTGAACGTAGGGGTATATCGCCGTGTTATTGCCGAGAATCGGAACATACGGATAGGCGCCCGTGCTTGTCGTAAAGCCGCCGCCACTTATCGTATTGTTGACGGTCGCCAGAGCACTGACGGTTTGCTCCAACATGACGCCAGTACTGGATGTCATCGTGCGCCCCAGTTCCATGCCGGTGTAGGGGAATCCTTGCGCATATTGCGTAGTCAGCGTCGTGCCTTGCGGATTAACGGTGGCGATTTGTTGGAAACCTTGTTCGCCTCGACCCGTTACGTCAGTCGTCAAACCCTGGTAGCGATAGCTAGTCGTTTGCACACCACTAGCGCCACCGTCTTGATGAAGGGCACTAACCAACATGCGTCCAACCGGTTTCACATTTTGCAGCGGATAAGTCGCCACTCCGCTCGGTGTATACACCGAAGAGTTCGACATTGGTTGGTACTCCACAGACGCAGTATTGCCCATCCCGTTTACCACTTGTACCAAGCGATCGACTTGGCCGGTCGTGTTTGGTGCGTAGAGCTGCCAACCTTTGCCTTCCGGTTGAGTCGGATCATTGCAGTACCATAAAATCTGGAGGCGCCCAATTCCAAGAAAATCCCCAATCAATGTGCCCGTCGAAGGCCAATTTACCGTTGTTCCTTTTTTATAGGTCACGCCCCAAATCGCATCACCGAATTGATCTGCGCCAATAGCATAAGGACGAAGATTCGGCCCGCTCCATGGTGTGCAATTCTTGAGCCCGTCGCGTAACGCGCATACCAGATATTGATTGCCTCCCGCGCCATTACCGTCTCCTCGTCGGTAAAGCGCTTCGATAACATTCACATCATCGAAATGTCCGATTGACATTAAACTGAATACATCGACCAAGCCATTGCTATCTGGTGTGAGCGTCAATCCAAGCGATGCAGTAACCGCAGTTCCAGTCGGAAGTGGTTTCAGCATGAACTCATTAGAAATCGCGCCAGCCATCGCTACCTTCCCTGGACCCGGCACCGCGCCAAGCGCCGTTGGAACTTGCCAATTTGCCGGCGTAAGGTCCTCCATCAACCGGCATAAGAAACCATCGATGCCATTGGAATAGCAGATTTCCGCATGCCCTTCAAATGTCATCAAGTAGTCGTCATAACCGTCGCCATTTAGGTCGCCTACGGGTGTTCCTCCCGCCTCCACACCATGTGATTCCCTCACAAAGTAGCGCGATATAACTTGATTAACGTTGGTTGTGCTCCATACAAACTGGTTAGTCGCATTCGTATAAGTCGGCGACAATGTTGACGTTCCAGCGACAAACGTCACCGAGGGACTACTGAGGAGAGTCACTATTAATTCCGAGTTAGTTCCGACGGTATTGCTGGCAGTAGCGCCGCCTTGGTCGTCTTGGGAGAACGCTGCGGATACTCCGATACTCAGAAAATCTCCGAAATAGGTACTTCCCGATTGCAGGAAAGGTCCATCTAAGCCATGAGCGACGTTGCATGTCCAGCTCCAATTGTCTGTAGCGGGAACTGTGGGGGCGACAAAGCCGCAGTATTCTTCCGATGGGTAAACGTTATCAGCGGTATTGACAAACGCGGCCCCTGCAAAGGCGATCATCGAGCGTGCGCCGGAAGGGCTCGTGATAATCCGCAACCCGTTCTGGACATTATATTGAATCTGCGCTGGCGTCAGTCCGCCGGTTCCTAGCTGATCTATTCCATGGTACATATTCGCGTCGAGTGGAAAAGACTTGCAATCGAAACCGTTGCCAGTAGATGTCATCCTGGACAAACATACGTTCCAATTGAAATTACCGCTGTAATTAACACCCGTTGTGGAATTGGTATAAGGAATATCGATAAAGGCGATGTCGTCTCTGCCGTCGCCATCAAAATCACCGACCAAAATCGGCCCCTGTGTTACAGACATCGTTGGCAATGACGGATAGGTGCCTGCGGCATTTGGGGCACCAAAACTCAGTTGGGTCGGCAAGTTCGGATAGCTTGAATACGGCAGATCTGTATGTTCAAAATCCGAGCCGGTCGCATTAACCGTATAAATATGCCAGCCAACCCCAGGTTCTGCAGTCAGAATCCGCTGCTTGCCATCGCCGAGAAAATCACCAGTGATCATTGATCCAATCACTTGCTGGTAATCGATTCCCGGATTACTTGGTACTCCATTTTGCCCCGGCTGGGCAGGGAAATTTCCCCAATCTTGTGGGGGGCCACTGGGCATCAATCCTTGGGTGGCAAACGTATTGTTGCTGTTAAAATTGTCGATGCTGTTAGTATTGAATCCACCCCAATCAAACGTGGTTGGCGACAAACAAGAAGTGCCCGCAGACCCGATGCATACCTGCGCTAGGATCAGCAAGCTTCGCTGGCTAATTTTGCTGGTCTGATAGGTTAAAGTCGTCGTTTGAATTGGGACGCCTCCGCTGATATCGGTATAGGTACTGATTGTCTTCAGGCGGTGTCTCATGTCGATACGCGCGCCAGCCAGGTACTCGATGTCAGCATCGCCGACTGCAGTCGTCATCCCCGCGCAATTGGAACTGGCGGGCATGCCATTGCGGCATTCGTATCCGAAGGTCACATTGTTGTATTGATTTGTCGAGGTTCCGTAACTAATGCTGGAGAGCAAGTGCTCACCAGTGACGCTGTCTTGCACATTGTAATGGTATTGAATACTGTTGCCGCTGCGATCCATTGTGGCTGCCAAATCCCAATACAGTGGAGGAGCGCCGACCACAGGCGTGCCGCTTTGGCTGACTTTGCCAATTGCTTGCACAGTGCTATCGCCTGCGCTGGTAGCGGGGTAGTAACCAAAATACATGGTTTGGCCCGCTTTGGTTTCGACGGTAAACGCGGGTTGCCCGTTCAATCCCGATATCTGGGTGATGCGGGCGAAGTTGTCGAGTTCAGTGCGATAAATCGCGTTGACTTGGCCATAAGTGCCGGAAACCAACAACAATCGGTTGCCGTCGAGGCAAAGCGCATCCGAGCTATTGAGGTTGATTGGCCCGGCGTAGGTATCTTGCGCAATCGTCCTGACGCAGCGGTGTATCCTCGCGCTGGAACCAACCGACAACGACCACCCATACCCCGCAATCCCATTCCCCGCCAAACTACTGTAATTCAACGCCAACTGCGGAGCCATCCCATTGGTCCCCGGCGGCACCGCAATCGGAATGCTATACGTCGCCGCGCCATTCTGGTCAACACCCAAGCTACCCAGCAAGGTACCGGCATCAGGATTCGCCAACAGATTCGCAGGCGGCGCAGGCTGTACCGACGCAAAGCTTTGCGTCATCGGTGCCAAGCCAGCAGCAGTGCCGGTCGCCGTCACGGTTTGGGCAGACGATTGACCGAGATTTACGCCATCGGGGCTGACCAGGTGCGCGGTGACGCTATAGACGCCGGCAGGAACCTTATTCCATGTATAGCTCCATACGCCATTGCTGCCGGTCGCAGCGCCATTGACGGCGTCGTTGATCAAGTTGCCATTGGCGTAGAACTGCACGATGGCGCCTTCGACCACCGGCGCATTGGCGCTGAACGTCACGCTACCGCCGGCGCTGATGGTGGTCGCGCTGGGCGCGTTGAGGGTGATCGAATAGCCGGCGCTCGGCACCACGGTGACGACATTCTCGCTCGAATACAAATTCGCGCCGTTTTGCTGCACCATTGCAGTCACCGTATAGGTGCCGGCGACCATCCCGTGCAGGGATGCGTAATAGGTTCCCGGCGTGGTGTCAGGGGTGGCTCCGACAGGTTGATTGGGGATACTGGCGCTATGCAGGATGAAGGAAACGTCGGCGCCGGTCGTGCTGCCGCCACTCAAGGCCGCGCGCATGAAGATCGTCGCAGGCGCGCTGTATTCGTCGGTATTGGTCGGCGACGGGCTGGAGAGGCCGATGCGCAGGCTGCCGGGAATAACGCAGTTGTTGGCGCTGCACGGCAAGACGACGCTGTCGCCGCTGCTGTCCCACGCATGCACATAGAAGGGCGCGCCACCGTATTGGCTGGTGTAGCTGCTGAGGTCCAGCGTGAAGTCATGGCTGCTCCCTGTGACGCCGCATTTTCCTTGCACGGTGGCGTCGTCGGGCTGGCCGCTGACGTTGGCGGTATAAGTCGCGGAGGTGAGCAAGGTGCCGCCGAGCGCAGCGGTGGGCTCGTTAATGTAGACCTGATAGCTAAGCGCGGTGCTGACGCCACTTTTGCAGGCCCAGCCGAATAGCTGCGGCGTGCCTGCGGGGGTGACTTCGACACCATTTGTCTGGCCCAACAAGCTGCTGCTGTTGACGTTGACGAGCACTGGCGTGGACGAATGGACTTTACCATAGGCATCGGTAGCGGTCATCATGAATAAATAACTGCCTGCTGCAAGGTTGAGCGTGTAGATTTGCTGCCCAGTCACAACGCCGTTGTTGGCGGGCAAAGTAACCGGCGCATAGCCACTGCCGGAGTTTTGCAGCAATGAGATGGAGCTGATGGTGCCATCGGCGACGGTGATATTGGTGTTGAGGGTAACCGGGGCAGTGATACCGCTCGTGATGGTGACATAGTTAGAGGATGCGCCCAATGCTACCGTAACCTGTGTGTTGTCTTGTTCCTTGACGATGGAACCGGAAGCGCTAACCGTCACGGCCACCTGAGTCGAGGTAGCACTCTTGCCATTGGCATCGACCGCAGCCAATTGGAACATATAATTGCCCGCAACCAGGTTGAGCGTTTGCGAAAGGCTGGCGCCGCTGCCGCTCCACACCGGGGTCGTGCCGTTGTTTTCGTACAGGGCGAGACTGGCGATCTGGCCGCCTGTTTCGGCGCCGCTGCCGGTGAA
Organism: Burkholderiaceae bacterium; assembly: GCA_031291325.1. Lineage (GTDB taxonomy): Bacteria > Pseudomonadota > Gammaproteobacteria > Burkholderiales > Burkholderiaceae_D > PKWO01. The sequence goes on from JARLJG010000074.1 coordinate 57,578, forward strand.
GGTCACGGCGGCGGTGCCGCCGCTGCCGACGGTGACGCTGCTGCTCGATACGCTCAAGGTAACCGTGGGTGTCGGAGTGGTATTGGGCGCTAACACGGTAAAGGATTGCGTGACCTCGGGCGCCGCCAAATAAGTGGCGTTGCCGGCCTGGTCGGCCGCGACGATGCAAGTCCCGGTTGCGAGGATGGTGACGGTCGTGCCCGATACCGAGCATATTGCTGGCGTGGTAGTGCTAAACGTCACCGGCAAGCCGGAGCTTGCCGTGGCGCTGACGGTGAAAGGGGCTGGGCCGTAGGTGCCGCTGGGCGCGGGGAAGTTGATCGCTTGCCCGTCGCCGTACACGACCGTGACGCTGGCACTATTCGATGAGCCGGTGTTGCCCGTGGAGTCGGTCGCCTGCAATTGCACGGTATGGACCCCGACCGTCAGCATGCCCACGATGTCGACGCTGCCGCCGGTAATCGGGTTGCCGAAGACGCTGCCGTCCACCAGCACGGTCATGCTGACGATGCTGGCGCCGGCGCCGGCGGTAACGATGCCGGAGGAGATCGGCACATTGGCCAGCGGGGTGGCCAGCGTGATCGGCGCATCGAAAGTGCTGCCGTTCAGTGGCGCGTTCATGGTCACGGTCGGCGCGGTGGCGCCGATGGTAAACGTCTGCACCGCCGATGCGGCGGCGTAGGTGGTGTCACCGTTCGAGTAGGCAATAATGGTGCAACTGCCGGTGGTGTTGATCGTCACCGTATTGCCGGTGACCGAACAGACGCCCGGCACGACGACGCATGCCCCGCCATTGGGCCCGCACACCCAGTTCGGGAAATAGGTAAACGTAATCGGCAAACCGGAACTGGTCGAGGCCGAGATGGTAAACGTCGCCCCGCTTTGGGTAAAGGTCTGGTTCGGTATCGTCGGGAAACTAACGGTTTGGTTTTGCAGAACAACCGCATAGGATTGCACGAACACCGGCGCTGACGTGCTCACCGGATTGTTGGCGTCGCCGTTATACCGAGCGGTCAGACTGTGCAGGCCGGCGGTCGAGAGCTGCGGCGACAACGTGGCTTGCCCATTGGACACCCCAGCAGAACCCAGCGAGGTGGTACCGTCCTGGAAGGTCACGCTGCCGTTCGGATTGTTGCCGAAGACGCTGGCGGTGAGCGTCATGGGCTGATTGTTGGGGACGGTGGTGGCGCTGACTGCCAGCGCGGTGCCGCCGGGTGCGGCGCCGACGATGGCGGTGCCGGCCGCAGTCTGTTGGGCCAAGGTGGCGCCGGTGGCGCTGACCAATTGGGCGCTGATGGTGTAGACGCCAGTCGGCACATTGGTCCAGGTGTAGCTCCAGGCGCCGCTATTGTTGGTGGCGGGATTGGCGTTGGTGTTGATCGCGACGCCGTTGGCGAAGAATTGCACTACCGCGCCGCTGACGGCGGTGGCGTTAGCGCTGAGGTTGACGGTGTTGCCGCTGACGGTGGGTGTACCGATGGTCAGCAGGGCGGTGCCGGTTGCGCCGACCGTGAAGGTGGCGATGCTCGATTCCCTGGCGGTGCTGCCTTGCGTGACCGTCGCATAGACTGAGTACGGCGTGCTGCTCGGCGCCAACGACGCGTTGGCGACATAGGAACCCGCCGTGACGCCGGGCGTGGCCGCGATGATTTGACCGTTGACGTTGAAGGTGACGATGTCGTCGCCACTGGCTCGGGATAGTTGAGCGCTCAGGTAGATTGTGCCAATGCCATACGCTGAGGCGCTATAGACGTCGCCGCCTGTCGGGCTAGTCAGTGCGATCCACAGATCGAGGACATTGACGGTCGTAGGCGCAGAGGCGCTGGTCGCATTGTTGCTGTCGCCGGCGTATGCAGCCACGACGCTATGCGCGCCCACTCCCCCGAACGTTCCCGGCGCCCCGAAAGCCGTGGCCAGCGTCGCTTGTCCGTTGGTCGGCGTTGCGCTACCCAACACGGTTGTGCCGTCCAGGAAGATCACGGTGCCGGTCGGGTTGTTGCCAGTCACGGTGGCCGCCAGCACGATACTTTGGGAGGGGGCGACCGAATTTTCGCTGACCGTCAAGCTAGTGGTGGTTGGGGCGATCGTCATCGACTGGCCGGCCAGCACCACCGCAAACGATTGGATGACTTGCGGCGCGGCGCTGTAGCTGCCATTGCCTGCTTGATTGGCGGCAATCGAGCAGCTACCGCCCGCCAGCAGTGTCACAGTTGTGCCGGACACGGTGCAGGTATTCGTGGTGAGCGAACTGAAGCTGACCGGCAGGCCGGAACTGGCGGTCGCCGTCAGTGTGGGCGGCGTAACGCCAAAGGGTTGATCCGGCAATGCCGCGAAACCGATGGTTTGGGTGGCGATCAACGTGATCGATCGCGTGACTTCGGGGGCGGCTGCGTAGTAGGCGCCACTGTATTGGGTTCCCGAACCGCCGGCCTGGTCGGCGGCGACCGTGCAGGTGCCGACGCCGACCATCGTGACCGTCGCGCCCGATACCGTGCATACCGATGGCGTGCTGGAACTGAAGGTGACGGCTAGACGCGAGGTCGCTGTAGCGGAAAGGCCAAATGTGGACTGTAGCGCGCCATTGTACGAAGTCGGTAACGCCGGGAAGCTGATCGTTTGGCTATCCGGCAAGATTGTAAACGATTGCGTAACCGGCGCTGCGGCAGGAACGCCGCTCTGGCCTGGCTGCGTAGCGGTGATAGTGCAAGTACCGGGGCTACCTTGGGTGTAAAGGTAGCCGGTTCCCGGGCCGGTACCCACGTTTAGCGGCGGGCCTTGTGCCCAACACACGGAGGGTGTGCTTGAGGCAAAAGTGACCGGTAATCCAGAACTTGCCGTCGCCGAGAGAGGTAACGCGTTTATTGCGCTGTAGGCCAGGTTCGGTATCTGGGGAAAACTGATCGTTTGAATTACGGTAAATTTTTGTGAGACGGTCGAGGCGGCGGCGTAATCGCTGTTGCCGGGCTGGCTGGCATAAAGCGTGCACTGGCCTGAGCCAACCAGGGTAACGGTGAGGCCGGATACGGTACAAACCGATGTATTGCCGGTAATCGTGACCGGCAAACCGGAACTGGCCGTGGCTGAGACCGTAAACGGCGCTGCTCCCAGGGTCTGAGTTGCCAACGCCGGGAAGGTGATGGTTTGGCTGCCTTGGCTGACTGTGAACGATTGCGTCGCTGGCAACGGGGCCAACCATTGGCTATTGGCGATCGAGTTGGCGACGATGGTACAAGTACCGAGGCCGACCAAGGTGGCGCTGGAGCCCGATACGGTACATACTGCCGGCGTGCTAGAACTGTACGTTATCGGCAAGCCGGAAACTGCCGTGGCCGCGAGCGCAACCGGGGTTGCGCTGAAGGCGACATTCGGCAGCGCGGGGAAATAGATTGTCGATACGGTAAACGATTGCGTGGCGGTCGCTGCGGCATTGTAATTGCTGCTGCCGGCCTGGTTGGCGACCAACGTGCAAACGCCGCCGGCATTCATGTAAACATTAGGCTGGGTCACGGTACACACCGATGGCGTGTTGGAGGCGACGGTAACAGAAAGCCCCGAGCTTGCTGTCGGGTTCACCCGTTGACTGCCACCTGTTACGTTCACGTTCGCCAATGCCGGGAAGTTGATGGTTTGGTTGGCGGGGGAGACAGTAAACGTCGGATAAACTGCTACCGAACTATAGTCGGCGTTGCCGCCCTGACTGATGAGGAGTTGACAACTGCCGGCGCTAACCAAGGTCAGGATGGAGCCGGACAAGGAGCACACCGATGGCGTATAGGAATAATACGAGACTGGCAGCCCGGAGCTTGCCGTTGCCAACAATGTCAGCGGCGCTGTGCCGTAGACTTGATTTGGTATCGCAGGGAAGGTGATCGTTTGGCTATCAGGCGTGACGGTAATAAGTTGATAAATCTGCACCGCACTGAAATTGCTGTTGCCAAGTTGCGTTGCATAGATCTGACAGGTACCGGGGCTGACCAGCGTTAACGTGAAACCGGACACGGTGCAGACGGATTGCGTTACGGAAGTCAAGGTTACCGGCAAACCGGAACTGGCTGTGGCTGTCAATGTAATCGGCGCAGTCGTGTAAGCCACGGTTCCCAAGGCTGGGAAGTTAATGGTTTGGGATGTAACAACCGCGAACGATTGCGCGACTTGCGGGGCTGCCGCGTAGGTGCCGTTGCCTGCTTGATTGGCATCAATCGTGCAAGTGCCTGAGCTAACCAGTGTGACGGTCGATCCCGATACGGTACACACCGCTGGCGTGCTTGATGTGATGGTCACCGTCAAGCCGGAACTCGCCGTAGTCGATACTGTGAATGGCGCGGCACCGTAAGTCTTGCCCGCCAGTGCGGCGAAGGAGATAGTTTGCGTTGTGGATCCGGTGATGGCAAACGATTGCGCGACCTGCACAGCAGCTGCGTAGGTGGCGTTACCTGCCTGGCTGGCGACGATAGTGCAGGAGGTGCCAGGGTACCACGCGCTCAACGAGACGCTAGACCCCGATACGGTACACACCGTTGGCGTGCTTGACGTAAAGGTCACCGGCAAGCCGGAACTGGCCGTAGCCGAGACGCTGAACGTACTACCCGCAATTTGACTACCGGGCGAGGGGAAGCTGATGGTTTGCGCCGTTAACGCACTCGCTGGCGGCGAGGCGAACAAGATAATCGATGTCAGTGCGATCCAGGCAGCTATCAATACGCGTTTTATCACGTTTCTTCCCCATTGGTAAATCATGACCCTGTGCGACCGTCGACCCTCTATCGTGGCCGATTGCGGTTGCGGACTGTCGCTTGCACGCCAATAGATTCGCCCATATAAACCATCAAGCCACGCGCACGCGTTCGCATACGCTCTGGCTTGAAGACAAAAGGCGAAACACAAGACTACCCGCAATCGACAATGCGTCGATCGACAGGTTGTGAAGGCAGAATCTCTTTATTTAAATCAGATTAAATCAGTCAACTATTGCCCTCTATTTCCAAGCAATAGCCCCCCTGGGCAGACATTTAAGTTCTTGTTGAGTTGTTCTGAGTAAATGAGAATTTGCAACGGTCGCAGAATGCCTGAATGTAATTTCTCAGTCAATATTTTTGTTCACTTCTTCTAACAGAAAGATTTTGGAAGCGATTTCTCTCTCCTTTGTCTATGCCATGTCTCTCAGAAAAACGGAAAGGAAACACCGTAAACTCCCATATTTATGGGATTGCAGAGATGGAATTTGCGCGCTAAGCGCGCGTAGCATAATTGATATTTCTTGGACACTGTCAATGTTGACAGGGTGCGTGTTTTGTTCTCGGCGAACGACAGTTTTTTTGGGGTTCAACGAAAATACAACATGGGAAGATGACTTTGGTGCAAGGGATGCTGCGGTCACCAGGCGCGCTGCATAACGCCTCTCATGTCACCGCCATGCTGCACGCGTTGAATATCGGCGACACGCAGTAGCGGCGCGGGGGTCGAGTCTTTGCGCATCCACTGCAAGGGAGGAAAGCCGCGCGATGCGCCGCTGCATACCGGCGCTGCCGAGACAGTCGATGACTACCGTCAGGGGTCCCGCCACGCCGGCGATGCCCGGGATGCGCTAACTGGGCAGGATCCAGACGGCGCACTCGGCAGGCAGCTTTTCTCGGCCGACCGTCTCGATGCGCTCAACCACCCGCTGCATACGCCGCGTGTTGGCGATGGTCAGCGCCGGATTCGTGTAACCGCGTGTCCGGCGTCTATTACGTTTTCCGGTGACGATATGCGAATTCACTCGACTCGGACGTCGTGACGAACGGAGCCTTCGACTGCGGCCCCGGCTTGTCGTTCGTTCAACGTGATGGGCCGGTCGAAGATGGCCCCGAATTTATCCCACACATCCTTCCTGGTGGGCGGAACCAGCCGCAGCAGCTTCGCGACCCGTCCATTTCACGGAACTCTGCACGCAACATGCCGAAGATCCTTTTTCTGGCATGGCCAGGATTACCCTGCATCCTTTTACGGACGTCGCATGTCTTCGATATCTTGCTTCAGTTTCGAATGCCGCGCGCGCAATCGCGTGTAGTAGGCCAGACCATTGGCGAATTGAATCTCTCGCGGCTCGTCCGGTTGGCCGTAAATGCTCGCGCCGAACAGCCTCAACACCTTTCTTTTGTCTTCTTCCGCTTCGGCAAACACGCGGGTGCGTTCTTCGGTTTCAGATTCCACCAGGCGCCGGATGTCTTCGTCCGTTTTATCGACAAACGACAAGTCGACCGGCGTATGCCGGCGAATCGCTTCCCATATGGCGAGGGGGATCGCAACCTCGACGTCACGCTCGCTGGCTTTGAATTGCACACCCTCCAATGCGAGATATACGTGGGCATCGTCAAAGGTTTCCGAATACAGATGGAAATGTGGACCGTGGGCGAGGGAAGATTTGGTCGACATGGCTTTTCTCAAGTTAAAAGAGGAAAACGGCTTTTTCGCACGTCGATAGGGTGCGCACGGATTCGGGCGTAAAGCAATCGTCGGTGGCGGCATGGGCGCCGCTGCCATAGTTGGCCGGCGCTTCCAGTTCGTGGCCTAACCACGTCTTATTCCCTCCGCCCCAGGGACGCGACACTTTGTTGGCATCGACCAGGATAGCCTGCGTCTTGACGGCGGTAAGGTCGTCGAACCCGCCCTCGTAGCCTTTCACGATTACCCGCAGGGTCGGATCGAATTGGCGCAAGTGATCGATCAATTGGGAAACATTCATGGTTGCTCTCGGTAATTGGTCTTGCTATCGGCTAACGGGCAGATTGCCAGGTACGTTGGGGCGCCGGCAACGACGCCGGTCTTTCTTCGCCTATCGTTCATTATCAACCTCAGCGTCGTTTTTCTGCAAGACGGTCGGCAATCTGGTGCGGCGGAATAACCTTAAACCGGTGTGGCCTCGCCATGCATGTCTTGCGCCAACGCGGCCCGCAACTTCATTTCGACCGCATCGTCCATCTCCTCATACCAGATACATGGTACCAGGCGGTCCCGATGCCGCCGACACTGCCAAACGGCGTCGTCGACGGCAATCCACGGTTCATCGGCCCGGTCCCGCGCAATCGACCAATTGCTTGCAGTTTTTCGATCTCATGCTTTGTTCCGAATTTCGTCAAGCGTGCGCGTAAAACCGCGCACCGCGCCGGTCTGCGGGGCAAAGTAGGCGCGCGCGTCGTTCATGACAAATTCTTTCCAGTTCTTCGCCTTCGGTCGAGAAGAAAAGTCGCTCATTTCGGTCCATGCGCCGACGAACGGCGACCGGAACAGCCGCCAGCCGTTTTTAAGGCCTTGCCTGAATGCTTGCTTCGATTTTTCCATCGCTTTTCTCGTTGAGTATCTCTACAGCCACGACTTTTTCGACTGCAATTGGCCATCGGGCGCATGCTTTGCGTCTTCTTGCCGCAGGTCGTCGTGATCGGCTTGCGTCAACAGGCCATCATCGCGCGCACAAGTTGGCGCTTCTTGAAGGCCGTCGCCTGCCGTGCCGTCCGTCGGCTCGCTTTCGGCAGCGTGTTTGGCCGCAAACTTTTCCTTGATGATCCGGTCCGATTCCGCCTTCATGGTTTCTGCTTCTTCCGGTGGAAAGCCTAGTTCCAGGAAAATATTCGCGCCGACTGGCGTGACGTGGGACGAGCCGGTATCTAGCGCTCCCGCTGCACTGGCAGGAGCATCGGCATCGGGGCGCCATGCCTCGATGAGACCCGCCGAAACGGGACCGATCTTGGTAATGCGCAAATACTGGCCGAGTGTTTGTTTCGTCCCACAACAGCATCAACGTCATGCCCTTGCGCCGCAACTCGTGATGCAGGCGCCCGTAATCCGGCTGGACATGATCGCGCGGGCATTCGCGGGCGACCAGCAGGCGCCGCTCCAGCGTGGTTTCGTCGGCGTCTTGCACCGCAGCCCAATTCAAGCCTGCGGCGGCTGCCAGGCCGACATACTTGGTGACGACGCCCTTGGAAATGCCAAGCGCCGTGGCGATCTGCTGGTGCGACAGGCCAGCGTCCAGTTTTAAACGCAATACGTCTTTTATCTTACGCATATCGATCCTTGGTACGGGCACGCTGTCTCCAGACAAAAAGCTGGAAGCGTACTCGCTAGGTTGCTATATGCGTAACATCATTTCTGTGCAATACGACGCCGTTCCGGCATCGTGACCGCTGATTCCGATATCGTGACCACCGATTCCGGCAACGGCACGAAATCGGTCACGATAGACCGGAATGGCTGGTCACGATGCGCCGGAACGAGTGGTCACGATAGCCCGGAATGGGCGGTCACGTTGGGCCGGAATACCCAAATTGCCATCTCTAAACTGATCTTGTCACTAGTCGCGTCATATTGGTGGTCAGTTTTTTGGAGAAGTATTCCAATTGCATTGGCTCCGGCCAATGAGCAAAGCATCGCATCCTCAAGATTGCAAACACCGCATATTTTGATAAACGTATTGATCATATTTTCGCAAGAGGAAAAACTTCAAGTCGATGCTTCGAACAAAACTCGAAAAACGATCGCCGCCATGTGTTCGTCGTTTGCGGATTCGACACTATGGATATAGTGCGGCTGGTACACCCTGCGCAGTTCAGGGAAAAAACTGAAACGTCACTTGGTACCTGGCATTACTGAGAAGTTTAGCTAATTTATCGAAAAGACATAAACTTGCCAATTAGGGTATAAATTGGCGATCCGTTCATCCACTGTTGTTGTCACCAATCTGACCTAGGCCACCGACTCTCACTGACCCCGTCGGTGGCATACACATACATGCGTCAACAGGCTCCTAGCTCGGCGTAGCGAGAGTGACGGCCAGGCTCAATGCTGAGTCGGCGGCACGCCTTTTTAGTCTCATTTATTTGAGAAAAATCTCAACTATTCTGAGAACCTACAGACACCTTGTCGCATGACACCATTTGTGAAAACAGTGCCATTGATTTATATGCGCTTTTTCACTTACTTCGACAAGTATTTTACCGTCTGTGTCACGGTATGCGAAAAAATATGTATTTTGTGCCATGGTTAATGAAAATTTTGCTTTCGTCGAATGGGCCCATGTCTACGCATACTGCCTATTGACTCCGGTCATGGCCATTCGGTAGTCCAACATTCTCTTACTTACGCCGAATATTTGTGCGGCTTCATTGGGGTCAATATGATTGCCTTTAATCCAGACCAAAGCTTCACGTGGCAGTAACAGACATCCAGAAAGCCAATCAGCTTCTTCTTCCTGTTTTTTGTCGTATGCGCTCAGCAGCATAATACCGGCCGGCGAAGCTTCCATGTCGTGCGTTTCGTGGCCGCGAATACGGTGCGACAGTTCGTGCATAAGGTCACTCGACTGCCGGCCTTTTGAATGTGAAGAATTGAGCACCACCACAATACGCGTCCCGACCACAAGCGTTACGGCAGACCAGCAACTGGGGGATTTGCCGTCGTTACGAAGCAGTATTTGAAGCGACTCGGCGCTCAGTCCTGGAACTTGATCCGGTGTCCAGACACGAATTTTCAGGTTTGCGGCAAGCTTACGTGGGTCGAGCGGGTCGCTTGACTTGAGATTGAGCTCGCTTCGTGCATCAACAGCGTACTTTTCACACCAGGTTTTAAATCCGCGTTCGAACACTGATCAGTCCTGAAATTCTTCTTCGAGCAAGGCTTTTTGGACCAATAAAATCATTTCGCTCAATGCCCTAGCGCTGTCCTGTTCAATGGCATTGCCCTTTTTGAAGTGAACTTGAGCACGAGGAGACGCCGTTGCTTGAGGCTTCAACCCCAAATAAACCGCAGGGTCATCGCCCAGCCAAGCGCATATTTTTCCAAAAGTTTCCAGGTCAGGAACCTTTCCGTTTTCCACTCTTGATAGGGTAGCGGCGCTCACACCGACCTGTTTTGCCGCCTCTCTAATGCCTTTTCCAAGACGGCGCTGCTGAATTCGCTCTGCTAAAGCATCTATGTTCATAGTATCCACAAATAGAATGTCTCATTAGTAAGACACTGTGTTTGACAAAAGAAACGACTTGTGAAACACTGTCTTACAAGCGAGACAGCAGTTTCGCCCCAAATGTCTAAGAAGTCAACGCTTAGTGCCTTTCTGAGACAAACCAACCTGATTTGAAAGGCACAAAATGGCAAAAAATGCACCTATTGGCGACGGGCATCGAGTGGGTCAAGTTCGTCATCGCTCCCAAACCTTGAACCCTATCACCGGCCACTGGGTCAAGCGGGATACCGAGACCGGCAGATTTATGGATCAAAAATCCGACGCCGATCCATTCAAAGGTGTCAGAAAGGAAAAGAAATAATGTCATCCAGCTCAACTCATCGGCTAACCGCCGCGCTTGTAGCGTTTGTGGCAACTGCGGTTGCCGCAAACGATGCGCGCATCCGCGATTTACCCCATCCAGTTCTTGCCGGTGGGCTCGCCTCTGTCCTAACCAATCTACCGGATTGGATTGAACCTGCGACAAATCCGCACCACCGCCAATTTTTTCATAGCATCATTTTCGCGGGTGGCATTGCATACGGGATGAAACGAGCATACCAATGGATTCCGCAAGACGATGGGGAGCGGTTCATGCGGCATCTGCTTCTGATTGCAGGGGGCGCATATCTCACCCATCTTGCCTTGGATGCCACCACAAGACGCTCATTGCCTTTTATCGGAAAATAATCATCAAGGAAATATCATGGCAGTCTATAAATATCAAAATTATTTGGAAGCGTCCAACCACCAGGCTTTTGATCAAATTCACAAGCCGGGCGAAACAACGCCTTACAGTGGAATTTATCGGTGTGAAGGATGCGGTGTGAATGAAGTTTCCACACATGGACATCCCCTACCTCCACAAAATCATCATCAACATAATCAAAGCCAGAGCGCTATTCGTTGGCGTCTAATCGTTGCCACCAAATGATGAGGCATCCACGCAGAATTGCCTAGACGGCGATAGATTGGGCAGGTCAGCTAGTCTAGGCAGTTTTGCGGCCAAACAATTTATAGCCCCACAGTAAAAAATACCTACTACGGTCGTTGGGTCACCACACAAAAAGATATTCGATGAAAACTGATGATTTTATTTTCCGATTCCCAACTTGCGGCCTCACCAAGTTTGATGCAATCTGCCGAGTGCGACTGTTTTCAGATAAAGGAAACGAAAAAGCCGCATTGCTTACGGATCTTGGGGACAAGAATACCGGGGCATCGGTAACAAATTCAATAGAAAAAATACGCGCAAATCTGATTCAATATGGGCATATTAAATTCACATCAACCGTTATTGAACATTACGAAGGTCGCTCATATTTCCCGCAAAGCTTTGATTTGGTGTCATTCGATTCCGAATCAAATCCGAGTTGGAAAAAAATTTCAGTTGGCGAAGCGGCCGAAATCCTAAGCTGCGACGAAACTGAGCTCAATACGCTGATATCTGCCAACGAAATGGTCGTGCAGCAAATCGACCGCATTCGGCATGAAATCAATCCCCGGATCGATGAGCCAACAAAGGAATCAGATGCTGTTATCGCTCGAAGAGAAAAAATAAAAAGCAGCATGATTTCGCGCAAAGACCTCACGTCTTTAGTTGCTGCTGGTGCCGGCGAACACGAATTGCAACGCTTGATTAAACGTGATTTATCAATCATCGCGGAAGTCTACGCCAGCCTCGAAGGTGAGTATCTCGCATTTTCGGAATTCCCGGTTGGCGATGGAATTGTCGATTTTGTTATATTTTCTGGCCGCTCAAGAATGGATGTAACGCTCATTGAAATAAAGGGAGCGGATTTTAATCTCTTGAATATCAGTGGATATGAAAATTTTGCTGCTAAATTCAATGAAGCTGCTCAACAAATGAGAACTCGCCTTGGCTATATCAAGCGAAATTATCATGAATTCAGACCGCTAGTTCATAGCATTCGAAAAAACGTGGAATTGGGTTATTCCAAGTTCAATTCACTTCACGGTCCTCGGGCTCCTTTAGCAGTTGACCCAAATAAAGACATCAAAATCCACGGCGTGGTGATCGGTGGAAGAAGTAGTGATGATCTTTATGAGAGCAAATTGCGCCATGATTTCGAGTTGGAGTCAGCGCAACGAATAAAAATAGAGTCTTGGGACAGTTGGCTCAAAAAAGTGGACAGAGAATAATCAAAGCATTAACTTTGGTCCCAAACCTCGATAGTCAGGACTTGGCCAAGTGGGCAAGATGAGATTTTGTCGAGGTTGATTTCGACATTACCAGTCCAATCTCCGGGCATGACGTAATCTTCACCAATGACGGTCGGCCCGGTATGCGCAGGTAATCCACCTGCGATCAATGGCAGAACGTCGCGTGCGATCGCAGCGTATCGATTCGGATAACCGCCGCTTAAAAGCCTAGTTGCCTTACCTGCCAGGATAAGTTTTTCGATCCAATCAATGCCGCCAAGACTGGTCTCCCAATTAGCGAGGAGAGCGGCCTTCCGATCAGTCGCCGCCGCCCATTCTTCAGGCGCTTGTTGAGCAATAACGATCCACCAGCCAAGCATGGTTAAGCCTTTCCACGTCGGTTATGCCATCCAGCACCAATTGAAAGTGCAAGGTATGCATCCCCTCAATTTATGAACTCGTTGTGATACCTGATAGGATATCTCCTTGCAGGTCGTCCCGTCGGTAAAAATACTGGCGACCGCCATCGATTTTCGGTCCAGTAACCGGCGTTACATTGAGTCGATTCAGCAGCGAACGGACAGACATCTTCTGCTGGTTTGCCAACTCGACCAGTGTAATATATTCACCCCGGAAGCGCTCCAGGCTGGATCTGGAAATACGTTTCTGCGAGTATCCATTTTTCTGGACCAAGTCGGCGATTAACATATTTTTTGCAACCAATTCGTACACTACCTGCTCCTTCAAACAAAGAAGATCAGCGGCGGCAGGCACTGATACCCAATCGATCGACAATGCCCGGTGCTGTGCCAACCAGTCACGCAGGCCCGCTTCATCGAATGTGATATCGCGCAGCAAACCTTGGTCGGGAAGTGTAAAGGGGATTTCTCCTTGCTTTGCTGTACGTAAAAGCGCGGCCAATTCCAAGGCATTAACACGCCAGTATCGAAGCGCGTAATTCAATGGTACGGTGGGGGCCTTCGGCAGGTTTGGTAACGCAACCTGTCGCAACTGCTCCAAGAAACCGCATACTTCGCTACGCCGAAAATTCCACTGGTTGCTGCGCCGCCAATCTGGTTTAGCATCGGCCAAAATCACGCCCGTTGCGACCAGTTCGCGCAGCCGAGTGCGTTTCACTCCCAGGACGCGAGCGGCACTGCGCATGTCGAGGTAGTCAGCAGGATCAGGAATGAGCCGGGCCAACAGTTTACTGTCAACGGTAATCAACTCGCGCTTTTTAGGGCCGGTGAAGCGATTCCCTGGCAACCAGTCCTGATGCACCATACGTTTCAGCGTCTCGCTACCGACGCCGGTCATCCGCGCCACGTACGCCAATCCCCGGTTCGGATGTGCCTGGATAGTATGCTCCTTGAAAAGCCGGTGCCGACCGCAAAGTTCACCCCGCCAATGATCGAGTAAAAACAATTCAAATGCGTCGCGCCAGAATTGAAATACCGGCTCATGCAAATGGTGATAGATCACCTGATAGAGCGCACCGAACACGCGCCTCACACTGGCATCGGCTGGCGACGCTTCAACATACAATTCCAAGCAATGCCAGAATGCGTTGGGCCAGTCTGCAATGAGTGTCGCTGCACCATCGACCAAATGTAACGCTACGCTCAATTCTTCCAGGTTTTGCAATTGCCCAGGCCGACTCAATTGCGGCCCCTTTCCTAGCTGCGCAGTATAAAAAATCATGCGCACCAATTGCTGCGTGGTCAATATCGCCGTTACATTGCCTAACGTCAAAATTACTCTGTCCTTCAATGAGCCAGCCAGCAGTTCCGCTAATTGGATTTGTTTCCGCGTCGCCGGTACAATGAATTGCACATATCGCGCACCACATTCGCACGCCCCGTGCAGAATCGCTTGAATGCTTCCTAATCGATGGCAGACCGGACAGGTTTCCAACAATTGCACCCGATGCATTTCGCATACCGTCATCACTTTCAATCTCCAGGCAGGGCGCAGCCATGCGGCATTTTCGATGCAAAGCGGACACCACCGTCTGCGCATACGCGTAAAGTCAGCAGCACGAAGGCCCGATAACTGAACCTCGATGTCTATGCCTTGTTGCGTTGGCCCGGAAAACTCCGGAAGAATATGCCCGTTTAATGCGCCGGAAAGGACTTGCTCGTGAGGGTATTCGCCACGATCAAGAATGTTCCAAAGTTCGCTAGCTCGGTAGCCGTTGGCATTCGCTAATCGCTCCAGGTAGTCCGATAGCGCCTCACTAGGCACCGGCAAAGGACGCAGTGGCAATGGTTTCATTTCCGCTTCCTGCCCGATACCTCGCCACCCGTGTCACCTAATTGAAACGGCTCGCCCAACCGATCCAATGAGCGAAAGCCGAAATCCTGGTGAAACGGGTTGAGCGCGCCAACACCCAATGGCCAGATGGTCGCGGTAAAGGCATGAGCTAGCTCGCTCACGGAAATATTTGTCCCTGACTGATTCACCGCGTGACTATATGCATTGACCAGCAATTGCTTGACGTAGGCAATTCGACCATCCGTTGCATAGTGCAGTCTCAATCCCAATTCTTTCCATCCATAGGGTCGCGCATCGAGCGGCAACGGCAATGCGTCGGACAAGGCCCGAAACAACTTCAAGCTGCTTTCGTCATTTGCTTCCTGCGAGCCTTGATGCACTGAAAGCGACAGACGATGTGTGAATCGTCGGCGAAGTTGTTCATTAGCTTGAAGGAGCGCTTGGGTTCGTGGTAATCCCAATAGCGTCACCGGCAATCCCAGTGCATCCATAAGAGACTTCAACCAGTCGCCCACGAAGTATTGCGTGTAGTTGCGTCCACGATCTTGAATGTGTTGCGCCTCATCGAATAGAAGCATTTCCACACCGCATCCACGTGCAATCCGGACAGCGCGAGCGGTCTTGGCCGATACCGTTCCCCGCTCCGGTTCGGGGTCACCGAGTTGGCGCAACACCGCTTCCACCGTACCGGCAATGGTCGCAGCCGCTGGAACCGAGACATGAAGCACCGGAAGCAAATCACGCTCAGGCAATACCTGCTTAGGATAGGACTCTGTGAATGCATGTGCCAAGCTAGTTTTGCCTGTTCCGCTTTCACCCAGGATCAAAAGATTCTGGGCAACGCCGGTCGCTCGATACAGTTTCAGGTTTTCTTCGATCTGGTCGTATGCCGTTTGAAAAGCTGGAAACATAAGGTATGCATCCTGCAATTGTTTGATGGCATCATAAAAAGCGAGATTCATCGAATTCCTTCCTCGCTTGATTTCTGCTTGGGTCGGAAAAACGAATACGCGACTGGAGGCGACACCTCATCGTCCGGCGAAATTGGCAAAGCCAATCCTGCGGGCCGCACAGATTTCACGCGCTTACCGGCGGCGGCGCGTTGATCAAGATTTTTTTCGGTCGATAACGGTGTACCTGACTTACTCGTACTCAACCCATCAATCGTTGCCGCTCGACGCCTATCTCGCTGCTTGCGGCTCGTCATCAGATTCTCGACCGTGGTAATAATGTCGTGCTTTGCTCGCTCCAGCGCAACGGCATCTTGCTGGGATTCACCTTTCTCACGTGCGGCAGCGCGGATCATGCCGTTTTGTAGTGCCGTCAAGCCCTTTGCATAGGTCTGATTTAATGCAAGGACAGAAACCGGGTCGGCGTCATCCGGTCCCCACACCTGTATGTCGCCAAGGTCGTCGTGGTCATATAGCACGCGCACCTTGGTTCCCGCACCATATGCTCGCAAAATCGGCGCCAGTGCATCGCCGTTGTAGCGAATACCGTTTAAAAGTATGCCGTCTTGACGTAATGAGCGTTCCTCGATATGTCCAATGCGTCGCTGCAGGGCGGCAGCACTCTCTGGCAATTCCGGCTGTCGGCGTTGCAACCCTTCGTGCCAGCGCGCCCACGGTGTCTCATGTGTTCCACGATGGATCGTCTGCGCATATACGTCCGTCACCCACTTCTGAAAAATCTGGTGAAATTCGCCGAGCGTCAACACGGCGAATTTCAAAGGGTCGTAATCGCCGCGCAAATGCCAACGTGCCAAACTGGTGCCGGGTAATTGATGGGCAAACGAATAATTAATCGTCTTAAGGAAACGCTCCACTGCGCCCTTGAAGCGTGGCTGACGCTTGGGACAAAATTGAATGCGAATCCCCAGATCGTAAGCGACACTCTCCAAATCGTTGCCGTGAAATTCCAGGCCATTATCAACAACCATCACGTCAGGCCGACCATAGCAATCCCATTGATGCTGCGTCTTCAAGTTAGGCAGTGATTCTTTTACGGACGCTTTAGGTAGGATGGCATGACGCAATGCTCCCATGACAGCTCCTGTAGATGGATTGTCGAAGCTCAAATGGAATCCCAACAGCATGCGGCTGAAATGATCAACGACTACCGTGAGTGTTGGTCGGCCCAAAGGTAACAGGCTTTTTTCATCGATAAGAAATAAATCCAACGGGGTATGATCGATTTCAACCCGCTCCAAAATCCGTTCCGTTTTTACCCCTGTTTTCACCAGCCTGTAACGCTTATCCGCAGCAATTTTCCCTTCTTTGAGCACGGCATGGTCGTAAGCCTCAACGCGGGTAATAAGCCTGTACAGGGTACGCAGGCAAGGGCGCTTGATTTGTTCTGATACGCGTAAAGCTCGATTCTCGGCTTCAATCTTGGCGATCAGCCTGGTGTAGATGCTTGGGCCTGTTGCATGTGGCGATGCTTTAAACGCTTCTTCAATTGCCTCGGCGGCGAATTGCAGAAATTTGTCACTCTGCTTCACGTTGCGCGAACCTCGCCGATCAAAACGCGGAATTAATGCGCGCGTGTCCTCGTTCTGCCGATATCGCCGGAACCAGCGATATATGGATGTAGCACCAGGTGGCTTTTCATCTCCTATTTCTGCCGCCGCTCCAAGAATCAACGGTTGAAGATAGTCCTTGGTAAAAATCGGCTGGCCGTGAGCAAGGATGGCTTGCAAATAATGCCGTCGCCGTGCAACTTCTTGCTGTACCTCCTGGGGCAATTCGTCAAGCGGTCTTGAAAATGTTGGCGATACCGAATCGTGCACACTGGCGCTAGCCGATATATTCCCGTCACAATATTCCGCAAGGAGCTTTTCGCATTGGACAATCGAGATGCATCCATCGTCAACTCGCTCCAACAACACGTCACCATTCGATTGCAGGCGGTCGATCCGAAATCCGACGCCGCCCCAATCAAAAACCATATTCTTTCGCAATCCAAAACCAGCCATCGTCGGCCTCCGTAGAAATATTTATCGACGTATCAAAAGTGATTGGTGTTTCCAATGAGCAGCGCAGCATTCCGGCCAGTAACAAACTGAATGGATCGATATGGCGCTCTGAAAGAAATTCACGCGCAGTCATGATGGAGGCAGGAAAGCGCTCGGCATGTCGGCTCATCGCAATCTGCGCCGCAATTTTGGTAGGCGGTATGCGCGCAGCTTCGTGATACACCCAGCGTAGGTTTGATAGTCGTGGTTGCTGGCGAATGATTTTATCGGTCAAAATCACGAAGGATGTGCCAGCGCTATGCATGTATTCTTCAATGCACTCGAACTTGATCCGAATTTCCTCTTTCTCAAGAAATCGTATCGGCTTTACCTCAACTATCACGACTTCACCAGTTGCAAGCAGTAACTCAAAATCAGGCGTGTAGCGCCGGAGCCTAGGGCCGTCGGGATACTGCACCGTTGCTGGCTGCTCCCGATAGCGAACAATTTCGGGCGACGTTTCAAATAGGTAAATGGCATCAAGTTCCAGAAGCCCTTCGTGATGCACCATTCGGCCATTTTTCCGGCTTGGGAATTTGCCGCGCACAATGCCTCCTGTCGGAAGCACAATTGTTCTCGCTCGCTGATGAACGTCGCCTTCAGGTGCGCGACCCCGCCAGGTACCGCGCCATAAATGATTTGGCATGTGTACGTCTTTCGGGCGGAGAACAGGCGTACCGCCCCGTCTACCACCTTCTTAGGTGTTAGGAACGTCTATTTTTGGGCGTACAAACACCCTCACCGCAAAATGGGAATGCAGCGAATACAGACGCGCTTGATTTGGAGGCTTGACGTTGGCGGGCAGTTTAGCGATACTGAAGATGTCAGTCTGGGGTATCGTTAGATGCTCTGGTCCAACGGGGCAAGCCGAAAGGGTTGTCCCGTTTTTACATTGTGACCTCCTCATTGCGCCGACGTTTAATGCGGCGAACAGGTTCTGGTAAGGGATCGACGAGTGATCCACGCATCGCCAGCGCATCCTGGATCAATTTCACCTGCAATGGATGCAAATTGCCAAGCTGATCCCGAAGCCCTTTTAGCATCCAGTACATGGATTGAGGGCTGTCGGTTGGAAGCGCTAATTTTCGATCTGATGCAGCGACGATCTCCCGCAGCTCCTTCCGTTCATCTAACGGCAAGGCCAAAGCGGCAACAAGCTTATTGACGAATTCTTCAGTTGGCGGCCCTTTAATTCCGACCTCAAGTGCCGAGATATAGCTCTGTTCGTAACCCAGCAACTCTGCTAATTCCGACTGACGAATTTGATGGCGCAGGCGCAGATCGTGAAGGAAGTGTGAAAACGGGCTCATGTTTACCGGAACTTACAGTTTGTATGAATTCCAGCGTATGTAAAAAACACCAAGCTGTCAACTGCCGTTCTGATCTAAGTCATTGAATTATTGGATATTTTTGGCTACTCTAATTGGCTAGGCCATGCAAAAAAATTCTCCTATTAGGATATCAAATTACTTGACCCTAATTGGCTATCAAAATGAATTGCGCTTGGGTAGGAAAAATTTTTACGTAGTGTTGCGTGCGGTAAGCAGTTATATAACATGCGGACGGTAATTTATCTGGTACCTCAACCAATCCGGAGAAGATAGGACGCTACGTTCGGCGCGTGGGGCTCTGCGTGGCCAAGCTTTGGCGAAGCGCTGGAAGCATCTTGTTCCCGGAGGCGATCTATGCCGGTATAACGCAACGCACTTATGCTTTTGAAGCCGAAGGTTTGTTTGGGGTTGCGTCGATCAGGATGATTTCCTTCTTGTTGGACAAGCCGTGCTTAGTCAACAGGCGGACAACCTTCGCTAACTCCGCAGATGTGAAGAACATGATGGCTTTGATAGGTACATGTGTCGCTTTTGAGGCAGAGGCGTAAATCTCGGCTTGCTTCAATAAGTTGTCCTCAAGCTTCTTGTTTCCTGCGAGTTTCAGCTCGATCACTGTTTTGTCGGCACTGCCGTAAGAAATAACAAAATCCGCAGGCCCACGTCCATTGTTAACCTCGGCGTTTGCATCATAGGCAGAGGCGAACCAAGTTAACTTAAACATAATTTGCAAATCAGACTCACGTTTTATCGGCTTACCCCCAACCATGAACAACTTGTAACCATCTTGGTGTTCGATTACTTGTTTCAGAAAGTTGATTCGCGCCAATCCAGCGTCAAAGCTATTCGGCTCAGTCTCATAGAACTTAGTCTTGTCCAGTTTATCGACCAACAACGACAGTTGCATGACAAACATTTCGTTCGCTTCTTGGATTTTTTCAGCACTTGCTACGCGCGCCTCGCCACCGTTTACCTCTTTCAACTTGATATACGCATCAAGTAATTGTGGGTATTTCGCTACCACTTTTTCAAGAGTAAGAGCCAGCTCATCTCGATTTGCATCAACAGGTAAATTCTGAACAAAGAATCGATTGATTTTATCGCGGAGCTGAACGTTATCTACAGCTGAAAGGACTTCTGAATAATCTTCCACAAGACCCCGGAAGTTAATCCAAGCCTCATCCTTCGTAAGCATATCCACCGGCGTTAGCAGCACGAATTCTTGCCCATGTTTGGGTAAAGTAAATTGTTTAGCCGCCCATGTCTGCGTCTGCATATTGAATCTATGCTTTTCGATTTGAAATTTTCCCAACTTGCTTGGGTGTATGTTTTTCTTGGCAAAAGCCTCTGTGTACTCGGCTAGATAGCCACAGATCAAATTGCAGGCAAAGTCGCTGATCTGATCTTTTCCGACACCGTTCTTTACCAGAGTAAGTTTTTCAAGATGTGTGCCAGTTGATCCCTCATCTCCAAAATCTTGGAAGATCGTGGTCAGATTCCTTTTCAATGAGTTTGCAAACTTTGAGCCAAGTCCTCGTCCACTATTGCCAGTCTTGCTAAACCCCAGCCAGTTCTCTTTGATTTCAGGAAAGTGAAACCAACTCTTTACTATTCCGGGCGGAAGTGCTTCCTTTGAATGAGCCTTCAAGAACTGTACATAGCCGATCATTTTGGCATGCAAGTCTTGGTATTCCTGTTTTTCGCTGTTGAACAACAAGAACGGATCAATGAAAAGCGGTAGATCATTAATTAATGAGATGTTGAACGCACCATACTCTCTGAGAGTTTCTGGATTTACGTTAAAAAAATCCGAAAAATAGATCTGAAATTTACGCTTCACCATTTATTTTTCCGATGATTTAACGTGGCCGTGGACGAACTCTTCGAAATTAGCAAAAGTGATACAAGCACAATTTCTCCAAGGTTGGCAAGTTTGGAAGACGTAGCCTTCCCCGAGGGAAAGGCTACGCTACGTCACCGCATCATTCTCTTGGCCTGCATAGACGACAATGACTATGCAGATACGGCGCAATTATTTCACTATCTATGACACTACTTTTTCACTTACTTGGCACAGATTTCACTTTCCATGTCACCCGACACACCTCAAACATCAATATTCCCAGCCTGCAGCGCATTCAATTCAATAAACGCCCGACGCGGTTCCACATCGTCCCCCATCAGCGTCGTGAAAATCTGATCCGCTGCAATCGCGTCTTCGATCTGCACGCGCAGCAGGCGGCGCACTGTGGGGTCCATTGTGGTTTCCCATAGCTGTTCCGGGTTCATTTCGCCCAGTCCTTTGTAGCGCTGCTTGTTGACGCCGCGCTCGGCTTCGTCGCGCAGCCAGTTCATGGCTTGGTGGAAGTCGGTGATGGCGAGTTCCTTGGCTTTTTCGCCGGTGCCTCGGCGCACCAGCGCGCCGGGGCCGATCAGGCCCTTGAAGGTGGCGGCGGCGGCGGCCAGCACGGCGTAGTCGGGGCCGTTGACGAAGTCGGCGTCGATGACGCTGGCTTTGATGTTGCCGTGCAGTAGGCGGTTGATGCGCAGCAGGTGCTTGTCGGAGAGTTCGTCCGATTTGACGACGACTTCGACTGCCGGCTCGTTGATGGCGGCGTGCATTGCCTTGGCCGATTCTTCGGCGTGGGCGAGTGTGTCTAACTTCAGGGTGACGCCGGTCATGATGGCCGACAGGGCGGCGGTGTCGACCGCGCGCGTCAGGCGCATGATGATGGCGTTGGCGGTATTGTATTGGCGCACCAGCTCGGCCAGCGCGTCGCCGCCGATCGGCAGCGCGTCTGCCTGCGGGATCAGCGCGGCTTCGTTCAAGGCGATTTGCATCATGTAGCTGGCTTCTTCGATATCGTCTTTCAGGTAGCGCTCGTCGCGGCCATGCTTGACTTTGTAGAGCGGCGGCTGGGCGATGTAGATGTGGCCGCGCTCAACTAATTGCGGCATCTGGCGGTACAGGAGCGTCAGCAGCAGGGTGCGGATGTGGGCGCCGTCGACGTCGGCATCGGTCATGATGATGATGCGGTGGTAGCGCAGTTTTTCGATGTTGAATTCGTCGGCGCCGATGGAGGTGCCCAGCGTGGCGATCAGGGTGGTGATCTGCTCGGACGACAGCATCTTTTCAAAGCGGGCTTTTTCGACGTTCAAGACCTTGCCGCGCAACGGTAGGATAGCCTGGAATTTGCGGTCGCGGCCTTGCTTGGCGGAGCCGCCTGCGGAGTCTCCTTCGACGATGTAGAGTTCGCACAGGGCCGGGTCTTTTTCCTGGCAGTCGGCCAGCTTGGCCGAGAGGCCCAGGCCGTCCATGATGCCTTTGCGGCGCGTCAGTTCGCGCGCCTTGCGGGCGGCTTCGCGGGCGCGCGCGGCTTCGACGATCTTGCCGCAGATGATCTTGGCGTCGTTCGGCTTCTCTTGCAGGTAGTCGGACAGGGTCTTGGCGACGATTTCTTCGACCGGGCCGCGCACTTCGGATGAGACCAGCTTGTCCTTGGTTTGCGAGCTGAATTTCGGTTCCGGCACCTTGACGGACAGCACGCAGGTCAAGCCTTCGCGCATGTCGTCGCCGGCGACTTCGACCTTGGCTTTCTTGGCGAAGTCGTGCTCTTCGATGTATTTGTTGATGACGCGGGTCATCGCGGCGCGCAGGCCGGTCAGGTGGGTGCCGCCGTCGCGCTGCGGGATGTTATTGGTGAAGCACAGCACTTGTTCGTTGTAGGCGTCGTTCCATTGCATGGATACGTCGACGGTGATGTTGGTGCCCTGGTCGGATACGCGCTCGCCGGTGGCCTGGAAAATGGTCGGGTGCAAGACGCTCTTGGCTTTGTTGATGTATTCGACAAAGCCGCGCGTGCCGCCCTCGAAGGCGAACAATTCTTCCTTGCCGGTGCGCTGGTCGGTCAGCTTGATGCGCACGCCGTTGTTGAGGAAGGACAGTTCGCGGATGCGCTTGGCGAGGATTTCGTAATGGAATTCGATGTGGTTGAAGATTTCTTCGTCGGCCCAGAAATGCACTTCGGTGCCGCGCTTGTCGGTTTCGCCGATGACGCGGATCGGCGAGACGACTTGGCCGTCGATGGTTTCCAGCACGCGGTCTTGCGGGATGCCGCGCACGAAGTCCATCGTGTGCACCTTGCCGTCGCGCCGCACGGTGAGCTTGAGCAGCTTGGAGAGGCCGTTGACGCAAGAGACGCCGACGCCGTGCAGGCCACCCGATACCTTGTAGGAGTTTTGGTCGAACTTGCCGCCGGCGTGCAGCTCGGTCATGACGATTTCGGCGGCGCTGCGCTTGGGGTCGTGTTTGTCGTCCCACTTGATGCCGGTGGGGATGCCGCGCCCGTTGTCGGTGATCGAGATGGAATTGTCGGAATGGATGGTGACGTGGATTTCGGTGCAGTGGCCGGCCAGCGATTCGTCGATGGAGTTGTCGAGGACTTCAAAAACCAGGTGGTGCAATCCGGTGCCGTCCGAGGTGTCGCCGATGTACATGCCGGGGCGCTTGCGCACCGCTTCCAGGCCTTCGAGGATCTGGATCGAGGAGGCGCCGTAGGCGTCGCTCTTGCCGCTTGCTGCGCCGGTTGTTGCGTGGGCCTCGGTGGATGGTGTGGCTTCTGGATTGACTGGTTGGTTGTTGTCGTTCGGGTTCGCGGACATGGACTGCTTTCTCAGATTGCTACAAAAAACCGAAATTCTTAAAGTGGCAAAGGGGCGCGCATGGCTGCGGCCCCCTGGAACATTGCTGCTTTCGCTAGCGCTCAAGAACGCCAGCGAAAATCTAAATACGCATCGGCATCACGACATACTTGAAGTCGGCCTTGTCGGGCACGGTAATCAAGGCCGACGAGTTGGCGTCGCCGAGTGCGATGTTGATGCTGTCGCACTTGAGGTTGTTCAACACGTCGAGCAAATAGGTGACGTTGAAACCGATGTCGACGCTGTCGCCGCCGTAGTCGATTTCGAGTTCTTCCGTTGCCTCTTCCTGGTCGGCATTGGTGGAACTGATTTTCATGCTGCCGGGGGCGACGATGCAGCGCACCCCTTTGAATTTGTCGGAGGTCATGATGGCGGCGCGCTGCAGCGAACGCAGCAACTGGTCGCGCCCGACCGTGAAGTTGTTTTTATAGCCCTTCGGCACGACGCGGGTGTAATCGGGGAACTTGCCTTCGACCAGCTTGGAGATCAATTCGATGTCGGCAAAGGTGAGCTTGATCTGGTTGTTGGCGATCTGCACGTCGACCGGGTTGTCGTTGTCGTCCAGCAGGCGCTGCAATTCCATGATGGTCTTGCGCGGGATGATGACTTCGTGGCGCTGGAATTGCTGCTCGGTTTCGACCTGGCAAAACGCCAGGCGGTGGCCGTCGGTGGCGACTGCGATGATGTTATTGCCGTCGACCACCAGCAAGAGACCGTTCAGGTAATAACGGATGTCTTGCTGCGCCATCGCAAAATGCACCATGTTGAACAGGTGCTTCAGGGTCTTTTGCGGCAGCGTGAACTTGGCGTTGAAATGCTCGGCCTGGGCGACGGTGGGGAATTCTTCCGCCGCCAGCGTTTGCAGCGCAAAGCGCGATTTGCCGGATTGCACCGTCATGCGCTTGTTGGCGAGCGTCAGCGTGACTTCGCCGGTTTCCGGCAGCGCGCGCAGGATATCGAGCAGCTTGCGCGCGGCCACGGTGGTAGCTGCGACATCGGCATTGCTGCCGATTGGCGCGGTGGTGGTGATTTGCACTTCGATGTCGGTCGACAGGAAGGAGACTTTTTCGCCGTCCTTGCGGATGAGGATATTGGCCAAAATCGGCAAGGTGTGCCGACGCTCGACAATACCGCTCACGATCTGCAGTGGCCGGAGAAGGGTATCTCTGTTGGTTTTGACCAATTGCATATAGTTCCTTGAGAGTAATATTTTAACGAACTGCTATTCTTTTTCGACACGGCTTACAGACAGTCCCTGTCCGCATTTTTCCTCCCGCTGTCATGGGCGCGATGCGCTACGGCCAACCCTCATCCGGCCACGCTTTTTTGCGCGTTGCGAGCATCCCGTATTTTGACAGAAAAGTGGCCGTAAATTCGATTTCCAGCATGACTACTTTTACTGATTTACAACGTATTCACAATCTATCCCCTACTTTTCCACACGCTTATCAACAAAGTTATCCACAGGTCGATAGGCAGTACAAAAATAGCAAATCAGCCCTTCAAGGTTTGCTCTAAAACATGCAATTCGTGGTTGCATTCCGGGCTTTTGCCACGGTCGGCGGTGATCTTGCGCACCGCGTGCAAGACGGTCGTATGGTCGCGTCCGCCGAACAATTCGCCGATTTCCGGCAAGCTCTTTTGCGTTAATTCTTTTGCAAGGTACATCGCAATCTGGCGCGGCCTTGCGATATTGGCCGGGCGCTTTTTCGAGTACATGTCGGCGACCTTGATGTTGAAAAAGTCGGCCACCGTCTTTTGAATATTCTCCACCGATATCTGCCGGTTTTGCACGGTCAGCAAGTCTTTCAACGCGTCCTTGACGACGTCGATGGTGATGTCTTTGCCGTGGAAACGCGAATACGCGAGGATCTTGCGCAGCGCGCCTTCGAGTTCGCGCACGTTGGAGCGCAAGTGCTTGGCGACGAAAAAGGCGACATCGTCGGACATGACGACGCCTTCCTGATGGGCTTTTTTCAGCAAGATCGCGACCCGCATTTCCAGCTCCGGCGGCTCGACCGCGACGGTCAGGCCGGAGTCGAAACGGGAAATCAGGCGGTCGTCCATGCCGCTGATTTCCTTCGGATAGGTATCGCTGGTGATGATGATTTGTTTCTTGGCAGCAATCAATGCCTCGAACGCGTAAAAGAATTCTTCCTGTGTGCGGCTCTTGCCGCCGAAGAATTGGATATCGTCGATCAGCAACAAATCTAGCGAGTGGTAATAGCGCTTGAAGTCGTCGAAACCCTTGCGTTGGTAAGCGGTCACTACGTCGCGAACGTATTGTTCAGCGTGGATGTAGCGTATCTTCACCGAAGGATTGTCGGCCAGGACCTGGTTGCCGATGGCGTGGATCAAGTGCGTTTTGCCGAGGCCGACGCCGCCGTACAAGAACAGCGGGTTGTACGATACGCCCGGATTATTGGCGACCTGGATCGCCGCTGCGCGCGCCAATTGATTCGCCTTGCCGGTCACGAAACTATCGAAGGTGAGGGCAGTATTGACGCGGCTCAGGTCGCGGCGCGGCGTGTTGTCGATCGGCACTTCGGTTACGCGTTCCGGTATCGCATGCTGTGCGTGGCCGTTCAGTTCCGCTTCATGATTGTTGGGTGCAGCTGCGCCGGGCTTTTTCGCGCCCAGGCGCGGGTCAAGCACGAACAATACGTCCACCGTCGATTCCCAATACTGCGCAGCAAGCGCAGTGATGCGGCTGGCAAATTGGGCCTTGACCCAATCCAGCTTGAACCGATTCGGCGCAGCGATACGCAACCGCCCATCCTCGAAATCGAGGGGGATCAGCGGCTTGATCCATGCACTATATTGTTGAGGAGTCAGTTCCTGCTCCAACTGCGCGGAGCAGGTCTGCCAAAAATTATCCATGAATCGAATGAGTAAAATTGTGTGGGAGGGTTGCTTTGTTATTGCTATTTTTAAAATTACTTTTGCCACGCAGCGACTTGCCACACGCAAGGCGCTATTCTACCCCTCGAAGACCGAGTTATCCACAGGCCGGCATTTATTTTTTCTGCAGAAAAAGTGCATTTCTTGGCTTGCAAAAAAGTGGTTTTTCTGCAGTCGGGGTGGTGTGCAGGGTCTATTTGAAACAAAGCCGGCGCTTGATAAATGGGCGTTACCAAATGGACATTTTTATATCTTCGACAACTCTATTTCGACTTATCGATCGGCGATGGCCCGGAGTCTGTTAATCAATATTGCAGGCGCCTGGTCACACAAGAAAGGACCGTTCAGTGCCGACAAGCAAAGGAATTGCTGTTTATATTGCCTGACAGCCAACGCATCGCATACTATTGTCGCAAAACCCCATCCAAAACGCGCTAAATGATTGACAGGTAACGAGAAAATGCTGTCTAATTCAGGGTTCACTCCCCGCGTTATGTTGGAATCTATGTTGTGGCCTGCGGGCATCGGCATACCGACGAGTTACTGTGCAGCGAGTTTCTGCGATATACGCACCCATGCGATGGGCGTGATGTTCCGATTTATTTTTTGCTGATTAGCGAGACCACAATGAAACGTACTTACCAACCTTCCGTCGTACGCCGCAAGCGCACCCATGGCTTCCGTGCCCGTATGGCAACCCGTGGCGGCCGTGCAGTGTTGAACGCACGTCGCGCCAAGGGCCGCAAACGCCTGGCTGCTTAAGCCCGGCATTACACTGTTTGCTGCTGGCGTGACCGGCGATCGCTCCCAGGACTACGCACGCGATCGGCGAATCGTTAAAACGGATGAATTTTCATCCGTTTTTCGTTTGCGCCCTGTGCAACGGACAGCACATTTTGTGCTTTATATCCGCTCCAATCAATTAGCGCATGCCCGCCTGGGGGTGGTTGCGGCCAAACGCTTTGCGCCGCGCGCGGTGACCCGCAACACGATCAAGCGCGTGACGCGCGAATTGTTCCGGCAGGCAAGTTTGCCGGCAATCGATTGCATCGTCCGTCTGTCCAAGCCAGTCAATAGCAAGGCCGGCCCGGCGACCACCGCCGCCTTGAAGACCGAACTGCGGGTGGAGTTGACGCGCCTGTTCCAGGCGCAAGTCCTGGCGCAAGCGCAACAGCCGCAACAGTTGCAACAACTGCCAGCGACGGAGCAGCCATGAAAACCGTGCTGTTATGGCTATTGCGCGCATATCAATTAGGCATCAGCCCGCTGCTCGGGGAAAATTGCCGGTTTTATCCAAGCTGCTCGCATTACGCGATGGAAGCGATACGTGAGCACGGCGCATTGAAAGGCGTTATGCTGGCGGCCGTGCGTCTGGGCAAATGCCATCCGTGGCATCCGGGCGGCTTCGATCCGGTGCCCAAGAAACCGGATGACACCTCTTCTTCTACCACCGCTTGCGGTTGTAGACACCACTGAATTCTCTTTATTGATACACATATGGATATCAAACGTTTGGTACTGTGGGCTGTGATGTTGTTTTCCATGTTGACGCTATGGAACAACTGGGGAATATATAACGGCAAGCCCTCGATGTTTGCGCCGCCCAAGCCGCCCGAGCTAACGGCTCCCGTCGCCGGCGCCAACGGCGAAGGAAGCGTCCCGGCCACCGGCGCAACCGCTACGGCTGCTGCCGCCGCGCCGGTGACCGCGCCCGGCGAAACGCCGGTGCACAGCGAGCCGATCACCATTACCACCGACGTCTTCAAGGCTGTTTTCGATACCGAAGGCGGGCAATTGAAGCATCTGGAATTGTTGCAGCACAAGAACACCAAGAGCCAGACGCTGCTCGACGTAATCACGGAAAAAATCCACCACGCCGATACCGAGCAGGCACAGCAAAACGAAGTGATTTTCGACGATACGCCGAAGCTGAAATATCTGGCGCAAACCGGCTTGATCGGCGACCTGTATCCGAATCACCGCACCGGCTATACCGTGCGTCCAGGCCCGCGTTCGCTGGACAATTCGGATCAAGTGCAATTGATCCTGGATTCGGAAAAAGGCGGCGTCAAGCTGACCAAGATTTTCACCTTCAAGCGCGGCCAATACAGCATCGACGTCAAGCATGAAGTGACCAACAATACCGGTGCCGCGATCTCGCCTTCGCTCTACCTGCAATTGGTGCGCGACGGCAACAAGCCGGAAACGGCCCGCTTCGCACCCAGCGCCTTTACCGGCGCTGCCGTGTACACGGACGCCGATCATTTCAAGACCGTGCCGTTCGACAAGGTAGAAAAAGGAACCGAAGAACACGCGGCCAAGGCGGACAACGGCTGGATCGCGCTGGTTCAGCATTTCTTCGTATCGGCCTTCATTCCGCCGCAAAAAATGCCGCGCGAAATCTACACCAAGAAAGTCGACACCAATCTGTACGCGATCGGCAACATTCTGCCGATGGGCAGCGTAGCCCCCGGCGCGACCGTCAGCGTCGATGCCACCTTGTTCTCCGGCCCGCAAGACACGGCCTTGCTGGAAAAAGTCGCCCCCGGTTTCGAGCTGGTCAAGGACTACGGCTTCTTCACCGTCGTCGCCAAGCCGATCTTCTGGATCATGGACCAAATCCACAAGCTCCTGGGCAATTGGGGCTGGACCATCGTCGCCTTTACCGCGTTGATGCGGCTGGCGTTCTTCCCGTTGTCGGCGGCCAGCTATCGCAGCATGGCCAAGATGAAGGTGTTGACGCCGAAGATGACCGCCATCCGCGAGCGCTACAAGTCCGATCCGCAAAAGATGAACCAGGCGATGATGGAGTTGTACAAGAGCGAGAAAGCCAACCCGATCGGCGGCTGCTTGCCGGTGCTGATCCAGATGCCGGTGTTCTTTGCTTTGTATTCGGTCTTGCAATCGAGCGTCGAAACCCGCAATGCGCCGTGGCTGGGCTGGATTCAAGACTTGTCGACGCCCGACCCGCTGAGCATCTTGCCGGTGCTGATGGCAGTTGCGATGTTCATCCAGACCAGGCTGAGCCCGCCGCCGCCGGACCCGATGCAGGCCAAGATAATGATGTTCATGCCCTTGATATTCTCGATCACGTTCTTCTGGTTCCCGTCGGGCGTGGTGTTGTACTACGTGGTCAACACCACCTTGTCGATTGCGCAGCAATGGTTCATCACCAAGAAATTGAACGCGCCGAAGCCGGCTTGACCGGCATAAAGCGCTTTTCCAAAAAACCGCGCTCCGTGCGCGGTTTTTTTATGGGTGACGCATAATCGCCACACATTGCGCCCTCGCACCAATTTTGCGCGGTAACGGGCCATAATAGCCAGACATAATTACCTATACGATTTATGCATTTCGATTCCTCACCCATCGCCGCCATCGCCACCGCACCCGGACGCGGCGGCATCGGCGTGGTCCGCCTTTCCGGGCGCGGCGTCGCCGACCTGATCCCCGCGCTGTGCCGCCTGCCGGCGGCAAGCGTGCTGCAGCCGCGCCATGCGACTTATACCAGCTTCGTCCAGGCCGATGGCAGCACGATCGACCAGGGCCTGGCGATCTATTTCAAGGCGCCGCATTCGTACACCGGCGAAGACGTGCTGGAGCTGCAAGGGCACGGCGGCCCGGTGGTGATGCAAATGCTGCTGGCACGCTGCCTGGAAGCCGGCCAGGAAATCGGCCTGCGGCTGGCGCAGCCGGGCGAATTCACGCAGCGCGCCTTCTTGAACGACAAGCTCGACCTGGCGCAAGCCGAAGCGGTTGCCGACTTGATCGACGCCTCCACCGAAGCGGCCGCCAAGTCTGCCTCGCAATCGCTGGCGGGCAAATTCTCGCAGACGATACGCGAGTTGGTCGAGCAAGTCGTGCACCTGCGCATGCTGGTTGAAGCGACGCTGGATTTCCCGGAAGAGGAAATCGACTTCCTGCAAAAGTCGGATGCGCGCGGCCAGTTGCAACGCATCCGCGACAGCGTCGACAACGTGTTCAACCAGGCCGCGCAAGGCGCACTGCTGCGCGACGGCTTGAATATCGTGCTGGCCGGCCAGCCGAATGTCGGCAAATCGTCGCTGCTCAACGCGTTGGCCGGCGCCGACGTGGCGATCGTCACGCCGATTGCCGGCACCACGCGCGACAAGGTGACCGAAACCATCCAGATCGAAGGCATCCCGGTCAACGTGATCGACACCGCCGGCATCCGCGACACGGAACAAGCCGGCGACGAAGTCGAACGCATCGGCATCGCCCGCACCTGGGGGGCAGTGGAGGGCGCCGACGTGATCCTGCATATCCTGGACGCCAGCCTTGGGCCGACCCTGGCAGACGAGCAAATCGTCGCGCGCTTCCCGCCCGACATCCCGGTCATGCGCATCTGGAACAAGATCGACCTCTCCGGCCACAAACCGGCGGTCGACCGCATGAGCGACGCCACCCACATCTACCTGTCGGCCGCCGACCATATCGGCATCGACGTGCTGCGCAGCGAACTGCTGCGCGCGGTCGGCTGGCAACAGACCGGCGAATCGCTCTACCTGGCGCGCGAGCGCCACCTGATCGCATTGAAAGCCGCCAAGCTGCACCTGGAAAACGCCGCCCAACTGGCCGCCCAGAACGACCAATCTCTCGACCTGTTCGCCGAAGAGCTGCGCCTGACGCAGGAGCGCTTGAACAGCATCACCGGGGAGTTCACCTCGGACGATTTGCTTGGGGTCATATTTAGTCGGTTTTGCATCGGGAAGTAATGACTTCCCAAACTGCGTGAATATCCCATGAATATGGGAGGACAGAATCACTTGTTTGTGGCTTAATGGAGAGGAATGCTTGGCGCAACGGCACGCCGAATGCCGACAAGGGAAGATATGAAATTTGCAAGTATTTCGATTCTTCTGCTCTCCTGTGGGTTGTCGGCCTGCCACCCTAAAGTAGATGCCTGCTGGTCGCCAGCCACGAAATCATCTGCGCAGGTGATTGCTGAACAAATATTTTCCAGATTGATTATTGATCGGATCGCGACAGCCGAAAAGAAGCAGCCGGCAGACGAGCTTAAAGAAAGCATCGAAAAGTCCATTAAAGTAGCGCTTTCTGGTTTCCACGTTGAGTCAGCGGATGACCAAACTGGAAATCTCAAATGCGGCGCGTTTATGATTTTTTCGTTCTCTAAGAACGGCACCGAATATCCTGCCAGCAAGAAATATTTTGAATTTCAAGTGGTGAAAAGTGAAAACGGCCAAGACGTTTTGATGGGTGAAACTTTCTTCAATGGCCCCATTATTGAAGTTGAAGAAAAAATGCCGACCACGCCAAAATGAACCCCCTGCTGGCCGCTGCGGTGCCGATTTTGGCGCAGCCCATTGAAACTATATCTCCGCAACGGCACGTCGAATCTCGATATGACAATTCATGAAAAGGATCGCAACTGCCATTTTCATTTTGTCGGCTGCATCTCCCGTTCTTGCAAAAGCCAGCCACATCGGCGGCGGACACACTACCCGCGTCGCCACCGGACATTGCAAGACAGCAAAATGCTCTGCCATGCATCCAGGCGGAAGTTACACGCACCCAATCACATCAAGAAAGCATCGATAAGATGAAGTCTTTTCTCGCCTCCTTATTGTTAGTTGTCGCGTCCCCTGTTTTTGCGGACAACGGCTTTTCCTGGGATGTGCGGCCAGGCCCGAACGGCACCATCAGGGTAAGCACTTCCGCCGGCACGTATATTGTGGATATTGACGGCAATTCTGGCTGGGTCGGAACAGAGCAGGAATATGAGGCACGTCGCATTGGCGGCGTTTTGCGTAGCGACGGGTTTCATGAAATGAAGATCAAGGGCCAAAGCCCGAACATCCACCAAGTAGTATCGAATAACCTTCCGAGCACAGCGGTCGGGTCCACCAATGTCGGCGACATCAACACAACGATTTACTTCGGTACGACGCCAGACAAAAAGCTGCATCGGCCACCGAAACAGGCTGACAGCGAATATGTCGGATCGGTATGGACTCAGAGCCTGTTTACGATCTCTTCAATAGCAGAGCCAAAAACGCCAATGAAACAAACTGCAAGCTGGTATTGAGCTTTCGTTCGCAGTTTTTCCATAACCGCCGACATTTTTCGAGCCATGCGAAAGAACGCTCTACCAC
>JARLJG010000075.1 GCA_031291325.1 Burkholderiaceae bacterium
GCGCTACAGGCGCAATTGCACATTTTTCCGGCTCCCTGGCGTCCTTGCTCCTCCTTGCGGAATGCAGTCCGCCGCGTCGTCGCGCCTAGCCAGAAAGCCGGAAAAACGCACACTTGCACCTGTCCAACTGCCGTTTCTAGGATAACGGCTTCCCTGTAAAAAAGGTTCATCCGAGTATTTTGTGGGTAAATACATTAACCGTGCGCTTGCACAACCCTCCGTCGTTCCCGCGAAGGCGGGAACCTATAGGGAATTCGCTCTTGCTACCTCACTATGGATTCCCGCGTTCGCTGGAACGACGAAGTTCTTGCCGAACTTGATCGAATGCGCCTCCTTACACACAACAAAGTCGGAACGGCCATAAAAAAAGGCAGCGATTTCGCTGCCTTTTTTACGTTCCGATTTCCGTAGGCTTAGAACTGCTCGACATCCAAAGCCAACACACCGGCACTGCCTTCGACGATGGCGGTGCGATAGGTTCCAGCCAGCGACAGGATATGGTCGGCAAAGAAGCGCGCCGTGCCGATCTTGGCGCTGAAGAACTTGCTGTCGCCGGCGCCGGCCTTGATTTTTTGCTCTGCCACCAACGCCGCGCGGCCCATTTGCCAGCCGCCCAATACGACGCCTGCCAGCTTCAGGTACAAGACACTGCCGGCAAAGACTGCCTTGATGTCGGACTTCATATTGCCGGCGACATAGTCGACGACTTCTTCCAGCGCATTCGCACCCAGCGCCAACTGCTTGGCGATGGCCTGCAAGTCGGCGGAAGCGGAAGCAGCCAATTCGGCTTGCGTGCCGCGCACCTGCGCCAGAATCGCCTTCGCGGTCGCACCGCCGTCGCGCACGGTCTTGCGGCCGACGAAGTCGTTCGCCTGGATGGCCGTGGTGCCTTCGTAAATCGTCAGGATGCGGGCATCGCGATAGTGCTGGGCGGCGCCGGTTTCTTCGATGAAGCCCATGCCGCCGTGCACTTGCACACCGTTAGAGGCCACCTCGATCGACATCTCGGTCGACCAACCCTTGACCACCGGCACCATGTATTCGTAAAACGCCTGGTTCGCCTTGCGGGTTGCCGCGTCGGCGTGGTGATGCGCGGCGTCGAAGGCAGCGGCGGTCACGTAGGCCATCGCGCGCGCGGCTTCGGTGTGGGCGCGCATCGACATCAGCATGCGGCGCACGTCCGGGTGATGGATGATGGCAACCGGGCCGGCCGAACCGGCCAGGTCGCGCGATTGCACGCGGTCTTTCGCATACGCCACCGCTTTTTGGTAGGCGCGCTCGGCCACGCCGATGCCTTGCATGCCAACACCGAAACGCGCGGCATTCATCATGATGAACATGTATTCGAGGCCGCGATTTTCTTCGCCGACCATGGTGCCGATCGCACCGCCGTGATCGCCGAACTGCAACACCGCCGTCGGGCTGGCCTTGATGCCGAGCTTGTGTTCGATCGACACGCAATGCGCATCGTTGCGCGCGCCCAGCGTGCCGTCCGCATTGACCAGGAACTTCGGCACCACGAATAGCGAAATACCCTTCACGCCTTCCGGCGCATCGGGGGTGCGCGCCAGCACCAGATGGACGATATTCTCGGCCATGTCATGCTCGCCATAGGTGATGAAAATCTTGGTGCCGAATACCTTGTACGTGCCGTCGCCCTGCGGCAATGCGCGCGTGCGCACCAGCGCCAGATCGGAGCCGGCTTGCGGCTCGGTCAGGTTCATCGAGCCGGTCCATTTGCCGGAAATCAGATTTTTCAGGTAGGTATTTTTCAGTTCGTCGCTGCCGGCGGTCATCAGCGCCTCGATCGCGCCGTCCGTCAGCAGCGGGCACAATGCGAACGAGATGCTGCCCGAATTGAGCATTTCCGTGCAGGCTGCCGCCACCAGCTTCGGCAAGCCCTGCCCGCCGAACTCGGTCGGATGCTGCACGCCTTGCCAGCCGGCTTCGGCAAACGACTTGAACGCCTCCTTGAAACCCTTGGAGGTCGTGACTTGGCCGTCGTGCCAATAGCTCGGCTCGCGGTCGCTCGGGAAATTCAGCGGCGCCACCACTTCGCCGCAGAATTTTGCGTTTTCTTCCAGGACTGCTTCCACCGTTTCCGGGGTCGCATCTTCGCAACCCGGCAACGCGTTTACTTCGGCAAGGCCAGCCAATTCGTTAATTACGAACAGCATGTCCTTCACAGGGGCGACATAGCTCATCGATTACTCCAGGATTTCAATTCGGTTAATTCGTCCGGTAGCCGGACTAGAGCAATCGCATGAAGGATATTTTCCTCGCGGCTCCCCTCGCCCGCTTGCGGGAGAGGGGTGGGAGAGAGGGAGCGCTACCAACATGCGTATTTTCTCTCTATTTTTCAGCTTTTCCGTATTTTTCAGTATGCATTTTATCTATTGCATCGTGCATTTGCGTATTTCCCTCTCCCCCGGCCCCTCTCCCGCAAGCGGGAGAGGGGAGGATCAACCTTCATTTGGTCGCCCTGGCAGCCGGACTAATCTTTCAGCCCAGTTCGGCGATCAATTGCGGCACGATTTCAAACAAGTCGCCGACGATCCCATAGTCGGCCACCGAGAAAATCGGCGCTTCCGGGTCTTTGTTGATGGCGACGATGGTCTTGGAATCCTTCATGCCGGCCAAGTGCTGGATCGCGCCGGAAATGCCGATGGCGATGTACAGCGTCGGCGCCACGATCTTGCCGGTCTGGCCGACTTGCCAATCGTTGGGGACGAAGCCGGCGTCGACTGCTGCGCGCGATGCACCCATTGCCGCACCGAGCTTGTCGGCCAAGGGTTCCAACAGCTTGAAGTTCTCGCCGGAACCCATGCCGCGTCCGCCGGACACGATGATCTTGGCTGCGGTCAACTCCGGGCGGTCGGATTTCGCCAATTCGCGCGAAACGAAGGCGGACGTGCCGGAGTCGGCCACCGCAGTCACGTTTTCGATGGCAGCACTGCCGCCAGCGCCGGCGGCGTCAAAGCCGGTGGTGCGCACCGTGATGACTTTCACCGCATCGGTCGACTGCACGGTGGCAATCGCGTTGCCGGCATAGATCGGGCGCTCGAAGGTGTCCGGCGCATCGACCTTGGTGATTTCCGAGATTTGGCTGACATCCAGTTTGGCGGCCACGCGCGGCAAGATGTTCTTGCCGTAAGCGGTGGCCGGAGCCAGGATGTGCGTATAGCCGGCGGCCAGCGCCAAGACCTGGGCGGCGACGTTTTCTGCCAGGCCGTCGGCAAATTGTGCAGCATCGGCGACCAATACCTTGGCCACGCCTGCGACTTTGGCGGCAGCTTCGGCGGCAGCGCCGCAATTGTGTCCGGCCACCAATACGTGGACTTCGCCGCCGCAGGCAAGCGCAGCAGTGATGGTGTTGAGCGTGCTTCCCTTTAACGAAGCGTTGTCGTGTTCGGCAATGACTAATGCGGTCATGATGGATTCCTGATTTGAAGGCTAGCGCAACGCGCTAATTCCGTAATTTTCCGTAATTCTTCACATGGCGGGCTCGTCGAGCCGCCTCTTAGTTCCACATACTCAAATGACTTTGGCTTCGTTGCGCAGTTTTGCAACCAGGGTCGCCACATCCGGCACCTTGATGCCGGCGCTGCGCTTGGCAGGCTCCACCACTTTCAAGGTCTTCACGCGCGGCGTCACGTCCACGCCGAGGTCGGCCGGCTTGACCACATCCAGCACCTTCTTCTTGGCTTTCATGATGTTGGGCAGCGTCACATAGCGCGGCTCGTTCAGGCGCAAGTCGGTGGTAATGATCGCCGGCAGGGTCAGCGACACGGTTTCCAACCCGCCGTCGACTTCGCGCGTCACGGCAACTTTGCCGCCGTCGACCACGACCTTGGAGGCAAACGTCGCTTGCGGCCAGCCCAACAGCGCGGCCAGCATCTGCCCGGTTTGATTGCAATCGTCGTCGATGGCTTGTTTGCCGAGAATGATCAATTGCGGCTGTTCCTTGTCGGCCAATGCCTTGAGCAATTTGGCGACCGCCAGCGGCTGCAATTCGGCATCCGTGTCGACCAGGATGGCGCGATCGGCGCCAATGGCCAGCGCGGTGCGCAGGGTTTCCTGGCATTGCGTAACGCCGCAGGATACGGCGATCACTTCGGTGACCTTGCCGGCTTCCTTCAAACGCATCGCTTCTTCCACTGCGATTTCATCGAATGGATTCATCGACATTTTGACGTTGGCGATATCGACGCCGGAGCCATCGGACTTGACGCGTACTTTGACGTTGTAATCGACGACGCGTTTGACTGGAACCAAAACTTTCATAGCTTTGCCTTTGAAAAGATCGAATTGACGTAAACGTAAACTAAATTGAATTATAAAAGAGAAATCGCCACCGCACAGAAATTTAGCACGGTCGTTCGTTTAATTGGTAGAGGATAAGCTCAATTTCACGTGTATGAAATATCAATTAATCAAAATTCGGGGATATTTATGCGTTACCGGCCCGCTTTTGGCCCACTCGCCGCAATGAAGCGGATCTGCACGAGCGTTCGACTATCTTTTTACGTCGTGTTGTACTCCTGATACAACACGATCATTACAACACGATTGCCACAACATGATAGCTACAACATGTTTGCCACAAGGGTAAGTCTACTTGCGCCGCATCAAGAAAATGAATTCCTTGTTTTCTTCCGTTTGCGACAACAATTCATTGCCGGTTTGTCTGGCAAAGGCCTGGAAATCCCTGACCGAGCCGGGGTCGGTTGCCAACACACGCAATATCTGGCCGCTGGTCATGTCGGCGAGCGCCTTTTTTGTTTTCAGTATCGGCAACGGACAATTCAGGCCCCGCGCGTCAAGCTCTTTATGAAAATCCATGATCCTTGCCTCGGATGAGGGGTGATGTGAAAAATAGGTTTGATTCTACTCCAAACAAAACTGCTTGGTGCAACGCAGCATCAGGAGCTGTTAGGCAACTCGATAAATTCTACCGGCAAGCCGCGCGCCTGCAACCAATCTGCCATCGCGTAGCCGGTGCCGGCACGCCACGGGCGCAGTTTCTCCGGCGCAACCAGGCGGTAATCGACCAATTCTTCCGACAATCGTATCGCACCTGATGCTTTGACATGATACGCAATAATCAATTCATTCTTTCGGATGAATTCGTAGACGCCGATCAATTGCACATGGTCGGCGTCGAGATCGGTCTCTTCTTTCAACTCGCGCGCAATGCCTTGTTCGGGCGTTTCGCCGCGCTCCATGAAGCCGGTAATCAATGCAAACATCCCTTCCGGCCACGCGGCGTTACGCGCCAGCAATATCTTCCCGTCCAACTCCACCAGCGCCGCCAATACCGGCAGCGGATTGTCCCAATGCGTCCAATGCCCGCTCGGGCAGCCCAGCCGCTCGCGCCCCGACTCCACCCGCATACCGAGTTCGGCGGCGCATAGCGGGCAAAAGCGCAATTCCGTCATCGACCCTCCCGCCGATCAAGCGCGCTCGCTGACCCAGCCGGCCACGCCTTGCAAGGCAGCGGCCAAACCGCTCGGATCGGTGCCGCCGGCCTGCGCCATGTCGGCCCGTCCGCCGCCCTTGCCGCCGACTTTTTGCGCGACGAAGTTCACCAATTCGCCCGCCTTCACCTTGCCGGTGGCGTCCGCAGTGACGCCGGCGATCAAGCTGACCTTGCCGTCGTTGACGGTTGCCAGCACGATTGCCGCTGTCTTCAGCTTGTCCTTCAACTTGTCCATGGTCTCGCGCAGGGTGGCGACATCCGCCCCTTCCAGCGTCGCTGCCAAGACCTTGATGCCCTTGATATCGACCGCTTGCGTCAACAACTCGTCGCCTTGATTGGCGGCCAGCTTCGACTTGGCGGCAGCCAATTCCTTTTCCAGCGCCTTCACATGATCCTGCACCTGGGCGATGCGCTGCGTGAGTTCTTCCGGCTGCGCCTTCAAGGCCGCCGCCGCTTCGTTGACGCGGTTGTTGAGCGCCTGCACCAAGGCCAACGCGCCTTCGCCAGTCACCGCTTCGACCCGACGGATGCCTGCGGCCACGCCGCCTTCTGCCACGATCTTGAACAAGCCGATATCGCCGGTGCGGCTGACATGCGTGCCGCCGCACAATTCCTTCGACGTGCCGATGCCCTGCACGCGCACTTCGTCGCCGTATTTTTCGCCGAACAAGGCCATCGCGCCGTATTTGACGGCATCGTCGTACGCCATCACCTTGGTTTCGGTCGCGGTATTGGTCAGGATTTCGCGGTTGACGATTTCTTCGACGCGACGGATTTCGTCAGCCGTCAGCGGCCCGTTATGGCTGAAGTCGAAACGGGTTTTATCTGGATCGACCAGCGAACCCTTTTGCGCGACATGGCTGCCCAGCACTTCGCGCAGCGCCTTGTGCATCAAGTGCGTGGCCGAGTGGTTGCGCGCGGTGCGCCCGCGCCGTGCCGCATCGACCTTGGCGGCAACCGTATCGCCGACCGTCAGCGTGCCCTTGCCGACGACGCCGTGATGGCCGAACACGTCGGCCTGGATTTTTTGCGTGTCGCTCACGTCGAACGACGCCGCTGCATTTTCCAGCACGCCGGCATCGCCGCATTGACCGCCGGATTCGGCATAGAACGGCGTGGTGTCGAGCACCACGATTGCCGCCTGGCCTGCCTCAACCTGTTGCACTGCGCTGCCTTCGACATACAGCGCAACGATTTTTCCTTCTTGCGCCAATGTGTCGTAGCCGACGAACTTGGTCTTCTCGCCGCCGTATTCGATGGCCGTGTTCATCTTGAACTTGCCATGCGCGCGTGCTGTAGCCTTTTGCCGTTCCATCGCCTTGTCGAAACCGGCTTCGTCCAAGGTAATACCGCGTTCGCGGCAGATATCGGCGGTCAAATCCAGCGGGAAGCCGAAGGTGTCGTACAAGGTGAAGGCGGTATCGCCATCCAGATTTTTTGCGTCTTTCGCCAGCGCGGCTTCGAGGATTTTCATCCCGTGTTCCAGCGTTTCGCCGAAGCGCTCCTCTTCCTGCTTCAGCACTTGCTCGACGCGGCCGGCAGCTTCAGCCAACTCGGGATAGGCGACGCCCATTTCCTTGACCAAATCCTTCACCAGCAAATAGAAGAACGGCTTGGTCTGGCCCAGCTTGTGGCCATGCCGCAACGCGCGGCGGACGATACGGCGCAGCACGTAGCCGCGCCCTTCGTTGCCCGGAATGATGCCATCGACGATCAGGAACGAGCAGGCGCGGATATGGTCGGCAATCACCTTCAGCGAATTGTTCGCCAGATCGGCGCAACCGGTTTCGCGCGCTGCCGCCTTGATCAGGTTTTGGAACAAGTCGATTTCATAGTTGGAATGCACATGCTGCAACACCGCCGCAATGCGCTCCAGCCCCATGCCGGTATCGACGCAAGGGCGCGGCAACGGATGCATGACGCCGGCATCGTCGCGGTTGAATTGCATGAACACCAGGTTCCAGATTTCGATATAACGGTCGCCATCTTGCTCGGCGCTGCCCGGAGGCCCGCCCCAAACATCCGGGCCGTGGTCGTAGAAAATCTCCGAACATGGTCCGCACGGGCCGGTATCGGCCATCTGCCAGAAATTGTCCGACGCGTAGCGCGCGCCCTTGTTGTCGCCGATGCGCACGATGCGCTCGGGCGGCACGCCGATCTCGTTTTGCCAGATGCCGTAAGCCTCGTCGTCGTCTTGATAGACGGTGACCCAGAGCTTTTCCTTCGGCAAGCCGTACACGCCGGTCAGCAATTCCCACGCGTAATGGATTGCATCGCGCTTGAAATAGTCGCCGAACGAAAAATTGCCCAGCATCTCGAAGAAAGTATGGTGGCGCGCGGTATAACCGACGTTTTCCAGATCGTTATGCTTGCCGCCGGCGCGCACGCTGCGCTGCGCGGTCGTCGCGCGGGTATAGGCGCGCTTGTCCTGCCCCAGGAACACATCCTTGAACTGCACCATGCCCGAATTGGTAAACAATAAGGTCGGATCGTTGCCAGGCACCAGGCTGGACGAGCGCACGATGGTATGGCCTTTGGATTCAAAAAACTTGAGGAATTTATCGCGGATGTCGGACGAGTTCATGTTCTTGGGCGAAAGAAAATCGTTGCAAACCGTTGATTATACGTGATTGGCAGGCACTGCCCAGTATTGCGTACGCGCATGGACGCGGCGTAATTCAGATGCCGGCAGCGCGGCAAGCTGGTATCGCATTATGGATTGTAAAAACGCTAAGATTCCGCAAAGCGCGGGCCGATGATATCGATCCGGTCGGTGCAAAACCCATCGACGCCCCAAGCCATAATCTCCCGCGCCCGCGCTACGTCGTTCACCGTATAACAAAACAGCCCATATCCGGCAGTCTTCACCGCTTGCGCCAACTCCGGCGTCAAATGCTGTTGATTGGTATGCAGCGCCACCGCGCCCAGCTCTTCCAGCTTAATTTGCCAGTCCAGCGGAATCCGGTCGAGCAAAAACCCGCGCGGAATTTCCGGCGCCTGGCGCTGCGCGGCTTGCAGCGCATCGAACGAGAATGAAGACAGCAAGGGCAAGGCTGCCGCCCCTGCCCGTGCCGAGATTTCAGGCCGAAACAAGTCTTGCACCATCTTCGCGGCTACCCGCCCGGTTTCACGCTCGAAACCCGGTGCGGGCTTGATTTCGACATTCATCCAGATGGCGTTCCGCTTGCAAAAGGCGATTACGTCGGCGAAAGCCGGAATGCGTTCCCCCGCGAATTGCGGAGCGAACCATGCACCCGCGTCCATCTGCAAAAGCCGATCCGCAGCGAGTGCGGCGATTGCGCCGCTGCCGGCCACCGTGCGGCCCAGCACGTCATCATGCATCAGGATTGGCACGCCGTCGGACGATAGCATTACGTCGAATTCGATTGCGTGAAAACCGTGCGCGAGGCCGCAGCGGATGCCGGCCAGGGTGTTTTCCGGGGCGAGGGTGCCGCCGCCGCGATGGGCTAGGATTTTTGGATAGGGCCACATGGGTGGTGTCGGTCAGTTGCCTGAAAGCTACGGAACAATTTATTCACCGCCTTTAGAGACCGTTCAATATTTCCTGCTTCTTCGCATTGAATTCGGATTGCGTTATTAGCCCGTCCTTCAGCAGCGTGTTTAGCGTTTGCAGTCGTTGCTTAACAGAAACCGTTTTGTCTTCAGGTACAACCGCAACACGCGGCGTACTTGATGTAGAGGAAACCGACGACGTAGAAATAGGCGAAGGTGGAGACTGATCCCGAGCAATCGGATTAGGCTCACCCGGAACCGAAGCGCTCTGTGTCGAATCTGTTCGACTTGAAGCAACAGGGGGTGGAGAAACGGGAGCTACCTGAGTTGACGCAACACCCTCTGTTGAGTGCAACCCACTAACTTGTTCAGCGATCTTTTGTAGTTCGCTCCGATTTAATTCCATATAGTCAACCGGCGCATACACATTAACAACGACAACCTCCTTGTCACCCTCGATAACAGTGTATTGATATGTAACACGCTGCCCAAAAATTCCGCTCAACGTCCCAGAAATCTCGAACCGAACGGCAGGCATGCCATTGATGGTCAGTTTTTCCGACCTAGCGGAAGACACATCCTTTAGTTTCTGGTTATTCAACGATACTCGCTCCAGATTGTTCGCCATAGTCTCAATGTCCAAATTCGCCTTCTTGGTCGTGGCAGAAATCTGGATACCGTGATTTTTTGTGTTCTTGGATATCGCCTTCAGAAGCAAGCCGTTGAACATTTCCAAATCCGTAAGCGTACTGGGCTTAAAATCGTCGGAAAGATCAATACCGGCCTTCGACGAAAAATTGTACGTAAATTCCAATTCCGCTCGAATCGGTTGTGCCGGATTAGGGCAAATTGAAGAAGTTCCAGACAGAGACAAAACCTTGGCAGTATTGCCATTTCCAGAGGAGAGTATTTGCCCAACCTGAGTCCCTTCCTTCACACAGATGTTTCCCTTGGCGCCAGTAATCGAGTCCGCGATTGATCTGGCTGCGCTTCCTGGTATAAAGAAGAAAAAGAAAGCGTATGCGGTATTAGAAAATGTTAACCCAGCTACAATCAATACAATCGCTAAATGTCTCATGATTTGCTCCCTTTAGTCGACTACGGTGGCAAGATTTTTGCCCACGCGGAGGCCTTGTGCGGTATCCCGCGTAGGCACAAAAGCGTGCCCCCATACTTTGCTTCCCATGCGGACAAACTTGCAGCAAGTTTGCGCAGTGCCGGATTGTCTTTTGCGGGAGCATCCGCCCACGCTCCAAATTTTTCCCAATCCGCAGCCGGAATCGTGACCAGACGACGGTCGAGCACCTCCATTTCCGCCACCTCGATTGCCTTACGCCTGACGGAGTTGGAATTGGGTAACATATGAACTGCCATCAGTTGGTAATGTACGTTTTATGCATGACAATATCATACAAAATAGGCGAGACCGGATCAAAGATGACTGGCAACCGGTGAAAGAAAATAACAAAGCCGCTACCGTAAATTCCAACCAAGCCTTGGCAAGACAAACGCCGTGCATTGTATGATGCCTCTTTCCCCAAATAATAATTTCGTTATGAGCAACGCAACAAGCAACCCCACAGCGCTGGGACATATCCGTGTACTCGACCTGAGCCGCGTGCTGGCCGGGCCGTGGTGTTCGCAAAACCTGGCCGATCTGGGGGCAGATGTAATCAAGGTCGAACGCCCTGGCGTGGGCGACGATACGCGCTCGTGGGGGCCGCCGTATCTGCGCGATGCCGAGGGGCGCGACACTTCCGAGGCGGCTTATTATCTGGCGGCCAATCGCGGCAAGCGGTCGATCACGCTCGATATCGCCAGTGCCGAGGGGCAGGAAATCGTGCGCACGCTGGCGCGCCAGGCAGACGTGGTGCTGGAAAATTACAAGGTCGGGCAGTTGAAGAAGTACGGGCTCGACTATGAATCGTTGAAGCGCGAAAAGCCCGATCTGGTGTATTGCTCGGTGACCGGCTTCGGCCAGGATGGCCCGTACGCGCAGCGCGCCGGCTACGATTTCATCGTGCAGGGCATGGGCGGCTTCATGTCGATTACCGGCGAGCGCGACGCGTTGCCGGGCGGCGGCCCACAAAAAGCGGGCATCGCGATTGCCGACTTGATGACCGGCATGTATGCGACGATTGCAGTGCTGGCCGCGCTGACCCACCGCGACCGCACCGGCGAAGGTCAGTATATCGACATGGCCTTGCTCGACGTGCAGGTGGCGATGCTGGCGAACATGGGCAGCAATTATCTGGCCAGCGGCAAAGCGCCGGTGCGCTGGGGCAATGCGCATCCGAATATCGTGCCGTATCAAACCTTCGCCACGGCGGACGGCCACATCATCGTCGCAGTCGGCAACGATGGGCAGTATGCGAAATTCGTCGAAGCCGGCGGGCGGCCAGAATTGGCCGGCGATGCGCGCTTCGTCAGCAATCCGCTGCGGGTGCGCAACCGCGAAATTCTGGTGCCGATCCTGGCCGAGATGGTCAAAAGCAAGACCAAGCAGGAATGGATCGATCGACTGGAAGCGGCTGGCGTGCCGTGCGGGCCGATCAATGATCTGGAAGAAGTGTACGAAAATCCGCAAGTCGCCGCGCGCGGCTTGCAGGTCGATTTGCCGCATCCGTCCGGCGGCACGGCGCGCATGGTGCGCAGCCCGATGAAGCTGTCGGCCACGCCGGCGCGCTGCGACCAACCGCCACCCTTGCTGGGCC
Organism: Burkholderiaceae bacterium; assembly: GCA_031291325.1. Classification (GTDB taxonomy): domain Bacteria; phylum Pseudomonadota; class Gammaproteobacteria; order Burkholderiales; family Burkholderiaceae_D; genus PKWO01. Next base: position 11,707 of record JARLJG010000075.1, read on the forward strand.
AGCATACCGAGCAGGTGTTGCGCGACTTGCTGGGCAAAAGCGACGATGAAATCGCCGCGCTGCGCAGCAAAGGAATCGTTTAACCGCGCCTAATCCTTCATCTTGTCTTGCAAGAACTTGATGAAGGTCGAGGTCTTTAGCGGCAGCCAGTCGCGCGCCGGATAGACGGCGTAGACCGGCGCTCCTGGCGGCAGCGCGCTATCGGCCAAAATCCGAACCAGTTCGCCGCGCGCCAGTTCTTCGGCCACCAGTTTTTGCGGAATCAACAGGATGCCTGCGCCGCAAACCGCTGTGCTGACCAGCGCGCCGCCGTCGTTGATCTGGATTGCGCCGTTGACCCTGACCTTATAGCTGCCGTCGTCATCGAGAAAAGTCCATTCGTCATACACCCGTCCACCATTGGCATAGATCAGGCAGGCATGCGCGCTTAATTCAGCCGGAGTTTTCGGCGTGCCGGCGCGCGCCAGATACGATGGCGCTGCCACCACGATGCGCGGATTGTCGGCCAGCTTGCGCGCCACCAGCGACGAATCGGCCAGCGGCGACGCGCGGATGGCGATGTCGACTTGCTCGGCGATCAAATCGACCAGGTGGTCTTCCAGTTGCAGCGCAATTTTCACTTGCGGGTACAATCGGGTAAATTCGGCGATCAAGGGCACCATTTGCCGCCGCCCTGCCATCGAGCACGATATCCGCAGCAAGCCGCGCACCTGTTGCTGATATTGATCGGTCAATTGCTCGATGCTGTTCAACGATTGTTCGATTTGGCGCGCTTCCTGCAACACGATTTCGCCGATCTCGGTCAACGCCAGGCGCCGGGTCGAGCGCTGGATCAGGCGCGCGCCAAGGTCCGATTCCAGCCGCGCCAATTGGCGCGACACCACGGATTTGCCGCAACCGAGCTGGATGGCGGCGGCGCTGATGCTGCCGGCCTGCACGATGGTCGAAAATATCGCCAGATGTTGTGGGTTAAGCATAAAACACCTTTCATTGTCCTCATTTAGTCAACAATATTATGCCTAATTGAAGACTTATCAAGCACCAATAGGCCGCTTATACTGATTCCATCGTCATTTAAATAAAATCAACCGGAGAACCCAACATGACCACGAACCACCAGTTCAAACTTGCAGCACGCCCAGTCGGCAACGTCAAACGCAGCGATTTCACCTATACCGACGAGCCGGTGCGCGATCCTGCCGACGGTGAACTCGTCGTAAAAATCCTCTATGTTTCGCTCGACCCGGCCATGCGCGGCTGGATGAACGAAAGCAAGGCGTCGTACATGCCGCCGGTCGCCATCGGCGAAGTAATGCGCGCAATCGCCGTGGGCCGCGTGGTCGCTTCCAAGAATCCGCAATTCGCGGTCGGCGATCACGTCAACGGTTTGCTGGGCGTGCAAGAATATGCGTATTCAAACGGTCAAGGCTTGGCCAAGGTCGACCCAAAACTGGCGCCGCTGCCGCTGTATCTGGGCACGCTGGGCATGCCGGGCCTGACCGCCTATTTCGGTCTGCTCGATGTCGGCCAGCCGAAGGCCGGCGACACCGTCGTGGTATCGGGCGCAGCCGGTGCGGTCGGATCGGTGGTCGGGCAAATCGCCAAGATCAAGGGCGCGCGCGTGGTCGGCATTGCCGGCGGCGCCGACAAATGCCGCTATCTGGTGGAACAACTCGGCTTCGATGCCGCGATCGACTACAAGAGCGAGGATGTCGCTGCGGCCTTGAAGACGCATTGTCCGAACGGCGTCGACGTGTATTTCGACAATGTCGGCGGCGACATCCTGGACGCCGTATTGATGCGCCTGGCGCGCGGCGCGCGCATCGTGATCTGCGGCGCGATTTCGCAATACAACGCCACCGCGCCGGTCAAAGGCCCGACCAATTACCTGCAATTGCTGGTCAATCGCGCGGCGATGAAAGGCATCATGGTCGCCGACTATTATCCGCGTGCGATGGAAGCAATCGTGGAAATGGGCGGCTGGATCGCCGCCGGAAAGCTCAAGTCGCGCGAAGACATCGACGAAGGTCTGGAAAACTTCCCGGAAACCTTCGCCAAATTGTTCAGTGGCGAAAACAATGGCAAGCTGGTGCTCAAGGTAGCTGCCGACTGATTCAACGCGGTTCGCATCATGCCGCTCGACACACGTCGAGCGGCAAATATCTCAAAAAATCTTGTCCCGTCAATCGCGCTGGGCGCGGGAAAACAAATCCCCACCGCAACCGCTCGCCAATCCCACCTATAAACAAGGGAAAAACACGCAAGGTCACAGATAAGAGCCGCCATAGAAAAGCACGTCTTCACGCGCAACACGCATCATTGAACCCTCCGGCTCTTTGTTTCCCGCGCCCAGCGCGACCGACGGGACAAGATCGCCGCCCACATACTATCCCCGCCAACCAGGCAGTCAACGAGTAGCCCGCCTTTGCCGACGTTTACCAGCGCTTTACTCCATAAAACCGCAGCTTTATCGCATTCCAGTAGCGCAGCAGCCAGGAAATGCGCACAATCCGCTTACGCACATTGCGTGCATCGACTGGCGATTGCAGCGCCGAAGGCTTAACATTCATAGCTGCATCATGGAATTCACACAAAATATTGGAAGCCGCAGCAAATGAACCCGTCGGATACCATCGACCCATCCGAAGTTACTGCAACGCCGCCACGCCACGGCAAGGTCAAGACCTTGCTGCGCCGATTCCTGGTCGACTACGCGATGGTCGTGCCGATCAACACGGTTTGTGCAATCTTCGTGACCTACGTGCTCCACATCCATGAAGGTCTCTGGGGAAACTGGGTCTTTTCCATGTGCATCGGTAGTGTTGCCATGCTGTTGATGGACGGTGCGCGACTGGCATTGTGGGGAGAAGACAAGCCGGCGCTGCCGGCGCTGATCGGGATCATCGTCTTGGCAGCGCCGATCGCCTATTTTCTCGGCAGCCTGATTGCGGTTGAACTGCTCGGATTGTCGGCGCGACAGGTTCTCGACAATCAGATCGACCATGCTACCGGCATGCTGATTTTCGTGACGACGGTTTGTCTGTTCGTGTGCTGGCTTCTTTGGAGCCGCAACGAATTATCCTTGCTGCGGGCGCAAGCGGAGGCCGAAAAAGCAAGGTCCGCCGCAGTGGAAAAACAGGCGATGCAGGCGCAATTGCAATTGCTGCAGGCGCAGATCGAGCCGCACATGCTGTTCAACACGCTGGCCAATCTGCAAGGCTTGATTGCGATCGACCCGCCGCGCGCGCAGCACATGCTGGATCAATTGATCCACTACATGCGGGCCAGCTTGTCGTCGGCGCGCGCCGACAAAACCACCCTGGCGCACGAATTCGACTTGATGCGCGCCTACCTCGAATTGATGTCGGTGCGCATGGGCGCGCGCCTGAGCTATACGCTACAGTTGCCGCCAGAACTCGAGCGCGTGACGGTGCCGCCGATGCTGTTGCAGCCGCTGCTGGAAAACGCCATCAAGCACGGCCTGGAATCGAAAATCGAAGGCGGACATATCGACGTCACAGCCAAGCGGCACGACGACAAGCTGACGCTAACGGTGACCGATACCGGGCTCGGACTGGAAGCCACCAACCACGCGCACTATGGCAAGCACGGCACCCACGTCGGCCTTGCCAACGTGCGCGAACGCTTGCACGCGCTGTATGGCGAACAGGCCGAATTCAAGCTTTATCCCAACTCCCCTGCCGGCGCAATCGCCGAACTTAATTTGCCATCGCCATGACCCATCTACGCGCCATCGTCGCCGAGGACGAACCGATCCTTTCCTATGCGCTGGTGCAAGCGCTGCAACGCCTTTGGCCTGAATTGCAAATCTGCGGCGTGGTCGACAATGGCGTGGCCGCCGTGCGCGAAGCCTTGTCGCAACGCCCCGACATCCTGTTTTTCGATATCAAAATGCCGGGCAAGAGCGGGCTGGAAGCGGCAGAAGAACTGGCCGAGGATTGGCCCGACGGCACGCCGTTTCCGTTGATCGTGTTCGTCACCGCCTATGACCAATTTGCGTTGCAAGCGTTCGAGCACGCAGCGGTCGACTATGTGCTCAAGCCGATCAACGATGCGCGCCTGTCGAAAACCATCGAGCGGCTGAAATTGCGAGTCGCCAGCACGCAGGAACGCGACGACGAACTGGAAGCCGTGATCGGCAAATTGCGCGCGTTGGCGCCGGCCGCCGCGCTCGGCAGCGAAAAGCTGACGCTGATCCGCGCGGCCAGCGGCAATCAGATTCGCTTGATCCCGATCGAAGAGGTGGTGTATTTCGAGGCGACCGACAAGTATGTCAACGTCATCACGGCGGATAGCCAGGCGCTGATCCGCACCAGCTTGAAGGAATTATTGCCGCAGCTCGACCACGCGCAATTCTGGCAAATCCACCGCAGCACCATCGTCAACTCGCGCCAGATACAAGTGGCGATCCGCGACGAGCTCGGCAAACTGACGGTCAAATTGCGCGACCGCAAAGAGACTTTGCAGGTCAGCCGGGTATTTGCGCACCTGTTCAAGCAGATGTAGGCGACGCGTTGGTCATCCGCCGCAGAGCGGCAAGGCCAGCGACTGCAGGATTGCGCCCGCATTGTCTTGCACGAAGGCGGCCACCCCAAGCTGCCTGGATACGGATGACGGCGGCACTGTCAGCGCCCGTGTCGCCATGCTATTGCCGCCGTTGTCCAATGCAATCGGCCCGATCCAGTCGCGCACCACGTAGTCGTGCCGCAGAACGACGCCACTGTTCTCGCCAGCGCCGACATTGCTGGACAAGCCGTTTTCATACAGCGCAATGTAGAGCTTGGCGCCGGACGCCGCCTTGGTGTCGACTTGCACCGGCAATTTCCCGCCGTTGGCGCTGCCCAGGCGGATGCCGATGTCGGCACGCGGCGGCTGGCGGTTGATGCCGGCGATGTCGGCGCCGAGCGCATCCGGCCAATCGCGCAATTCCCGACCGGCGACAAACATTTCGGGGGTATAGACCGCGTGGCTGCCGCTCACATCGGCCTGCCAGCGTTGCCTTTGCGTAAAACCCGGCTTGGCGAAGCGATCCGTCCAGCCGATGTAGTCCCAATAATCGACATGCAGCGCCAACGGCACCACCAAGTCGGCCTTGGCTGCCTTTTGCAGCGCAGCGAGCGCGCGGTCGGCGGGCGGACAACTGCTGCAGCCTTCCGACGTGTACAGTTCGACCAGCGCCACCGTGTAGTTGGGACTTTGCTTGCTGCAAGTTTGCGCGATGGCGGCGCTCAATGGCGCAAGACATAGCAGGGAAATTGCGATCAGGGTTTTCATTGGATGTGGGGGCCTTCGCCAGTTGACTCGATAGTATTGGTCGGCCATAAGCGTCGCGCATTACAGCGCGCCCAAAGATTTACACATTGTTCGCTAGCCGGCCTTGCACATGTTTCGATAAACAATTGACAACAAATGAACAAGCGGGACGGCAAAACCTCAGTCTAGCGCTTGGCTACGGTAGAATGACCGCAAGTTCATACAATTTATGCCTTGTTGCAAATATCAACTATGAGTACCGAAAATAACAACGCCCCCGCAGCCGCCCTGCCGTCCAACTTTTTGCGCGCCATCATCGATGCCGACCTCGCCGCCGGCAATTATGCGCAGCGCCAGGATGGCGACGGCCAGCCGCTGCCGCAAGTCATCACCCGCTTCCCGCCGGAGCCGAACGGTTATCTGCATATCGGCCATGCGAAATCGATCTGCCTGAATTTTGGTTTGGCGCGCGATTATGGCGGGCGCGCGCATCTGCGCTTCGACGACACCAATCCGACCAAGGAAGAACAGGAATACGTCGATACCATCATCGACAGCGTCAAATGGCTGGGCTTTGACTGGGAAAACGGCGGCAAGGAGCACTTGTATTACGCCAGCGATTATTTCGACCAGCTGTATGCGATGGCCGAATACCTGATTACTTCCGGCCACGCCTACGTCGATAGCCAAAGCGCCGACGACATGGCGGCCAATCGCGGCAATTTCGGCGAAGCGGGCAAGAATTCACCGTTCCGCGAGCGTTCCGCCGACGAATCGCTGCAATTGTTCCGCCGCATGAAGGCCGGCGAGTTCGAGGATGGCGCGCATATCCTGCGCGCCAAGATCGACATGGCGTCGCCCAACATGAATATGCGCGACCCGGCAATCTACCGCATCCGCCACGCGCATCATCACCGCACCGGCGACCAGTGGTGCATCTACCCGATGTACGATTACACGCACCCGATCTCGGATGCGCTGGAAAACATCACGCATTCGATCTGCACGCTGGAATTTCAGGATCATCGGCCGTTTTACGACTGGGTGCTGGAGCGCCTGGCCGAAGGCGGCTTCCTGCAACGCCCGCTGCCGCGCCAATACGAATTCGCGCGCCTGAACGTCACCTACGTGATTACCAGCAAGCGCAAGCTGCGGCAATTGATCGAAGAAGGCATCGTCGACGGCTGGGACGATCCGCGCATGCCGACCATCGTCGGCATGCGGCGACGCGGCTTCACGCCGGAATCGCTGCAACTGTTTTGCGAGCGCACCGGCGTGTCGAAGTCGGACGGCTGGATCGACATGAGCGCATTCGAAGGCTGCCTGCGCGAAGACCTCGACCCGAAAGCGCCGCGCGCGACCGCCGTGCTGCGCCCGCTGAAGCTGATTATCGACAATTTCCCGGCAGGCGAAACGATTGAATGCGCGTCGCCGGTGCATCCGCACTTCCCGGAGCGCGGCATGCGCACCTTCCCGATCAGCAACACATTGTGGATCGAGGCCGACGATTTCATGGAAGTGCCGAGCAAAGGCTATTTCCGCCTCTTCCCCGGCAACAAGGTGCGGCTGCGCTACGGCTATGTCGTCGAATGCACCGGTTGCGACAAGGATGCGGACGGCAAGGTGATCGCCGTGCACTGCAATTATTTCGCCGACAGCAAGAGCGGCTCGGAAGGGTCGGCCAATTACAAGGTCAAGGGCAACATCCATTGGGTCAGCGCTGCCCATGCGGTGGAAGCGGAAGTGCGCCTGTACGACCGCCTGTTCACCGATCCAAACCCCGATTCCGGCGGCAAGGATTTCAAGCTATCGCTGAATCCGAACGCCAAGCAAGTCGTCAGCGCCTACCTGGAACCGGGCATGATTAACGCGCAGGCGGAACAACGCTACCAGTTTGAACGGCATGGCTATTTCATCGCCGACCGCATCGATAGCAAACCTGGCAAGCCGGTGTTCAACCGCATCGTGACCTTGAAAGATTCCTGGGGCAAGTAATCCCAACTCCGGTTACGCCTGCCACACCGCGTAACCGGCTTCGCGCAAGCCGATAGCCAGCTCCACTTCCATGTCGCGCGCGCCGTCGTACGGCATCGGGTTGTACACTTCATACAGCTCCGGCAACAGCCGCAAACCGTATTCGCGCGCGTATTTGTTCGACTGGATGCCGGCCTTGTGCTTGTCGAAGCGCACATCGGGGTTCAAGCCGGTCATGCCGACGTACACGCATGGCTTGTCGCCCAGGTAATCGGGATTGGCTTTCTTGAAGCGCGATTCGTGCAAGACGTCGCGTGACAATTCGATCACATAGACGTGGTAGTGGTAGCGGCGGGCCATTTTTCGGATCTGTGTTTGTCGTAAGCATAGCAGCTTGAGGTGCAGGACAATCGCATGAAGCTCCTTCCCCCTTGCAGGGGGAAGGTTGGGATGGGGGTAGAGCGCCCAAATTGCAGCATCATGTATCTCGACCGCTCTACCCCCTCCCTAGCCCTCCCCCTGCAAGGGGGAGGGGACGTTCACTCATTTGCACGAGCCATCCTTCATGCAATCGCCCTGGCTTGGGCTGGCAAGGCGCACGAAACCCGACGCCAAGCGGTTACAATGCTGCTGCCTACCCATTTACTTTGCGACCATGTCCAGCCATTCATTCCGTCGCCTGATCTCGCGCCGCCCGCGCCTGATGATTGCCGCCATAACGGGCGTCGGCATTGCCGTTTCCCTGCCCGAAACCTGGCCGCTGCTGACGCGCCTGCTGACCGGATGGAACATTGCCGTCTGGTCGTATCTCATCCTGATGGGCTGGCTGATGTTGCGTGCCAGCCACGCGCGTGTACGAAGAATTGCCGAGCAGGAAGATGAAAACGCCGCATTGATCCTGACCGTTATGTTGATCGGCGCCGTGTTGAGTCTTGCCGCCATTACCATCGAATTGGCGACACTGAAGGAATTGCCGGCGGCTTTGCGCGCGGGCAGATATGTGTTTACCGGCGGCACCGTGCTGGGCGCGTGGCTCCTGGTCGGCACGGTGTTTACCTTTCACTACGCGCACCTGTTTTACCGCGCCGCTCCCGGCCCCTTACCCTTGCTGTTCCCGGATAACGAGGCAAACCCGGATTATTGGGATTTTCTGTATTTTTCGTTCACCATCGCGGTTGCTGCGCAAACCTCGGATGTCAGCGTGCAAACCCGCGCGATGCGCAAAGTCGTGCTGGCGCAATCGGTGTTGAGCTTCCTGTTCAATGTCGCCATTATCGGCTTGTCGATCAATATCGCCGCCAGCCTGGTCGGGGGATAGGTCGATAATCCGCCGATTCCGCACTCTTTATGCTAGCCTTGCCGTTCGTTTAGCTGCCAGTCGTCATGTATACCCAATTTTTCAAGCTGACTCACAGTCCGTTTTCGATTGCCCCCGATCCGCGCTTTTTATTCATGAGCGAACGGCATCGCGAGGCGCTCGCGCATTTGCTGTACGGCGTCGCCGGCGGCGGCGGATTCGTGTTGCTGACCGGCGAGATCGGCGCCGGCAAAACCACGGTATGCCGCTGCTTTTTGGAGCAAATCCCGGAAAATTGCAATGTCGGCTATATCTTCAACCCGAAATTGACGGTCAACGAGTTGCTCAAGTCGATTTGCGACGAATTCCGTGTCGACTACCATCCGCAAAGCGGCGATCCGGCCAGCATCAAGGGCTATGTCGATGCGTTGAATGCCTTCCTGCTGCAAGCGCATGCAAACCGCAGGCATAACGTGTTGATTATCGACGAGGCGCAAAGCCTGTCGGCTGAAGTATTGGAACAATTGCGCCTGCTGACCAATCTGGAAACCAACGAGCGCAAACTGCTGCAAATCATCTTGATCGGCCAGCCGGAATTGCGCACCTTGCTGGAAAAGCCGGAACTGCGGCAACTGGCGCAACGCGTAATCGCCCGTTATCACCTCGATTCGTTGTCGCGCGCGGAAACTGCGCGTTATGTGCAACACCGGCTGGCGGTGGCCGGCATCGCCGCCGCGTCGCCGTTGCCGGCGTCGCTGACGAAATCGATTCATTTGCATACACAAGGCGTGCCGCGCCGCATCAATCTGCTGTGCGATCGGGCACTGCTGGGCGCCTATGCCGAAGGCAAGGCGACGGTCAATCGACGCATCCTCGATAAAGCCGCGCGCGAAGTGTTCGGCAGCAGTAAAACGGCGAGTTCCGACGATCGGCGGCAGCGGTGGAACTACGCGGCGCTCGGCATCGTCGGCGGCGCCGCGCTGGCCGGCGCGGCGGCGTTCGCCCTCATCGGGCAGCAGCCATCCCAAGCGAGCAAACGCAATGTGCCAGCGCCAACGGTGGCGGCGCCGCTTGCGCCGCCGCAAAAACCGGCAAGCGCGCCGGCCATCGTTGCAAAACCCGTTGTTGCTGTTGTTGCCGCTGTCGCGCCGCCGCCCAACTTCGATTTGGACCAAGCGCCAGGCACGGTGCCGACGGACGCGCAATCGACCTATCGAAAATTGGCCAAGCTATGGGGCCAGACGCTGGCCGACGGCGATCCCTGCCAGGTATTGCAGACGGCGAGCCTGCGCTGCTTTTCCAGCAACAAGGGCTTTGCCGAGCTGCGCCAACTGGATCGGCCTGCCGTGTTGAACTTGCGCGATCCCGCCAACCAGCCGTATACCGCCTTGCTGACCGGATTGACCGATACCCAGGCCTTGTTGACGATAGGCGATACCAGTTATACGGTCAACCTGATTGCGCTGGCGCACCATTTCCAGGGCGATTTTGTGACGCTCTGGAAAGTGCCAGCCGGTTTCCGCGAAAAAGTCCACCGGGGAGATCGAGGCGAAGACATCGATTGGATTGCCGCACAGTTGGCGAAATTAAACGGAGCGCCGCCGCCCGCCGCCAATCAGCCGTTTGAACTGGCGATGATCCGCCAAATCCGCGAATTTCAATCGGCGCAGGGCTTGCAGCCGGATGGCTTGATCGGCCCGAAAACGCTGATGCAACTCAATCGCGCCACCGATCCCAGCGAACCGCGTCTGCAGCGCACGCTAGTCGCCGCCACCGAACCGCCACGGAAATAAGCATGTCGTACATTCTTGACGCCTTGAAAAAAGCCGAATCGGAGCGCACGCTCGGTTCCATCCCCAATGTCCATGCGCCCGCACCCAATGCGGCGGTGGAAACGGACGGGCCGGCCTGGCGCAATTGGCTACCCTGGTCGCTGGCGGCGGCCGCGCTTGCCGTCTTGTTGCTCGGCTTGGCATGGCTGCAACCTTGGCGGCCAGCGACGCCGGTTGCGCCAGCGCCAACTTCCGCGCCGCTTGAAATCGTGGCCGCACCGGCGATACCGGCGCCTGTCGAAGCGCCAGCGCCAGCACCGGTGCCGCCGCCGGCACAAATGAAACCGGAGCCGATTGCGCCACGACCGATCAGCCCGTCACCACCGCAGCGCCCTGCGAAACCAGCGCCTTTGGCAGCGGCACCGAAAGCCGTCGCCAAGACCGAAACGCCGCCAGCTACCACGGCGAGCGTGCCTGCCAAGGAAGCGACGCCGGTTGCCGCACCGAGCGAGGAGGTTTCCATCGGCTCGGTGCGCGACTTGCCGCAAAATATTCAGGCCGAGCTTCCCGCTATCGTCGTCAACGGTTATATTTACGCAAAGACCCCGTCCGACCGCTCGGTGCTGATGAACCAGAAATTGCTGCACGAGGGCGACCAGGTCGCGCCCGGACTGGTGCTGGAAAAAATGCTGCCGAAAGGGGCGATTTTGAGTTACAAGGGATATCGCTACCGCGTCGCGTTCTGATCGAAGGCGACGACCGGATCTACAAAACCCGAATTACAGACAACGAATAAAGGACAAACACCATGATTTTGGAAATCGCCGACATCCGCATTCAACCTGGCAAACAAGCCGAGTTCGACGCCGCCATCGTTCGCGGGCTGGAACAAGTCATCAGCAAAGCCAAGGGATTTGTCGAGTATCGCGTCAACAAAGGCATCGAATCGCCGGAACGCTATGTGTTGACGATATTTTGGGAAACGCTGGAAAACCACACCGTCGACTTCCGTGAATCGCCGGCATTTCAAGAGTGGCGCGCCATCGTCGGCCCATTTTTCGCCGGGCCGCCGAACGTCGAACATTTCACGCTGTTGAGCAAATCGGCATGAATTAGGGGAAGCTAGAGACTTGCCCCAAGCAGGCGATTCGATAGCGTCCCTCTCATCCTCGACGACTCCGGGATCTGCATTGGAACACATTACGCTGTTTGGAAATTCCGACTACACGACTGAAAATCTGCAACTTTTCCGCGACGTCGACGATGTGCGCAACTTGCTCGCCGATTGCCCGGTTGCGCGGGTGGGCGCGGGCGAGACCGTGTCCGACAGCAGCAGCCGTGGCGGCCAACTCTACATCGTGTTGCGCGGCGCCTTGCATGTCGCGCCGGCTGCGCAAGGCGACGGCGACAGCACGGAAAGCCGGATTTTGCCGGGCGAATGCGTCGGCGAACTGTCGGTGCTCGATGACGAAGCCAACCCTTCGGTCATCACCGCCGTGCAAACGACCGATTTGCTGATCGTCGAATCGGCGCGCCTTTGGAAGATGATCGAAGAATCGCACGGCGTCGCCCGCAACCTGTTGCGCCTGCTGTCGTTTCGCGTGCGCGCGGCCAATGCACAGTTGCGGCGGCGGCAAAAGGTCGGGGAATTTTATCGGCAAATGTCGATCCTCGATGGCTTGACCGGACTGCATAATCGCGCCTGGCTCGACCAGCACCTGCCGACCTTGATCGCCGATGCCGACGCAGAAGGCAAGCCGCTGTCGGTAGTGATGATCGATCTCGACAATTTCAAGCAGTTCAACGACAGCTACGGCCACGCGGCCGGCGATGCAGCGCTGAAAACCGCTGCCCGCGTCTTGAACAACGCGCTGCGCCCGGCCGACTTTGCAGCGCGCTACGGCGGCGAAGAACTGATCGTGATCCTGCCCGACAGCAGCCAGTCGACCGGAGTGCGCGTGGCGCAACGCCTGTGCGAACGGTTGCAGCAAACGGCAGTGTTCGCCGACATGCACAAACCGTTGCCGCATATTACGGCGTCGTTCGGCGTCGCCGCGCTCGCGCCAGGGCAAGATGCCGGCGCACTGCTGCGCAGCGCCGACGCCGCGTTATACCGCGCCAAGGAAGCTGGGCGCAATTGCGTGGCCGAAGCAAATTAAGCAGATTCGCCTTTGCACCGGGTTCTCATCGCTTTTGTTGGTACGCGGTAAAATACGCGTTTCTGATTCACCGCTTCCCCTCAACCGCTTCTACTCAACATCACGGAGTGTATCGAATGGACAGACGTAACTTCATGCGATCGGTCGCAGCCGCCAGCCTGTTTGCCGGCTATTCTTCGGCTTTTGCGGCGCCTGTATTAAAGCAAAGCATGGTAAGCGTCGACAGCGAGGGCAAGCCCTTCAGCCTGGACAACTTCGCCGGCAGAGTCTGCCTGGTCAGCTTTTTCACGGCGGCCTGCAATCTTTGCTCGCATGACTTGACCCTGATGCGCGAATTTTACGGCAACAATCGCAGCAGGAATTTCAGCTTGATCGGCGTCAACCTCGATGCCAAGAAAAGCGATTTCGTCGACTACGCGACCTTCTTCAAGCAAGCGGTTCCGGCAGACCAACGCTTTCCGCTGGTCTGGCGCAACGCACCGGAGCATGCCGATACCTTCGGTCCGATCAACAAGCAGCCGACCCATTTCGTGCTGGACAAAAAGCAGACGCAGGTATTCAAACGCGAAGGCTCGTTCCTACCCGACGACTGGGACGAACTCTGGTCCAAATTGAGTTGAACCGACTTACCGATCCATGCCCAACCACACCTTTCTCTGGCACGACTACGAGACTTTCGGCGCGGTCGCCCGGCGCGACCGCCCGGCGCAATTTGCCGCCATCCGCACCGACGCCGAACTCAATGAAATCGGCGAGCCGATCATGCAATATTGCCGGCCCGCGCCCGACTTCCTGCCCGACCCGCAGTCGTGCCTGATTACCGGCATCACGCCGCAGCGCTGCCTGCGGGAAGGCGTGCCGGAATACCAGTTCGCCGCAGTCATCGAAAAGGCGCTGGCGCACAGCGGCACCATCGGCGTCGGCTACAACACGATCCGCTTCGACGATGAAATCACGCGCTTCATGTTTTGGCGCAATTTGATCGACCCGTACGCGCGCGAATGGCAAAACGGTTGCGGTCGCTGGGACATCCTCGACATGGTGCGCACCGCCTATGCGCTGCGTCCCGACGGTATCGCATGGCCACAGCATGACGATGGCCGCGCCAGTTTCAAACTGGAACAACTAAGTGCTGCCAACGGCATCGGGCATGAAGCGGCGCACGATGCGCTCTCCGACGTGCGGGCGACCATCGGCTTGGCGCGCCTGATCCGCGAGCGCCAGCCGAAATTATTCGAATTTTGCCTCGCTCTGCATAAGAAGGAGCGCGCCGCCGACGAAATCGGCTTGCACAACCCGCGCCCGCTATTGCACGTTTCCGGCATGATCCCGGTCGAGCGCGGCTGCGTGACCCTGGTCTGGCCGTTGGCGCCGCACCCGAGCAACAAGAATGAAGTCATCGTCTGGGACTTGGCCTGCGACCCGAGCGAACTGGCGCAACTGGATGCAGAAACCATCCGCACCCGCATGTTTACCAAGATCGACGCGCTGCCGGAGGGCGTGTCGCGGCTGCCGATCAAGACTATCCATTTGAACAAGTCGCCGATCGTGATCGGCAACATCAAGCCCTACCTGCCGATATTGCAGCAGAAGTGGGGCATGGATATCGATGGCGCGATGCGGCATGCCGAGCATGCGCGTGCCTTGCCCGATCTATCGACCATCTGGCGCAGCACCTTCTTGCGCCCGACCGAAGCCGCGCCGGATGTCGACGAAGATTTGTACGGCGGCTTCGTCGGCAACAACGACCGCCGCCTGCTCACTCAATTGCGGCGCCTGACCCCCGAGCAATTGGCAAAAGCCACGACCGGCTTCGACGACAGCCGCCTGGAAGAACTCTTGTTTCGCTACCGCGCGCGTAATTTCCCGGCCACGCTCGACAGCGCGGAACAACAGCGCTGGCAAGAGCATTGCGCGGCCCGTTTGTTCGACGGCGCGGGCGGGGCGCGCACGGTCGCGCAACTGCACGACGAGATCGATCTTCTGTCTGAAAGCGCCGACGAACAGGGCGAGGAAATCCTTGGCGAGCTGTATGAATACCCGGAAACCATCTTGCCGGCGCGGGATTAGACTGCCGCCGCATCAAAAACCCACGGAGAAAATTGTGTTGCAGCGCAAAACTTTTAGATTACAATTCGCTGTCTTTTGCGTTGCATTTATTGCTTTTTAGTAACATTATAATATTAATTATATTCCGACGTGGCCTGTATAACGTCGTCCCATCCAAGGGTAAATCACTATGTTTGCGAAGTGCAAAACATTAATCTTCTTGCTCGCCATCTGCACGGCATGCACGGCCCAGGCAGCCGATATCACCGGCGCCGGGTCATCCGCCGCCAAACCACTGTATACCTTGTGGTCGGATTTCTATAGCAAGTCCGGCAGCCCGAAACTCAATTATCAGCCGGTCGGCTCGTCGGCGGGGATCAAGCAAATCAAGGAAAAGGCTGTCGACTTCGGCGCCAGCGACGTTGCCCTGTCGGCAGAAGACATGAAGACTTTCAAGCTGATCTGCTTTCCGAGCGCGATTTCCGGCGTGGTGCCGGTCATCAATCTGCCGGGAATCAAGCAAGGCGAATTGCAATTGACAGGTGAAGTGCTGGCGGATATCTTTGCGCGCAAGATCACCAAGTGGAACGATCCGGCAATCGTCGCCCTGAATCACGGCGTCACGCTGCCGAAGCTGGCGATTGTCACCGTGGTGCGGCAAGACGGGTCGGGCACCACCTATAATTTTACCGACTACCTGAGCAAGATCAGCCGTCCCTGGAAAGATGCGTACGGCCGCAACTTCACGATTGCCTGGCCCGGCGACGCGACCCAAGTCAAAGGCAGCAGCGGCATCGTCGGCGCGGTCAAGCAAACCGCCGGCGCCATCGGTTATGTCGACTATAACTACGTGGTGCAAGACAAGCTGAACTACGCGAAGGTGCAAAATCGCGACGGCAAATATGTCGCGCCGACCGGCGAGGCGTTTGAATCGGCATTGTCCAACAGTTCGTGGAAAACCCAGGCGACGTTTGAAGAAATGCTGACCGACAAGCCGGGGATGCATACCTGGCCGATCACGATGGGCACCTTTGTGATCGTGCCGCAAACGGCCAACGACCCCGAGCGCATGATCGCCACGCTGAAGTTCTTTACCTGGGCCTTCCTGAAGGGCGATACGCTGGTCAACAATATCGATTTCGTGCGCCTGCCGGATCGTGTGCAGGCAAGAATTTATAACGAATTCACCCAGATCACCGATAGCAGCGGCAAACCCCTGCAATGGAATTTTCAGTAAGCCTATACCTGCTCCCCTCTCCCGCAGGCGGGAGAGGGGAGCAAAGCGCGTAACATCGGCGCTTGCTACTTCTGGCTCGCCGCATCCAGTCCGCGCCGCTCCAGCAAAGGCTCGATGACAGGATCGCGGCCACGGAAATCGCGGAACAGGCTCATCGCGTCGGCGCTTCCTCCTCGGGACAGCAAGGTCGAACGGAACCAGTCGCCGTTCTTGCGCAACAAGCCGCCGTTTTCCTTGAACCAGTCGATCGAATCGGCAACCAGCTCCTCGCTCCAGATATACGCATAGTATCCAGCCGAATAGTCGCCGGAAAACGCATGGGAAAAATACGTGGTGCGATAACGCGGCGGCACCGGCGCGAAATCGACCCCGGCTTGATGCAGCGCGTCGGCTTCAAACGCCAACACGTCGGTCGGCACTTGCGCCGGCGTCAACTGGTGCCAGCGCTGATCCAGCAGCGACGCCGCCAGATATTCGGTGGTCATGAAGCCTTGATTGAACTTGCGGGTCGCCAACACCTTGTCCAACAGCGCTTGCGGAATCGGCGCGCCGGTCTTGTAATGCTTCGCGTAATTCTTCAACACTTCCGGCCACACCGCCCACATTTCGTTGACTTGCGACGGATATTCGACAAAATCGTTGGGGACCGTGGTTCCGGCGAAGCGCGGATACTGAACCTTGGAAAACATCCCGTGCAACGCATGCCCGAATTCATGGAACATGGTGGTGACTTCGTCGAAAGTCAGCAAGGTCGGCTCGCCCGCAGCCGGCTTCGGGATGTTGATATGATTGGCCACCACCGGGCGATTGCCCAGCAATGCCGATTGGCTGACATATTCGTTCATCCAGGCGCCGCCCTGCTTATTGCTGCGCGCATACAAGTCGTACAGGAACAAGGCCAGCGGCTTGCCGTCGGCATCGAATACTTCAAACACGCGCATGTCGGGGTTATAGACCGGCAAATCTTTGCGTTCCTTGAAGGTCAATCCATACAGCTTGTTGGCGGCGTAGAACACGCCATTCTGCATCACGCTATCGAGTTCGAAATACGGGCGCAATTGCGATTCGTCGAAATCGTAGCGCTGCTTGCGCACTTTTTCGGTATAAAAGTCCCAATCCTGCGCGGCCACTTGAAAACCGCCCTTTTCGGCGTCGACCACTTCTTGCATTGCCGCCGCTTCCTTGCGCGCATTGGCAACTGCCGGAGCGGCGAGCTGGCTCAACAGCTTATTGACGGCAGTGACGGAGTGCGCAGTCTCGTCTTCCAATTGATAGGCAGCATGGCTAGGGTAGCCGAGCAATTGCGCACGTTCGGCGCGCAATTTCACCATCTTCAAGACTACGTCGCGATTGTCGAATTCGCCGCCGCGACTGCCGCGCGCCACCGATGCATCATGGATCCGTTGCCGCAGCGCGCGATTGGTCAACTGTCCTTCAAACGGCTGGCCGGTCGTGTTGACCAGCGCAATGACATATTTGCCCGTCAAGCCGCGCGCCTTGGCGGCATCGGCGGCGGCGGCAATTTCCGCCTCGGACAGACCTGCCAGTTCGGCCTTGGAATCGACCACTACCGCCGAGGCATCCGCTTCCTTCAACACATTCTGGCCGAACCTGGAGGAAAGCCGCGCCAATTCGGCGTTGATAGCCTTCAGCTTTTGCTTGTCGGCGTCCGACAACTGCGCGCCGGCGCGGATGAAGTCGGTGTGATAACGCTCCAGCAAGTATTTCGACTCCGCATCCAGGCCGAGGCTGTCGCGCCGCTCGTACAAGGATTGCACGCGCTTGAACAACTTGTCATTGAGCATGACCGCGTCCGTATGCGCGGCCAGTTTGGGCGAAACTTCGCTCTGGATGGCGTCCAGCGTGTCGTCGGTATTGGCGTTGACTAGGTTGGAGAACACCTTGTTGACGCGGTCCAGCATCTGGCCGGAAAGCTCCATCGCGACCACCGTATTGGCAAAGGTCGGCGCTTCGGGGCTATCGGCAATCGCTTGCACTTCGGCCAAATGTTGACGCATCGCTTCTGCAAACGCCGGCGTGAAATGCTCGTCCTTGATCTGATCGAACGGCGGCATGTGGTAAGGCAATGTGCTGGGCGCGAAGAAAGGGTTGCGCGCGGCATTGGTCAACATCGGCGGTTTTCTCACTGTGGTGTTGTCGTCCGCGAACGCTGCAGTTGCAGCCAGGGTCAGGCTGGCCGCAAACAGGAGGAAAATAGTTTGACGCATGCAAAAAATCCAGGAAAGGGTGGGAGCGGTGCAGGCGTCGAACCAGCCTGCGGTGCCCAAGCGAAAGATGATAGCAGCAAGCGGCAGCGAGGTACAAATCAGCTCGCGCGGCCCCACCACCACCCTGAACTGTTAAACCTAGAAACGGCAGTTGGACAGGTGCAAGTGTGCGTTTTTCCGGCTTTCTGGCTAGGCGCGACGACGCGGCGGACTGCATTCCGCAAGGAGGAGCAAGGACGCCAGGGAGCCGGAAAAATGTGCAATTGCGCCTGTAGCGC
>JARLJG010000009.1 GCA_031291325.1 Burkholderiaceae bacterium
CGGCGAAGGGGGCAACCCATGGGTTGTCAAAGCGCGCACCCGCTCTTGGTATGCCCGCCGGCGCGGGAACGACGGAGGGTTGCGTTGGAGCTAACTGACTTGCCCACAAAAAGCCGGCACAACCCAATAAACGAAAGCCTACAAACGATAGCCGAATGCCGACTCGAAGCGCTCGTCGATTTCAGCGCGCGTTGGCCGATGGTTTTGCCCGCCTTGATGCGCGATCTTGATGGCGCCCATCAGGCTCGACAGGCGGCCAGTGGTTTCCCAATCCATCCCGCAGGTCAAGCCGTGCAAGATGCCGGCGCGGAAGGCATCGCCGCAGCCGGTTGGGTCGATTGCCTGCTCGACCTTGACCGCTGGAATATCCAGGTGCTGGCCGCCGGTATACACATGTGCGCCCAACTCGCCGCGCGTCACGATCAAGGCGCTGACACGCTTGGCGATGTCGGCCAGGCTGAGGCCAGTGCGTTCGACCAACAGTTCGGCTTCGTAGTCGTTGAGCGCGACGTAGGTGGCGAGATCGATGAAGTGTTCCAGCTCAGCGCCGTCGAACATCGGCAAGCCTTGGCCGGGATCGAAGATGAACGGAATATTCAGATCCACGCATTGCTGCGCATGCAGCAGCATGCCGTCGCGTCCGTCGGGCGCAACGATCGCGAATTTTGCCGTGCCTGCGTCGGCGACTGGAATTTCATGGGCGAACGACATTGCGCCAGGGTGAAATGCGGAGATCTGATTGCCGTCGATATCGGTCGTGATGAAGGCCTGCGCGGTAAATGAGGTCTCGATCGTCTTGATGCAGCGGCGCGAGATGGCGAGTTTGTCCAACCGCTCCAGATAGGGGCCGCCGTCCTGGCCTATGGTCGCCATGATTAACGGATCGCCGCCCAGCAATCGCAAGTTATAGGCGATATTGCCGGCGCAGCCGCCGAATTCCCGGCGCATCGATGGCACCAGGAACGACACGTTAATCTTGTGCAATTGGTCGGCCAGCAAGGCTTCGGAAAAGCGCCCGTGAAACGACATGATGGTGTCGTAGGCAATGGAGCCGCAAATGAGAGATGTCATGACGATGTCGTTAGGTGGGGAAGCGATTGGAGAGCGGGCGTCTAGGGATAGAATACCCCGACATGGTAGCCGGACGGCTTGACGCCGGAAAATTCGAGGTAGAGCTTGATTGCCGGTTCGGAATTGGACGCAATGCCCTTCTTTTCATCCTGGCCGGCCGGCAGGTAATCGTGCGGCGCAAACACGCGCCGCGACAGCAGCGTGTTGTTGGCGTCGTTCAAGGTCAATTCCAGATACGGCCAAGCCTGCACGGTCGTGCTGGAATTGCGCAGCAACATCGATAATTCGGACGCATCCTTGTTGGCGGGCAGCGTCTCGAGCGTATCGGACTCGATCGTAATCGCTTCGATTTGCGCCGGCAATTCGATTCTGCAATCGAGCCAGGTGCATGCAGCCGCCAACAGCGGTTTGGCCTCTG
The DNA here is from genome assembly GCA_031291325.1 of Burkholderiaceae bacterium. Taxonomy (GTDB): domain Bacteria; phylum Pseudomonadota; class Gammaproteobacteria; order Burkholderiales; family Burkholderiaceae_D; genus PKWO01. The sequence continues at coordinate 1,490 of JARLJG010000009.1, forward strand.
GAACACGTGCGGCGAGTTGATCGCGAAAAGCATAGGTCGCCTGGCCCAATCCAGCCAACAACAGGACGAACGAGCCGCACCACATTGCGATGCGCATTTTCCGCCCGAGCGTTTGCTTGCGTCGGCCTTGCTTGACGAATTCGGGTTCGTCCGGCTCGGAAATTTCTTCATCCGGCTCCGGCGTTGCCTCTGCCGTCGGATGCGCAGCGCCGGCCTTGGCTTTCTTCTTGCTGCCGCGCAGCGGCTTGCGCTTCAACTCGTCGATCACTTGGTCGAGCGGATCGGGGCCGTCGTCAGCCGCCACTGGCGCTGGTTCGTCGACTGCGTCGATTGCCTCGCTGTCCGATTCTGCGGACGGCTCCGTATCGCTGAAATCGATCAAGGTCATGCGTTGCAGCGGGTCTTCCGGCTGCGCTTCGGTTGCGCCGGCTGCTTGCTCACCGGGCGCATTGTTTTGTCGCGGGACTTCGACGAAATCGACGAATTCGACCGCCTCGGCAGCCGGCTGTTCCGGCTCGGGCTCGTCTTCGGGGGCAGCTTCAGGTGCGACGGGCGATTCCGGCTCCGCTTCGGGATGCGGCTCCGGGTAAATGAAGTCGAGCGCGGCAGCGGTCGGTGCCGGGGTGGAAACCAGGATCGATATCGGGATTCCGGCGCTGGCGCTATCGTCCTGCGGCGCATAGGTCGATGCAGCGGCAGGCGTCGCTGCCGGCGCCGGCATGGCGATCCTGGGGGCGTCAGGCTCTTTGAGCGGCGTCGGTGTCGCCTGCGCGGGCGCACTGTCGGCGGGCAGCAAATGTTCGACGCCGTTGAAGATTTCCTTGCACGCGCCGCAACGCACCAGGCCCGCACGCAACTTCAGTTGATCCTGCGCGACGCGGAAGGTTGTTTTGCAATGCGGGCATTGGGTCGCTAAGGCCATGTATGCTTAGGTGCTTGGGCGTTGTCCGGATAAGGCAACCCAGCCGTCGCGCTCGGCCCAGACTGCCAGCTTTATAAAGGGTGCGTAGGCAGCGGCCACTTCATCTGCCTGACGGGCCAGCACGCCCGACAAGACCAGGGACCCGCCCGCCGCGACCCGTCCTGCCAGCATCGGCGCCATCAGCTTCAACGGGCCGGAAAGGATATTGGCCACCACCACGTCGAATTTCTCTTGCGGCATCCGATTTTCAAATGCCTCCGGCAAATCATAGTCGATCTCGCAACGATTGCGAAGGGAATTGTCGCGCGCCGATTCGATTGCCTGCGGGTCGATATCGACGCCGACCACGGCGTTCGCGCCCAATTTTTTCGCCACCATCGCCAGGATGCCGGAGCCGCAGCCGTAATCCAATACCGACAATTGCGCGGGCGCATGCGCTTCCAGCCATTCCATGCACAAGCGGGTGGTCGGATGGCTGCCGGTGCCGAAGGCCAGGCCGGGGTCCAACTCCAGGATCAACGCATCCGGGTCCGGCGCCTGATGCCAACTCGGCACCACCCAGATATTCTTGCCGATGTGGATCGGCTCGAATTGCGATTGCGTCAGTCGCACCCAGTCCTGGTCGGCCACTTCGCGCAGCGTGTAGGCCGGAAGCGACGCTGCGCCCAGTCCGATCGCCTGCGCGGCGGCAGCGACGATGGCTGCATGGTCGGCATCGCTTTCGGTCAATGCCACCACGCGGCTGCGTTCCCATGCCGCCGCGCCCGGTTCCATGCCCGGCTCGCCGAACAAGGGTTGCTCGGCTTCGGTGCCCAGATCGGCATCCTCGACCGAGACCGACAGCGCGCCCGCTTCCATCAACGCGTCGGAGATCGTTTCCGCATGGTCGCGCGCGATTTCGATGACGATTTCAATCCAGGCCATAAGATCCGTCCGCGCCGTCAGGAAGCGGTGTCGGCAGGCTCGTCTTTCGACAAGGTCGGCTTGGCGGCCAGCTTTTGCTCGAGATAATGGATATTGGTGCCGCCTTCGATGAAGCGGGCATCGATCATCAATTCGCGATGCAGCGGGATATTGGTCTGGATGCCTTCGACCACCATTTCCGACAGCGCAATCTGCATGCGGCGGATCGCCTGGTCGCGCGTGGCGCCATAGGCGATGACCTTGCCGACCATCGAGTCGTAGTGCGGCGGCACATAGTAGCCGGCGTAGGCGTGCGAATCGACCCGGATGCCAGGGCCGCCCGGCGCATGCCAGGAAATGATTTTGCCCGGTGAAGGCGTAAACTTGAACGGGTCTTCGGCATTGATGCGGCACTCGATCGCGTGGCCCTTGAGTTCGATATCGCGCTGGCGGAAACTCAGTTTTTCGCCGGCGGCGATGCGGATCTGCTCTTGCACGATGTCGACACCGGTAATCATTTCCGTCACCGGATGCTCGACTTGCACGCGCGTATTCATTTCGATGAAATAGAATTCGCCGTTTTCGTACAGGAATTCGAAGGTTCCCGCGCCGCGATAACCCATCTTGCGGCAAGCTTCGGCGCAACGGTCGCCGATGCGCTCGATGATCTTGCGCGGAATGCCGGGCGCCGGCGCTTCCTCGATGACTTTTTGGTGGCGTCGCTGCATCGAGCAGTCGCGCTCGCCCAGCCACACGGCATTCTTGAATTCGTCGGCCAGCACCTGGATTTCCACGTGGCGCGGATTTTCCAGATACTTCTCCATATACACTTCCGGGTTGCCGAAGGCAGCGCCGGCTTCCGTCTTGGTCAAGGTCACGGCGTTCAATAGCGCCGCTTCGGTATGCACGACGCGCATGCCGCGTCCGCCGCCGCCGCCGGCTGCCTTGATGATGACCGGGTAGCCGATTTTGCGCGCGATGCGCACGATTTCTTTCGGATCGTCAGGCAGCGCGCCTTCGGAACCCGGCACGCAGGGCACGCCGGAGCGGATCATCGCCTGCTTGGCCGACACCTTGTCGCCCATCAGGCGGATCGTATCCGAGCGCGGCCCGATGAAGACGAAACCGGATTGCTCGACGCGTTCGGCAAAGTCGGCGTTTTCCGACAAAAAGCCATAGCCCGGATGGATCGCCTGCGCGTCCGTCACTTCGGCTGCGCTGATGATGGCGGGCATATTCAGGTAGCTTAACGCGGATGGCGCCGGCCCGATGCAGACCGACTCGTCGGCTAGCTTTACATACTTGGCCTCGCGGTCGGCTTCGGAATGAACGACTACGGTTTTGATGCCCATTTCGCGGCAGGCGCGCTGGATCCGCAACGCGATTTCACCACGATTGGCAATGAGAATTTTTTCAAACATAAAGGAGGTGCCTGACGACGTTATTGGGACATGGACGCGCTCGGACAAGAGATCCGCGCGTTGAGATTGCTCGACGTTCATGGGAGTGAGCGTCGGGCGCATGCCATCTATGCGATCACAAACAACGGTTGGCCGAATTCCACCGGCTGGCCGTTTTCTACCAGGATTTGTTTGATCACACCGCTTGCATCGGCGTCGATCTCATTCAATAATTTCATCGCTTCGATAATGCACAGCGTGTCGCCTTCCTTGACGCTGGCGCCAACTTCGACAAACGGCGGCGATCCCGGGGCGGAGGAACGGTAGAAAGTGCCGACCATCGGCGACTTGACCACGTGGCCCGGCGCTTCCGCAGGGACGTCGCTGACAGCGGCAGCAGGCGCGGATGGCGCGGCGGCGTACTGTGGCGCATACTGCATGCCTTGCGGCTGCATCATCACCATTTGATTTTGCGGCGCAGGCCCGGATTTGACGATGCGTACCTTGCTTTCGCCTTCGGTCACTTCCAGTTCGGCGATGTCCGATTCGGCGACCAGGTCGATCAGCGTCTTTAATTTTCTTAGATCCATGTGAAGTCCCTTGGAATTTAATTTTTCTTGCGAGTGGAATTTTGGCAATTATAAGCCAAATGCAAGAAGATGCAAGAAGATAGCGGGAATTAAAGTCTATTTGGTGAAATAGCCGATTGCCGCGCGGTAACCTTCGGTACCCAGGCCGCAAATGACGCCGACAGCGATATCGGATAAATAAGAATGCTGCCGAAATGTTTCGCGCCGATGCACATTGGAAATATGCACCTCGATGAACGGGATCGCGACCGCCGCCAATGCATCGCGCAATGCCACGCTCGTATGGGTCAAGCCGCCGGGATTGATGACAATCGCGTCCACGCCTTCGTTGCGGGCCAGGTGGATTCGATCTATCAACGCGCCTTCGTGATTGCTCTGGAAGCTGTTTAAGCGCACGCCTGCGGCTGTCGCCTGCGTTTGCGCTGCGCGTTCAACGTCGTCCAGCGTTTCCGATCCATAGACAGCCGGTTCCCGCGTGCCGAGCAGGTTCAGGTTTGGTCCATTGATCAGAAGTATATTTTTTGCCATGTAAATGCAACTCGGATTAACGAGGATGCGCGCATTTTGCCGCTAAATGCCATTGCTTGGCAAGGAGAAAACTTGGTTGATTGATATTTTGATATTAAAAGGCGGCAAGATCGTGCTTTACTTCATCCATCTTCAAACGTCCCAGATAAGTCTTCTTGATTTGACCATTTGGGCCGATCAAGACGCTAAACGGCAACCCGCCTGCTTCGTCGCCGAACTTGCGCATTTGCGCGGAGCCGGTCGCTTCAGCCACGTACAGAGGATAGCTGATTTTGAGTTTTGTCGAAAATTCCTGGATATTGGCGGCTGAATCGATGCCGATACCGATAATTTGCAAATTTTTTATCTTGCCGTCCAGTTGCAATGCAGACAGTTCCGGCATTTCCTGGACGCAAGGTGTGCACCACGTCGCCCAAAAATTGACCAGAAGGATCTTGCCTTTCCATTGAGCAAGCGATTGCATCTGATTATGTTGATCCGGCAGCGAAGTCGCCAGCAGTTCCGTGACAGCGGTAGTCGGCGGGGTTCCTGCTTCGACGCGTTGATTGCCAAAATAAGCGCCAATAGCGGTAAATAGAATGGCGATAAAGACAAAAAGGATAAGGTTTCGTTTCATGACGTAGTTTCTTCGGAAATAAGTTGGCGCAGCGTTTCGGCGTCGGCGCGTTCCGAGCGCTTTTCCGCTCCCGTCTTGAATGCGCCACGCATATCGTCGAATTCATATAAGGCTAGATGAATTCCTTCGTTTTGCCACATAAAGCTGACGGTCTCGACGCGCTTATTACGGTTATTAAAATGCAATGATTCGGACGTTTCAAATGAGATGTTGCGATTGATGAGGTAAATTTCGACCTCTTTCGCGCTGTCGGAAAACAATTGGAGATGGATGTCGGAGTGTTCACCGGCTGTTCCATTCAAGACAGCGCCGGTCAAATACGGCTTGAATTGCGCCAATTCCTCCATCAACTTCAACGCCAGCTTGCGTAGATGCAATAAGCGCGCCGGCTGCGTATCCCCATAAAACAATTGATTGTATGCCCGAACCTCTTCCTCTACCTGCGCGTTATCGGGCAAGGCATCGCTGCTTGTCCTGCGCTCGCCTAGGATTTGCTTGGCCGCCTTGCGCTTGGCGGTGTGGTAGTCGCAGCCGTCTTCGGCAATCATGCGGGCGGCAGCGGCGGCGATTTCGGCGCGCAGCAAGTCGGTATCGGATTGAAATGCTGCCATTTGGTCTATTCAGGGTGCTTTTAGATTAAATCGGCAGGGTGCGCAAAACCAGCACGATGCGGGTCGGGTAAAATCTCGGTATTGAATTTTTCAAATTGTACAATGCATATCCACATCCTAGGTATTTGCGGCACGTTTATGGGCGGACTGGCGGTATTGGCCAAACAAGCCGGGCACACCGTTACCGGCTGCGACGCCAACGTCTATCCGCCGATGAGCACGCAGCTGGAAGCGCAGGGTATCAAGCTGATCGAGGGTTTCGGCCCCGAACAAGTCGACTTGCGGCCCGATTTATTCGTGATCGGCAACGTCGTCTCGCGCGGCAATCCGCTGATGGAAGAAATCCTCAACCGGAATTTGCCCTACACGTCCGGGCCGCAGTGGATCGGCGAGCACATACTATATGACAAGTGGGTGCTGGCGGTCGCCGGCACGCATGGCAAAACCACGACTTCGTCGATGCTGGCCTGGATTTTGGAAGATGCCGGCTATCGACCGGGCTTCTTGATCGGCGGCGTGCCGTTGAACTTCGGTATTTCGGCGCGCTTGTCGGGTCCGGAAGCGGATTCCAGCTTTTTCGTCATCGAAGCGGACGAGTACGACACCGCGTTTTTCGACAAGCGCAGCAAGTTTGTGCACTATCGCGCCAAGACCGCGATCTTGAATAACCTGGAATACGATCACGCCGACATCTTCCCGGACCTGGGGGCGATCGAAACGCAGTTCCATCATCTGGTGCGCACCGTTCCCGGCGTTGGCCGCGTCGTCGCCAATGCGGAAGAAGAATCGCTGCGGCGCGTGCTCAAGCGCGGCTGCTGGAGCGAGCTCGAATGGTTCGGCAATGGCGATGGCTCGCATTGGGCATTGCAGGAAATCGACGACGGCACGTTCGAGGTGAGCTTCAAAGGGGACGCGCAAGGCCGCGTTTGCTGGTCGCTCTCCGGTCGCCATAACCAGATGAATGCGCTGGCAGCGATTGCTGCCGCGCGCCATGTCGGCGTGCTGCCGGCGCAAGCGATCGAGTCGTTGGCGCGCTTCGAGAACGTCAAGCGCCGTCTGGAAGTGCGCGGCGCGGTCGCCGGCGTCACGGTATACGACGATTTCGCCCATCATCCGACTGCGATTGCCACTACCATCGCCGGCTTGCGCAAGAAAGTCGGCGCGGCGCGCATCCTGGCGGTGCTGGAGCCGCGCTCGAACACGATGAAACTGGGCACCATGAAGAGTGCGCTGCCGGGCAGTCTGGATAAGGCCGACTTGGTCTTCGGCTATGGCGCGAAAGGCGCGGGCAAGGACGCGTTGGGCTGGAATCTTGGCGAGGCCTTGCTGCCGCTGGGCGACAAGGCTGCGGCTTTCGACGAATTGGATAAGCTGGTGCAGGCGATAGTCGGCGCCGCCAAGCCGGGCGATCATATCCTGGTGATGAGCAATGGCGGTTTCGGCGGCGTGCATCGCAAGATCCTGGATGCGTTGGCGCCATGATCCTCTATCTACATGGATTCCGTTCGTCGCCGCAATCGTTCAAGGCGCGTATTCTTGACGAACGGATGCGCGCGCTCGGATTGGCGCACGACTTCCTTTGCCCGCAGTTGCCGGCCTCGCCCAAGGGGGCGATAGAAATGGCCTTGAGCCTGGTGCAAGGCGTTCCCGCTGCCGACTTGACGGTCGTCGGTTCGTCGCTGGGCGGCTATTACGCGAATTGGCTGGCCGAAAAGATCGGCTGCCGCGCCGTTTTGCTCAATCCAGCAGTGCAGCCGCCCAGGGATTTGGAAAAATACGTCGGCGTGACGACCACCTTTCATACCAACGAGGTATTCGAGTTCAAAACCGAATATATCGACGAGTTGCGGGCGCTGGCAGTGGCTGAAATCACGCTGCCGGAACGCTATTTCCTGATCGCCGCAACCGGCGACGAATTGCTGGATTGGCGCGAGGCGACGCGCCATTATGCCGGCGCGCATCATTGCGTGATCGAGGGCAGCGACCACGGGCTAAGCGAATTTGCCGATTATGCCGAGCGCGTGCTGGAATTTTGCGGCGTGCAAACCGGGGCCGGTTGCTGATGCCGCATTCGGTGGCGGCGGCAAAATGGGTCGGCCATGTCAATGGCGTCGATGCGCCGCAAGAAATGCGGCATTGGCTGACCGATCGCGTATCATTGACGCTGAAGCTGATTGCGCATAGCGACAATTTTCGCGTGCAACGCGTGGCGCAAAGGCGCGGACGCTGTCTTGCCGACGAGTTTGCGGCGGTCGGCTTGGCGCGTTGCGCTTGCGTGCAGGAGCGCGACGTGTTGTTGCGCTGCAATGCGACGCCGGTGGTGTTTGCGCATACGATTGTGCCGCTGACTGCGGATGCTTCCGATTGGCCGTTTTTCAGTTCCTTGGGTGAGCGCTCGCTGGGGACGACCTTGTTCGGCGATCCGCTGGTCAAGCGCGGCGCGCTGCACTATGCGCGCCTGCCGGCGCGCCACCCGTTAGCGGTGCGCGCGCGCATGGCAACGGGGACGGACTTTTCCGGTCGTTCGCTGTTTGCGCGGCGTTGCCTGTTCAAGCGCAAGAATGGCGTGCTGCTGGTGACGGAAGTGTTTTTGCCGGCGGTTGCCGAACTGCGGCGGCAGGCGAGCTATACCGATCACATACATACCTATAAACAATCAATTAAGTAATCAATGAATCTATTTTTTGAAGAATCCGGAGACTTCAAGGCCGGTGCGGTGCTGTCGCAACAAGGCGAGGCTTACCAGGTCGAGCTGCCAAGCGGCAAGCGCGCCAAGGTCAGGGCCAAGGATGTATTGCTGCAATTTGCGACGCCGGCACCGGCCGAACTGTTGGCCGACGCGCACCGGATCGCCGAGGAAATCGAGCTGGATTTTCTGTGGGAAGTCGCCGGCCAGGAAGAATTCGGTTTCGCCGAATTGGGCACGGAATATTTCGGGCGTGCTCCGCAACCGAGCGAAGCTGCAGGCCTGTTGCTGAGATTGCACAGCGCGCCGATTTATTTTTACAAGAAGGGCAAGGGACGTTACAAGGCGGCGCCGGAAGCGTCGCTGAAGGCTGCGCTGGCCGGCGTCGAAAAGAAGCGCCAGCAAGCGTTGATCCAGGCGCAATACGTGACGGAACTGAAAGAACAGCGTTTGCCGGAAGCGATGCGTCCGTTGGCGCTGCAATTGCTGTTCAAGCCCGACAAGAACAGTATCGAATACAAGGCGCTGGAGACTGCCTGCAGCGAGTTGCAGACCTCGCCGCAAAATTTGCTGCTGGCCGTGGGCGCGATTGCGTCGCCGCACGCATTGCATTTGTCACGCTTCTTGTTCGAGCATTTTCCGAAAGGCACCGGCTTTCCGGCGATTGCGATCCCCGCTGCGCCCAAGCTGCCGGTTGCCGATGTGCAGGCGTTTTCCATCGACGATGTCACCACGACGGAAATCGACGACGCCTTTTCCGTGGTCAGGCTGGCCGACGGCAATGTGCGGGTCGGCATCCATATCGCCGCGCCGGCCTTGGGCATCCAGCGCGACGATGCGATCGACCATATCGCCAAGCAACGCATGTCGACCGTGTATATGCCGGGCGACAAGATCACCATGCTGCCGGATGCGCTGGTGCAGTCGTTTACGCTGGCCGAGGGCAAGACTTGCCCGGCAGTCAGCCTGTATGCGACCTTGAATCCGGCGGACTGGTCGGTCATCGCGACCGAAACCAAGGCCGAAGCGGTGCCGATTGCCAACAATCTGCGCCACAATGACCTGGACATGCTGGTGACCGAAGAGAACCTGGCCAACGATGCCGGCGAGTATCCGCGCAAAGAAGAGATCGCGCTGCTGTGGCAATGGGCGTTGACGCTGGAGCGCGGGCGCATGGCCAAGCGCGAAGGCTTCGGCCTGCGGCCGGAACAGACCAACCGGGTCGACTTCAATTTTTACGTCGAAGACGGCGTGGTGTCGATCCTGCGCCGCAAGCGCGGCGCGCCGCTCGATAAAATCGTCGCCGAACTGATGATTTTCGCCAACAGCAGTTGGGGCAAGTTGATGCACGAACATGGCGTGCCGGGGATTTACCGCGCGCAAGGCGGCGGCAGCGGCGGCTGGGCCGCCAAGATGCAGGTGCGCATGGTGACGCACGCGGCGCCGCATCAAGGCTTGGGCGTCGATCAATATGCGTGGAGCACGTCGCCGTTGCGGCGGTATACGGATTTGGTCAATCAATGGCAAATTCTGGCTTGCGTCGAGCATGGCGTGACTGCGCCGCTGGTGGCCACCTTCAAGCCGCGCGATGCGGACTTGTTCGCCATCGTGTCGGGCTTCGATGCCGCCTATGGCGCGTATGCAGATTTCCAATCGAACATGGAACGCTATTGGTGCCTGCGCTGGCTGGCGCAGCACGATGCAAGGCAGGTTGACGCGGTGGTGCTCAAAGACGAAGTCTTGCGCCTAGTCGAAATACCGCTGATCGTGCGCCTGCCCGGCATGCAGCAACTGGCACGCGGCACCCACGTCAAACTGGACTTGTTGCGTTGGAACGAGGTCGACCTGACGGTCGAAGCGCGTCTGCTGGAAGTCGTTGCGGCGACGGCGGACACGGTCGACGAAGCGTTGGAAGAGCCGACCGACGACGAAGACGAGGGAACTGTCGAGGAAGCGGCAGGGCCGGCCGAGGGCGCAGAAGCGGCGCTGGAAGCCGCCGCTGCAGTGGACGAAAGCGGCGAAGCGGACGGCGGCGCTGCGATCGAACCGGTTGTGGAATGAGCGGCTTGTTGCCAAATTCCCCTCAAGACGTTGAAATGTCTGTTTGCCGCGCACAAAATCGCAGATTCGGGTTGAATGTTCTGTTAAAGTTTCACGGCAAATGCGCGTCTTGCCGTAAAATTCGATCCATCTGCCTTTGTCTTCTTCGTAACTCTTGAATATCATTCGCCAAAATCCAAACCTGTTCGCTGCGGTAGCCATCTCCGTGCTGGGGCACGCCACGGTACTTCTCGGCGTCATGATCGTGGCGCCCGATGCCTTCAAGTTTCAGCCGACCGACCCCGGTCTCGAAGTGATCCTGGTCAATGCCAAGCATGATCGCAAGCCGATCAAGGCAGAAGCGCTGGCGCAAGTCGACCTCGACGGCGGCGGCAATGCCGACACCGGGCGCGCCAAGTCGCCGTTGCCGGACATGCATAAGAGCGACGACGGCGACGACATCAAAGTGGCGCAGCGCCGCATCGAGCTATTGGAGCAGGAACAGGAAAAAATGCTGGCGCAGGCCGCCAACAAAACGTCTTTCGCGGTGCGCCCGAATACCGAGCAAGACAAGCCGACCGAGCAACCGGTGCGGCCCGACGGCGTCGACAAGGTCGACAGCGCCAAGGCGTTCAGCCGACAAGTCGCTGAAATATCGAAAAATGTCGAGGATTACAACAAGCGGCCAAGGAAAACCCAAATCACGCCCAGCACCAAGCGCGTCGAATATGCGTTGTATTACAAGGCGATGCAGACCCGCATCGAAAAATACGGCACGCTGAACTTTCCGCAAAAGGATGGCGAGAAGCTGTACGGCGAATTGCTGGTCTACATCCCGATCTTCCAGGACGGCAGCATCTACGAAAAAGAGGGCGGCCCGCGCGTCGAGCACAGTTCCGGCAACAAGGCGCTGGACAACGCGGCATTGCGCATCGTCAGGCGGGCCGCGCCGTTCGATCCGTTTCAGTCCAGCATGCGTTCGACCGACAAGAATGACGTGTGGGAAGTCATCACGCACTTCAAGTTCACGCGCGAAGAGGGTTTGGAAACCGAGTTGCGCGGAGGGGCTAATTGATGGCAACGCCGGATCGATATGCAGTAATCGGCCATCCGGTCGCGCATAGCAAGTCGCCGGCCATCCACAGCGCGTTCGCCGCGCAAACCGGCCAGAATTTAAGTTACGAACGTTTGCTGTCGCCTCTGGATGGATTTGCCGCCACCGTGCGAACCTTCATCGAACAAGGCGGCAAGGGTTTGAACGTGACTCTGCCGTTCAAGGTGGAAGCGCATGCGCTGGCAGATAGCTTGACGCCGCGCGCCAGGTGCGCCGGCGCTGTCAACACATTGAAAATCACGGATGGCCATATCCTCGGCGACAATACCGACGGCGCCGGCCTGGTAACCGATATCGAACGCAATGCCGGCGTCATGTTAAGCGGCAAGAGAATTCTGCTGCTCGGCGCCGGCGGCGCGGCGCGCGGCGCGATCCTGCCGTTGTTGGAGGCGCGGCCAGCAGCGCTGACCATCGCCAATCGGACGCCGGAGAAAGCGGCTGTGTTGGCGCGCGAATTTGCGCCGTTTTCTGCTGCCATCGAAGCGTCCGCCTTCGGGATCTTGCATGGTCGCTTCGACATAGTCATCAATGCGACCTCGGCCAGCCTCGGCAATGAATTGCCGCCGGTGCCGGCGGCAATTTTCGGCGCGGAGACGCTGGCCTACGACATGATGTACGGCAAGCAGCCGACTGTGTTCATGAAATTTGCGCAACAGCAAGGCGCGGCGATCAGGGATGGTCTCGGGATGCTGGTCGAGCAGGCGGCCGAATCGTTTTACCTGTGGCGCGGCATCCGGCCCGAAACCGCAGGGATTTTTGCCGAATTGCGCGCAGCGGTCGAATGAAAGCGCCGAAATTGACGCGCAAGCTGCTGCTGCTCTGGCTGGTGTTGGCGCCGCTGGCGTTGCTACTGCTGCTGCAACTGTATTTTTTCGTTTGCATCTGGTGGTGGGTCGATCACAATCCGGGGCCGACCAGTTTCATGCGCCGGCAGCTGTCTGTCTTGCAGGAAAAAAATCCGAACGCCGTGTTGCAGCAAAAGTGGGTTCCGTACGACCGCATCTCCAACAATTTGAAGCGCGCGATCATTGCCTCCGAAGACGCCAATTTTTCCGAGCACGAGGGCGTCGACTGGGAGGCGCTGCAAAAGGCCTACGAAAAGAACAACCGCAAGGGTAAAGTGGTGGCCGGCGGCTCGACCATCACGCAGCAGCTCGCGAAGAATCTGTTCTTGTCGGGGCAGCGCAGTTATTTGCGCAAGGCGCAGGAATTCGTGATTACCTATATGCTCGAATTCTGGATGGAGAAAGAGCGAATTTTCGAGATATATCTGAACGTGGTGGAGTGGGGCAACGGCGTCTACGGCGCCGAAGCGGCGTCCGAACACTACTACGGAATCTCTGCTGCAGCCTTGAATCCCAGTCAGGCGGCAAAGCTGGCGGTGATGTTGCCCGACCCTCGGCGCTTCGACAAAAACCGCACATCGGCCTATCTGGAGCGGCGCACCGAACTCATATTGCATCGCATGGGTTCGGCCGACCTGCCCTGAAAAACCGCGCATCGTTTGGTTTTTCCTTGTCGAAGCGGGTCAATTGGTCGTCGTCTCGTCCTTGTCCTGCCGCAAATCCTTTTCTTCATATGGCATCTCGTTCTGCAAGATCGGATTTTTCAATTTGAATAATTTGCGGTTCTTGAAGTTGGCGAGTTTGATCGCTTTGCCGTTGTATTTGGCGAAAATTCTATCGAAAGAGCCATCCTTGACGGCCGCGCGCAAACCCTTTTCCAACGCCTTAGCTAAAGCGCTGTTTCCGCGACTGACGAAAAAATACTCGACGGCGGGGTATTGCAAAGCGATGGCTTTCTCGACGACGAGGTTCATTCCTGGATGGGTTTGTTCTTCGTCCCAGATTTCGAGAATCGATCGCGGCAAATAATCGATACGGCCGGCGCTCAACATCTTGAACAGGCTCGGGTAATCCATGCTGGAGTCGACCTTGAGTCCATTGGCGGCCAGGATTTGCACGTCCGGCCAATCGTGTTGCTGGCCGGCAGCCAGCGATTTGAGTTGATTCAGGGTTTGCAATTGCGCGAATTGCGCTGCGTTCTTTTTATCGATGAGGAATATGCGCCACCCCAACAGCCCTTTATCGATCGGGATGCGAATCGGCAGGAAATCCTTTTCCCTGGCATCTGTCGCCTCCGACCAGACCACGCTGATTTCGTTGTCGGCTGTTAACTGCTGCAATGCGCGATTCTGCTGCATATGCAACGAAGCCGGGTAGATCTCGTATTCGACGCCGGATTTGCGCATCGCGAGCTTGAGCAATGCGACCGCGTACCGAGATCGTCGGTCGTCCGCAGACTCAGGCTGCGGATAAATGACTTTTATCTTGTCGGCAAATACCGGGGGTGCGGAAAATAAGACAATCCCTAAAATGGCGTAAGCGACCCACGTATCCCAGAAGCGCACACTTGATTTGCGTGTGGACGGGAGCGTGCTGGCGGCCTGATTTGTAGCGATTTCGATAGCGGCAAATTCAATCGTCATGTGAGAGGCACAATTTTCCGTTTGCGTTCGCTAAACGAGAACTTGCACTTTAGCTCATTCCTTGCTCTCCGTCCATTCATGATGGAAGGTGTCACAGAGATCTCTTTCGGCGAGTATTTCCATGTGTCGGCACAAGCGTTCTTTCTTGTCCAAGTAGGCACGCATACCTATCAAAAAATCAACTTGTTGTCGTCGACGCGACAGAACCATCCGCTGTCGCGGCGCGCCGGGTTTCGTCGCAAAGCAGACAAACCTGACACGACAATGGCGCGGACGCAATCTGATTTCAATCAGAAAATTTCCTGTCAATACAAATACTTAACGCGGATTCCCCGGATTGGCATGCTCTTTGCTGAAAGACGGACAAGGCCGGTTGCAATCGACCATCCAACCCACCAAGTTTGCCGGAGCGACAAATGCCAATGCTGCCGATCTACCTGGATTATTCCGCGACAACGCCGGTCGATCCGCGCGTCGCCGAAAAAATGATTCCTTATTTGACCGAACTGTTCGGCAATCCGGCCAGCCGTTCGCACTCGTACGGTTGGGATGCCGAAGCGGCGGTCCGGCATGCGCGCGAGCAGGTCGCCGCGCTGGTCAATGCCGATGCGCGCGAAATCGTGTGGACTTCCGGCGCAACCGAATCGAACAACCTGGCGATCAAGGGCGCAGCCGAATTCCTGCAAGGGAAAGGCAAGCATTTAATCACCGTCAAGACCGAGCACAAGGCCGTGCTCGACACCATGCGCGAGCTGGAACGGCGCGGCTTCGAGGTGACTTATCTGGATGTCCAACAAGACGGCATGCTCGATCTCGAACAATTCAAGGCGGCGCTGCGGCCGGATACGATTCTCGCTTCCGTCATGCACGTCAACAACGAAATCGGCGTGATCCAGGATATTGCTGCCTTGGGCGAAATCTGCCGCGAGCGCGGCATACTTTTTCACGTCGACGCGGCGCAGGCGACCGGCAAGGTCGATATCGATCTCGACAAATTGAAGGTCGACCTGATGTCGTTTTCCGCCCATAAAACCTATGGCCCGAAGGGCATCGGCGCATTGTACGTGCGGCGCAAACCGCGCGTGCGGCTGGAAGCGCAGATGCACGGCGGCGGGCATGAGCGCGGCTTGCGCTCCGGCACCTTGGCCACGCATCAGATCGTCGGCATGGGCGAGGCGTTCGAGATTGCGCGCCTGTCGATGGGAACGGAGAACGAGCGCATCCGCATGCTGCGCGAGCGCCTGCGCGCCGGCTTTGCCGATCTCGACGAAACCTATGTCAACGGCGACCTGGAGCAGCGCGTGCCGCACAACCTGAACGTCAGCTTCAATTATGTCGAGGGCGAATCGCTGCTGATGGCGATCAAGGATATTGCCGTTTCCTCCGGCTCGGCCTGCACCTCGGCCAGCCTGGAGCCGTCGTATGTGCTGCGCGCGCTGGGGCTGTCGGATGAAATGGCGCATAGCTCGATCCGTTTTTCCATCGGACGCTTCACCACGGTCGAAGACATCGATTTCACCGTCAAATTAATCAAGGAAAAAGTGGCCAAGCTGCGCGCGTTGTCGCCGCTGTGGGACATGCACCAGGACGGCATCGATTTGAACACAGTGCAATGGGCCGCGCACTGAGGAATGACCCTCGTCCGCGCATCGCTTTGCGCTGACCGGCAACTGATTACGGAGAGCAACATGGCATATAGCGACAAGGTGCTGGACCATTACGAGAATCCGCGCAACGTCGGCACCTTCGACAAGGACGACGACAGCGTTGCCACCGGCATGGTCGGCGCGCCGGCTTGCGGCGACGTGATGCGCCTGCAAATCAAGGTGGGCGCCGACGGCATCATCGAGGATGCGAAATTCAAGACTTACGGCTGCGGCTCGGCCATCGCGTCGTCGTCGCTGGTGACCGAATGGCTCAAAGGCCGCACGCTCGATCAGGCGCTGGCAATAGAAAACACTGCCATTGCCGAGGAATTGGCGCTGCCGCCGGTAAAAATCCATTGCTCGATTTTGGCCGAAGACGCCATCAAGGCTGCGGTCGCAGACTATCGCCGACGGCACGACACGTCGCCCGTTTCTACCGAAAAGCAATTCCCGATATGCGCGCCGGTCGCAGACTGACCGGCATCTTTCGATCGTTACTATCATTCACCAGAGAGGCATTCCATGTCAGACGCCGTTCTTGAAGTCGCCCAACCCCTCGTCTTCACCGATGCGGCAGTCGCCAAGGTCAGTGAATTGATCGCCGAAGACGGCAACCCGGATCTGAAGCTGCGCATCTACGTCAACGGCGGCGGCTGCTCCGGTTTCCAGTACGGTTTTGCCTTCGACGAGACCGTCAACGAAGACGATTTTCGTATCGACAAGAACGGCGTTGCCCTGCTTATCGACGCGATGAGCATGCAATACCTGAGCGGCGCGGAAATCGGCTACGAAGATGGCCTGGAAGGTTCGCGCTTCGTCATCAAGAACCCGAACGCCACCACCACTTGCGGCTGCGGCAGTTCGTTTTCGGTTTAACAGCAATCCATCTTTGACTGAGGAGCACAGACTATGGCAATCACCCTGACAGAACGAGCGGCCAAGCATGTGCAAGCGTTTCTCGCCAAGCGCGTCGCGCTCGGCTTGCGCCTGGCGGTAAAGACCAGCGGTTGTTCCGGCATGGCGTATGCGCTGGAATATGCGCTGGCGCAGGAACAGGAAGACTTGCGTTTCGAGAGCCACGGCGTGACCGTGCTGATCGACCCCAAGAGCCTGCCCTACCTGGACGGCACCGAACTGGACTTTGTGCGCGAAGGCTTGAGCGAAGGCTTCAAGTTCAACAACCCCAACGTCAAGAATCAATGCGGGTGCGGCGAGAGCTTCGCCGTTTAAGGGCAAATTATGGCCCTACTCCAGATTGCCGAACCCGGCTTGAGCGCGGCGCCGCACCAGCATAGGCTGGCGGTCGGCATCGACCTCGGCACCACCAATTCGCTGGTGGCAAGCGTGCTGTCGGGCGATGCCAAGGTGCTGCGCGACGAAGCAGAGCGCGCGCTGTTGCCGTCGGTGGTGCGCTATCTGCCGTCGTCAACGGACGATGCGCCGATAGTCGGCCACGACGCCAAGGCTGCGCAAAGCGAAGACCCGCACAATACCTTGTCGTCGATCAAGCGGCTGATGGGACGCACCCGGAAAGATGTGGCGGCCGGCGAAATGCCGTATGCGTTCGTCGATGCGCCCGGCATCGTGCAAATCGACACTGTTGCAGGCGTCAAGACGCCGATCGATGTCTCCGCCGATATCTTGCGCGCGCTGCGGGTGCGTGCCGAGGCGTCGCTTGGCGGCGAACTGGTGGGGGCGGTGATTACGGTGCCCGCGTATTTCGACGACGCCCAGCGCCAGGCTACCAAGGATGCTGCACGGTTGGCTGGCTTGAACGTATTGCGCTTGTTGAACGAACCGACCGCGGCGGCGATAGCCTATGGACTCGACAAGGGATCGGAAGGCATTTTCGCCATCTACGACCTGGGCGGCGGGACCTTCGATATCTCCATCTTGAAATTGACGCGCGGCGTGTTCGAGGTGCTGTCCACCAACGGCGACGCCTCGCTCGGTGGCGACGATTTCGACCAGCGCATCTACCAATGGATCGTCGCTGCCGCCGGCCTCGACCTGCCGAAACTGACCGCGCAAGATACGCGCAAGCTGCTGACTGCCGCGCGCACCGCCAAGGAAGCGTTGAGCGATGCGCAGACCGTGCCGATTGCAGAAAATCTATCCGATGGCCGCGCTCTGTGCCTGACGCTCACGCGCGACCTGTTCGCCGAATTGACTGCCGACCTGGTGGCGCGCACGCTGCAGCCGACGCGCAAGGCGCTGCGCGATGCCGGGCTGGCGGTCGAGGAAGTGCAGGGCGTGGTGCTGGTCGGCGGCTCGACCCGGATGCCGCAGGTGCGTGCGGCGGTAGCGCAGCATTTCAAACAGCAGCCCTTGATCGACCTCGATCCCGACCAGGTGGTGGCGCTTGGCGCGGCGATGCAGGCCAATGTGCTGGCCGGCAACCGCAAGGACAGCGATTGGCTGTTGCTCGATGTCTGCCCGCTGTCGCTCGGCCTGGAAACCATTGGCGGCTTGATGGAAAAAGTCATCCCGCGCAACTCCACGATTCCGACTGCGCGGGCGCAGGATTTCACCACCTTCAAGGATGGCCAGACCGCGATGAGCGTGCATGTGCTGCAAGGCGAGCGCGAACTGGTCAGCGATTGCCGTTCGCTGGCGCGCTTCGAGTTGCACGGCATTCCGCCGATGGTGGCGGGGGCGGCGCGCATCCGCGTCAACTTCCAGATCGACGCCGACGGCTTGCTCTCGGTGTCGGCGCGCGAACTCAGCTCCGGGGTGGAAACGGCGGTCACGGTCAAGCCTTCGTATGGCCTTGAAGACAGCCAGATCACGCGCATGTTGAACGACGCCAATAGCAGCGCGACCATCGACATGAAGCGGCGCATGCTGCGCGAGGCGCAAGTGGCCGGTCGGCAACTGGTCGACGCCACCGACGTTGCGTTGGCCGCCGATGGCGAGGCCTTGCTGGCGCCGCCGGAACGCATGCTGATCTCCAGCCACATCTACCTGCTGGCCGATATCATCGAAACCGGCATCGACCCGACCGACGAGAATATCGCCGCGCTGAAAAGGGCGACCGATGCATTGAATCGCGCCACCCAGGAGTTCGCCGCCCGCCGCATGAATGCCAGCGTCCAGCGGGCGCTATCCGGCCAGCGTTTCGATACCCTTGCCGATAAAATGGGAGCCTGAGCGATGCCGCGCGTCACGGTTCGACCTCATCCAGTCTTGTGCCCGGAGGGTAGCAGCTTCGAGGTACGCAGCGGCAGCTTCCTGTGCGATGCGCTGTTGAAAAACGGCATTGCGCTGGAGCACGCGTGCGAAAAATCCTGCGCCTGTTCGACTTGCCATGTAATCGTGCACGAAGGCTTCGATTCACTGGCTCCCGCCAGCGACGACGAAGAAGACCAGATCGACCGCGCCTGGGGCGTCGCGCCGCATTCGCGCCTGGCTTGCCAGGTAGTGTTGCGGCAAACCGACCTGGCGATCGAATTGCCGTTGTACACGGTAAACCTGGCGCGCGAAAAAGCCTGACGCTTCCTTCTTGTTTCCCCAGTTGTTTTCCGCTTCCTGCCAGCCTACTACAAACCCGACAAATGCGACACACGGCGAACGCTGTTGGTCGTTCACGTAAATACTACGTAAGTAATTGAATTAGTTGAATATTTTCAGGCGCGTGCCGATTGGCACATGAATTGCTAAACAACTGACATACGGGTATTTCGGTCACCTTAGCCGCAGGAGCCAGACAGTATGGTCACCATCAACGACACCACCCTCAGGGACGGCGAACAAACTGCCGGCGTGGCTTTTACCGCCGACGAAAAGATCGCGATTGCGCAGGCGCTGCATCGCATCGGCGTGCCGGAAATGGAAGTCGGGATACCAGTCATGGGCGCAGCGGAAATCGAGGTGATCCAGTCGATTGCCGCACTGCGCATGGACACGACCTTGATGGTATGGGGCCGCATGTGCGGCGCCGATCTCGATGCGGCGGCGCGCTGCGGCATCGACATCGTCAACCTGTCGATGCCGGTGTCCGACGTGCACTTGCAGCATAAGCTGCGGCGCGACCGCGACTGGGCGCTGGCGCAAATCCGCCAATTCGTGCCGATGGCGCTCGACCTCGGCATGGATGTGTGCGTCGGCGGCGAGGATTCGTCGCGCGCCGATCCTGAATTCTTGCTGCGCGTGATCGAAACCGCGCAACGCGCCGGCGCGCGCCGTTTCCGCTTCGCCGACACGCTCGGCTTGCTCGATCCGTTCGCCACCTTCGATATCGTCAGCCGCTTGCGCAGCGAAGTCGATATCGAACTGGAGATGCATGCGCATAACGATCTCGGCCTGGCGACGGCCAACACGCTGGCGGCAATTCGGGGTGGCGCGACCCATGTCAATACTACCGTCAACGGTCTCGGCGAACGGGCCGGCAATGCGCCGCTGGAAGAAGTGGTGATGGGCATGCGGCATATCCACGGCATCGAGTCGGCAGTCGATACGCGCGCGCTGTTGCAGATTTCCGGCCTGGTGGCGCGGGCGTCGGGCAAGGCGGTGGCGTCCAATAAAAGCATCGTCGGCGAAGGCGTGTTCACGCATGAGTCCGGGATCCATGTCGACGGCTTGCTGAAAAATCCGGCCAACTATGAAGCGTTCAGCCCGTCCGAACTGGGGCGCGCGCACCATACCGTGCTGGGCAAGCACTCCGGCTCGCGCTCGGTGAAGGACGCTTACGCCAAGCTGGGCGTGATGCTGTCCGATGTGGAAGCCTACGACATGCTCGACAAGATACGCACCTATACGATGCAGGCCAAGCGCGCGCCCGGCGCCGACGAATTGGCGTGCTTTTATCTCGAAAGCGCCAATTGCATCGCGGGCCAATCATGAACTTCGCAACAGGTGGAGGAAAAGCAAAATGAATACCTTGGCCCTGCAACTTAAGCAGTTGTCCGCCGCTGAAGAATTTCTCGACTTCTTCGGCGTGCCTTACGAACAATCGGTGGTCAACGTCAGCCGGCTGCATATCTTGAAGCGCTTTTACCAATACATGCGGCAAGAGAGTGCGCTGGAAGGCGCCGACGAAGTCGAAACCTATCGCCGACTGCGCGCGCTGCTGACCGATGCCTACGGCGATTTCGTCCGCTCGACTGCAGCGCAGGAAAAAGTATTCAAGGTATTCCAGGACGCCGAACACAAGTCGGTGTCGCTCGAATCATTGCGCATGTCGCTACCCGTCAAAGCATAGAAGGAGATATTCATGCATATCGTGGTTTGCATCAAACAGGTTCCCGATAGCGCGCAGATTCGCGTGCATCCGGTCACCAATACCATCATGCGGCAGGGTGTGCCGGCCATTGTCAATCCCTACGATTTGTTTTCGCTGGAAGAGGCGCTGAAAATCAAGGATCGCTTCGGCGGGCGCGTCACCGTGTTGACGATGGGGCCGCCGCAAGCCGAAGCGGCGCTGCGCAAATGCATCTCGTTCGGCGCCGACGATGCCATCCTGGTCACCGACCGCGCGTTTGCCGGCGCCGACACGCTGGCGACCTCGTTTGCGCTGGCGGCGGCGATCACGCAGATTTCCAAGACTCTCGCGGTCGACATGGTGTTCGCCGGCAAGCAAACCATCGATGGCGACACCGCCCAGGTCGGCCCCGGCATTGCCAAGCGGCTCGACCTGCAATTGCTGACCTATGTGTCGAAGATCGATGAGCTCGACGTGACGCGGCGCGAAATCGTGATCCAGCGTCGTGCCGAAGGCGGCGTGCAAGTGCTGCAGACCAAGCTGCCGTGCCTGATTACGATGCTGGAAGGCACCAACGAAATGCGCTTTGCGACGATGGACAATATGTTCCGCGCGGCCCGCCATCCGATCAGGATTTGGGACCGCGTCGCCGCCGGCATCGAAGATGTCACCAAGATCGGCTTGAAAGGCTCGCCCACCGTGGTCAGCAAGGTGTTCGCGCCGAAGGCGAACGCGCGCCGGGCGGAAATTATCGAAACCGAGGGCAATGATCCGCGCGATCTGGCGGTGACGCTGGTCGGCACACTCTTCACCCAGCATCAAAAGCTGGGTGAAGCCATCGTCAAACAAGCAGCCTGACGGAAAAGAACGAGGCCAAGCATGAGCGAAGAAAAAGCAGCGGCGCCGGTCAAGAAGGCCGGCAAGGGAAAATACGAACTGGACGACCGCCTCAAGGCGTACCAGGGGGTATGGGTGTTCATCGAACACGAGCGCGGCGAGGTGCATCCGGTGTCCTGGGAATTGCTGGGCGAAGGGCGCAAGCTGGCCGACAAGCTGGGCGTGACGCTCTCGGGCGTCGTGCTGGGCGCGCCGGACCTGGCGACGCGGCGCTTTTGCGAAGAGGCGTTTTTCCACGGCGCCGACAGTTGCTACCTGATGGCCGACCCGATCCTGACGAATTACCGCAACCAGCCGTTCACCAAGGGCTTGACCGATCTGGTCAATACCTATCAGCCGGAAATCCTGTTGCTGGGCGCGACCGCGCAGGGCCGCGACTTGGCCGGCAGCGTCGCCACCACCTTGAAGACCGGCTTGACCGCCGACTGCACCGAGCTGAACATCGACATGGAGAACCGCAGCATGGCGGCGTCGCGGCCGACTTTCGGCGGCAGCTTGCTCTGCACGATTCTGACCTTGAATTTCCGCCCGCAGATGGCAACCGTGCGACCACGCGTGATGGGCATGCCGGACCGCGACACCTCGCGCCAGGGCACGATCATCGAACATCCGCTGGTGATGATCGAAACCGACATCATCACCAAGGTGTTGGAGTACATCCCGGACAACATGCAGGGCAAGCCGCAATTGCCGTTTGCCGACATCATCGTGGCCGGCGGGCGCGGCATGAAGAAGGCCGAGAATTTCCAATTGATCTGGGATCTGGCGCTGGTATTGAAGGCAGAAGTCGGCGCGTCGCGCCCGGTGGTGCAGGCCAACTGGGTCGAGCTGGATCGGCAGGTCGGGCAATCCGGCAAGACCGTGCGTCCCAAGCTGTACATCGCCGCCGGCATTTCCGGCGCGGTGCAGCACCGGGTCGGCATGGAAAGCTCGGACGTGATTATTGCCATCAACAGCGATCCGAAAGCGCCGATTTTCGAGTTCGCCACCTACGGTATCGTCGGCAATGCAATGACTATCTTGCCAGCCTTGACCGAGGCCTTCAAGCAGCAACTTGCCATCGCCAAGATGGCCGGCTAACCGATTCAGCGACAAGGAGAAAGCCATGACAGAAAAATTCGATGCGATCGTGGTGGGCGCCGGCCCGTCCGGCAACGCCTGCGCGTATACGATGGCGAAAGCCGGGCTGAAGGTGCTGCAGATCGAGCGCGGCGAATCGCCGGGTTCCAAGAATGTGCAGGGCGCGATCCTGTATTCGGATGCGCTGGAACGCATCATTCCCGACTTCCGCGAAGACGCGCCGCTGGAGCGTCATATCGTCGAACAACGGATGTGGGTGCTGGACGACCAATCCTTCGTCGGCGGACATTACCGCTCGGAAGAGTTCAACAAGCCGCCCTACAATCGCTACACCATCATTCGCGCACAGTTCGACAAATGGTTTTCGCAAAAGGTGCAGGAAGCTGGCGCGCTGCTGATTTGCGAAACCACGGTGACCGATCTGTTGATCGACGGCAACCGGGTGGTGGGCGTGCAAACCGACCGCATCGGCGGCTCGATCTATGCCGACGTCGTGGTGCTGGCCGACGGCGTCAACTCGGTGCTGGCGCGCAAGGCCGGTTTCCGGCCCGAGCTAGATCCCAGCGAAGTGGCGCTGGCGGTCAAGGAAATTCATTTCCTGCCGCAGGAAACGGTGGAGAGCCGCTTCAATGTCTCCGGCGACGCCGGCGTGGTGATCGAGATGGTCGGCAAAATCACCAAGGGCATGATGGGCACAGGCTTCCTGTACACCAACAAGGAATCGCTGACCATCGGCGTCGGTTGCATGCTGAACGATTTCAAGACGCAGAAATGCTCGCCTTCGCAGTTGTTGGACGAGATGAAGGCGCATCCGGCAATTGCGCCGCTGCTGGAAGGCGGCGAGATGAAGGAATACGCAGCGCACCTGATACCGGAAGGCGGCTACAACTCGATCCCGAAGATTGTCGGCGACGGCTGGATGATCGTCGGCGACTCCGGCATGTTCGTCAACGCGGTGCACCGCGAGGGTTCCAACCTGGCCATGACCAGTGGTCGGCTGGCGGCGGAAACCGTGGTCGCGCTACGCGCCGAAGACAAGCCGCTTACCGCCAGAAACCTGGCGCGTTATCGGGCGGCGCTGGACGACAGCTTCGTCATGAAGGATTTGAAGAAATATCGCAACATGCCAGGCGTGTTCCACCGCAATCCGCAATTCCTCAGCACCTACCCGGAATTGCTGAACCAGGCCGCACATACGATGTTGCGCGTCGACGGCATCGACAAGAAAACCAAGGAGCGCGATATCCGGCGCAATTTCAAGCAAAGGCGCTCGCTGTTCGGCATGATGGGCGACGCGGTCAAGATGTGGAGGGCATTCGAATGAGCACGATACGAGTCGAGGAAAAGCTGTTCCAGAACCGCTACAAGGTCGACGCCGGCAGGCCGCACATTACGATCAAGGATCAGGAAGTGTGCAGCACCAAGTGCGAGTCGCAGCAATGCACGGTGTGCTGCCCGGCTGGATGCTATACCAAGGAAGGCGGCGGCCTGGTGCAGTTGACTACCGACGGTTGCCTGGAGTGCGGCACCTGCCGCATCATCTGCAACGAGCACCTCAATGTCGCCTGGGAGTATCCGCGCGGCGGCTACGGGATTCTGTTCAAGTTCGGCTGAATGGCGCGCGCCTGACACAAACTCATATTCGATTTCAACTGCCTTCGGGACTTTCTGATATCCCGTCTGGGAAATACGTTTTTCTGCACGCAGAACCGGGCTGAATACCGCTCGCCCGGGCTTCCATTCGCGTGCAACATGGTGGCTCACACTGGCGTCCGATCCTATTCGTGCGCCGGATAGATTCAAGACCTGTCAAACTGAAAGATCAAGATATGGCCAACGTTACATTCTCTTCACCGGTTATGCCAAAAGACATTACGGTGTACGCAATTGCCGGGCACCGTGGAACCCTGTTGGAAATCGCGAAGCAGCATAAAGTGCCAATTCCATTCGATTGCCAGGATGGCGATTGCGGCTCTTGCCTGGTTGAAGTAAAGCATCTATCGCATCCGATGGCCATCGCGCTAACCGAAAAAGAGAAAGAGCTTTTGCGGCAGCTTGGCAAGATAAGCAAACAGGAAATCATGGACGCCGAGGTCAACGACATGCCTCCGCCTTTCCGCTTGGCTTGCCAATACTTTGTGCGCGATGAAGATATCTTTGTGACCTTCGAAGGGGACAAAACCCTGCCCGCGAAAGGCCCAAGCCTGTCGATCGCTGCATCCATCTACAAAGGCGGCCTCGAAATCAACTCGCTCGATGCATTCTTGAACTTCGCGATGAAACTCGAAGACGATGCAGCAATTCACTACGATGAATTGGCGGCGTCGATGAAAAATCTTGGAAATGACAGTCTCAGCCAATTGTTTGCGCAATTGGCAGGGTATTCGCGCAAACATTTTGAAGAAGTCAAGCAGCGGATGGAAACCGCTGGCGTGGCTTTGAATATCCCTGCAAGTACTTTATGGCCAGATAATGTGACACCAGAAAGCGCAACGATTTTGGCCGGCGATGCAACGATGTCGCGCCTCGATGCGCTCAAAGCCGCATTGCAGGGCGAACGGCGCGGCTATGAGTTCTATTATGCAGTAGCCAACACTTCGCCGAAGCCTGAAATCGTCAAAGCTGCGAAAGAGTTCGTCAAAGAAGAGGCCGAGCATGTTGAACTCTTGAAACAGTGGATTGCGCGCGAACAGGCATCGATCCGCACATCCGCCCCGGTGCAGCCGGCGATCTGAACTGGCGCTGCGTACCGGTATTCGGTATACAATCGTGATCAAAGAGATACCTGCGGATCGCCGAAGGCTTGGCGGCCGCAACCACCGCGAAAGAATGAAATGGAATCAGTAGAAGAATTTCTTGCTTATGCGATAAAGCTGGAAGAGGAAGCTGCGCTGCGCTTTGGGGAACTGGCCGATGCGATGGCAACCGGAGGCAACGTGGAAGTCAGTCAATTGTTTCGACGTCTTGGAGAGTATTCCCGCCTACACTTAAGCGACGCGCGCGCTCGCGCAGGGTTTCGCACGCTTCCAAATATGGACGGCAAAGATTACAAATGGCCGGATGTAGAAAGTCCCGAGCGCGCCGCGATCTGGGCGGCGGATCCGCTCATCGGGCGCGAGCAGGCGCTTGAGCTTGCACTGGTCGCCGAAAGTGCGGGACTGGCCTACTACCAAAGTGTGCTTGACGCGACAACCGATCCCGATATCCGCGCAATGGCGACCGAGTTTGTGGAGGAAGAGACCGAACATGTGGCTGAGCTGAAGAAGTGGATCGCCTTGCAGTCGGCAGCGTCGGTGTCGCCTCATCATTAGTAGTCGAATCGAGCACGCAAACATGAAAATCGCCAATAGCCTGTTCTCCGTATTCGCCTGCGTCGCAATCTTCGGCGCGAGCACTGCCTTCGCCGTAGAGGAACAAGCGGCGGCGCCGATGCACCACCACGAGATGCCGATCGAGGATAACCGCATCTCGCTGGGCATTTCGCCGCAAATGAAGCTGCATCAACTCGCCAGCATGCGCGAACACCTGGAAGCGGTGCAAGCCATCGTCGGCCTGATCCTCGAAAACAAGTTCGACGAAGCGTCCAAAATCGCGCACCAAAAGCTCGGGTTGACGCCGGAAAAGAAGGCGATGTGCATGGCGATGCATAACCAGAAATTTACCGAGTTGGGTTTTGCCTTCCACGAAAGCGGCGACAAGTTGGGCGAGGTATTGCAGACAGGGGATGCGGGCGAGTCGTTCAAAGCGTTGCACAAGACGATGCAATTTTGCGTGCAATGCCACGCGACATATCGACAGTAAAGCGCGTCGGCACCCAGCCGCCTGAAATTACCGAAGCGGCGGACTTGGCGCAACGATGCATCGCGCCACCGTTACGCGAATTGGCAGGCTAGTCGACTGCCAGCATCACGTCCGAAGACTTGATGACAGCCGACACTTGCTTGCCGACAGCAATTCCCAAACGTGCAACAGATGCCTTGGTGACGATCGAAACCAGTTCCGCGCCACCCGGCAGTTCGATGATCACTTCCGAATTGACCGCGCCTTCTTCAATATGTTTGACCTTGCCAGTCAATACATTGCGTGCACTGATTTGCATGTTGAATCCTATCGTTGTTGAATTGTCGGTCGGGCAACGATGCTTACCTGGACTTCTCCGGGCATGGCAAAGTACGGCGCCGACGTGACCAGGATGTCGACACCGGTGGCCGCATAAGCGGCCGCGTTCGAGGCGTTGATCCCGCCGGCAGCGGCAACCAGCGGCGGGTGCGGCAAGCTGCGCGCCGCATTCACAAAAGCTGCTGTCTGTTCCAGCGAAAATTTCTCTAATTGAATGATATCACCGCCGGCGCGCGCGACAGCCAATCCTTCCTCAATTTCCGTCACTTCGACCACTAGTTTCTTTTCAGGATGGCGTCGTTTGACGTGCGCCAAGTGGTGCGCCAGATCACTTTGCAAGAATACCCGATGCTCGGCGAACACCAGCAGCGTCTCCGACAAACCAAGGCGATGCGCGCCGGCGCCGCCGGCAGTAATAGCCAAAGAGGTAATTGCGCGCGTGCCGGGGAAATTCTTGCGGGAGCAAACCACCGCCGGGCCGCTGCCGTGGGTATTTGCTGCCGCGACGATGCGCGCTGCCGAGCTGGCAATGCCGGACGCGTATTCGATCAGCGTTTGCGCAGTTTTCCAGACGCGGTGCAAGGCGGCGGCGCTGCCTTCGGCCTGTAACAGCAAGGCGCCGGCTTCTACCGCTGTGCCGCGCGAGGTGGCGCTGCCGCATACGCAACCCGCCAAGGTCAGCATGCGGGCCGCTTCCTCGACGCCGCAAACCGTCATTGCCGTGCGGGCGGAAAAGGATATCGCGCCCGGCAAATCACCGATCGCCAATGCCGTCGTGGTCAAATCGCCATAGCGCACATCTTCGCCCAGGATGCGCTCCAATTCCGCATCGCCAATGGCCGATTCCGACATGCGCTTGTCCCGGTTATCCGTTGCTATTGCAGCGAAAAGAAACCGCGCGCGTCTTCCGGGCCGAAGCATACCCGATAATCGGTGCAGCTTTCGCAGTTCGGCGATTTGCACAGCAGCAAGCCTTCCCGCTCGCACAACTGGCGGTAAAAGAATTTCTTCCATTTCATGTCGCCGCGATTGCGTTCGGCCAGGCTGGCGAAGTGATGCTTGATTAGCCAGGAAAGCGCGGAACGATTCGGCAATCCCATGTCTTGCCACAGATGATTTGCGCCCATGCAGGCGGTGGCGAGCGCATGTGCCAGCCAGGTGCTTTCGTCGTCGCGAACGGTGCGATGATCGAGCAGCAGCGCCAGCAGATCGTCGAACTCGTCGATCGGCGGCGGTGTGCCGGCCCCGGCGTAAGCCTGCAACGGACATTGCAAATCGGGGAAATAGCGCTCGCGCAGCGCCGCCAGCGCAACGGCGTCGAGCGCGGCGATCGGCACGTCGTAGGGCGAAGGCCGTTGCGGCGCCAGCGCGATCAGCCCGGCAAACGCCAGCGTCACCACATGATCGGGATGGCGCGCCGCCTCGATCAATTCTGCATATCCTGCCTCGCACTTGGTCATGTTCATTCCTATTTCAAAGATCGTTCCGACTGTGTGAAAGGAAGCGCATTCGCCCGAGTTGAGAAAGAACCTCGTCGTTCCCGCGAAGGCGGGAACCTATAGCAAATTCGCTCGTCTTGCCTCACTATGGATTCCCGCTTTCGCGGGAACGACGGAGGGGATAGTGATAGTTTCTCCCAACTTTGAATCGCACACTCACACTTCCGCAGCCACATGCGTGTAGCACTTCTTCGGACAAATTTTCGAGCAGGCTTCGCAACCGACGCAATTCTCTTGGTTGGCGATGGTCATCACCTTCTTCTCGTATTCTTCATCCTCGTCGTCGTCGGGGTCGATGGAGACCCGTTCGCCCTCGTCGTTGATGCCGACCAGCGTCAATACATCACGCCCGCACACCTTGAAGCAGCGCCCGCAGCCTATGCATTTTTCTTCGTTGATGTTGCCGACGAATTTCGGTGTCCATAATTCGCCGCCGGGCAGCGTGACGGTAAACGTAGCCATGCCTGTATCCTTTCTCTCGATCTTATGCGCCGGCCGCAGCCAGCGCCTTGCGTGCTTCGGTCAGTGCCGCGTGCGCCTCGTAGGCCTTCTTGGCGACCTCGGGAATTTTTTCCCAGCCGGTCGGCAAGTCTTCGGCCAAGTCGTGCAAATCCATCTTCAACGCGGTCGCCTGCTGGTTGAGTTTTTTCACTTGCGCTTTCAACGCGTCGATGTCTGCCATCGCGTTCTCCATCTAACCGTAGTTCACCACGTCGGGGAATTGACGTATCATTTCCACGCCTGCCGCGACCAGCTTTTCACCCTCCGCCGCCAGCTTCTCCATACTCTCGAAGCCGAAACGATGGACGTCGCGCAAATGCTTGTTGACCACCACCAGCCGGCCCGCCATCAACACCAGTCGTCCAAAGCCTTCGTGCGACATTTTCATCATCGGCGTGGCGATGCTGCCGGTCTGCCGTTCGATTGCCAGGCCGACCGCGTTATAGAACAATTCCAGCCGCCACAGCGTCTCGGGATCGGGATCGCCGATGATCGGCATTTCTCGCCTTTGTTCGCGCGTGACGATGTAAGGCGCCAGCAAGGTCTCGTTGCTCTTGCCTTCCCACGCGCCGTGGGTGTCTTGCGCGCGCCATTGCTTGATTAATTCCTTGACGAATGCGCTGTCGATTGCCGCAACTGCGTCTACTGTCGCTGCTTCACTCATGGCTGGCCTCTTCCTCAAAATTGATTTCGCGTTCCTGCCCCTTTTGCATCGCCTTGCGCAGCCACGGCGGCGGCGTGCCGTTGACGACGTCCTGCAACTTGTCGAGGATGTCGAAAATCGGCTCGGCGTTGGCGACCTTCACCGGATGTATCTTGTTGGCCACCACGCGCGCCGCGCCCGAGCCGCCGATGGCGGCGACATACAGGAGCGCGCAATCCTTGATCGCATCGATCTTCGGCGCCAGCTTGTCTTCGTTGCCGTCTTCCTGCAGATCGCCGTCGAAGCTGAAGGTTTGCACGTATTCGTAGCCGGCCGGCGTGATGTCGTACACGGCGATATTCTTGGCCCAGCCGAAATGGGCGTCGACGCGCTGAAGGTCTTGCGTTGCGAAAGCGACTTTCATGATGGAGTCCTCATTAAAAAGTGGAAGATGCCGTTGCGCGCGGCGCCAGCGCATCGAGGGTGCTTTGCGGCAGGCGCCAGGTTTCGGGATTGCGTTCGTGGTGGTCGCCCAGGAACAGGTTGCCGATTTCAAAAATCAAGCCGCGCGTGCCGCGATAGCCGACCGACAGCTGGTGCCCGGCGCCGAGGCGGTCGAACAGCGGCAAGCCGGCTCGATGAAACGGGATGTGCAGGCGCTCTGCGGCTTGCCGCCCGTGCGAGTGGGTAATCAGCAAATCGCAGCCAGCCGCCCCGCGCTCCAAGTCCTCCAGATCGCCGACGGTCACTTGTTCGATGGGCAGATTTTCAAAGGCCGCAGACGCAGTGGTGGTGATCGCGGTCGGTATTTCGCAGCCCATTTCCAGCAGCCAGGCGGACAGCGCGACCAGCAAGTCCGGCTCGGCGCCGATGGCGACTTTTTTGCCGCCGAAGAAAAAGTGGCCATCCAGCATCGCATCCTGCAACTGGCTGCGCAGACGCCGGTATTTGCCGGCAATCGGCGCGCCCGACAACTGCGACAGGGTGGCCAGAAAACGGTCGTTGACTTCCAATCCGGTCAGGCGTTCAAACATGACGTACGGCACGCCACCGATCAATTCCAGCGCTTGCGCGGCTGGGCGCATTTGTTCGCCGATGGCGATGGTGGCAACCGAGGCGCTCATTGACTTCATCTCGGCCAGCGTGGTGCCGCCCATCGTGGTCGGGCTGAATTCGTCCGACATGTGGCCGTCCAGCGAGCCGGACACGTCCGGCAGCACGATGGCGGTCAGGCCGAACGATTCGACGATCTCGCGCACTTCCTCGATATCGGCCGGTGTCAGGTGACAGCCGGCCAGGATGTTGACCTGTTTGGGCCGCTTTTCGGTGCTCGGTTCGGCCAGCGCGCGGACGATTGCTTCGACTGCCTTGGCCCAACCGTCCTGGAACGCGCCGACATAATCCGGCGTCGATGCATAGACCAGCGCAGTGTCGGCCAGTTCGGGATGGCGCAGGCGGATGATTTGTAGATAAGCATCGACATCGTCGCCCTTGGTTTCGGTCAAGCCGGTCGAGCAGATTGCAATCAGATCGGGCTTGGTGCGCTGGCGGATATTCAGGATCGCCTTTTCGATGTTTTCCATGCCGCCCATGATGCTGGCGACTTCGTTCATCGCCGTGGTCTGCAATGGAATCGCTTCGCGGAAATGGCGCACCAGCAGCACCAGCCCGAACGAGGTGCAGCCTTGCGAGCCGTGCATCACCGGCATGCAGCGGTTCATGCCGAGGAACGCATAGGCCGCGCCCAGCGGTTGGCTCATCTTGAGCGGATTGACGGCGGCGGCTTTGCTTGCAGTTTTCAATGTGGCCATGGCGCGCCTCACTCCCAAGGGGCAGGCAGGCGCACCTGTTGCCACACCGGGTTGTGCAAGGTCTTGTCGATTTCCTCGACCAGCTTGATCATGCCTTCGTAGCCGGCAAACGCATGATGCCGTTCCTGATTGATGTCGAGCCACGGCATCTTGGCTTTCAGCGCGACGAATTGCGAACGTCCGCCGGAGAGCATGATGTCGGCGCGCGCTTCTTTCAGCATCTTGTACATTTCGCGCGGCGTCATGTCGTCGATCATGTGGGCGTCGTCGCCCATGATTTCCTTGATCTTTTCCTTGTCTTCCCTGGTCGACTTTTTCACGCTGGTGCCGACGATCTCGATGCCGACTTCCTGCAATGCCGCCACCACCGACCACGATTTGACGCCGCCGGTAATCAGCAGCACGCGCTTGCCGGCCAGGCGCTTCTTGTATGGTTCCAAACGCGCCCAGGCGCGCGCTTCTTCCACTTCGATCAGCGCTTCGGTGCGGACGATGATGTCGTCCGGCGCGCCTTGTTGCACCAGCAACTTGGCGATTTCGCGCAGGGAATCGGATACATCGCCGATGCCGTAGAACGAACCTTCAAAAAATGGAATCTGGTAACGCTCTTCCATCTTGCGCGCGATATTGATCATCGCTTTCGAGCACACCATCATCGCCGCCTTGGCGCGGTGCGACGAGGCCACTTCGTGGTAGCGCGCATCGCCGCTGATGCAGGCCAGCACGCGCACGCCCATTGCATCGAGCAGCGGCTTGACTTGCCACAATTCGCCGGACAGGTTGTATTCGCCGATGATATTGATATCGTAGGGCGTGGTGTACTCCGGCTCTTGCGTGCCGATCACGTAATCGAGCAGCGCCTCGCCGCCGAGCTTGTTGCCGAGATTCTTGACGCCGGCAAAGCCGGGCGAATTGACCGGGATCACCGGCTTGCCGAACTTGGCGCTGGCGGCCTTGCAGACGACTTCGATATCGTCGCCGATCAGCGCGGTGACGCAGGTTTGATAGACGAACACAGCCGGCGGATCGTACTTCTCGATGATTTCGCGGATCGCCTTGTACAAGCGCTTTTCTCCGCCGTAGATGACATCCAGTTCGGTGATGTCGGTGGTGAATCCGGTGCGATAGGTTTGTGCGCCAGACGATAGCGCATGGCGGTTGTCCCAGGAATTGCCTTCGCAGGCAATCGGCCCGTGCACCAGGTGCGCGACATCGACGATAGGCTGTAATGCAATCTTTGCGCCGTCGAACGCGCAGCCGCCAGCGGCAGCGCCCGGCGCCAGTTGCTTGGTGCAGCCCTTCTTGCGTTCCTTGTCCGACTTGCCCTGGTTTATGTCGCAACCGGGTTCGTCGAAGACTTCTTGGATCTTGACTTTCAATGCAATAGTCATGAAACGCCTCCGCCGTCGGTAAAAATTCTCCGCCCGGCCTGCCTGTCGGCGCAGCCGGGCGGCGGCTCATCGTCGTATCACCGAATGATGTCGTACGAGTAGTCCGTCTTCGCTGTTTCGATGGTGTTGGCATCGAGCGCCTCGAAGTATTCGTCGAGGATCGTGACCAGCACCCGCATCGCGCCTTCGTAACCCCAGATCGGGGTGCGGTGGTAGTGATGGCGGTCGAAGATCGGGAATACCAGGCGGATCAGCGGCACGCCGCAGTCGCGCTCAAGGTATTTGCCGTAGGTGTTGCCGATCAAGAAGTCGACCGGTTCGGTGAACAACAGCGAACGCATGTGCCATAGGTCGCGCTTCGGATAGACCTTGCAATTCTTGCCGAACGGCGAGGAGTCGAGCAAAGCCTGCACCTTGACCGCCCAGTCGCTGTCGCCATTGGTCGACAACACATGGGTCGGTTCGCAGCCGAGTTCCAACAGGAATTGCGTCAAGCCCAGCATCAGGTCGGGGTCGCCATACAGCGCGAACTTCTTGCCGTGCAAATGCGCTTGCGAATCGGCGATGGCATCGACCAGGCGGCCGCGTTCCAATTCCAGCTCAGGCGAAATCGGCTTGCCGGTCAGGCGCGAAACTTCCATCAGGAACTTGTCGGTGCCGGTCACGCCGATCGGGTGATTCAGGGCGACCACTTCCTGGCCCTTTTCCGCGATGTACTTGGCGGTTTTCAGCGTGCTGAATTCCTGGAACACGATGGTTGCCTTCGCATGCAGCGCGTCGACCACCGTTTCCTTGCTGGTGCCGCCGCTATACATGCGGAATTCGCCGTCGGTCGGTGTATTCCAGACATCGGACGGATCGCAGACGATGTTGTAGTTCACGTCCATCGACTTGAAGATGCGCTTGATTTCCGCCATGTTGCCGACCACGAAGCCGTCGAAGCCGCCGATGAAGTTGATTGCGTCGTTGGGCACGCGGTCGACCTTCGGCGCGGTGCCGGCCTTGCCATCCCAGAAGTGGGTCAGCACGCCTTTCACCGCATTGTCGTAGCCGGTCACATGGCTACCGACGAAGGCTGGCGTATGCGCAAACGGCACATCGAATTCCGCCGGCAGGCTGCCTTTTTCCTTGGCGTTCTTGATGAAGGAGTCGAGGTCGTCGCCGATCACTTCGGCCATGCAAGTGGTCGATACCGCAATCATTTCCGGTTTGTACAGCTTGACCGCATTGGCCAGGCCGTCCACCATGTTGTTGAGACCACCGAACACGGCTGCGTCTTCGGTCATCGACGACGACACGCAGGAAGTCGGTTCCTTGAAGTGGCGCGAAAAATGCGAGCGGTAGTAGGCGACGCAGCCTTGCGAGCCATGCACGAAGGGCAGCGTGTTTTTGAAGCCGACCGCCGCAAAAACCGCTCCCAACGGCTGGCACGCTTTGGCCGGATTGACCGTTAATGCTTCGCGGGCAAAGTTCTTTTCCTGATAGTCGAGCGATTTGGTCCAGTCACTCACGCTTTGGACTTTTTCCAAAGGCACGGAAAATTCGAAATTTTGCTTTTTATTCTTGAGCAGTTCAACGTATTCCGGCTGACGGAACAGGGTTTCGTGGTCTAGAATGTTGTCGGCGTTTTGCGGCATGATGTTTATCCTTTAACTCGAATGATGTGGTGCGAAATCAACTTTTCCACGGCGCTTTGGTCAAGCTCCAGACCGGGCTGTTGATCGCCATGTCCATGTCGCGGGCGAAAATTCCGAAGCCGTCGTAACCGTGATACGGGCCGGAATAGTCCCACGAGTGCATTTGGCGGAACGGCACGCCCATTTTCTGGAACACGTACTTTTCCTTGACGCCGGAGCCGACCAGGTCGGGTTGGATCTTTTCGACGAATTTCTCGAATTCGTAACCGGTCACGTCGTCGTAGATCAGCGTGCCGTCCTTGACGTAATGCGTGGTGCGCTGATAGTCGTCGTTGTGGCCGAATTCGTAGCCGGTGCCGACCACGTTCATGCCCAGGTCTTCATAAGCGCCGATCACATGGCGCGGACGCAGGCCGCCGACGAACAGCATGACGGTCTTGCCTTCCAGCCGCGGCCGGTACTTGGCGATCACCGCATCCATCAGCGGCTGGTACTTGGCGATGACGCGCTCGGCGCCTTCCTTGATCTTGTCGTCGAAGAAGCCGGCGATCTTGCGCAGCGATTCGGCGATCTTGCTCGGGCCGAAGAAATTGTACTCGCACCACGGAATGCCGAACTTCTCTTCCATGTGGCGGGAGATGTAGTTCATCGAGCGGTAGCAGTGCAGGACGTTGAGCTTGGCCTTCGGCGTGGCCTCGAGCTCGGCTAGGCTGCCGTCGCCGGACCACTGGGCGATCACCCGCAGGCCCATTTCCTCCAGCAGGATGCGCGACGACCACGCGTCGCCGCCGATATTGTAGTCGCCGATGATCGCGACGTCGTAGGGCGACGGCTCGAAGCGCGGCGCGGCGTTAGGGTCGAGCTTGTCGAACACCCAGTCCCGGACGGCGTCGTTGGCGATATGGTGGCCGAGCGACTGCGAGACGCCGCGGAAGCCCTCACAGCGCACCGGCACGATGGTCTTTCCGCCGTACTCCTTCGACTTGACCTTCGACACCGCCTCGATGTCGTCGCCGATCAGGCCGATCGGGCATTCCGACTGCACGGTGATGCCATTGTTGAGCGGGAACAGCTCCTGGATCTCGTCCATGATCTTGGCGAGCTTCTTGTCGCCGCCGAAGACGATGTCCTTTTCCTGGAAATCGGAGGTGAACTGCATCGTCACGAAGGTGTCGATGCCGGTGGTGCCGATGTAATAGTTGCGGCGGGCGGCCCAGGAATACTGGCCGCAGCCGACCGGGCCGTGGCTGATGTGGATCATGTCCTTGATCGGGCCCCACACCACGCCCTTCGAGCCGGCGTAGGCGCAGCCGCGGATCGTCATGACGCCGGGCACCGATTTGATGTTCGACTTGACGCCGCAGTCGGACTTGCCGGCCTCGTGAACGTTGAGGTGCTTGGCGCGGCGCTTGGCGGTCTTCTCCGGATAGACGCTCAGCACATCCTGGATCAGTTGCTTGTTGCGCGCCTTGATCTCGGCCACGCTTTCCGTCTTGGTCAGGCTCATGGTTCTCGTCCTTGCGTGAAACGAAAATTGGGAAACCGGTGTCCGGCCTCCTCTCGGAGGCCGGACACCGGTGACGATCAGGCCGACGCGGCGGCCAGCTCGGCCGCGGTCTTGCCGATGACCGATTCGTCGACCGCCTTCATGATGCCGTGCTCCATCAGCATGTCCTCGAGCTCGTCCATGGTGATCGGGGTCGGGATGATGCCCTTGCCGCCGTTGGCGTGGATCTTCTGCGCCAGGCTGCGGTAGTGGCCGGCCTGGACCGAA
>JARLJG010000076.1 GCA_031291325.1 Burkholderiaceae bacterium
AAGTGGCTTTTTGGCGGCAGCAAGGAAACCATCACGGAAACCATCCAGAAGGGCCGCTCTTCCACCATGCCGACCTTCAAGGACTTCCTGGGCGAGGCCAAGATCCATGTGTTGGCTGCTTACGTGTGGAGCTTGTCGAGCCCGGATGCGGATCAGGCGCAAAAGTAGTTATTTGTAGTTTTGGTTTGTAGTTTTGGTTTGAAATGAAATGAATAATGCTGCCCCCGAAGTATCTGTAGTCAAAATGTATAGCGCCCGCGAGGAGATTTATCCTCGCGAGGCCAAAGGGCGCTATGCAACCGTGCGCTGGGTTTGCGTATGGCTGACGCAGCTGGTTTTCTACGGTTTGCCGTGGACGACCTGGAACGGACGGCAGGCAGTATTGTTCGATTTGGGCGCGCGCAAATTCTATATTTTCGGGATCGTGCTGTGGCCGCAGGATTTCATCTATCTTGCGGCGCTGTTGATCATTTGCGCGTATAGCCTGTTTTTGTTTACGGCGGTGGCCGGACGCGTCTGGTGCGGATTCGCGTGCCCGCAAACGGTATACACCGAGATGTTTCTGTGGATAGAGCGCAAGATCGAAGGCGAGCGCAGCGCGCGCATGCGGCTTGCGCGGCAACCATGGTCGCTGGAGAAAGTCACCAAGAAAGTGGCCAAGCATCTGTCCTGGGGCCTGCTGGCGCTGTGGACAGGTTTTTCGTTCGTCTCTTACTTTACGCCGGCGCACACCTTGCTGCACGAAGTGGCGACGCTGGTGCTGGGGCCGTGGGAATGGTTCTGGATCATGTTCTATTCGCTGGCAACCTACGGCAATGCCGGCTGGATGCGCGAGCAGGTGTGCAAATACATGTGCCCGTACGCGCGCTTTCAAAGCTCGATGTTCGACAAGGACACGTTGATCATCACCTACGATCAACAGCGTGGCGAGCCGCGTAGCGCCAAGGCGCGCAAGGGCAGCGAGGCCGACCAGAAGGCCGGCGATTGCATCGACTGTTCGATGTGCGTCCAGGTCTGCCCGGTGGGCATCGACATACGCAAGGGACTGCAATACGAGTGTATCGGTTGCGCGGCTTGTGTCGACGCCTGCAACACCGTGATGAAAAAAATCGGGTCGCCGCTCGGATTGGTGCGCTATTCGACCGAGCATGCGATCGTCAATCGCTATTCGCCGCAGCAGATGCGGCAGCGCGTAACGCGTCCGCGCGTCAGGATATATAGTGGATTGTTGTTGTTGATCGTGCTGGCCTTTTTCGGCAGCTTGTACATGCGCACGCCGCTCAAGCTGGATGTGATACGCGATCGCGGCACGCTGGGTCGCGAGGTCGAAGACGGCATGATCGAAAACGTGTATCGTTTACAAGTAATGAATACGAGCGAAACGCCGCATCGCTTCAAATTGAGCGTGTCGGGTATCGACTCGATTTCGCTGGCCACCCCCGCTGAGATATTGATGGACGGCACCAGCTCGCGGGGGATACCAGTGCGGGTACGCGTTGCACATGGGCAAGGGAAAGTCGGGTCGAACAAGATTTTCTTCGAACTCAAGGCAGAAGACGACCAGCATTTGCAAGTGCATGAAAAAGCCGTGTTTTTTGTACCAAGCTAGTGTAGTGCTTCGCAATTGATGAAACAAAATAAGCATGTCTTTTCGCGCCATGCGTCGTTGCAAATCCTCGCGATAGTTCACTATCGCTCCGGTTTGCGCCTTGCCTGACGCAAAAATACATCGCTTCTTTTGCTCCACCAATTACCAAGCACTACACTAGCAAATTCAAGTAAGGACATCATTATGAGCACTGCCACACCGTTAATCGATCGCGTCAACAGCACGAAGCCGTGGTATGCGCACCGCTGGCCCTGGTTGCTGATGTTGGGGCCGTTCCTGGTGGTCATCGCTGCTTCGTACACGGGATGGATCGCTTTTACGCGGCAAGATGCGTTGGTCGTCGACGACTATTACAAGCAAGGCAACGCGATCAATCAGGATTTGCATCGCGACGCTGTCGCGACCAAGCTGGGTTTGTCCTTGAATGCGCGTTACGACGTTGCCAACGGTAAATTGAGCGGCAAATTGCTCAGTTCCAGCCAGCCGGTCGCGGGAAAAATTGCGATTCACCTGGCGCACGCCACCCAGCCGGAAAAGGATATCGAACTGCAAGCGCAACTCGATGGGCAGGGCAATTTCGAGGCCGCCTTGCCGGCGCTCGACATGGGGCGCTGGGGCGTGACGGTCGAAAACGAACAACGCGAATGGCGTCTGATGGGCGCTTGGCTATGGCCGCAACAGAGAACGATTGAGCTGAAAGCCGACCTGCCACCGGCCGACTGACAGGTGCGCCCGATGTCGCGGGTCATTATCAATATATTGTGGCCATCGTTTCTGGTCGCGATAGTGGCGGAGGGTTGCTTTTTTTCGCTATTCGATCCGCGCGAGCTGCTGCAAGTCGCCGATTTGCACGACTTGCCGCCGCTGGCGGTCTACACCGTTGGGTTTATCTTTCTTTGGACGTGTTGTTCTTTGGCAAGTTCGCTCACGTATTATTTGACGCGTGCGTCAAGCGACGGGCAATCCCGAGTCTGAAACCTGCTACATCGAGTCGCAATTCTCGGTGCCGGCGGCCAAGCCCTTCAGCATGTGCGGGTCGAGAATAGTCAATTCGCGTTTGTCGACTTGCAGCCATCCGTGTTTCTTGAAGCGCGATAACAAGCGGCTGACGCTTTCGATAGTCAGCCCCAGATAATTTCCGATCTCTTCGCGCGACATGCGCAATTGAAAGCTGCTGGATGAATAGCCGCGCGTTGCATAACGCGACGACAAGTTGACCAGGAACGCGGCAAATCGCTGTTCGGCACGCATATTTCCAAGAAGTAACATTATGTTCTGTTCGCGCGTGATTTCCTGGCTCATGATTCGATGGAAATGGCGCAGCAGCGTCGGCATTTGGGAGAATAATTCTTCCAGCCGTGGAAAAGGAATTTCGCACACTTCGCTATCTTCCAGCGCCACGGCGTCGCAATGGTGCCGGTCGGCACCGATTGCGTCCATACCCAGCAATTCGCCAGCCATCTGGAATCCGGTGATCTGTTGTTCGCCGCTCGGGTTGATTTGATAAGTCTTGAAATGGCCGAAACGGATGGCGAACAGATTTTTGAACGGGTCTTCCATACGGTACAACCGCTCGTCGCGCACGACGCGGCGGCGGCGCCCGATAATTTGATCCAGGCGGTTCATGTCGACATCGTTCAATCCCATCGGCAAGCATAATTGGTGCATGCTGCACGCCGCGCAACTTGTTTTCAATTCATTGATATTCAAGGCATGTGACACGTCGTCGGGATTTGCCATATTCATTTGCATTGCTTTCATACAATATTTATTTCGTGCTGCCTGATGTAGCGATCAATTTACCCTAATTGCAGGGGAGATACAAACCTTGGACGTCGTTTGCTCGGATATTCAAATGCGATTTCCGATCGACGCTGTTCAAACGCCTAATCGGAATATCGTTGTGCTGCCACCTCGATGCGCCAAATTGGCGCATCGGCACAGAGACGAATTATCCTTGAAAAGAGGGCCGGGCAGGTGGGAAGTGCTAGAAGGAAGCCGTATGATTTCTTTATTCGTCATGCATTTGTTGATGAAAATTGCCAATTTTTTATCTATTGGGAATTTCCAATGAACTTCTCCACGAAATTGCGGAATTTCAACTCGTCGGGTTTGCCGCCAAACGAGCCAATCCGAGGTTCTTGTGATGCTCATCAGTTGCGCGAAATTGAGCAAGTGAACAAGGATGAAGTTATTGCTCGAATGCAGCGCTCTGTCCGAAATATCCGGGACATTTGTGGTTTTTCTGCTTGTGTTACGCGTTATTTGATTTATATCAACCACATTGCGGTGCGTAAATGTATAACTTCGTCTAAGGGGCAAATGTTAAATATTCCACGCGCTATCGCAGCGTAAAGAGTCTCGTGTAGCATAATTTTAGTAATGTTAGGGGGAAAATATGCAGGGCCATTCGAGAATACCGAAACAAGGGTGGGCGAACGCGCTGGCGTTTATCTTTTGCCTGCTGGGGACGATAGCTGGATTGCTGCCGATGGATGCACAGGCAATACCGCTTTTTGCGCGCCAGACCGGACAGAACTGCGTCGCCTGCCACGCCGGTGGACAGTTCCCGGAGTTGACCGCATACGGACGCAAGTTCAAATTGACCGGGTATACCTTGGGGGTTCGGGCCGACGTGCCGCTGGCCGTCATGGGCACCCTGTCGGGCACCAGCGTCAACAACAAGACGCCCGGTAGCGGCGATGTCAACGCCGACTTTCCGCAGGACGGCTTGGTGCATTTCACCACCGCCAGTATTTTTGCCGGCGGGAAAATCACGGACAATATCGGCTTGTTCGGGCAATGGACATATAACGCCTATGACCATCAATCCGGCGCCGATCAGCACTGGACCGGACACAGCACTTCCGACCAATTCGATTTGCGTTATGCGGATCGATTCATCGACACCAAGCAAGATCTGATCGTGGGCGCAAGCCTGAACAACAACCCTGGCGTGACCGACGTCTGGAATACGTTCAATAGCGCGTTCGGCTCGATCGGACCAGGTTATGTTCCTATCAGCAATCCGGGAGGTGCAGGACCATTTATCGGTGCTTCGGCGACGCCGGCCATGCTTGGGATGGGGCCGACTGCGGCGGGCTTGAACGCCTATGTATATTGGAATGACACCGTGTATGCCGAAATCGGCGCCTATCAGACGGCGAACCGGATATTCTCATTTATGAGTCAAGGCATCCCCGATTCTGCCATGCCGAAATTGAAGGGCAACTTCAATCCATATTGGAGACTGGCGCTCAATCACGATTGGGGCGCAAACAGCGCGATGGTCGGTCTGTTCGGCATGAATTCCGAGGTTTACTACGATTCGCCTGCGACCTCCGGTCCGACTACGCGCTATCGAGATATCGGCGTCGACGCACAATACCAATATATTCTCGACCCGCATACGATCACCGCCCAGTTCAGCTACATTCGTGAAAATCAGAGTTATAGCGACGAGTTGTGGGATTCTGCCAATCCCAATTACGGCGGAAACTATGCGAATTCGTCGAATACGCTGGACTACCTGCGCTTGAAAGCGACGTATGTTTATCAAGCTAAGTATGGCGCGAGTTTGGGCTATGTGTCGGCAACCGGCAGCGCCGATGCGCTGGCCTATACAAACAGCTCCACCGGCAATCCTGTGCCATTCGGCAATGCCAACAGCACCCCGAACACGAAAATCTGGATTCCCGAAATTTTCTGGACGCCGATCCAGAATGTCCGAATCGGTTTGCAGTATTACAAATTCACCGAATACAATGGATCGTCGTCGAATTACGATGGCAACGGCCGCAACGCCAGCGACAATGACACGCTCGTATTTTACGTTTGGGGGGCATTCTGATGAGCCGCGCAAACTTTAGCCAACTTTTTTCCAATGAAAAATCGAAAATTTTGGGGACTAGAATGAAAGGGATGCCGGTTACTGTTGCCGCGCTGCTTTGCATGCTGGCTTCCGGGTGTTCCAACGTCGAGCGCTCGCGGGATTTGGGCAATCCCGACGTGCCGGCGGCGGTCATTGCGGTGCAGGTTTGTTCCGCTTGCCACGGCATGGACGGCAATTCGGTGTCGCCGAATTTCCCGCGCCTCGCAGGGCAGCAAGCGGCCTATCTGGTATCGCAACTGGAGAATTTCAGGAGCCATCAGCGCGGCGATCCTGAAGGTTTCGAATACATGTGGGGTATCACCCGCAAGTTGACCGACGCGCAGATTGCCGGCCTTGCCGATTACTACTCCAAACAAACGCCGACACGCGAAATGGCGACCAAGGTCGATCCCAAGGTAGTGGCAGCCGGGAAGGAAATCTTCGAGAAAGGCGTGCCGGAGCAAAATGTAATCGCTTGTCAAGCATGCCACGGCGCCAAGGCCGAAGGCATCGGCGCATTCCCACGGCTCGCCTATCAACATGGGGATTACATATTGAAGCAACTATATGTCTTCCAATACACGCAAGGTCGTCCGGGTACGCCGATGGAGCTGATAGCGCATCCGCTGACGGGTGAAAACAAGGAAGCCGTGGCGG
Organism: Burkholderiaceae bacterium; assembly: GCA_031291325.1. Classification (GTDB taxonomy): domain Bacteria; phylum Pseudomonadota; class Gammaproteobacteria; order Burkholderiales; family Burkholderiaceae_D; genus PKWO01. The sequence continues at coordinate 6,138 of JARLJG010000076.1, forward strand.
CCTACTTGCAGGCATTTCCCGACTGAATCCGGCCCGATCAACTAGATAATTGGAGAGACAGATGAAAAAAATTGGCTTGACGGGCTTGCTCGCCATGTTGTTCGCAACGCCGGCGTTTTCCTCCGAGACGTATACCTTCGATCCGGAATACACGATTCCGGCTTTCGAGGTCGGGCACCTTGGATTTACCACGCAACGCGGACGGTTCGACAAGACCGAGGGCAAGGTGACCTTGGACTTCGCGGCAAAGAAGGGGAACGTCGAATTTACGGTTTTCACCAAATCGCTCGATATGGGATCGAAGGCGTGGACGGTGCATGTCAGCTCCGAGGGCTTGTTCAATGTCGAAAAATTTCCGACCATGGGCTACAAGTCGGATAGATTGATTTTCGAGGGCAACAAAGTGGTCGCAGCGGAAGGTCAATTCACCTTGCTCGGCGTGACCAAGCCGCTCAAGGTGACGGTCAACCACTTCGCCTGCGGCCCCAATCCGATCAACCGCAAGTTCATGTGCACCGGCGATATCACGGCAACCATCAAGCGCTCCGAGTTCGGCATGACCAAGTACATTCCGACGGTGAGCGACGATATCACCATCAATGTTCCGGTCGAGTCTTACAGGGATTGACGGTGTTTTGCAGAAGCCGCGCGCAGCACGCGTTTCATTTATGTTGCCAATTGGGGGCCGCGTGTTGTGGTTTGCTCGCCGTTTCGGCTTTTGCTGCCGACCGTTATGCGCTCGATGTGGTGCATAGCATCCCGGAGTTCGAATTCAAGCATCTGGGGGTGACCACGCAGACCGGGCGCTTCGACAAGGCGGGTGGCGTCGTCGTGCTCGACCGCGCGGCGCGCTCGGGTAGCGTTACCTATGAAGTCGAGACCGCGTCGCTGAATATGGGCTTCGGAACGGAATCCCCGGACTCCGCCGGGTATCAACTGTTCGAGGTCGTCAAATTCCCCAAGATCACTTATTGGTCGGACAAGCTTCTCTTTAACCAAAAAGGTGAGGTAATCGGTGCCAGGGGTCGCCTGACCATCCTTGGCGTCACGAAGCCCCTCACGATTGCGGTCAATCATTTCACTTGCGCGGTCAATCCGCTGCTCAAGAAGGAAATGTGCGCCGGCGAAATCAAGGCCACGATCAAGCGCTCGCAATTCGGCATGGTTAAATATATTCCCGGCATCAGCGACGAGATCAATATCAGCGTCCCGATCGAAGCGTACAAAGACTGACGCTTATTTCGTATTGATTGCGCAGAATCCCGACCGCCAAGTTGGCTACCGGGAGTTTTCAGCCGCTTTTTGACTTGGATCAAGCTGATCTACTGACTCGGATACGGCGATCTTCTACACTTGTCACAAGACGATTCGGCAAGGCGAACGCCACTTGCTGGCGTGCGAACCGGGGTTCGTCCGCTGGTCAATATCAGCTTGATCGATTTATCGATACTTGGAGTGTCAAAATGGAAAAGCTCGAATGGTCGCCTCAGATGTTGCTAGGGATTGCTTCGATGGATGCGGAGCACCACGCCTTCGTCGATCAAATAGCGCAGCTTGCTGAATTGCCGGACGAGGCTTTCGGCCCTGCGTTGTATGCGTTGATCAAGACGATGGAGAGGGATTTCCACGGTGAAGAGACCGTGATGGAGGAAATAGGATTTCCGGCGCTGCTGAGCCACCGCGAACAACATGCAAGGGTATTGAGCGCCTTGCACCATGTCGTGCCCGGCGTGATGCGGGGCGATTTCGCGGCGGCGCGCAAAGCCATTGAATTGTTGCCGCAATGGTTCTTGTTTCATTTGTCGACGATGGATACGGCATTGGCGGCTGCGATAGATATCGCCGGTGTGGTCGAGCCAGCGGAGTAGTGATTTCAATTGACGCAAGACGGCTGCGGCGCTACGCTGGCATGCAGGGTTAGTGATCAAAGTGAGGTTAAAATGTTCAAACATATTCTTGTCCCGACCGATGGGTCGGAAATTTCAAAACGCGTGATCGGGGATTGCGTTGCGTTCGCCAAGGAAATCGGCGCCACGGTGACCGGCCTGAGCGTCATTCCCGAATACTCGGTCTACGCGTACGAAGCCGAGATCCTGGTCGACACGCGGGAACAATTTATCGGCGAATGCGTCGATAGTGCGAATCGGTATTTGGCAGACATTAAATCCGCCGCCGACGAAGCAGGCGTCTCCTGCGACACGTTTTATACCACCAGCGATTTCCCTTACGCCGCCATCATTCAGACCGCGCAAGAGAAGGGCTGCGACTTGATCGCGATGGCCTCGCATGGGCGAAAAGGAATCAAAGGGATGTTGCTGGGCAGCGAAACGCAAAAGGTGCTGACTCATAGCAAGATTCCGGTGCTGGTATTTCGCTGATTGCTCCGTGTGCAAGCAAAGCGGGCTCTGACATAGGCAATAATTCTGGGTTCAACATGACGGATTCCGTAACGGAAAAGCCCCCTGCGAGAGAAGCCATTGTCGCTGACGGCGTGACCAAATGGTTTGGCGAAGGCGATACCAGGATGACGGCCGTCGACCATGTCAATTTCGTCGCCCATTTCGGCGAGATATTGTTCATCGTCGGGCCGTCGGGCAGCGGCAAGACGACCTTGCTGAGCATGGTATCCGGCATCCTGCGGCCAAACGAAGGGACGGTCACGGTCAATGGCACCGATATCTGGACCATGAACAACGATCAATTGGCGGATTTTCGTTTGCATACCATCGGTTTCGTGTTCCAGGACTACCACTTGTTTCCGCGCCTGACCAGCGCCGAAAATGTCGCCATTCCCTTGATATTGAAACAACGCGACTGGAACGAATCGATCGCCGAGGCGACCAAATACCTGGAGATCGTCGGCCTCAAGAATCGCGCCGATATTTTGCCGGTGAAGTTGTCCGGCGGCGAGCAGCAACGGGTCGCCATCGCGCGCGCCATCGTCAGCGGCCCGCAGATTCTGATCCTTGACGAACCGACCGCTTCCCTGGACGGCGACACCGGGAAGATGATTATCGCCTTCATCAAGGAACAAGTATTGAATGAGAACCGCTGCATCGTCATCATCACCCACGACGCCCGCATCAACGAATATGCCGACCGCATCATCCACATGGAAGACGGGCGCATCACTGGATTGGACAAGGGAACGGAATGAGAAACAAGATCATCTTTGCCCTCTCGATAATGGGTATTCTGGCCGGATTGATTAGCGCTTACGTTTTGAGCGTCCAAAGACCGGCCCAGCCGCCGGTGTTTACGCCGGTCACCAGCCCCTATCAAACGGCGATCTATGCCAACGGCATGATAGAGAGCGAACAGCAGGCCGGCGAAAACATCAATATCTATCCCGAAGTGACCGGGGCCGTTACCAAGATTTTGGCGCATGAGGGACAAAAGGTCGCTGCCGGCACGCCGCTGTTGACGATCGACGATACGGTGCAGCGGGCCACCACCGAGCAATTGCGGCTGCAATCGGAAGCGGCGCAGGTTGCGCTGCAAGAACTCAAGGCGCAACCGAGAAAGGAAACGCTGGAGGTAAACAAGGCGCAAGTCGAGCAGGCGAAAGCCAATTTGACCGCCGCGCGCGACCAGTATGAAAAGCGCCGCGCCGCGTACGAGATCGACAAGCGCTCGATCAGCAAGGATGTCGTCGATACCGCCAAGGATGCCGTTGCACAGTCGGAAGCCGCGCTGGAAGTGGCGGTCAAGCAATACGATTTGACCAAGGCCGGCGCCTGGATCTACGACATCAACAATCAGCAGAAACAATATGAAGCGCTGACGCAGGCATATGCCTCCGCGAACGCCTTGTTGGCGAAGTTCACCATCAAGGCGCAGGTCGATGGCGTCGTGTTAAGCATCAACGCCGCTCCGGGCAGCTATGTGTCGTCGCAGGGCGCGTACGACGCCTACACGCAAGGCAGCAATCCGCTGGTGGTGATGAGCACCTCCCAGGCGTATCTGGCAGTGCGCTGCTTTATCGACGAAATTCTGGTGTCGCGCCTGCCGGCGGCAGACCATATCCGCGCCGAAATGTCGATACGCGGCACCGACAAAAAGGTGCCGCTGGAATTCGTCCGGGTGCAGCCGTACGTGTCGCCGAAGATCGAGCTTTCCAATCAGCGCGCAGAAAAAGTGGATCTGCGGGTGCTGCCGGTTGTCTTCCGCTTTCCGAAAAAAGGCCTCGACATGGTCTATCCGGGCCAGCAGGTCGATGTCTACATAGGGCCGAAATGATGTCCGTGCGCGCCAAGATATCAGCCAGGGCCGGCATGCCGACCGCATCGCGACCGCTGCGCAGCAGCGCTTGCCTAGGCGTTGTTGCGGCGCTGCTGCTAAGCGGGTGCGCAGTCGGCCCGGACTTCGTTCGTCCCGCGCCGCCGGTGGAGGATCGCTACACCAGCGAACCGCAAGCGCTGCAGACGCTGGCCGCCGACGGCCAGGCACAGCGCTTCAAATCCGATACCGCCGTGGCCGCCGATTGGTGGCAGCTATTCAAGTCGGTGCAACTCGATGCCGCAGTCCAGCAGGCGATTGCGCATAGCCCGACCCTCGAGGCATCCGAGGCGACTTTGCGGCAGAGCCAGGATAACTTGCGCGCCGGCTACGGCGTGTTCTATCCGCAACTCAATGCCGCAGTCAGCGGCGCCAGGGAGCGTTCGGCGCCAATCGCGCAAGGCGAGCAGGCGCCGGGCACGGTCTTCAACTATGTCAGCGCCAGCGGCAGCATCAGTTATGTGCTCGACGTGTTCGGCGGCGAGCGCCGCACGGTGGAAGCGCTGCGCGCGCAGAGTGACTATCAGCGCTTTGCCGGCAAAGCGGCATACGTGACCCTATCGGCCGACGTGGTCAACACCTGCATCGCGCGGGCGGCGTACGCGGCGCAGATTCGTGCAACCGAGAAATTGATTGCGCTGGAACTTGAGCAGCTTGCAGCGACCGAAGCACAGGTCAATGCCGGCACGGCCGCCTATTCCAGCGTGTTGAGCATGCGCAGCCTGATTGCCGCGAACCGCGCAACCTTGGCCCCGCTGGCATTCAAGCTCGATCAAACTGCGCACCTGTTGGTCACGCTGGAAGGCGCCACGCCGACCACGGCGACACTGCCCGACATCGATTTGGACGGCTTGGCGTTGCCGCAGGATTTGCCGATCAGCCTGCCATCCGATTTGGTGCGGCAGCGTCCCGACATCCTGCAAGCCGAAGCGCAGTTGCACGCCGCCAGCGCCAATATCGGCGTCGCCACGGCGGCGATGTTTCCCAGCTTCACGTTGAACGGGACGTTTGGCGTGGCCGGTTCCAGCTTCGGCAATCTGTCCCCGGAAAACGGGAAATTCTGGAGCGTCGGTCCGTCGCTCTCGATTCCGTTGTTTCGCGGCGGCAGCCTGTGGTACGAGCGCAAGGCTGCCATCGATGCGTTCGACCAGACGCAGGCAAATTACCGGCAAACCGTGTTGAGCGCATTCCAGCAAGTGGCCGACGCCCTGAAAGCGCTGGAGCACGATGCCGAAGCTTTGCAGGCGCAGGCCGATTCCCGCCGCGCCGCCGCCGAAGCCTTGCAATTGCTGCAGGCTAATTACAAGGCCGGCATGGCGGCTTACCTGGATGTGCTGAGCGCCGATGTGCAATTTCATCAAGCCGACATCGCCTATCTGCAAGCGGTGGCGCAGCGCCACCAGGATACGGTTGCGCTGTTCGTTGCGCTCGGTGGCGGTTGGTGGAATGCGCAAGGCGCGAGCGTGGAAGGCAAGACTCCATGAAGTACAGCGGCATTCTTCGGATCGGTTTCAAGTTGCTGGTCAACGACAAGCCGAAATTTTCGGCGCTCTTGATCGGCATCACCTTCGCGGTGTTCCTGATGGTGCAAATGACGGCGATGTTTGCCGGCATCCTCAACCGCGCCTATTCGACCGTCTCCAATATCGGCGCGACGATGTGGATCGTGGACCCGGCAGTCAATACGCCGACCACGTCCATCCCGATGCCGGACTACCTGCTCGACGCGGTGCGCAGCATGGATGGCGTCAGTTATGCGGTGCCCTTGTTTGTCGGCGGCGCGCAACTCAAGCTTGGCGATGGCACGATCCAATCGGTCAGCGTGATCGGCCTGGACGACACCAGCCTGTTCGGTCGCCCGGAACTCGAACAAGGCAATATCCTGGATCTGTATGCGGACAACTCGTTCGTGGTGGTCAAGGATGTCGAATTTCCCAAGCTGCAAAACCCGAAAATCGGCACCACCTTTGAACTCAACGATCATCGCGGCATCATTTCCGGGATTGCCAAGGTCAACGCCAACGGCCTGGTCGGTGTGCCAACCTTGTATACGACATACAGCCGCGCGATCGAATACATCCCGACCACGCGCTTCACCATCTCCTACGTATTGGCGCAGGCGAAAAACGACGCTGCGATTCCCGGCATCAAGCGCGAAGTCGCCAAGTTCGGCTACCTGGCGATGACCAAGGACGAGTTCAACGAGCGCATCGCCAACTATTATATTTTCCAGACCGGCATCGGCACCAATATCCTGTTGATGACGATCATCAGCTTTATCGTCGGGCTGTCGATTTCCGGGCAGACTTTTTACACCTTCATCCTAGAAAACATCGACAAGTTCGGCGCGCTCAAGGCGATCGGCGCCAAGGGGCGCGAACTGGTCTACATGATTTTATTCATGGCGACCTTTACCTCGCTGACCGGCTACGGCCTCGGCATCGGCCTGGTGACCGCAGTCATTTCCATTTCGCGCGCACGCATACCGAATTATGCGGCGATGATTACATTCTGGAACCTGGAACTCGCGTTCGGCATGGTCGTGCTGATCGCCGGCATTTCCAGCTATTTTGGGGTGCGCAAGGTCTTGAAAATCGAACCGTTCGATATCTTCAGGGGATGAAGGCAGCGCGGGGAAAGGGCAGGGCTAGCGATGACTTGCAAAAAATGGGTCGCTGCCTGCGTCCGAAGGCAGCGACCCAAAGCACAAACTATTTCAAGTCCGCCCCTAGTGGCTGGTCGTGGGTTGCATCGCAACCAATTTCAACTGCGGCAAATCGCTGATTTGAATTTCACGTTTATCGACGTTGATCCATTCCAATTTCTTGAATTTGGATAGCAGACGGCTGACGCTTTCGATCGTCAGGCCCAGATAATTGCCGATATCTTCGCGCGACATGCGCAATTGGAAGCTGGTCGACGAGTAACCGCGCGCCTTGTAGAGAGCGGAGAGATTGAGCAGGAAGGAGGCAAAGCGCTGTTCCGCATGCATGTTGCCTAATAGCAACATATTGCTTTGTTCGCGCGTGATTTCCTGGCTCATGGTGCGATGGAAATGGCGCAGCAGGGTCGGGATTTCGGCGAATAATTCTTCCAACTGGTCGAACGGGATTTCGCACACTTCGCTGTCTTCCAGTGCTACTGCGAAGCAATTGTGGCGGTCGGCGCCGATGCCATCCATGCCCAGCAATTCGCCGGCCATCTGAAACCCGGTGATTTGTTCCATACCCTCGCTGCTCACCTGGTGCGTCTTGAAGTGCCCCAGGCGAATTGCATACAGATTGGTGAAACTTTCGCCCATGCGAAACAGCACCTCGCCGCGTGCAACCCGGCGGCGCGTCATGATGCGATCAAGTCGTTGCATGGCGGAATCGTCGAGACCGCTGGGGACGCAAAGGCCTCGCATGCTGCAACCCGAGCAACGGCTAGGCCGCAGCGGCAGGACCGGCGCTTCATGGAAACGCGTGACAGGGGAGCTGGTGAACTGGACGGCTTGCATCATGATGGTCTCGCTTGAAAGTGGTTTAGTGTGCGAATTTTCTGAACTCTTTTCGATCACTGCTGGTATGGATACAGTATCGGCGATGCGACTCAAGTGCGCAGTCGGCGATAGTCGGAGCGTGTGGTACCTGAATACCGGACAGTGCTTGTAGGGAATCCCCTACAAGGGCGAATCGAATGGAGTGATTGACGGTTGCGGCACCGCGGAGTATGACTGCGTCGAAACGGTGTGGAATCGGCTACGGAAGTTTCACCGCCGATAAATTGAACCGAAAGGCGAAAAGATTCGGGCGTATGCCCAAGTTAAATCCATTTGGTGAGCGGAAATTGGCGGTCTTGGCAGACGCGCATCGACGGGGACTGTGTTCGCGACAAGGAGATATTTTGGCGAATTGGCCCCTGGTTTAGAAACTCGGTAAGGCGCAATCGTCAGGGCAATGGAATGGACACCTCCTCTGCTTGCGCACTGCGGCTAACGCCACATCAGTTTGGCACATTGATGCCATAGGGCGAGGAGTCCACTCCATTGCCCTACGGCCCTGCTTTCATCCGGCTTTACAATCAGAGGCATTACCCCGGATAAATGCCTCCTCCTTGACCACCGTTCAAGTCTTAGAAACCCAAGCCCGGAAGAACGGCAGTATTTTCAACTTGCACCGCATTGAGCAAAGTGGGCGCCACGCCGAGCGCCTTGAGAATCGTCGGCGCGACTTGCGTGGTGACCAGCGCGCTGGAATTGGTTGCGGTCGTTAAAGTCGGGAACGAAACCAGCAATGCGACGTTTCTGTCGTCCGGTGCGTTGCCGCCGTGTTCTGCGTCCTTCTTCTTGCTGCTCGTATAGATGACGCCCGGATTAGGTTGCACGATGATGTCGGGAGTGCGGCCTTTGGAAGGATCGCCAAACTGCGGCGCGAGCTGCGAGCCGGAAAGAATGTACGCCTGCGCATTGTTGGCGCAAATTCCGGTTCCCGTGCAGCCGTTGTTCGCCTGCAATGTCGCCACGGCAGCGGCGACTTTGGTTTGGTCGGGCAGCCAGATCAGGCCCACGTCGTCGGTCTGAACCATCCCGGTTCCTACCAGTCCGCTGCCGTCGTTCAGGCTGCCGGTCGTCGTATTGAATTGTCCGAAATTGCCGCTGGCATCCAGATAGCCGCTTGCCTCCAGCAAATTGGTCAGCGTATCGCCATTCTTGACCAGCAAGGAATGATTGCTCGGAGACTGGCCGTGCTTGGCGGTGATGACGATCATGGTCGAACTATAGAGATTCTTGGCTTTCAGTTCGGCGACGATCTTGCCGATCGACGTATCGACGTAGGTGATCGCTGCGGCGACGTTCGGCCCCGGCGTGAAAGCGGCGTCGAGGTAGCCGCCGCCGCTTGCCACAGTCGCCTTTTCGGCAACGCTCAAGGTTTGGAAGTTGGTTCCAAATAGGGTCGGAACGCCGGATTCGATGGTGCCGGTCGAGTCTTTGCCGTCGATCTGGTTGATGATCGCTTGAACATGCAGATTGTCGAATGTTTCCGTATGCAGATATGCGGCTGCTTTTCCATCCAGCGAGGTGGTGTAATCGTTGCCAGCCACACCGGCCGGGTCGAGCGAATTGATTTCGGTGCGGGCCAGGTCGTCTACGCCTTTGCCGGACGGGCCGTTTACCCAGTCGTAACCCCAGGCATGCTTGTCGGCCCAGGCTGTTCGGGAGCCGGGAACGTTTTCCTTGACGACTTCGAAAATCGTGTTGGTGTTGATATAGTTGTGCGGATAAACCGGCGCGCATTGCCCATTCTGCATGCGGTGCGGAATCGCTTGCGGATTGAACGCGCCGCCACCATCGATATGCACGAGCGCGCCGCCGTTGAAACCGTCGATGCCGGTTGTTTCATCGAAAACCACATTCCAGCCTTGTTTGCCGGAGCAAGTGGTATCGCTTGGCGCATACAAGGTGCGATCGTAGGAAACGTCATAAAACAGTCCGGCCGTTTTGGGCGAACCGCCGGTCACCAGTGCAGCAAGACCTGGGAAAGAGTCGGACAAGCCAGGGGTGACCGCACCGGTATAATTTACGCCGGTTTGCGCAAGCGCAGCCAGGTTGGGGCAGGTCTTGTTGGCAAGGCAAACCGTCATGTCTTGTTGATGCATCCCGTCAATGCTGATGAGCAACACGTGCGATGCGGAAACGGAAGTTGACGCAGATGTCGTCGTCGAGCCGGAGTTGGATGAGCCGCCACAACCTGCCAATAACAGCGCGCTCATTGCAGGAATTGCAATATAGTGAAGTTTCATACGATATCCTCGTTTCTAGAAGGGAGTGTCAATATAGAGTCCAATTGTGTCAGGGCCATTACAGCCTCATGCTGGGCGGGAATCGTCGACGTCTGCCGTTGCTGGCTTTAGGATGCCTAACGGCTTCAAACGGATAGTGTGGAACCACACAATTGGACCGTCGCGAGATGCCGGATTGGTTGGATATGCCAGAGTTGGCAGGTTGGCGGTTTGACGACGTTGCACGGGCTCTCGGTGCGGCGGTCAACTAAAGATCGTCAATTGTTGCTGGCGCGTGTCGAGAGCGCGTGCTGCAGGCAGATGAAAAGATAGTTCTTAATTAAAGGCAATTAAATAATTGGTTCATCCGAGTATTTTGTGGGTGGAGACGCCAGCACAACCCTCCGTCGTCCCCGCGAAGGCGGGGATCCATAGGGAATTCGCCCGAGGCGGCTCACTATGGATTCCCGCCTTCGCGGGAACGACGAGGTTTTTGCCTAACTTGCGCGAATGCGTTTCCTTACCCACAAAAAAGTCGGAACAACCAAATAATTAAAGGAGCCGGCGCTGCATTTTCTTAGGCCCCTGATCCTAAACTAAACCAACAACCCATTCTCAATAGCATACCGCGTCAACTCCGCATTGCTACTCAACCCCATCTTCTCCAATATCCGCGCCCGATAAGTGGTGACGGTATGCGGGCTCAGATGCAGGGCGTCGGCGATTTTTACCAGGCTTTCGCCGCTGGCGATCAGTTTCAATACTTCCAGTTCGCGGTTCGATAGCGTGTCGTGCGAGCCGACTGCGCCGCCGCCGATGGCGCTGACCAGTTTTTCCATCATTGCCGGGCTGACGTGCTTGCCGCCGGCGGCGGCTTTGCGCACTGCATTGATGAGCGAGCTGGTCGGGCTGTCCTTGGTCAGGTAGCCGGCGGCGCCGAGCTTGAAGGCGCGCATCGCGTAGATTTCTTCGGAATAGGTGCTGAGGATCAGCACCGATAGTTTCGGTTGCTCGGTCCGCAGTTGCTTCAACAGGTCGAGCCCGTTCTTGTCCGGCATGGCGATGTCGAGCAAGGCCACGTCGAATTCCTGGGTGCGGATCAATTGCAGTGCGTGCCGCGCCGAGTCCGCTTCGCCTTCGACCGAAATATCGTCCGCTTCGCCCAGCATCAGCCGCACGCCGTTGCGCACGATCGCGTGGTCGTCCACCAGCAATACTCTGATTTTCTTATTCATTCTTCAGTTTCTCCATCGGCAAGCGCAGCTGCACGCGGGTGCCTTCGCCGGACTTGCCGGAAATCGCCACCGCGCCGCCGAAATAGCGCGCCCGTTCGCCCATGCCGGTAATGCCCCAGGATTCGCGCTTCAATTGACTCTTGGCATCGATTCCGCCGCCGTCGTCCTGGACCGTGACGACCAGCGTGCCGTCTTCGATGGCGACGTGGATCGATACCTTCGATGCGCCGGCATGACGCACCGCGTTGGTCAATGCCTCTTGCACCACGCGAAACAGCATCGTGCTGATTTCCGGCCCCGGCTCGATGGCGGCAGCGGCTGCTTCGATGGTGCAACTGCATGCGAGCTTGGAGCGCTTCTCGATCTGGCCGGCGTACCATTCCAGCGCTGCCCACACGCCGAGCTGGTCGAGCACGCTGGGCCGCAGGTCGGCGATCACGCGGCGCACCGCCTGGAAACCCGTATCGGCCAGCGCCACCGCATCCACCAGCAGCGGCTCGGGCGGTCTGCCGGCGCGCGCCGCGCGTTCGATATAGACGGAAACATAGGCTTTGATGCCGGCCAGCAAACCGCCCAATTCGTCGTGGATTTCCTGCGCGATGCGCTTGCGCTCTTCTTCCTTGACGCGTTCCAGATGGCCGGCGAGCTGGCGCAATTCCGATTGCGATTTGCGCAGCGCCTGTTCGGCCATCTTGCTCTGCGTGATGTCGAGCAAAATCCCTTGCAGGAACATGTTGCGACCCGATTCGTCGCTGACCGCTTTGGCGGCGTCGCGGAACCACAGGATTTCGCCGCTGCGCATCATCAGCCGATATTCGTGGCGCAGCGGATGGCCGGTGATGCGGCTGAAGCTGATGGCTTGCATTGCGGCGTCGCGGTCGTCGGGATGGATTTGCCGTGCATGCAAATCGGGATCGTCCAGCCATTGTTCCGGCGAGTAGCCCAGCATGCCGATTTGCGGACTGATATAGCTGATCTGGCCCGAGCCGTTCAAGGGCACGATATAGGTGATCGCCTCGATCTGTTCCACCAGCGAGCGGAATTTGGCCTCGGCCTGGCGTTTTCCCTCCGCCAGTTTTTGTTCGCGCAACATGCGCTGGATCGCCGCCGGCAGCAATTCCAGGTATTGGCCGTCGACATCCTTGCCGAGATAATCGTGCGCGCCGCGCTTGATTGCCGCCGCCACCACGGCGGCGCTGTCGGCGCCGGTCAACAGCATCACCGGCGTTGAAATTTCGTCGGCGTCGCCCATCATTTCATTGAGAAATTCCAGGCCGTTCATATCCGGCAAATGGTAGTCGAGCAAGATGCAATCGGGATTGCGCTGCGCGGCCAGCAGCAAGCCATCGTGCCCGGTTGCCGCCTCGAAGACGATGAACTCGTCCAGCTCGCTCTTGGCGATGGCGCGCCGGCAGGCCAGCCGGTCGACGGTGTCGTCGTCGACGATCAAGACGCTGATTGGCGGGGTGGTCATGGGTGCCAGGTCAACTGATTCAAGGCAGTTCGCTGATGGTCCAATACAGGTCGATCGAGCGCATCACTTCGACAAACTGCCGGTAGTCGACCGGCTTGGCCATATAGCCGGCGACGCCGAGATTGAAGCTGTTCAATTTATCTTGCTGTTCTTCCGAGGTGGTCAGCACGATCACCGGGAAGCGCCGCAACGCTTCGTCGTTCTTGACGACTTGCAGGAATTCGAGACCGCTCATTACCGGCATGTTCAAATCCAGCAAAATGATGCACGGTCTTTCGTTGCCCGGCTCGCGCAGATAGTTGATCGCGTCTTCGCCGTTTTCCATGTGGACGACCGGATTGGCGACGTGGATCTCCTTCAAGGCGCGCTTGATGGTCATCACGTCCACTTGGTCGTCTTCGACCAGCAGCAGAGGCTTGTTGGCGAGTTTCATGTTTTCCCCATTATTTAATGTTGATCTTATGGTGTTTGTGCAGAGTGAAACAGAAGGTGCTGCCGACTCCCGGCGTCGAATCGAGCGACACCTGGCCGCCGTACATTTCGACGATCTTTTTCACCAGCGCCAAGCCGACGCCGGTGCTTTCGATGCGGTCGCGCGGCGCCAGCGTCTGGAACAGCTGAAAGATGCGCTCGAAGTGCCGCCGTTCTATGCCGGGGCCGTTGTCCGAGACGCTAAAGCGCCAATATTCCTTGTCGCCGACGCAGCCGATATGGATTTTTCCGTCCGCCTTGTCCATGTACTTGATGGCGTTCGAGATCAGGTTTTGAAATACCTGCTCGATGCGGGTCGGCTCGATTCTGATCTTCGGCAGGTCTGGATCGATGGTTACCACGATATTGGCTGGCGGCGCCAGCAGGTCGACCGCTTCGCGCACGATGCGGTTGAGATCGACTTCGACTGCCGCTTCCCGAACCCGGCCGACGCGCGAATACAGCAGGATGCCGTCGATCAACGCGCCCATCCGATGCACGCGGCTAATCAGCAGCCGCATATGCTCCCGGCCCTCGTCGTCGAACTTGTCGCCGTAGTCGGTCGACAGCCAGTCCGCCAGCGATCCGATGGCCCGCAGCGGCGCCTTGAGGTCGTGCGAGACAACGTAGGCGAAGCTGGTCAATTCTTCGTTGGCGCTGCGGATTTCCTGCATCAGCCGCGCATTTTCTTCTTCGGCCAGCTTGCGCTCGGTAATGTTGCGCACCACGCCGGTGAACATGCGGCGCTCGCCGATCTTCATTTCGGCAACTGCCAGCTCCATCGGGAACACGCTGCCGTCCTGGCGCAAGCCGACCACCTCGCGGCCGATGCCGATGATCTTCCGTTCGCCGGTTTGCAGGTAACGGGACAGATAGCCGTCGTGCATCGCGTGGTACGGCGCCGGCATCAGCATCGACACGTTTTTGCCCGCGACTTGTGCTTCGCTGTAGCCGAAAATGCGCTCGGCAGCCGGATTGAAGCGTTCAATGATGCCGTGCTCGTCGATGGTCACGATGGCGTCGACTGCGGTGTCGAAGATCGCGCGCATGCGCGCTTCGCTTTCCATCAAGGCGGCGGCCATTTGCTTGCGGTGCGTGATGTCGTGGACAGTCGCCATGACCAGCCTTGCCCCTCCGGTGCTTTCCAGCGGCGACAGGCTGACCTCGATCGAAAATATCGTGCCGTCCTGGCGACGGCCGGAAAATTCCCTGCCGCTGCCCATCGAACGGGCCGCCGGCTGGGCGAAAAATCCGGATCGCTGCGCAATATGGCCTTCGCGGAGCTGCTCCGGTAGCAGGATTTCAAGCGGCTGGCCGGCCAATTCTTCCCCGGTGTAGCCGAACATGCGCTGCAATCGCGGATTCGACAGCACGATCCGGCCTTCGCCGTCGGCCAGCAGCATTCCGTCGGCGGCGCTATTGAATAGCCACTCCAATTGCTGCACTTCAGGAATATCGAGTATGCGTCTTATCATTTTTTTGTGTTGGTGCGGGGCCTGGCGTGTAGCGCAGCTTACCGGAATTGCCGGGCGTCCGGATACGGTAAAATCGACAATTTGCAAAGCCCCCGTTCAACTGAACTTTTTCAGCCAAACGCCAATTTCCGTTATTGCCGTGGTAACCTTCGACCTGCGAAAAACAAGCGGCAGAATCTGAAAAATGGTGTCTGTCGTTTAGTGGTCATCTTACAGGAGAATCGTTTTTGTTGTCTCCCTGTGAAGAATTTGCACCGGTAGTGTGCAAATCCGTTATGACCACATCAATATTTACACAAGGAGAACATTTTGCCAGCGTCTTGTCCCAGCGGTCTCGATATCGGTTTTGCAACCTTAAGCTATCTGCAAGTCGCTTTCCTGGGCGTGGTTCAGGGCATCACCGAATTGTTGCCGATTTCGTCGACTGCGCACATGCGCATCGTGCCGGCAGTGCTGGGCTGGAAAGATCCGGGTTCGGCCTTTTCTGCGGCGATGCAACTGGCAGCCTTGATGGCGGTCGTCAGCTATTTTTGGCGCGACGTGCGCGAAGTCGTCTTCGGCAGCGTTTCCGCGGTGAGCCGGCGCGATTTCAATGACCGCTCGTTCCGGCTGGCGGTTGCGATCATCCTGGCCACGATCCCGATTGTGGTCGGCGGCCTCGCCCTGGCGCCTATCCTCAATGCCTGCGATTCGCCTTTGCGCAGCCTGAACGTGATCGGCGCGTCTTGCCTGGTGATGGCGGTATTGCTGGCGGCTGCTGAACTCAGTTGCAAGCATCGCCGCAGCGTCGGCGAGATGCGCTTGCGCGACGCGCTGGTGGTCGGCATTGCCCAAGTCGGCGCGTTGATTCCCGGCGTGTCCCGTTCCGGCTCGACGTTGACGGCAGCGCTGTTCATGAACTTCAAGCGTGAAGAGGCCGCCCGCTTTTCCTTCTTGCTCGGTTTGCCGGCGATTGCCGGCGCCGGCCTGAAGGAGTTGCTGACGCTGCATCACGCGCATATCCCTGCCGAGGCATGGTCGCTGCTGTTGTTCGGCATCGCGGTCGCCAGCGTCTCCGCATTTGTCGCGATCTGGGGCTTGATGCGCTTCCTGGAAAGATTCTCGACCTGGCCGTTCGTCGCCTATCGCGCCGGCTTGGGGATTTTCTTGCTGGTCGGTGTTAACATGGGGTTGCTGCATTAATCGGTAATCTTGGTTAATCGGCAATCTTGCCGATTAAAATCGAATGAATTGGTCGTAATGTCCGAAGCACCGCACAACGAGCAGGCCTTGCACCTGCTGCAAACCGTATTCGGCTACCCGTCTTTCCGTGGCCAGCAAGGCGAGATCGTCGACCATGTCGTGCGTGGCGGCGATGCCCTGGTGCTGATGCCGACCGGCGGCGGCAAGTCGCTGTGCTACCAGATCCCGGCCTTGCTGCGCGATGGCGTCGGCGTCGTCGTCTCGCCATTGATCGCATTGATGCAAGACCAGGTCGATGCGCTGGCCGAAGTCGGCGTGCGCGCTGCCTTCCTGAACTCCACCCAGACCTACGAAGAAGCCTCGCGCATCGAGCGCAGGGTGCGCAACGGCGAACTCGACCTGGTCTACGTCGCGCCGGAACGATTGTTGACGCCGCGCTGCCTGGAACTGCTGGAAGCCTCCAGGATCGGCTTGTTCGCCATCGACGAAGCGCATTGCGTATCGCAATGGGGGCACGATTTCCGCCCCGAATACATCAAGCTCTCGGTGCTGCACGAGCGCTTTCCGGCGGTGCCGCGCATCGCGTTGACCGCCACCGCCGACCACCAGACGCGCGGCGAAATCGTGCATCGGCTGCAGCTCGAGAATGCGCTGCAATTCGTCTCCTCGTTCGACCGCCCGAACATCCGCTACCAGATCGTCGAAAAAGCCAATGGCCGCAAGCAATTGCTCGATTTCATCGAAAGCGAACATGCGGGCGACGCCGGCATCGTGTATTGCCTGTCGCGCAAGAAGGTCGAAGAAACCGCCGAATTCCTGAACCAAAGCGGGATAGCCGCCTTGCCCTATCACGCCGGCATGGAATTCACGCAGCGCAGCAAGAACCAGGCGCGCTTCCTGCGCGAAGACGGCATCGTGATGGTCGCCACCATCGCCTTCGGCATGGGCATCGACAAGCCCGACGTGCGCTTCGTCGCCCACCTCGATTTGCCCAAGAGCATCGAAGGCTATTACCAGGAAACCGGCCGCGCCGGCCGCGACGGCGCCCCGGCCAATGCCTGGATGGCCTACGGCTTGCAAGACGTGGTGCAGCAGCGCCGCATGATCGACGAATCGGAAGCCGACGAAACCTTCAAGCGCGTGCAAGGCGGCAAGCTCGACGCCATGCTCGGCCTGTGCGAAACGCTGTCCTGTCGCCGCGCGCGCCTGCTCGAATATTTCGGCCAGCCGGCAACCCCCTGCGGCAATTGCGACAACTGCCTCACGCCAGCCGTCTCGTTCGACGCCACCGTGCCGGCGCAAAAGCTGTTGTCGGCAATCTACCGCGTCGACCAACGCTTCGGCGCCGGCCATGTGATCGACGTGCTGCGCGGCGTCGATTCCGACAAGGTCAAGCAGTGGCGGCACGAGCAGCTATCCACCTTCGGCATCGGCGCCGACCAGAGCGAGGCCGAATGGCGCGCGATATTGAGGCAGGCGATTGCGCTCGGCTTGGTTGCCGTCGATTACGATGCCTACAACTCACTGAAATTGACTGACGACGCGCGCCCGGTGCTGCGCGGCGAGCGCAAAATCCAGATGCGCCAATATCAAAAGCCGGTCAAGCAAAAGCGCGCCAGCACCAAGCCCAAGTCCTATGTCGAATCCGATTTGTCGCCAGCCGAACAGGCGCTGTTCGACAAGCTGCGCTGGTGGCGCGTGGAAACCGCGCGCAAGCACAATGTCGCCGCCTTCATCATTTTCCACGACTCCACCATGCGCGAAATCGCCAAGGCCAAGCCGATGTCGCTGGGAGAATTGCGCGGCGTCACCGGGGTCGGCGAGAAAAAGCTGGAAACCTACGGCGCAGAAATCGTCGCGCTGATCGAGGCAATGCAGTAAAGAATTTGTCGGGCGTCAAACCCGCTCGAACACCAGGTCCCACACGCCATGCCCCAGTTTTAAACCCCGGTTTTCAAACTTCGTCACCGGACGGTATGGCGGGCGCGGCGCATAGTCCTCTGCGGTATTGCGCAAGGCCGGCTCAGTGCCCAGCACTGCCAGCATCTGCTCCGCATATTCCTGCCAATCGGTCGCGCAATGCAGATAGCCGCCTGGCGCCAGCCGCGACGCCAGCAAGGCGACCAACGGCCCCTGGATCAACCGGCGCTTGTTATGCCGCGCCTTATGCCACGGATCGGGAAAGAAGACGTGCACGCCCGCCAGCGAACCTGGCGCGATCATATGCGTCAACACCTCCACCGCGTCATGCTGGATCAACCGCAGATTGCGCAAATCCTGCTCGCCGATCAGCTTCAACAAGCTGCCCACCCCCGGCGTATGCACCTCGACGCCGAGAAAGTCCTTGTCCGCCATGCCCGCCGCGATCTTGGCGGTCGAGTCGCCCATGCCGAAGCCGATTTCCAGAATCGTCGGCGCGCGCCGCCCGAAGGCCTGCTCGAAATCCAGCGTCGCCTTCGCATACGGAATGCAAAACTGCGGCCCCAGCGTCTCGATGGCGCGCGCCTGCGCGATAGAAAGCCGCCCGGCGCGCGTCACAAAGCTGCGGATGCGATGCTCGGTCGGATCGTAAAAAAAAGGCTTGGCCGGCGAACCGGCAGGTTTTTGGTCGGACATGGTGGAATTATCGTTGATGCGCAAGATCGCGTGTTAATACGATGTCAAGCAATGCGCGGTACTGGCGGAAGCCTGGAGCGGGTGAAGGGGATCGAACCCTCGTCTAGAGCTTGGGAAGCTTTCGTTCTACCATTGAACTACACCCGCGAAGCGTGCATTTTACGCGGGTTTTGGGGGTTTTGACAAATTTGAACGCTGGTAGGGGTGATCGAAAGTGTGATGGGTGCTTCTTCTTAGGTGTGATGGCTTTTGATCGGTCGCTATGCGCGCTCTAAACGGATTTGCATATATGTCAAGAAAATTGCAAATATCCCTTTTATGTCATGACGTTCGATAAGGATTGGACCAAACGTGTTTTCTGTTCTTTATGACGGTATAAAGGTCACGGAATGGTACTTCGTAAATCCTATTATTTTCGTCGATAAGACGAATTTGCGTTCCATCGCACCTTCCGGCAGAGCGCGCCTTTATGTAGGGTAGATTTTCAGAAGAAAATGTGCCATCGATATCCTTGATCTGCATCGACGAAATTCCAACCGACAATATCTCAAAGCCTTGGTGGTCAGGATTCGCTAGGCAATCTACCCACGATCCCTTTGAAAAATTGAGGTCTACGCGATCACCTTTGTACGGCATGAGGGCAATTGGGTATTCATATGCATACCAAAGAGCGGGCAATACGATGATGAGACAGATTGCGATTAGTTTTAGATTGCGCTTCATTGGGATGATGATTAGCACCGTTCGCTTGAAATTGGAACTACCTTTCTTCGTTTCGCTTGATTCGGGGAAATGGGCTATTCGGGGGTGTGCGGAATTTTGTGTAAACGGGGTTTCGTTTAAGCTAGTGTCATCCGTTCTTCAAACTGAATTGTGAAGCGGTTTAGCGCACCTTTCCAGTCCCGCAGCGGCATCGTCCATTTCTTGCTGATGTTGTTGAGT
>JARLJG010000077.1 GCA_031291325.1 Burkholderiaceae bacterium
AATGTGCCCAAAAATTGCCAAAAACCACGTCATTCATAAATAGCTGATCGGGTGAGGATCGCGCGGGTGCGGGCGCGATGGTGGGCGCCCCCACCCGACACTGGTTCGCCTATGCTCGACAAGAATTTTTGTCCACGGGGACTGTCACGCCAGACAGTCCCCGCGACAGAAACCTTACTCGTCCGGATCCACGTATTCCTTCGGTAGATGATGCGCGATACCCTTGTGGCAGTCGATACAGATCTTGCCCTCGGCCTTCGCTTTCATATGCTTCTTGTACGGTGTGGCCTTCTGCAGTTCCTGGCTCATCGCATCGAAGTTATGGCAATTCAGGCATTCGCGCGAGCCGGACTCCTTCATGCGCGCCCATTCGTCCGTCGCCAGACGCATGCGATTGGCTTCGAATTTTTCCTTGGTGTCGACGCTGCCGGTCAACTTGCCCCAAACCTCGAAGCTGGCCTTGGCCTTGCGCTGCATCTTGTGTATCCAGTCGCGCGGCACGTGGCAATCCGGGCAGGTGGCACGCACGCCGGTGCGATTCGAGTAGTGGATGGTTTCCTTGTATTCCGGATACACGTTGTCGCGCATTTCATGGCAACCGATGCAGAATTCAAGGGAATTGGTTTGTTCCAGAGCGGTATTGAAGCCACCCCAGAAAATGATGCCGCTGAAAAAGCCGATCACCAACAAGGTCAACAACGACAGCTTGGCGCTCGGTCGCCTCAAAGTGCGCCAGCACCGTTTCAAGAAACCGGGATTTTCATTTGCGCTTGCCATATATACCTTTCCATTACGAACGGGGTGGGCATAAACGAATGCGCACCCCGTAGACTAAACAACTATAATAATTTCAACAATCACAAGCAAGAGAAGTTGTACCGATACGTTGCATAAATGGTGCTGATGCTATAGCTCGGACTTTGCTGGTTGCTTGGCATTACGCTCGTCGGTGTATAACCCATTTGATAGGCATTGTAAATGTAGTCATCCGCGTTCAAGTGCTGGAACAGCACCCCGAATCCTACCTGACTTTGCTTGTTCAGGGTGTAGACTCCCGACAATTTCAACACCGCCAACTTGGTCGTGATATCCGGCGTCGCGCCGCAAGAATAACCGCTCGTGCTGGCCGACAGGATACCGGCGCAAGTGACTCCGCCTGCGATATTTGGCGCCGCTATGGTCGAGGTATTCCAACCCGTGGTGCTGTTGGAATAGGTCAAATCCGCTGCCACACTGAGCTTGCCGGACAACAATCCGTCTTGTTTGAGATTCAGACCGATGGTGTAGTCGTTGTCCGAATACTTGGTCTGCCACTCTTTCAGGACGTTGACGTAGGTGACGTTTCTGCCATTTTCACTCAGCAGGTCGCGTTCCCTTTTCTGCGCTGTCGCATAGGCGGAAATGCTGCTCTTTTCGCCAAGCTGATAGGTGGCATCCAGGTTCAAGCTCCAGATGCTGCCGCTCTGCATGCCCAGCGCCGAGTCGTTGTAGTCGTCTTTGGCGTATTTGCCGCTCAGACCCAGGTTAAGCTGGTCGTTTGCTTGCCAGTTCACGCTCGCTTTGAGCAACTGTTCGGTGCGCGACGCATCGAAGTACGCGACGTAGCCGTAATTTTCGTAGCCTTCGCCAGCATTGTAGGCAGACAGCGGGGAATAGAACGAAGTCAGCACATCGGCCTTGCGATCGGCGTAGCTATAGCCGGCATTCAAACTAAGATCGTCGGTGGGCTTGAACCGGTAGTTCAAGCCGATCTTGTTTTCCTTGCTGTCCGGCACCTGCACGCACGATGCGGTACTGCCGTAATAAGCTGCCGCAGTTCCACCAGCATTCGGGTCCGAGCCATACAAAAGGCCGGCATTGTTGGCCAATGCGCTGTCGCACCAACGTTCGATCTTCTCGTAGTTGTAGGCGACGCGGACATTTTGCGCATGGTCGATCTTGTAGTCGGCGCTCAAGTCGATGTCGGTCTTGCGCAGGCTCATCGGTGTATTGACGGCAGTTCCGGCAGGGTCTTGACTTGCTTGCAAACCGCCGGTCGAGGACAAGGTGCCGGCCGGGTCGATGTTCAAGAACCCGTATGGCAACGCTTCCGTGCGGTTGTCGCGTTCGTTATATTTGACGGCCGCCAGGAACGACCAATCCTTGATAGACTGGTCTGTCAGCTTCAGGTCGGCATGCGTCGTTACAACCAGGCCATTGAGCGAATTCTGCGGCAGTCCGGCAGCGGTTGTGCCATTGGCTAACGTGATGGAATTCTGCATCAAATTGTCCGCCCCGCCGGGAACATTGACGTACGCCTGGTTTTGCGTATTGCGGCCATACGAAAGTCCGCCAGTCAGCTTGGTCTTCGGTGCGAGGTTGTAACCGCCGGACACACTCGCTTGCACAAGTGTGTTGCTTGGCGGCGTGCTGATCGCTTCGACCGGATAGCCCGAAGCGCCGACCGCAGCGCCGTTGGCCTCTTTGACGGTCGCGCCATTGCCGAAATACGGGCTGGTCCACTCGACATCGCTATAGTTGTCGTGGAAGATGGAACCGTACAGGCTGGCCGTGAAATGGCCCTTTTCTCCGATCCAATTGGTCGTCAATTCGATCGTATCGGTGGAGAAATTGGTCGGATTCGCCAACATCACCGGCGATTCGCCCTTGGCCAGGCCGTAAGCGTATTGCGGCACCACGACGCCGACGCCAACCGTGCCGCTGGTGCCGAAACCGTCCGAAGCAGCCGAGATCAGCTTCGCGCCGTTTTGCGCCAGGCGGTTATAGTCGAACTGCACCGACCATTGCTTGTCGATCGAAAATCCGGCCGACAGGCCCGTATTGGTGCGTCCAGAGTGGATATCCTGCGTCTGGAAGTCGGCCTGCTGGGTCGCTGTCAGCGCCTGCGTGCCATACGGGAGATTCTTTGTGTTGTTGACAGTATTGATTACCCCGAAATTGCTGGGCAGGGCAAATACGTTTCCGCCCATCGCACCCTGGAACGGCGTTTGGAACGTGTCGGTAATATAGTGCGTCAATTCGTCGCGCCGCAAACCGAAGTTCCACGAACCCTGATCGGCCACATTTACGCCAAATTCGCGCGATGTCGTGCCGAGGTCCTTGCCGTAGACTTCCCAGCGTGTATTGCCTTTGTCGGTGTAAGCGTCGCCGCCGCGCACGTCCAAATTGCCTATGCCATAGACGCCGGACTTATTCAGCCCGTTGTATTCGCCAAATTTGTCGGAACCGTTGGAAACATTGGTCGCGCCAATTTCAACGAAGCTGTTTGGCTGGGTCAATGCCTTCAAGTCCGCATTGTCGTCCGCCGATGCGATCATCGGCATCATCGCCATGGCCGCCAGGGCACCCTGCACTGCCAGAGCAAGCACGCTCATTGAAAGAGTTTTATTCATCGATTTCATTTTGTTTTCTCCCTATCTTTGCAAGAAGGCGCCAGCTGGGCTGTTCGAGCCATGGACCATCACGTGGCAATTCATGCAAGCGCGTCCAGCTGCACTGCTGCTTGGCGACTTCGGAGAGGAGGCCGTTGCGGTCAAACCCGAGCCGCTGGATTGAATGCCACCGACGTTGGGACCGTAGTTCGCTTGGCTATTGTGTGGGCCGTCATGGCAGTCGTCGCACAGGAACGGAGCACGCGATTTCAACAGCGGAGTCAGGTTGGAACCGTGCGGTGTGTGGCAAATCGTGCAATCTTCAGAAACTGGTTGATGTTCCCACAGGAAAGGACCGCGTTTTTCAGCGTGGCAGGTGAAGCAGGTTTCACGAACCGTGTTCTTCTTGAGCAACTTGGGACCAACCGAACCGTGCGGATTGTGGCAATCGGAGCAAACGACTTTGCCGGCATCGATCGGATGCGTGGAAATCTTGTGTGTGTCGGCGCGTTGTTCCTTGTGGCAGGTGAAGCACACTTCGGGTTGCGTCGGACGGTTGCGAACCTTGTCGACAGGTTGGTGAATCTTGTGGCAGTCGTTACAGGCCATGCCGTTGGCTTGATGCTGGCTGCCTTCCCATTCGGCACGCTTGGCGCCCTTATGGCAAGTAAGACATTGCGCTGCGCGTTCGCCATTTTCATTCGGGCTATAGACACCCTTGTTGAAAACCACATCGGGACGCGGACGTTGTTGGCTCTTCGGGTCGCCCTTCAAGTGGGCGGCGCTTTCGCCGTGACAGGCTTGGCAGCTTGGCGTGCGGGAATCGCCCTTGACGCCATGCTTGGTTTGATAAATCGACAGTAGCGGCTTGGTTTCACTTTCATCGTGGCAACGCGTGCAAACTGCGTCCCTGTTTGCAGGTGCGGCCGTAGCAGCCGCCGTCGGCGCCGCGCCGATATCCGGTAGATTTTGGTCTGCCGCGTATGCCGCCGACCCTGCGAGCAGGGCTACGACGGCCATCAATTTCATCAGTATCTTCATCATTTCTCCCCAACCTTCCAATAAAAAGCTAAATCTTTCGGGATAACTATTGGCTCAAAATCCAATCGACCAAATTCTTGATCTGCGCCATGTCTTTCGGTGGCGAAGTCTTGACGATCTTGTGCTCTTCCTCGTGACCGTCCGGGAACTTGGCCTTTTCGCCGGAGGTGACGTGGGTGATCAAACGGGCTTCTGCGTCAGGCTTGCCTTTGAACTTCTCCGCCACCTTCTTGTAAGCGGGACCATCCTTGTCTTTCTCGACGGAGTGGCACTTGAAGCAATTGTTTTGCCGCGCCAACGACTTGGCGGCTTCGGCGTCGACTGCCTGCGCCTGAACCAGCGTTGAAGAAAGCATCAATGCCAAGGTCGCGGCAACCAACGAAATACGCGCAAATTTTGAGTTCATTTAGATTTCCTTTGATAACTTACATATTGCGGTCACATACAACACTGTTTCCGACAAACTTTTACCAAGGCAAAGTGTAGTCAGCTGCCTGTTCCCCCACTATCGGCATTGGATTAGATTCGGGGTAGGAATTTTCCTATTCCAAATGTTTCAATTTGACAGGCGGAAAAATCGATAGAAATGACGACAACGGTCGCCGTGCGGGGAAACCGATCAAACTCGTTTTGATGGATATTTGACGGTTGTGGGAGGGGCGGTTTTCACCCTTAGGAAAATGGGTGTTTTCACTCTCAAATCACGCCAATTCCAGTTGCCGCGTTGCGCGGCGTCGCGCCTATGTTGCGTTGCGGCAATGGCACTTTTTGCAGCCATCGATTCGCAAGAATTCTCGCGCAGTTAACACGAAAACGAACGCCGAGTCCATCGTTTAATTGTTGTTTTTTGAGCCGAAATTATCGCGACAGATTTCGCTGGCGCTCGACTGAAAAACAACACCAACCAGGAATGTTTTTCACCTATTTGATCTACATCAAATGCCCGGTTCTATCGACAGCATATTCTGTAGAATGGGGAGTTGTATGCTATAAAATATTGAAATCAAGCTGGACGCCAAGCGGAAATTAAAATTACATTTCATGCTGGGTGTCGACCTTGAAAAAAGCGGTGTATGCGTCACGAAAGAAACCCATGCGAATGATCGTTACGCTAATTTTCGGCGCCATGTTCAGCGCGGGAGCATGGTCCCAAACGACCACATTTAAGGGCTCCTATGACGGCGCCAGCATCTTCGGCGGCGCCTGCAAGACCAGCTTCGATTTCTCAGGCGCGGAACCGGCGGCAAGCGGCGCCTATCCGGTTTTCGTATACATGGTGGGCACCGTCGAATCGTTCGACAATGCCGCTGCCTTGGCCGCCGTCAACCGCATGGCCGCCAAGGGATACGTCAGTGCGACTGTTGAGTACGCATCTGCCACGTTCGGATCCTGCCCAGTCATCGAATCGAAGACGAATTGCATCTACAATTCAAGCGACACCAGCGCGATTTCCCAGCTCTGCGCTCGCGACAAGGCCGATTGCAGCAAAGGCATCGTGGTAGGAGGCTTCAGCCAGGGCGCGATCATCGCCATCCTGGCAAAGAACTATAATCCGAATGTATTGGCGGCCTACGGCATGGGCGTCAGCAATCGCTATTCCAATTTCGATCTATCGAAGTGCGTGTCCGACGGCAAACGCGATCTGGCGAGCAGCAACTTGCGGGCCGTCGATGGCGAAGACGATCAGTTCGCCGGCTCCGCCAGCGGCTGGGGCAAGGCCAAGCATGCAATGGTGCAAGCGTCGCTCACCAACGTACTCGCCGTAAAATGCGCGGCCGACGCCTACGACTGCTTGACTGACAATGGCAGCGGTTGGCTGATCGTCCAGACTAGCCAGAAGGAACAAGGCAGCGCCGACCATTGCTACACGCGCTTGCGCGGCTGCGCGTCAAATCAACGCACCGTCGACGCCGCCTGGAGCTCCGGCGACGCGAGCTGGCAGTTAAATGCCAACCTCGAATGGCTGGCTGGCTTTACCAAAAAATAGGCGTATCGGCAAACTTGGCTACGCCGTCTTTTCCTCATCCAAATCCAGCAATTCGCGCATCATCTCGCGCATCTTGAATTTCTGGATTTTCCCGGTCACGGTCATCGGGAATTCGGCGACGAAGCGGACGTAGCGCGGCACCTTGTAATGGGCGATTTGCGCGCGGCAAAAATCGCGCACTTCCTGTTCGTCGAGCGTGATGCCGGCGCGCAGGATGATCAGCGCGCACAGTTCCTCGCCGTATTTCTTGTCCGGCACGCCGATCACTTGCACGTCCAGGATGCCGGGATGACGGTACAGGAATTCCTCGATCTCGCGCGGGTAGACGTTTTCGCCGCCGCGTATCACCATGTCCTTGATGCGGCCGACGATATTGACATAGCCTTCGGCATCCATCGTCGCCAGGTCGCCGGTGTGCATCCAGCCGTCGGCGTCGATCGCTTCGCGCGTCTTCTGTTCGTCGTCCCAGTACCCGAGCATGACCGAATAGCCGAGCGTGCAGAGTTCGCCGGTGGCGCCGCAGGGCACGACTTCGCCGGTTTCGACATTGACGATCTTGACCTCCAGGTGCGGCTGCGTGCGCCCGACCGTCGCCACGCGCTTTTCCAGCGGTGTGTCGGCATCGCTCTGGCAACTGACCGGGCTGGTTTCGGTCATGCCGTAGGCGATGGTCACTTCGCTCATGTGCATGTCGCGCACGACGCGCTTCATCACTTCGATCGGGCAGGGCGAGCCGGCCATGATGCCGGTGCGCAGCGTCGACAGATCGAACTCGGCAAAGCGCGGGTGGTCCAGTTCGGCGATGAACATGGTCGGCACGCCGTGCAAGCCGGTGCAGCGCTCCTTCTGCACCGCCTGCAACACCAACAGCGGATCGAAGGCATCGTTCGGATAGACGATAGTCGCGCCGTGCGTCAGGCAGGCCAGATTGCCGAGCACCATGCCGAAGCAGTGATACAGCGGAACCGGGATGCACAACCTGTCCTGCGCGCTGAGCCGCATCGCTTCGCCGACGAAAAAGCCGTTGTTCAGGATATTCCGGTGCGTCAGCGTCGCGCCTTTGGGGAAGCCGGTGGTGCCGCTGGTGAACTGGATATTGATCGGATCGTTCGGCGTCAGCGTGGCGCCGATTGCGGCTATGCGCGCATCGTCGGCGCTGCCGCGCGCGATCATGTCTTCAAAGCGCAGCATGCCGGCTTCCTGCTGGGATCCAAGATGGATCACGGTCTTGAGTTCCGGCAAGCGCGCCGCGCGCAGTGCGCCGGGCGCGCAGCCGGCCAGTTCGGGCGCCAATGCGCGGATCATGTCCAGATAATTGCTGGTCTTGAATTCGCACATGCTGATGAGCGCTTTGCAGCCGACCTTCTTGAGCGCGTAGTCGAGTTCCGACACGCGATAGGCGGGATTGATGTTGACCAGCACGATGCCGACCTTGGCCGTCGCAATTTGCGTCAACAGCCATTGCGCATTGTTGTGCGACCAGATGCCGACCCGGTCGCCGCGCTGCAGGCCGAGTTCCAGCAGCGCACTGGCCAGCCGGTTCGATTCCGTCTGCAATTGCCGATAGGTATAGCGCAGGTTTTGGTGGCAGGCGACCAGTGCTTCGTTGTCGGCTACCTTGTTCGCCATGTCGTCGAAAAAGCTGCCGATGGTTTGTTCGATCAATGGCGCGGTCTTCTCGCCGCAGTCGTGGCTCATGCTCAAGTGCTTCATTCCTGTGTCCCCTATTCGTGTGTCTCGCCGCGCCGGGCGTTGGCCGCAGGCGGTGGTGCAATCAATCTGTCGCAGAAATCGGAACGCAAATTATAGGCGCGATTTACCTTGACGTAAACGTCAAGCGAGCACGTGGGCGACTTCATGTCGCCGGCAAAAAACGAGCCCGCGCAACGCACGATGCGCTGGGCGGGCTTGCGATTGGCTGCGGAGAGTCGTTTCTCAGCCCAGCGCGTCGTTCACCTGGTCGTTGAATTCAGCCAGGCTGACGGCGGCGCCGATTTCACGCGGCAACGCGTCGCGCACCGAGAACACGCCGAGGATTTTCGCCGCCGGCGTGACGATGGGCAAATGGCGGAATCCGCGTTCGATCATGATCAGCACCGCTTCGGAAACCTTGGTGTCGGGCCCGACGCTTTGCGGATCGTGCGTCATCACTTCGGACACCTTGGTCGTCTGCGGGTTGAGCGCCTTGGCCAGCACCCGCGTCATCAAATCGCGCTCGGTCAAAATGCCGACCATCGCCCCGCTCGCTTCGAGAATGAGCACGCTGCCGCAATTGGCCTTGGTCATCACGCAAGCCGCTTCCCATACGCTGGCGTGGGGAGGCAGGCTGACTACATGCCGCTGCGACATCGATTGGAATACAGTTCGTTCAGTCATGACGAAATTCCTTTCTCAATTCTAGCTATCTGCAACGGGAAACCAAATTTTAACGCAAAGACGCATTGATCTTGTCCAACGCCTTGGAGCCGGGGCAGAGATCGCCTTCCCGCAAGGAATTGAGCGGCCGGTCGCTGGTATTGAGCGACATGTGCAAATCGGTGGCAATCGGATCGAGATACAGCAATCCGGTGACCACTTCGCCGCGCGCCTGATGCGCATTCATATAGCTTAACGCGGCGTAACGGTCGGTCGGATCATACTCCGGGTGCAGCTTGCGCAGACGCAGCGTGCTGCCGTCGTGCTGCAGCACATCGATCACTTGCCCGGCCTCGTAATCGACCGTGATTTCGCTATGCATCGGCATGAAGTCGATGCGGCTCACCGCCTCGTTGTGCTGGCGCACGTAATCGTAGCTCTTGGTGCTGCCGCCATGATTATTGAAGGTCACGCAAGGGCTGATGATGTCGATAAAGGCAGCGCCGCCATGATCGAGCGCGCCCTTGATGAGCGGCACCAGTTGCGCCTTGTCGCCGGAAAAACTGCGGGCGACGTAGGTTGCGCCGAGCTGCAACGCCAGGCCCACCAGGTCGACCGGGTTGTCGCGGTTGACCACGCCCTTCTTGCTCTTCGAGCCGCGATCGGCGGTGGCGGAAAACTGTCCTTTGGTCAAGCCGTACACGCCATTGTTTTCGACGATGTAAGCCATGCGCACGCCGCGCCGCATCGCATTGGCGAATTGGCCGAGGCCGATCGAGGCCGAGTCGCCGTCGCCCGACACGCCCAGATACAGCAAGTCGCGGTTGGCGAGATTGGCGCCGGTCAAGACCGACGGCATGCGGCCATGCACGGTGTTGAAGCCGTGCGACGCGCCGAGGAAATAATCCGGCGTCTTCGAGCTGCAACCGATGCCGGAGAGCTTGGCGACGCGGTGCGGTTCGATGTCGAGTTCCCAGCAAGCCTGGATGATGGCAGCCGAAATCGAATCGTGGCCGCAGCCGGCGCACAGGGTCGAGATTCGGCCCTCGTAATCGCGGCGGGTGTAGCCGACCTTGTTGGTGGTCAGCGTCGGGTGGTGCAGTTTCGGTTTGGCGAGGTAGGTCATGCAGCCTCCTTTTGCGGCGAAGCCGCAGCGTCGGCGGCGTTCAGGTTCTTGGCGATGGCGTTGCCGATGAAGCGCGCAGTGATCGGCGTGCCGTCGTAATGCAGCACTTTGACCAGCCGCGCCGGGTCGATCGACAACTCGTTGACCAGCAAGGTGTGCATCTGGGCATCGCGGTTTTGCTCGACCACGAACACCTTGTCATGCTCGGCGATGAAGCGGTCGACCGCTTGCGGAAACGGGAAAGCCAACAGGCGCATGGCGTCCAGGTGGGTGCCCTGCTCGGTCAACACGTCGAGCGCTTCCTGCATCGCCGGGCTGGTCGAACCGTAATACAGCACGCCCACGCGGGTCGGCTGCGCGGCTTTGCGCAGCACCGGCTGCGGCACGATGTCGGCGGCGGTCTTGAATTTCTTCAGCAGCCGTTCCATGTTGTAGATATAGTCCGGCCCGCGTTCGGAATAGCGCGCATAGGCGTCACGGGTGGAACCGCGCGTGAAATAGCTGCCCAGCGTTGGGTGGGTGCCGGGCAGCGTGCGCCACGGAATGCCATCGCCATCGACGTCCTTGTAGCGGCCAAAATCCTTGCCGGCTTCCAGTTCTGCCGCCGTCATCACCTTGCCGCGATCATATTCGCGCGCGTCGTCCCACACGAAGGGTTTGCACAGGCGCTGATTCATGCCGATGTCGAGGTCGCTCATCACGAAGATCGGCGTTTGCAGGCGGTCGGCCAGGTCGAGCGCCGCTGCCGCATGCTCGAAACATTCGTGCGGATCTTCCGGGAACAGCAGCACATGCTTGGTGTCGCCGTGCGACGCGTAGGCGCAAGCCAGCAGATCGGATTGCTGGGTGCGGGTCGGCATGCCGGTCGACGGCCCGCCACGCTGCACGTTGATGATGGTCGCCGGAATTTCGGCAAAATAGGCCAGGCCGATAAACTCGGTCATCAGCGAAATGCCGGGACCGGAGGTTGCCGTAAAGGCGCGCGCGCCGTTCCAGGCCGCGCCCAATACCATGCCGATCGAGGCCAATTCGTCCTCCGCCTGCACGATGGCGACCTTGTTCTTGCCGCCCTCCGTCTCGACGCGGAATTTGTCGCAATATTTCTGGAACGATTCCGGCACCGACGACGATGGCGTAATCGGATACCAGGCCGCGACGGTGGCGCCGCCATACACGCAGCCGAGCGCCGTCGCGCTGTTGCCGTCGGTGAAAATGCGGTCGCCCACCTTGTCGGCGCGCTGCACCCGAATGCCCAGCGGCGCCTTGAGGTTGGTCTTGACGTAGTCGCGCCCCATGTGCAGCGCTTTGACGTTGGAGTCGAGCAGGATTTCCTTGCCCTTGTATTGTTCGGCAAACAGTTTTTCGAATACCGCCGCTTCGACATCGAGCAGCACCGACAAGGCGCCGACATAAATGATGTTCTTGAACAATTGCCGCTGGCGCGGATCGGTATAGGCGGCATTGCTGATCTCGGTCAGCGGGATGCCGATCACTTCGATATCCTTGCGGAACATCGACTCGGGAATCGGTCGTGTGCTGTCGTAGAACAGGTAGCCGCCGGGAGAGATTTCAGCCACGTCGGCGTCCCAGGTTTGCGGATTCATCGCCACCATCATGTCGACCCCGCCGCGCCGGCCGAGATAGCCTTGTTCGCACACGCGCGCCTCGTACCAGGTCGGCATGCCCTGGATGTTGCTGGGGAAGATATTGCGCGGGCTGACCGGCACGCCCATGCGCAGGATCGCCTTGGCGAACAATTCGTTGGCCGACGCCGAACCGGAGCCGTTGACGTTGGCGAACTTGATGACGAAGTCGTTGACTGCTTCTATGCGATTTTGGTTGAGATTCATGCGGCCTCCAGCGTGCGTGTGTTATCGTCGCGGCAGCGCGGCCCGGCCTGCGTCGTGGTGAGAAGGAATTTTTGCATATCCCATGCCCCGGTCGGGCAGCGCTCCGCGCACAGCCCGCAATGCAGGCAAACGTCTTCGTCCTTGACCATCACGCGCCCGGTCTTCAATTGCGCCGACACGTACAGGTCTTGCTCGGTGTTTTCCGCCGGCGCCTTGAGTCGCTGGCGCAGGTCGGCTTCGTCGCCTTTGGTGGTAAAGGTGATGCAATCCATCGGGCACACGTCGACGCAGGCATCGCACTCGATGCAGGTCTGCCGGTTGAACACGGTTTGCACGTCGCAGTTCAGGCAGCGGCTGGCTTCCTTGAACGCGGTGGCGGCGTCGAAGCCCAATTCGACCTCGACCCGGATGCTGGCCAGCGCCAGCTCGGCCTTGGCCCAAGGCACCTTGAAGCGCACGTCCGCCGACACGTCGTTGTGATAACTCCACTCGTGGATGCCCATCTTGGTGGACATCAGGTTGGTGGTCGGCGCCGGCCGCACGGCGACATCCTCGCCGTTGAGCAGGCGGTCGATCGATACCGCCGCTTCGTGCCCGTGCGCCACCGCAGTGATGATGTTCTTCGGCCCGTAAGCCGCATCGCCGCCGAAAAACACGTTGGCCACGGTCGACTGGAAGGTGCCGTTGCCCAATACCGGCAAGCCCCATTTGTCGAATTGGATGCCGAGATCGCTCTCGATCCACGGAAAGGCGTTTTCCTGGCCGACGGCGATCAAGACCGTGTCGCATTCGACCAGCACGTCCGGCTGGCCGGTCGGCACCAGCGAACGCTTGCCTTTTTCGTCGTACACCGCTTCGACGATCTCGAACACCATGCCGGTCAATTTGCCGTCGGTATGCTCGAACGATTTCGGCACGTGGAAATTCAGGATCGGGATGCCTTCGTGCTGCGTGTCTTCTTTTTCCCACGGCGAGGCCTTCATTTCCTCGAAGCCGCTGCGCACGATCACCTTCACGTCGCTGCTGCCGAGCCGGCGCGCAGAACGGCAACAGTCCATCGCCGTATTGCCGCCGCCCAGCACGATCACGCGTTTGCCGATGCTGGTGATATGGCCGAACGAGACCGAGGCCAGCCAATCGATGCCGATATGGATGTTTTCCTTGGCTTCCCAGCGTCCCGGCACGATCAGGTCGCGCCCGCGCGGCGCGCCGCAGCCGACGAATACCGCGTCATAGCCTTGCGCCAGCAGCGCGCGCATCGATTCGACCCGTTGCCCGCTCTTGAAATCGACGCCCATGTCGAGGATATACCCGGTTTCCTCGTCGATCACCGATTCGGGCAGGCGGAAACGCGGGATCTGCGAACGGATGAAACCGCCCGCCTTGGCCTCGCCGTCGAACACGGTGATGTCGTAGCCCAGGGGCGCAAGGTCGCGCGCCACCGTCAGCGACGCCGGCCCGGCGCCGACGCAGGCGATGCGCTTGCCGTTTTTCGGCGCAATGGCCGGCATGCGGCTCTTGACCTCGCCCTTGTTATCGGCAGCGACACGCTTGAGGCGGCAGATGGCGACCGGTTCAGGCTGCTGCCGATTGCTTTCCTCGACCCGGCCGCGACGGCAAGCAGGTTCGCAGGGGCGGTCGCAGGTGCGCCCCAGCACGCCCGGAAAGACGTTGGACACCCAATTGACCATGTAGGCATCGCTATAGCGACCTTGCCCTATCAGGCGTATGTATTCGGGGACGGGAGTATGGGCAGGACAAGCCCATTGACAATCGACGACTTTGTGAAAATAGGCCGGATCGGCGGTATTTGTAGGTTGCAACTTTGTCTCCTGTTACTTCTGCCGGGAAAATACGGCAGCAGATACACACAGAGCGCTGTCCTCCGATGGAAGGCTGGTTCGTGCCGCTCTGACCAATAGAGCGAGTGATGCCTCGCTCATGCTTTATCGAATCATCCGCACCTTATTCTAGCTCTTCCGTAGCGGTAGCGGAATTTAACAAGCTGCAAATCAATAAATGTCGTGCATGGAGTATTCAAACCGCCGCACGCGTATCGAACGCAAGGTTCTTGACCTGCCGCAGCCGATTCGGATTTATACTCTCGAAGCGCAGGGTGGTAGTTGATGTGGATCAAATATCCCAAGCATCCGAGGCAAATCAAGGCGCATGACAGCGACGACGCGCCATCCGCGCATCGTGCAGTGCAGCAAACATTCTCTTTGCCAACGCCCTGCCGCACATTGTGATCGCGGCAAGTCATCGTTGCAGGCGCTTTCGTTGGAACCGGCTAGCCTTGGCCGGCGTTGATTCCAAACTTGCCTTCGTTCATTTCGACGAAGCGTCAGAAATTGTCGGGTTGTCTCAAGACCGTTTTGTAAGAAACGGGCGCAGGCCATGCGTGGGCGCAAATTCAGGCAGCACGGCGAAAGAAAATCTGTGTCAGACGTTGATGGCTGAAATTTCGCCATGCACCGGGAACCCTCGCCGACAAACGTGCGACAAGCAACCCCAAGCAGTTATCCACAAGGATGCCCACAAAAAATGGGGATAAGTCCAATATTCGGAATAAGATTACTTGTCAAAATTGGAACGATATTCTAAGCGCCGACCAATTTCTTAAAAGTCGCCAGCACGGCGTCGCCCTTGAAAGGCTTGACGATCCAGCCTTTGATCCCCGCAGCCTTGCCACGTTCTTTCATGATCGGTGAATTTTCCGTGGTCAACATGATAATGTTGACTGCGCTATTGCCGAGCTCGCTGCGGATTTTTTCCGCCATGGTCAAGCCGTCCATGATCGGCATGTTGACATCGCTGACCACCAGTTTGATGCGGCTATCTGCCTTCAGCTTCGCCAGACCATCGCGGCCATCGATGGCCAAGGCCACGTCAAAACCATTTTTTTTCAGAAAATCGCCCACTTCATTGCGAACCGTGCTGGAGTCGTCGACCACTAGAATTTGTGCCATGATAACCTCGTCGAAATGACTAAAAACTAAAATAGTTCCAGTTCGCCGGTGGCCGCTGCTTCCTCGGCCACCTTGACGGTGAAATCCAGGTCGGCATGGTCGCAAACACATAGACTGACCGGAAACGAATAGCGATGATTGGCGTCCACCATGAAATGCCGGATATGACCGCAGCCCAGCGCACTCAAGTAAGACGAACAATTCTTGTCGATGATGTTTGGCGTCGACATGCCGATGTGCGGAAAGAATTGGCCCAAATCCCGGTTCAATATGCCGCAACAGATATTTCCGAATTCACCGACCGCGTCGTAAAACGATTGTTCGTCGACGTCTTGTGTTTGCATGCCGTTGAGCCCGGCGAAATGCTGCCTGGCTGCATCGTCCGGCGTAAAGTAAATCAAAACCATCAACCGGAACAGATACGAGGAAATCGTCAAGACGACGATTTTGCTTTCCTTGATCTTGGACAAATCGTCCAACGCAGAAATATCGCAAGAATCTTCCGCTGACTTAAGCAAGCCCGCCTTGAGCGACTGTTTCAATAAATGGTCGAAGCCATCTTGCGCATTTTTACTGATCATGGCTGTTGTCGATTTCGTCCATCATGCACCGAGCGCATCTCTGGTCTTCTTGTTGGTCAAGCCCAAACCGACAATTGCGCTGGTGATCATCTTGCCGCCGGCCTGCAGGTCTTGAAAGGTGGTGGTGGTAATCAGGTCGTTTTGGAAGAGATTGGCACGATAGTCGTTCGACAGTTTTTCTGCACGATGGGCCAGCGTTCTCACTTCGTTGGCGACCACTGCGAACCCGCGTCCATGCTCGCCGGCGCGGGCGGCTTCGATCGACGCATTCAACGCGACGATCACGACCTGCTTGACGATCAATGCGAATTCATCGTTCTTGTTGTGCATTTCCCGGTTGTGCATGATCAGCACATTCATGTCGGCATGCCAGCGTTCAAAGGTCTTGATCAGGCCGAGCAGCTTGTCGATGGTATCTGCGGAAAATTCGCAATGCTGCATGATTTCGTTCTTGATTGCCGCGTTGCTGTCGATGACCTGCCGCACGGCTTGCTCGCGATCTTCTTGAAGGCGTTCGCTTTGGATATCGAAATCGCTCTTTTCCTGTTCCAGCAATTGCTGGTATTGCTCCAATTGATCTTGCAGCCCTTGTAACGCCAACTGCGACTTCCGCTCGGATGCCTCGGCCTGCTCAACCAGGATCATCGCGGACATGGTCTTCTTCAGAGCGTGGATTTTCCAGCCCATGACGCCGCAACAAGCGACCAGTGCCAACACCAAAATTGCCGTGAACATATTCTCGCTACTTGTAATAAATTCTCAGGTCAGGCGACGTGAGAATTTGCATCGCCCACAGCGGGAAGATTGTTTTCAAGGCTATCCATCGAATCAGGCTCGGCAGCCTGCACAGCGTCGGAGACGGCAGGCAACGCGATGCTGCCATCGACAAAGACGGCCATGCTTTCCGGCAGATAGACACGGACTTCAAACTGTCGAAACTCTGCGCCGACCGCCGCATCGGTGAAACGGATTTCAACTTTTCCGTTTTCGCGCAGGACGAAATCCTGCACTGCATCCATGCCGACGCCGCGCCCGGAAACCGCGGTGACCGCGTCCGCAGTGGAAAACCCCGGACGAAACACCAGACGGGCAACCTCTTCATCGCTCATCTGGTCGGCGGCGGCTTGCAGCCCCTTTTCGATGGCTTTCCTGCGAATGCGTTGCAATGCCAGGCCGGCGCCGTCGTCACGCAATGCGATTTGGAAAAAGCCGTCGGCGGAACTGGCCTCGATCTGGATATTGCCGACTGCCGGTTTGCCCGCTGCGAGGCGAATTTGCGGCGTTTCGATTCCATGACCCATCGCATTGCGGATCAGATGCATGAATACATTCTTGAGCATGCCGCTCACCTGGTTATGCACCACGTAGCCGTGATCTTCGACGGCGACAGCCGGTGGCGCCTTGCCGAGTTCCCGAGCCAGCGCCGGCAGCGAATCGAGCACGCCACCCAAAGTTTCGGCGATCGGTTCGGTTCCGAGCAAAAGCAGCGTCTTGCGCACGGCGTCGCGCACGGAAATCAATTCACGCAGATTGGCGGTATTGACCGTTTCCAGGCGGCGCAGACTTTCCTGGATATGCAACTTGTCGACCATCAGGTAACGCTCGACGCTGCCGCGCCGCCCCGGGCCTTTGCGGCCCAGCGTGACTTCGTTGATCTTGGCATAACGATCGAGCGAGGTTTTGACCGCACCCAACTCGGTCAGCAGCGCGCCTTGATCCCACACGACGGTTGTATCCGGCTTGCGCAATTGTTCGTAGGTCTGTTCGGCTTGATGCACGATATTGGATAGATGCAGCAATCCGTAGGTGCGGGCATTGCCCTTGATGGTATGCATATTGCGGAACAGCTTGGCGATGGCGAACTCGTGCCGATCCGCGTTCTGCGCGATCAGCAACTCGTTTTCTTCGATGAACCTGGCCGCGCCGGCGATGAATTCGTGGAATTTCTCCTGGTTCACGGCCAGAATTTCACCGATGATCTCCAGCTCGCGCTTTTGTTCGTTTGCCTCGGCAGCCAGCTTGCGCAATTCGGTGACGTCGCGCACGCATAGCATCAAACGCACGATCGTCCCGGTATCGTCGGCAATCGGCGACCAGCTCAAGTCCAGTATCTTCACGCTGCCGTCTGGCATGGTCTTTTCGATTTCGCCGACCATCAAGTGCTCATTGAATTCAAAATTCATGAGGTCTTCGCCGATGCACGCACTGGTCGCGGTTTCCACTTGCGACAGGATGTCTGCTCCCAAATTCGTTTCGGAAAAGACCAGGTCCATCAGATTGCGTCCGACGATATCCTTGGTTTCAAAGACCGTTTCCAGGTAGGCGGAATATTCCGGGTGGATCTTGTTGCCTTCCACCACCGTCAAGATGCCTTGCGGAATATTTTGCAACATGGTCTGGATGTCGGTCGTCTTTTGCTTGAGTTGCGCCGAACTCTCTTCGATTTTCTCGATCATGCCGTTAAAGGCGATGATCGAACGGCCGATTTCGTCATTGCGGGTGACCGGCACGCGGCGCGTGAAATCCTGGCTGGAGGCGATTTCGGTCATCTCCAATTGCATCCGGCTGATGGGGCCGCTGATGGCGCGATACAGCAGCATGCCGATCGCAGTCAAGAAGATCACGGCAATGACCGTGACGATGGAAATCATCGTCACGGTGGTCGCCATATTCTGGTTCAAGCTCTCGATGGCGTTATCCTTGCTGCGATTTTTTTCCACCCGCAGCGCGGTGACGATGCCCTCAAGCTCGGTTTGGTATTGCACCACATTGCCGAAAAACGACGCCTGCGCAAGCTCTTCCTTGCCCGCCGTTTTGCTCGCGACGGTCTCGTCGATTGCCCCCACATAGTTGGCCAGGCTTTCCTTGGCCTGCTCGACCAATCCGTGCTGCGCATCGCTGTTCGCCCCTTTCGATTGCAGCTCGATGGACTTCTGCAAAACGGCTTCTTTGGCGCTCAGATTTTCCTTCGCTTCGGTCGCCATGTTGCCAGCCGGCGCGTACACCATGGTCATGACCGCGAGTTGCACATCCTTGAGTTGCGACACCAAGTCAGCCGAGGCGAGCGCGCTGGGGACCACGCCTTCGGTCACGGTTTTTACGTCGGCCGCACTTCTTCGCGATTGGAACACCGCGTAGCCGCCAATCGAAGAGATAATGAGGAAGGTCAATACAACGAGGAGAGTAATACGATGACGAATGCTCATGGCCCGTCCTTGTGTCAGGAATGTTGCTCTACAGCATAATCTTCATGCGTGACGTGTTGATGACGATGTGACGAATAAAAGTGGACGATTTGTCAATCGCTTGAATGGACGCAACTTCGCAAATCGGACCGTCGAGCCAATTGGGCGCTACCGCCGATTGGGTCCGCAAGGTGCTGTGGAGGTTTTTGTATTGCCTATTGCGAGGTGCAATAGGCATGACGCGACGCAAGGGCATTTAATCTTTTCGGGGCCATATTGACGACCAAGCAAGCTCTCTTTCCGTTATCATGCGACTAATGAATTTTTGGATTTTTTTATGAATTCTCACAAACCGTTTGCGATGATCCGCGAATTCCACTTGGCGGACTGGTTTACGCTTGGTAATGCATTTTGCGGCGTCGGCGCGCTTTTTTCTTCGATGACCTACTTGCAGACATCCGATGCGCTGCATCTATACTTTGCCTGCGGCTTGATTCCGTTTGCGTTGCTGTTCGATATCCTGGATGGGCGCATCGCCCGCTGGCGCCAAAAAAGTTCCGCGATGGGACGCGAACTCGATTCGCTGGCCGACGTGATTTCCTTCGGCGTGGCGCCGGCAACGATCGCCTATGCGTGCGGCATGCAAGGCTTGTACGACCGCGCGGTGCTGCTGTTTTTCGTCGCCTGCGGCGTCTCGCGCCTGGCGCGCTACAACGTCACCGCCGAAAAATTGTCGGACGAAAGCGGCAAGGTCAAGTATTTTGAAGGCACGCCGATTCCCACTTCGCTGATTCTGGTCGCCGTGTTGGCTCTGGCGGTCTGGCAAGGCGCGCTGGGCAAGCAGATGTGGCTGGGCAGCGTAGCAATCGGCAGTTGGCATCTGCACCCATTGACGCTGATGTTTGCGCTGTCCGGCTCGCTGATGATTAGCCGCATCCGAATTCCCAAGCTATGAAATGCGGGCCGTCGCCAGCACGTCAACGCTCGCGATAGGATTTCATGTTTTCCAGCTTGGCGGCGTACAAGTCGTGTTGCGCCGGGTTGGGACTATTTTCCATCGCGACCGTCAGTTGCTTGCGCGTTTCATCCATATTGCCGAGATAGTAATTGGCAAGCGCCAGCCAAAAATGAAATTGATGGTTGTATGAAGCGCGATTGACTTCCTTGGTAAATTCGATCTTGGCGGTCTTGAAATCGCCGGTTTTCATCGCAGCCAAGCCGCGATTGAAGAAAAAATATGGCGGATTCGGCTGAATCTGCGCCAACCTGATGGCGATTCGTTTCGATTCGTCGACGCGGCCCAGTGCGGTCAAGACCTGCGCCAGATTGGACATTGCCAGCACATTGTCCGGTTCGCTTTCCAGCACGCGG
This sequence comes from Burkholderiaceae bacterium, assembly GCA_031291325.1. Taxonomy (GTDB): domain Bacteria; phylum Pseudomonadota; class Gammaproteobacteria; order Burkholderiales; family Burkholderiaceae_D; genus PKWO01. The sequence continues at coordinate 19,837 of JARLJG010000077.1, forward strand.
CGGAATACCAGTTCGGCTTGCGCCAGGTCGCGGTGCTTGCTATAGACGACGCCCAGCGTGTTATATGAGCTGGTAAAAGCCGGCGCATGCTCGACTGCCGCACGAGCCCACCAATAGGCGTCGTTCAAATTGTTTTTCGCCAGCGCTTCCGCCGCCCGATTATTCATATACATCGCGACCACGATATCTTCCCCGATATCGTCAATGATGTCGCCGCGCGCATCGCCGACTGCGGCGAAATCGACCGTTTTTGCGCGATCGCGACTGCCCGTGGATTGCTCGCCCAGCGTCAGATTGACGTGCCCTATCAGGTATTCGATATTCTCGTTTCGATCCCAGACTTCGCCGAAACTCACCGTATGGAACTGGACGGGCAAGCGCAACTCCCTGGCGAACGCTGCGGTCATGATGGAATAAGACAAGCAGTTGCCGGATCGCAGATGGAATACTTCTGCCGCAGAGCGCGTGCGCGCGGCGTCATAACGGAACTTCTTGCGTTCGCTCTCGTAGAGCGCGTCGATAAGCGCCGCCACTCTACCCTCGGCAATGATTTTGCGGGCAACATCGTGGTCGAGGAAATCCTGCATTTCCTTGTTCAGCGTAAATATGTCAGCGGCATCGACGCGCTCGGAGGGCGCGGAAAACAATGCGTCATGGAACAGGGTTTCCGGCTTTTGCGAAACGACCGGCGCGGAAGCGCAGGCAGCGAGCAAGCAGCAAAGCCACAAACAAGTCAAATTCTTCATTTGACGCGTCCCCCAAAGCTGTACGGCCCAGTCGGGACGACTGGGCCAGCCCCGCCTTTGATCTCTATCAGCTTAGTATATTGCGAATCGACGCGAGTTCAACGACTTTTCTAATCCGCCACGGTGCAGAAATGATGGGTGTTCGTATGCACCGAATTGTCGATCACGCGCAAAATGGTGGGGTCGATTTCCGTCACCTTCGGATCGAGGATGTCGCATTTGCGCGCCGCCTTGCGGACATCGATATTCGCGCCCAAATACTCGAAAACAATCCGTGCGCAGGCGATCGGCCGTTGATTGCCTGAAGAAACGCCGAGCATCAAGCCCGATAGCCGCTGCAGTTTCTTTTTGTAATCGGGAAACAGCACGGTCTGGGTGATTTCGCCTTCGCTCAGGCTCTCGTAGTCGACCAAAAAAATACGGTCGTTCAGATAAAATGCGCAACCCAGGTATTTCATGCGATAGTCTTCGCCAAGGTTGGCGTCCTGCGGAAAGCGCTCGTAGCGCGCGTAATAGACGCCATCGCCTTCCTTGAAGATCTTCACCAGGCCGCGAATCACGCGCCCGTAGACGGTCATCGAATTGTAATACTCGAAGTAATAGCCCAGATACCGATCGAATTTCCCCTGCGACAAGGTTTGCAAACGCTCTATATGCTCGACATAGGGCGCGTAACTCGGCCTGTGGTTTTGCCTGACTTCGATCAATTTGCGGAACTGGTCGCGTTGCAAATAAATTTCGGTCGGCTCGACACCGAAAAAATCGCAAATCTTTTGCAGGATGAATGACGAAGGCGTGGTGCTGCCGTTGAGGTAACGATTGAATTGCGCCCGATTGATTTCCAGCTTGCGGCACACTTCCGCCACCGACCGGTAATAGCCGCAGGCAAAACGTAAGTTCTCACAAAATTCCACTTGCGATGCATGCACGGATTGCACAACCGGCTTTACACCTCGAATTGCCATACGCAAAGTCTCCCTCTCAAGAGCTTAAAAATAAGCATGCATCAGCCCAACCTATCGGCAATTTGCCGCTCGATCGGCGGATATTTTTGCCAATATATTAATATGATGCTAGTTGATGCTATTCTAGCATCGCATAGTATCTGCTCGCATCATCCAGCGAAATCGCTTTTTCTGCGCATTCCGCTTAAAGTCTCCCATGTTTTTCGTCGCCACTATCCAAGGCTCGAAACGGGAGCTTGTTGCTATCGCTACAAGTGCCCAATAACGGTATTCGATTGGGGAATTCTATGTCTGTGTCGGACAATTTTTTATTTGCTGATTATTTAATGGACCAGAAATTCCGCATTACAACCGAAATACTTGAATTATTTGTCAACAATCCGTCGCAAGACTTGAGCATTAGCTATCTCGTGGAATACACCGGACACACAACGCGTGCAGTAACCCAGATCTGCCGGAAATTACAGATCGCCGGATTGGTGCAGCCCGCAAAGAACACGTCCAAAGTGTGGATGCTGACCTGCGACCCCAGCAGCATCACCTTGGAAGACGTGTATCGCGGAATGATCGCAAATCAACAGCCGACACAAAGCCGCGCGAATCTCGAAGCGGATCGCGAGCGCAGCGTCGATTTGCTCATCATGCAAGCAACGATGGAAGTCAACCAGTCAATTTTCCAGCATCTACGCCAGTTCTCCTTGGGACGCCCCAAAAACACACATTTTTCAAGCGCGCGACGCTAATAAATACAACGATACCGCGCGAACAGTAAACTCCGCCAAACCTCTTACAGAGAGTTAGGGTTTTGCCCGCTAGCAATATGTTAGCGGGCTTTTTTTTGCATATTCGCAAAATTATTCCGCCTTCATGCTGCTGCTAAAGGTCTGCCGACAATGTAGCATTGCTTAATGCAAATCACAAAACCCCGCAAAACGATTCACATAAAAACAACAATACGATATATACGATACAGCAAAAGGGCATCTCTAAAAATGGCGTGCAAAGGTTTGCAATGGGTTTAGCGGCATCGCTCCAATTCGACGAAGTCCACGTTTGGCAGATAAATCTGGGCAATCCGACCTGGGACGGGTTTTCTACTGTGTTGAACGATGCGGAGCGCGAACGGGCAGCGCGATTTCGCGCGCCGAAACAGCAGCAACATTTTAGCCGTTGCCGCAGCGCGCTACGCGTGACTCTCGCGCGTCACGTCGAGCAGGCAGCTGCCGATTTGATTTTTCAGTATGGCCAATTCGGCAAGCCGGAATTGCGCGATCATCGCTTGCAGTTCAATCTATCGCACAGTGGAGATCACGCGCTGGTCGCGGTATCGCCGCAGGAGTTGGGAATCGATCTGGAATTCATGGGCAAGGATAACGTCGACCTGGATGGCTTGATCGACATGGTTTGCCACCCGAGCGAACAAGCGGCGTTGAACATCCTCGGCGCAGCCGAAAAATCGGCACAGTTCTACCGTTTGTGGACGCAAAAGGAAGCGTATTGCAAGATGTCAGGCCTGGGCTTGCAGCAATCCTTGCCGGCATTGCATTTCAACGCGACTGCGAACGACGCCGTCCGCCAAGTCTGCGCCGACGACGCCCCCACGCCCCATTTCGTTCACAAGCTGCAGGCGCCGGACGGCTACGCGGCCAGCCTTTGCGTGCCGCTAGCAACGGCACGCATCGCTTTTTTCACGACTTGAATCCGACTGATCGCACGCTACCGCCCTACCAGATTCTGACCCGCGCCGACGGCGCCAGATACAAGCCCTGGCCGGGCTGGACATCGAAGGCCGCATACCAGGCGTCGAGATTGCGCACGGTCGCCACCCGGTATTGCGTCGGCGCATGGCCATCGGTCGCAATTTGTTGGCGCAACGCCATTTCACGCGCCTTGTTGCGCCAGGCTTCGGCAAAGGCGATGAAGAATTGCTGGTCGGCTGCCTTCGATGGATCGGCCAACGACGCATGGTAGGCGTCATAGGCTGCGGTGAGTCCGGCCAAGTCGGCAATGTTTTCGCTCAAGGTCTGCTGGCCGTTGACGGCCAGGTCGGGAAACGGACGATAGGTGGAAAATTGCGCGGCGAGCGCTGCCGACGATTTCTTGAAGTGCGCCAGGTCTTCCGCGCTCCACCAGTTGCGCAAGCGCCCCTGGGCATCGAATTGGCTGCCCTGATCGTCGAAGCTATGACTGATTTCGTGGCCGATCACCGCGCCGATCGCGCCATAATTGACCGCATCGGAAGCCGCCGGGTCAAAACTCGGCGGCTGCAAGATGGCGGCGGGGAAATTGAGCGCATTCTGCAAGGGCAGATTCACCGCATTGACCACTTGCGGCAACATCGCCCATTCGCTGCGGTCGACCGGCTTGCCGAATTTTGCCAGCGCGCGCCGATACGCAAACTCCTCGGCGCGCCTGCTGTTGCCGAGCGCATCGCCGGCTTCGATGTCCAGACCGCTGTAATCGCGCCAATGTTCCGGGTAGCCGACACCGACATACAAGGTCTTCAATTTGGCTTTCGCTTCGATCTTGGTGGCTGGCGCCATCCATTCCAGGCCATCGATGCGATGCGCGAAGGCATCCACGATATTGGCGACCAGCGCCTGCACCTTGGCCTTGGCTGCAGCCGGGAAATAGCGCTCTACATACAGACGCCCGACCGAATCGCCGACTGCGGCGTTGGTCTCCTCAACCGCGCGCTTCCAGCGCGCCGCTTGCTGTGGCGTGCCGGACAACACGGTCCCGTAAAAAGCAAAATGCGCATCGGCGAACGCCTTCGGCAATGTCTTCGAGAAATGATTGATTGCATGGAAGCTCAGGTAATCTTTCCACACCGCCAGCGGCACCGCGCCGACCAGCGCCGCTTCGCCCTTGACCGCGCCCGCATGCCAGACGCCGAAATTTTGCTGGCCGGATAATCCTGCGCCATCGAAAAACGCCGCCCAGTCGATCCCGTGCGCCTGATCGGCGAAATCGCGCTGGGACCAGGTATGGTCGGCTTTGCCGATGTCCTCGGAGTCTTCGCGGCTGGCATGCGACAGCGCGATCTTGCGCTCCAGGTCATACACGCGCGCCGCGCGCCGGCCCGCATCCTTGTATCCGGCCAAAGCCAGCACGGTGGCGATATGTTCGCGGTATTTGGCGCGGATACCGGCCATCTTGGGATCCTTGGCAAGATAGTATTCGCGGTCCGGCATGCCTAGTCCGCCCTGCAATAGATACGCTTGATAATGATCTGCGTCATGCAAACCTTGCGCGACCCAGACGCCGAACAGGTTCTCGGTAAAGAAATTAGTCATGTTCAAGGGGTCGACATCGGCGCGCAGCGTGCGCCCCAACAAACGCGCCAAGCCGCGCTTGTCGGCGACTGCGGCGATATCGTGCAAGAGCGGCTGCAACGGCGCCAAGCCCTTTGCTTCGATCGCAGCTTCATCCATGAAGGCGATATAAAAAGCCCCGACCCGGCGCGTGTCGGCGGACGCATCGGCGCCGCCTTTGGCCGCGCCCTCGATCAATTGCGCCACGCGCTTGTCGGTCGCTTCCGCCATTTCGCCGTCGACGCCCCAATAGCTTTTGTCAGCCGGGATCTCGGTCGCGTCGGCCCAGCCGCCATTGACGTAAGCATTGAAATCGTCGCCCGGCCGCACGCCAGGCTTCATGCCGTCGACCACGTAGGCAGCCGGTAATTCAAACGCAGCAGCAGCGTTCGCCGGCACGCAAACTGTGAGCGACAAGGCCAGCGCGGCATGCGCGGGGCGACGCAATAGGTTGCCGAAACCGGCAAGCAAGTGGGAGTTGTTTATTCGCATGTTCTTCCTCGTAAGAATGGACATTTGCCGCAGAGCAGCACAAAGTTGCCATTATGTGGCACGATACTTTACCAGCAAACCGAATCGAATCGACGACTTCCATTTCATGCGCCACGATCAAGACGCCACCCGATTTGTCGACGAAAGCCGCGCTCAACCGCCTTTTTCGGCGATGCAACGCCTGGTGAGCCTGCTCAACCAAGGCCGGCTTGCCGAGGGAGAAACGGCTGCCGCCGAGATGACCGCGCGCTTCCCGCAACATGGCTTCGGCTGGAAATTGCTGGGCGTGATGCAAAAATTGCAACACAAGCATGGGCCGGCGCTGCACGCGATGCACCGCGCAGCGGAACTTCTCCCCGCCGACGACGAAGCACAAAGCAATTTCGGCATGGCATTGGCAGAGGCTAACGAACTGCAAGCCGCCGAGCCTTTTTTGCGGCGCGCGCAGGCGCAGAATCCGCACAATGCGAAAACCGCCGGCAACCTCGGCAACCTCCTCTGTCGTCAAGGCCGTTTGGCAGAGGCGGAAATGTGCCACCGTCAGGCATTGGCAATCGAGCCGGACAACGTCATAGCCCTGTGCAACCTGGGCAGCACGCAAGACGATATGGGCAGGGAAAGCGAAGCGGCGGCTTGTTACGAGCGCGCGTTGCAAATCGCGCCGCATTTTGCGCAGGCGCAATGGCATGCCAGCCTGCACAAATTATTGGCCGGCGATTTCACCGAGGGGTGGAAACAGTACGAATGGCGCTGGCAAACCGATGCCTTTGCCGCCACCGTGCGCCGCTTCACGCAAGCGAAATGGCTGGGGCGCGAAAGCTTGCAAGGAAAAACCATCTTGCTGCATGCCGAACAAGGCTTGGGCGATACCCTGCAATTTTGCCGCTACGCCAAGCCGGTCGCCGAGCGTGGCGCGACCGTGGTGCTGCAAGTGCCGCCCGCGCTGAAATCCTTGCTGGCGGGACTGGCCGGCGTGACCCAAGTGATCGGCGACGATGAGCCGGCGCCGCCTTTCGACTTCCATTGCCCGCTGTTGAGCCTGCCGCTGGCATGCGGCAGCAGCCATGCCGATCTGCCGGCCGGGATGCCCTACCTGTTTGCCGAACCCACTACCGCAGCGGCATGGCGCACGCGCTTGGCAGAAACGGCTGCGCCGCGCATCGGTGTCGCCTGGTCGGGCAATCCGCTGCATCGGCACGACTACAAGCGTTCCATTGGGCTCGCCGATTTCGCGACCTTGTTTTGCGATAGCGCGCAATTCGTCTGCCTGCAAAAAGAGCTGCGCGAGAGCGATGCGGCGGCCTTGGATGCGCATCCCGAGCTGCTTCGTTTCGGCGCAGAGCTGCAGGATTTTGCACAGACGGCAGCACTGATCGACACGTTGGACTTGGTCATTACAGTCGATACCGCAGTCGCGCATCTGGCCGGCGCGATGGGCAAACCGGTCTGGATATTGCTGCCGTTTCAACCCGATTGGCGCTGGCAAAAGCAACGCACGGACAGCCCGTGGTATCCGAGCGCGCGCCTGTTCCGGCAAGCGGCACTGGGCGATTGGCACAGCGTAGTCGGCGCTGTTCGACATGCTTTGGCGCAACGGGAATATGAAGCCGCAATTTGAATCCGCAATCGATCAAAAACCCCGGAAATTCCGGTTTCCGCCTACAATAAAGAGTAAAGTGTCAACGTCTCACGCTTGAATAATCTGGTTCCCGCCCCAAACTGCGGCGTATCTATTGAGGAGTCACCATCATGTTCATAAAATCCGCGATTGGATCGGCATTGCTGTCGCTGGCCGTACTGGCTGCGACGCCGGTATTTGCCGCCGATTCCGATCCCAGCATTCATCAAGTCTACCAAGCCGCCGAGGCCGGTAGATTCAGCGACGCGCAGGCAATGATGGATAAAGTGCTGCGCGATCACCCGAATAGCGCCAAAGCCCATTACATCGAAGCCGACTTGCTGGCGAAACAAAATCGCTTGCGCGAAGCGCAAACCGAGTTGAACAGCGCCGAGCGGCTCGATCCCACCCTGAAATTTGCCAAGCCGCAAGCGCTGGAAGAATTGAAATCCGTCATTGCCGGCCCGACGCGCGTCGTGCAGCGCCCGCAGCCGGTCTATGCACAACCGACCTATACGCGCCCGGTAACCGTCTATCAACAACCGGTGGTGACACGCGCCCCGGCCAGCAGCGGCGGTAGTGGCCTGCTGACCGTGGTGATTATCGTCGGATTGATTTTGCTGTTCTTCTTTATCGTCCGTGCGCTCGGACGCCGCAATACCGTCATCGCCGGCGGCGGCGGCTATCCGGCCGGGTATGGCCCAGGTGGCAGCTATGGTCCCGGCGGTGGTTACGGCCCCGGGGGAATGGTCGTCAATCAAGGCGGCATGGGCTCCGGGATATTGGGCGGTTTGGCCACCGGTGCGGCAGTCGGCGCAGGGATTGTTGCCGGCGAAGAACTGATGCATCATTTCACCGACCGCGAACGCACTGAAACGGTGTACGAGAATCCGCCGCAAAACGATTCCTGGAGCCAGCCGAACGACGATATGGGCGGCAACGACTTCGGCGTGTCCGACAGCTCGTCGTGGGATAGCGGCGGCGGCGGTGGCGGCAGCGACGACTGGAATTAATTCACTGATTCACTGACATGGCGCCGGGAACGCGTTCGCTTCCCGGCAGCAACTTGCCTCAACCTCGATGCGGCGTGCCGCCGACTCAATCCCTTATGCAAAATCGTCAAGCAGTCGATTTAAGCAAAGCCTACCGCTTGCTCAACCACGGCCCCACCGTATTGGTCAGCAGCGCCCATCAAGGCGCGCGCAATGTGATGGCGGCAGCGTGGTCGATGCCGCTGGATTTTTCCCCGCCCAAGATCTGCGTGGTAATCGACCGCAACACTTTCACCCGCGAATTGATCGACGCTTCCGGCGAATTTGCATTGAATATCCCGTCGCGCCAACTGGCCGGCGCGACGCTGGCAGTCGGCTCGACATCGGGCCGCGAAGGCGACAAATTTGCCGCCTTGGATTTGCGCACGTTTGCCGCAGAAAAGATTGCTGCGCCGCTGCTCGAAGGATGCGTCGGCTGGCTCGAATGCCGCGTCGTCGCGGAGCCGCATATCCAACGGCAATACGATTTGTTCATCGGCGAAGTGGTCGCCGCGTGGGCCGATCCGAGTGCATTCAAGGACGGTCATTGGTCGTTTGCGCCAGGCAGCGCGCGCAGTATCCACTATATTGCCGGCGGTAATTTTTTTGAAACCGGCGAAGCGTTCGAGGTGGAGCAAGAGCGCCTTAAAGAATCGTAGTGAACCTGGCGTTCGCGCCTGCGTTCGATAAACGCAATGGCAGCTCGCCGCAACGCTGCAAAACCCCATAAATATGGTATGGCGCATTCAATGCGCGGCGAATATGCTGGCGGCAGAGTTGGACACCGATCCGACATTTCCCAGCCAGGACGATCGCCGCCATGATTTACACCGCCCATACCGTTACGCATACCTGCATCGAATGTCGATGGATGGAGCACGCTGCGAGCCGGTCGTCGAGTCGACATGCGCAGCGGGGAATGCCCGCCGAATTGGTCGCGACAACCGGCGCTAATTTACAGAACAAGTCTCTCGCGTTTGGCCCATCGATCATGCGCCGGAAAAATACCTGCCTGCACCTGTGCACGCAGGCCTTGCCGCTTACCAACTTCGTCAATCGGCTATGGTATGGGCGCGCACTGGTGAGTATGCGCACCCATCCGCAAACATCGAGAAGAGCGATGGCGCAGCAGGAGTTTGGTTTGGCCTGAAGCGTTACATCGATCGAGCAGCCCGCGCCATCACTTGCGCGCCAGCGGATTGGGCGTCGCTGCGGCGATCCTGGTCAAGGTATTGCGGTCGGTATGATGAAACGGCTCGCTATTGCCACGGATCATCAGCACCGTGTCTTCATCGTAGGACCAGGTGCCATCCGCATTGATGCTCACTTTGATGCGGTATTCGACGGTCTTGAATGCATAGTCGAGAAACGGCGTCGAGCAAATTCCATAGGTTTCCGAATCGCGGCTGGCGATCAATTCGAAGCTGGTCGCATCGGCGCTCGCCTTGCCCACCGCCATCGCCACCTGCCCGCGCGGAATCGTCAAGGTCTGGATCACGGTGCCGGTCGCCGGCTCCCACAGCCAATAGCCGATTTGATCGTGATAGGTCTTGACCTGCTCCGGCTTGACCACGTGGGTATGGTAGCGCAAGCCGTAGAACACTTGCGGACCGTTGGTTTGCGGGTCGATCGGCTGCAGTTCGATGCGCTCGACATACGCCTGCTTCTTCGGCCCTTCCGCCTTCGGCTTGACGTCCAGACCGCGCGTGCCTTCCCAAATGCCGGCCATGCCGGTCAAAGGGCCGAGATTTTTCAGGGTATCGACATCCAGATTGGCCGGCTCGGTGTAGATATCCTCAGGAAATTCGTTCATTCAGCTTCTTTCAATAGTTATTGCGGGTTGCCCGGCTTCTTGCAACGCGAATCCATGAACGGGCCATCGATGATTTCCCATACATTGCCCGGTGAGACTTGCGCGCACATGACGGTCTTGTTGACCGCGTTCTTCCAACGGTACCATGGCGCGCCGGACGCGAAAGCAGCGCCGCACAGCATCATCAAAGCACACCCCAATGCAAATCTTCTTGTCACTTGCGTTCCTTCAAAAAAAATCGGCAGACTCATTCCGACGCATCCTTCAAGCCGAGCCGTTCCATCAATTCATCGTGGCTGATCTTCAACAACGCTTCGATCGCCGCATAGTCGTCCGGCAGCGCGGCGTCGCTCCAGCCGGTGGCCGAGTGCCGCGCCAGATCCGATGCCAGCTTGACGTTCTTGACGCGTGGATTTTCGGCTTGCTTGTCGTCCATCAAATTCAATAATAGATCGGGCAATTTCCATTGTCGGCACAAGGCCAACTGCAAATCCATCACCCGGAACCCGAGCACCTTTTCCTGCGCGACGACGCTGCGCAGGTTGCGGTCCGCCTGCAACATTGCGTAGACCTGCATCGCCTCTTGCGGCGCAAAGGAAATCAACAGGATTTCCGCGACATCGTGCAGCAGCGCCGCGATCGTGACTTCTTCGGTATTGCGATCGTAGCGCCAAGTCGCCCAATTGAACGCATAGCGCGACGCGCGTTGCGCCCGCCGCACGACTTGCAGCAAGCGCAGTTGGATTTGAGGATAGGGTTTCAGCCTGTCCTCGATCACCGCCAATGTTTCGAATTGCTTGAAAAACGGATTGACCCCCAGCATCAAGATCGCATGGCCGACTGTCGTAATCTCCTGCAATACGCGGGTTCCGTGGAACGGCCGGATATATTCCAAAACGCGCAGTGTCATCAACGGGTCGTGCAAGACGATGACCGAAATTTCCCTCGCGTTGATATTGTCGATATTATCACGGGCGGCGGCAATGCTGCGCACCGTTTGGCGCATCACCGGAATCTCGGTTTCGCTGAGAAACTGCACCCATGAATCAATGTCGCGCCGGTTCGATTCCATAAGCTTTCGTCTCAAGTAGGTCTATACCCGCTGCGCCGTTTATGATCGGCCCTTATTGCCTATCCATTGCCTATCCATTGCTGACCGTTACCGGCAAGCGTACCACTATTGCGCGCCGCCATCAAAGCCTGGAAGCATTCGGCGGCGCAATCGGGGCTACAATCCGCCCAGCGATTTTTTTGGCGCGACGCCAATGACGGCGCGCAGACCTTTATACTGTGCAGGTATGATTCCTGCGTAGTGTTTGGAACGATCTTTTCATGTTTCGGTAGCCGTCGTCCTACCCGCTTCCAAATAATTGATTGAAAGGCACTATTTCATGGCGATCCGTATTGCGCTGCACCACAAGACCAGCTACCACTATGACCGGCTGGTCGCTTTGTCCCCGCATGAAGTGCGCCTGCGGCCGGCGCCGCATGCACGCACTCCGATTTTGTCGTATTCACTGTCGATCAAGCCGCAGCAGCATTTCATCAATTGGCAGCAAGACCCGTACGGCAACTATATTGCCCGGCTGGTTTTCCCGGAAAAGTCCAGGGAATTGGAAATTACCGTCGATCTGGTCGCCGACATGACGGTCATCAACCCGTTCGATTTCTTTATCGAAAGCTATGCCGAAATCTTCCCGTTCCAGTATACCCCGCAATTGGCGGGCGAATTGGGCGCCTACCTGCAGGCCGAAAAGCCGGGGCCGTTGCAGCAGGCATGGATAAAAAGCGCCAGGCAGGAGATTCTGAAGCCGGGGCTGTTGACCATCGATTTCCTGGTCGCCGTCAATCAACGGCTGCAAAAAGACATCGGCTACCTGGTGCGCATGGAACCGGGCGTGCAGAAGCCGGACGAAACGCTGCAAAAGGCTTCCGGTTCGTGCCGCGACAGCGGCTGGCTGCTGGTGCAAATCCTGCGCAACATGGGCTTGGCGGCGCGCTTCGTCTCCGGCTACCTGATCCAGTTGACCGCCGACCAGAAATCGCTGGATGGCCCGAGCGGACCGGAAGCGGATTTCACCGACTTGCACGCCTGGGCCGAAGTGTACATTCCCGGCGCCGGCTGGATCGGGCTGGATCCGACCTCGGGCATGCTGGCCAGCGAAGGGCATATTCCGCTGGCCTGCACCGCGATGCCGGCGTCGGCTGCGCCGGTTAGCGGCGCAACCGACAAGGCGGAAGTCGAGTTCCACCATGAAATGTCGGTCACCCGCATCCATGAAGACCCGCGCGTGACCAAGCCGTATAGCGAAGCCGAGTGGAACGCGATCGAAGCACTCGGGCAACAAGTCGACGCCGACCTGAAAAAGCAAGACGTGCGCCTGACCCAGGGCGGCGAACCGACTTTCGTCTCGATCGACGACATGGATGGCGCCGAGTGGAATACGCTGGCGCACGGCGATAAAAACGCGAACTGGCGCACCAGCTCACGCACCGCCTGAAACAGCATTTCGCCTCCGGCGGATTGTTGCATTATGGACAAGGAAAATGGTATCCAGGCGAACCCTTGCCGCGCTGGGCCTTCAATATCTATTGGCGCACCGACGGCCAGCCGATGTGGCGCGATGCGGCCTTATTCGCCAAAGAAGACCAAAACGACGGCTATAACGCCAACGTCGCCCGCCGCTTCTCGCGCGAACTGGAATTCATGCTCGGCCTGAATGCGGGCAGCATGATCCCCGCCTATGAAGACGTGTGGCAATTGGCGCAAATGGAGCAGCGCCTGCCGGTCAACGTCGATCCGCTCAAGGCTAACTTGAAGGCGGGCGAGCAACGCCGCCGGCTGGCGCGCCTGCTCGAGCGCGGCCTGGGCGCGGTGGCCGGCTACGTGCTGCCGCTCAAGCCGGTCGAGCAAACCGGCACCGCCCGCGCTCCAGGCGAAACACGCTGGCTGACCTGCCCGTGGCCGCTCAAGCGCGAACACCTGTACCTGATCGAGGGCGACTCGCCGATGGGTTTGCGCCTGCCGCTGGCCAGTCTGCCCTGGGTGCATCCCGACGACAAGCCGCCGGAATTCGAAGTCGATCCGTTTGCGCCGCGCGCGCCGCTGCCCAGCGTGAAAAGCGTGCCAAAAACCGCGCCGCGCAGCGCCGGCAAAATCTCCGTGCTGGTGCCGCAGACGACTACCCCGGCGGCGCGCGAAATTATCCACACTGCGTTGTGCGTGGAAGTGCGCAATGGCCGCTTGCACGTTTTCATGCCGCCACTCAAGCGCCTCGAAGATTACCTGGCGCTGTTGAATCAGGTCGAAAACTGTGCCGCCAAGCTCAAGCTGCGGCTGTGGATAGAAGGCTACCCGCCGCCGCGCGACCCGCGCATCAAGCTATTGAGCGTGACGCCCGACCCCGGCGTGATCGAAGTGAATATTCACCCGGCCTCCAGTTGGAGCGAACTGGTGCACAACACCACCACCTTGTACGAAGAAGCGCGGCAAACCCGGCTCGGCACCGAGAAATTCATGCACGATGGCCGCCATACCGGCACCGGCGGCGGCAATCATGCGACGCTGGGCGGCGCGACGCCGGCCGACAGCCCGATGCTGCGCCGCCCGGACGTGTTGAAGAGCCTGATTACGTATTGGCAAAACCACCCGGCCTTGTCTTACCTGTTTTCCGGCGCCTTCATCGGCCCGACCAGCCAGGCGCCGCGCGTGGACGAGGCGCGCGACGACAATCTGTATGAATTGTCGCTCGCCTTCCAGCAAATGGACGAGGTATTGCCGACCCTGGCCGAGAGCGAACGACCGTGGATCGTCGACCGCCTGCTGCGCAACCTGCTGGTGGATTTGACCGGCAACACCCATCGCGCCGAATTTTCGATCGACAAGCTGTATTCGCCCGACGGCCCGACCGGACGCTTGGGCCTGGTCGAATTCCGCGCCTTTGAAATGCCGCCGCATGCGCGCATGAGCCTGCTGCAGATGCTGTTGCTGCGCGCGCTGGTGGCGCGTTTCTGGCGCGCACCATACAAGGGCAAGCTGGTGCATTGGGGCACCGGCTTGCACGACCGCTGGATGTTGCCGCATTTCGTCGCGCAAGACATGCGCGACGTGGTCAAGGACTTGCGCGCGCACGGCTATGCGTTCGACGAACACTGGTTCGACCCGTTCGTCGAATTCCGCTTCCCGCGCTACGGCACCGTCGCCTACGAAGGCGTGGAGATGGAATTGCGCCAGGCCATCGAGCCGTGGAACGTGCTGGGCGAAGAAATGGGCAGCGGCGGCACCGCCCGTTACGTCGATTCTTCGGTCGAACGCATGCAATTGCGGGTGCGCGGCTTGACCGAGAATCGCCATATAGTCGCCTGCAACGGTCGCATGTTACCCTTGCATCCGACCGGCATTCCGGGTGAATATGTGGCTGGGGTCCGTTTCCGCGCGTGGAGCCCGTGGTCGGCGCTGCATCCGACCATCAAGGTGCAAGCGCCGCTGATCTTCGATCTGGTCGACACCTGGAGCGGACGGGCCATCGGCGGCTGCACCTACCACGTCGCCCATCCGGGCGGACGGGCGGAAGAACACGCGCCGGTCAACGCCAATGCCGCCGAAGCACGGCGTTTCGCCCGCTTTTGGGAATATGGGCACACGCCGGGGCCGATGACGGTCAGCAATGACGGCTTGAACCCGAGTTTTCCGATGACCCTGGATTTGCGCCGACTGAAAGATTAAAACAACGATTACATGCAGAGATTCTCGCTAGAAAACTACCCGGTCGCGGACGGCAGCTACGACGAAATGCTGGATGCGTCGCGCCAACCGCGACCGCACTGGCGCACCGTATTGGAACATTTGGCCGCAGAGCCACCCGATTCGATGCGCCAACGCGTCGAATCCGTGCAGCGCCAGGTGCGCGAAAACGGCGTCACCTACAACGTCTACGAAGACGCCAAAGGCGCGCAGCGTCCGTGGGATCTGAATGTCTTGCCGGTCGTCTTGCCGCCGCACGAATGGAGCGCGATCGAAACCGCCGTCGCGCAGCGCGCCAGCCTGCTCAACCAGGTGTTGTGCGACGTCTACGGCGAGCAAAAACTGTTGACCGACGGCTTGCTGCCGGCGGCGCTGATCCACGGCCACGCCGGGTTCCTGCGTCCTTGTCACGGCATCGGCCATCCGGGCGGCATAGCGCTGCACTTTTATGCGGTCGATCTGGCGCGCGCGCCGGACGGCCAATGGTGGGTCGTCAGCGACCGCATGCAAGCGCCGTCCGGCGCCGGTTATGCGTTGGAAAACCGGCTGGTGATTTCGCGCGTGTTTCCCGATCTGTTCCGCGACATGCGGATTCAGCGTCTGGCGGGCTTCTTCAGCACCTTGCGCGACAGTCTGGCGCACTGGGGCCGCCAAATTGCCGCCAACCATGCGGACCAACCCGGCCACGCGGCGCTGCGCCCGAGCGAGCAGCCGCTGATCGTCTTGCTCACGCCCGGCCCCTACAACGAAACCTACCACGAGCAGGCATTCCTGGCCCGCTATCTCGGCTTCCCGCTGGTCGAAGGCAGCGACCTGACGGTGCGCAACGGCATGGTGTGGCTCAAGACGCTGTCCGGCTTGCAGCGCGTGCATGTGGTGATGCGCCGCGTCGACGACGATTATTGCGACCCGCTGGAGTTGCGCGCTGAGTCGGCGCTCGGCGTGCCCGGCTTGACCGAGGCGGTGCGGCGCGGCAACGTCTTGGTGACCAATTCGCTCGGCTCGAATTTGCCGGAATCCGGCGCGCTGCTGGGATTCTTGCCCGCCATTTGCGAGCGCCTGCTGGGCGAACCGCTGAAGATGCCGTCGGTCGGCACCTGGTGGTGCGGCGAGCCGGCAGCATTGGACGAAGTGATCGAAAAACTCGATGAGCTGGTCATCAAGCCGACCTTCCCGCAATTGCGGCAATTCCCGGTATTCGGGCAAGACCTGCAGGGCAGCGAGCGCGAGGCATTCATCCGCCGCCTGCGCGCGCAGCCGCAACATTACGTCGCGCAGGAATTGGTGCGCTTGTCGCAAGCGCCGGTGTGGCGCTCCGACCCGCAGGCAGGTCCGGGCGCGCTCGGCGCGTCGACCATCGGCTTGCGCGTGTTCGCCTGCGCCACGCCGAATGGCTATGCCGTCATGCCGGGCGGACTCACGCGCGTAGCCACCGGGCAGGATGCGCGCGTGATTACCATGCAGCGCGGCGGCAGCAGCAAGGATACCTGGGTGCAGACCGCAGGCAAGATCGAAACAGTCAGCCTGCTGCACCGCTCTGGCGACCGCAGCGACTTGATCCGCGAAGACACCCACTTGTCGAGCCGGGTGGCGGAAAACCTGTACTGGTTCGGCCGCCATATCGAACGCTGCAACAATATCTGCCGCCTGATCCGCGCCTCGCTCGATTACATGTTTACCAATCCGCAAGAGTATCGCGGCAGCGAATGGCCGGCGATCCAATGGCTATGCGCGCGCTTCGATCTGGTGCAAGGCGACCTGGCGCAACAGATTCGCACGCAAAATCAAACCCAGGGGCAATTGCCGGGATTGGAAATCGCCGCCACCATCGATGACGAACAACTCGAGGCCGTGCTGTTGCGCGCCATCGTCAGCCTCGACGTGCCGGGCCTGGCCAGCCAACAGCAGCAGCTTTACCACATTTCCAGCCACCTGCGCGAGCGCCTATCTCTGGACAACTGGCGCACGCTGAACCAGATGGCGCAACGGCTGGAAAGCCACCAGGCGACGCCGTCGCCAGCCGATGCGCTGGCGATCCTCGACGCCGTCACGACTTCGCTGATGGGCATGGCCGGATTTGCGATGGACGGCATGACGCGCGACAAAGGCTGGCGCTTCTTTTCCAGCGGGCGCCGCATCGAACGCCTGCAATTCCTGTGCACGGTGCTGCAACGCGCGCTGTCGATGGAGCAAAACAGCAATCTCGACTGGCTGCTGGAGCTGTCCGACAGTATCGTCACCTACCGCTCGCGCTACATGTCGCAGCCGGAGTGGCTGCGCGTGCTCGATCTGCTGCTGCTCGACGACAGCAATCCGCGCTCCATCCTGTTCCAATTGAAGGGTTTGATGAAATACCTGAAAAAATTGGCGAATAGCTATGGCAGCTTCGGCGAACAAATACTGGCGCCGTTGATGGCGGAATTGCAGTCCTTGTCGCCTGCCGACGATTTATATTGCGGCAACCGGCGCCTGATCGATTTGATCGGCCGCATCGATCTCACCAGCCATACGCTGTCGGAACAAATCGGCGCGCGTTTCTTCAGTTACACCGGCTTGAACCTGCACGGGGCGAAAAAATGAACGACTTCCCAGCCACCGCATCAATAGAGCGTTACCGCGTCGTCCATCAGACCGACTATAGCTACCAAAGCATGGTGACCCTGTCGCAACAATACCTGCATCTGACGCCGCGCAACTTTCAATACCAGCGCAGCTTGTCGCACCAGATCCAAGTCGACCCGACCCCCGACGATTGGTCGGACGGCAGCGACTATTTCGGCAACCTGACCAAGAATTTGACGATCACCACGCCGCATCAGGTGTTGGTGGTGCATGCCGAGTCGACCGTGGAATTGTACGAGCGCCCGGGCTTGGAACAGATCGCCGGCGGCGCCCCGTGGGAAAATTTGCAGCAGCAGATGCGCCAGTCGCAAGGCGCGCAATCGCTGGAGCCGTTTCAATTCCTGTATAGCTCGCCGCATATCCTGTGCAGCAATGCATTGCAACAGTATGCGCTGGCCAGCTATACGCCGGGCCGGTCGTCGCTGGACGCGGCGCTGGATTTGACGTACCGCATCTTCGACGATTTCGACTTCGACAGCGAAGCCACCACGATCTCGACCACGTTAGACGAAGTGCTGCAAGGGCGGCGCGGCGTGTGCCAGGATTTTGCGCACCTGATGATCGGCTGCCTGCGCAGCATCGGTTTGCCGGCGCGCTATGTCAGCGGCTATATCCTAACCCATCCGGGCGAGGGTCAGGTGCGCCTGATCGGGGCCGATGCGTCGCATGCCTGGGTGTCCGTGTATAGCCCGGAATGGGGCTGGGTCGATTTCGACCCAACCAACCGTTGCCTGGTTCAGCACGAGCACATCACGCTGGGCTGGGGCCGCGATTTCAGCGATGTCACGCCGCTGCGCGGAATCGTGCTGGGCGGCGGCCAGCAAATCCTGGGGGTGAGCGTGACGGTTACGCCGCTCAGTGAGGAGCCGGGCGGATTGCTAGGCTGACGTTGCGCTATTTACGGCAACGCATCGGCACCGGCGCGTAGGTTGGGCTAATGCTTCATCAGCCCAACAATCGGTCGGCGAAAGTCAAGGAAATCTCGAAAGGCCTGCGAACGGTGTGCGTAACGAATGCTTGTCATGATCTTGCGAACGGCGGATGTTGGGCTGGTGAAGCGC
>JARLJG010000010.1 GCA_031291325.1 Burkholderiaceae bacterium
ACCGATACGACGAACGGCGTTGCGGCGCGCGCGCCGAAGCGCCGGGGCAGATCGACGCCAGCGCGGTGGCGCAGCTGTTCAAGAGCGCGCACTTCCATAGCGTGCTCAGTGCGGACATCGCCCAGGACATGTGGGAAAAGTTTGTCTTCATCGCCACGCTGGCCGGCATGACCTGCGCGCTGCGCAGCGATATCGGCGGCATCGTGGCCACCGCCCCCGGCGAACGGCTGATGCGCGATGCCCTGGCCGAATGTCAGGCGGTGGCGGCAGCCAACGGCCATCCGGTGCGGCCGCTGGCGCACAAGCTGGCGACGCGCGCCTTCACGGAAAAAGGCTCGACATTTGCCGCTTCGATGTTGCGCGATCTGCAGGCCGGCCATTGCACCGAGGCCGAGCACATCGTCGGCGATATGGTGCAAAGTGCCGCCGCCGCCGGACTGCCGCATCCTTGTCTGCGGATGGCGCTGTGTCATTTGCAAGTCTACGAACAAGCTCTCGCGGCCTGAACTTCCAGCCCGAAACGCCGCTGCTGCGGCGTTTTCTTTTTAAAATTGCAATTTTTCACGCTGCCAGCAGGTCAACCTATTAGTCCTGCTAGTTACGCCCGCCGCTCCCGCTCCTTAAGATGGTCACAACGCCGCAGAAGGCGTATTCCATTCTCCAATTTAAGGAAAACATCATGAAACGAGTGTTGAAGATGGCGCTGTTGGGTGCGCTGCTGGCGTCGGCGGCGGTATCGGCTGCTACCTTGCAGGTGAAAATCGACGGCGTCGCCAGCGGCAAAGGCAAGCTGCGCGTGGCTGTCTGCGACGAAAGCAGCTTCCTGAAAAAATGCGCGATCGGCGCGCAGGCAACGGCCCATGCCGGTTCGGTGACGGTCGACGTGCCTGACGTGCCGGCCGGCACCTGGGCGGTGATGGCCTACCACGACGAGAACGACAACCAGAAACTGGATCGCAACGAATTGGGCATCCCCAGCGAAGGCTACGGATTCTCGAACGGCGCCACCGCCAAGAATGGCCCGCCGCAGTTCAAGCAAGCGGCTGTGAGCGTGGGCGCGACTGCGGTGCCGGTGCAAATCACCCTGAGATATTGAGAGGTTGCCATGGTTGCCCTCCACGTCACGGACCTGTCCAAGCGCTACCGGCGCGATGCGGAAGCGTTCACCGCGCTGGACAAAGTGTCCTTCTCCATCCAGCCGGGCGAGCTGGTGGCGCTGACCGGCCCGTCCGGCAGCGGCAAAAGCACGCTGCTCAACATTATTGCCGGCTACGACCAGGCGGATGGCGGCAGCGTGGTGGTCAACGGTTTTGACGTAACCCGCGCCAAGCCGGCCGAGATGGATGCGCTGCGCACCCGCACCGTCGGCTTCATCTTCCAGCAGTTCCACCTGGTGCCGGGCTTGAACGCGCTGGAAAATGTCGAGCTGGCGCTGCTCAACACCGGCTTGTCCAAGGCCGAGCGCCGCGCGCGCGCGACCGAATCGCTGCGCCGCGTCGGCCTGGCCGAGCATTCGGCGCGTCGTCCGGCCCTGCTCTCCGGCGGCCAGCAGCAGCGTGTCGCGGTGGCCCGCGCGCTGGCGGCCAAACCCAGCGTGGTGCTGGCCGACGAGCCGACCGCAGCGCTGGACCGCGCCAATGCCGAGAGCCTGATGGACCAGCTGGCGGCACTGGCGCGCGAAAGCGGCATGGCGGCCCTGGTATCGACCCACGACCAGCGCTGCCTGGATCGTGTCGACCGCGTGATTCGACTTGAAAACGGAGCTCTATCATGATGTGGTTATCCCTGGCCTTGCGCAATATCGTCGCCAACCGGCGCCGCTCGATGCTGGCGCTGGCCGCGATCGCGGCGGCGGCAGTGGCGATGATGCTGTTCGCCGATTACGTCAACGCGATCCGTGTCGGTCTGCGCCACACCACCATCCACGATGGCCTCGGCCATCTGCGCGTGGCCGCCCGTGGCGGCTTCGACGCCTACGAAGAAAAGCAGCTGCAGCACGGCATGACGCCGGCCCAGTACGCGGCGCTGGAAAAAGCCACCGAGGCCGAACCGACGGTGCGCCGCATCGTGCCGGGCCTGAGCTTTCAGGGTCTGGTGTCCAACGGTCCGCGCACCCTGGCCTTCAGCGGCAGCGGCGTCGACCCGGCGCTGGAAAGCGCAGCCTTCAGCGCCAGCCACGAGATCGTAAAGGGCGCTCAACTGGACGCCTCCGCGCCGGACGACGGCGTGGTGCTGGGCGCCGACCTGGCGCAGCGTCTCGGCGTCGAGCCGGGACAGACCGTGACCCTGCTGACCTCGACCGTCAGCGGCGCCATCAACGCAGCCGACTTGCAGGTGGTGGGCATCGAAAGCACCGGCTCGCCGGAGCGCGATCTGCATCTGCTGCGCGCCAAGCTGCCGATGGTGCAGAGCCTGCTGGCCACCGACCGCGTGTCGTCCGTGGCGCTGCTGCTGGACGACCAGGCCGATGTCGAAGAGGTGCAGCGCCGCCTCGGCGCCGCGCTGCCGCAGATGGAACTGCGCAACTGGCTGCAGATGGCGCCGTACTACACCCAGGTGCTGGGCCTGTACGAAAACCTGTTCCGCATCTTCGGCCTGTTCATTCTCGTGGTCAGCCTGCTGGGCCTGACCACCATCATCCTGACCAGCGTGCTGGAGCGTTCGCGTGAAATCGGCGTGATGCGCGCGCTCGGCATCAGCGCCTGGCATGTGCGCCGCGCCTTTGTGCTGGAGGGTCTGGTGTTGTGCCTGATCGGCGTGGCCGTCGGCATGCTGGTTGCGGCCGGGCTGGGCGAAGCCATCAATGCGCTGCGCATCACCATGCCGCCGCCGCCGGGACAGACCGAAGGTTATCCGCTGCGCGTGCTGTGGGATTGGTCGGCGACGGCTGGCATCGCAACGCTGGTGCTGTTGCTGGGGATCGCGGCGGCATGGATGGCAAGTGGCCGTGTCACGCGGCTGAAAGTAATCGACGCTTTGGGAGCACTGTGATGAAAACGAAAACGACTCTGCATATTTCCGCTGCGCTGTTGTTCGCCCTGGCCGGCTTCGGCTGGCACGGCACGGCTGCCGCCGCCACCGTGGCCGCAGCCGCCGATCCGGCCGCGCTGGTGGCCAAGCTGGACGCCTTGCGCCGTCCCAGCGCCGCCAATCTCAAAATGGCGTTCACGCTGACCACCAGCGAGAACGGCGCGGAGGACACCTACCGCTACACCGGCCTGATCCGCCGCGACGCCGGCACCCTGGTGCTGGCCGAAGACGGCGACCAGCGCGGCCAGAAATACCTGTACACGCCAGGCGGCTACTGGCTGTACGCGCCGCGCACGCGCCGTCCGATGCGCCTGACGCCGCTGCAGACGCTGCGCGGCCAGGCCAGCATCGGCGACATTTCGCGCCTGAACCTGGCTGAAGATTACAATGCCGCCTTCGCCGCCCAGAGCGAAGCCCGCATCGACGACCTGGATTGCTGGGTGCTGACCCTGAGCGCCAAATCGCCGGAAGCCTCGTACGCCAGCATTACGCTGTACGTGAACAAGGCCGACCGGGTGCCGGTGCAGGCCGACCTGATGGCGGGCACCGGTCGCAAACTGAAGACGCTGAAGTTCGGCGGCCTGAAAAAGCTCGGCGGCCAGAATCTGCTGACCACGCTGACCTATATCGACGCCGTCAATCCGGACAAGCGCACGGTGCAGCAGATCGATGCCGTGGAGTCCAGCAGCACGCCGGCCGCGATGTTCCAGCCACAAGCCTTGGCCCTCGAGAACTGAGACGATGCGTTTCGGTTTTCCTCTGTTGATCTGCGCGGCGCTGGTCGTGCCGGCGAGCGCGCTGGCCGCCGACGCCGATGTGCACGGCTACGCGCTGGCCGACCTGACGGCGACGCAGGCGCGCAGCACTGCCGCCAATCCGGACAATCTGTTCGATACCGGCGGCGGCACCGGCGAGCTGGCGCTGGGGCTGGAAGGCAATGTCAGCGGTGTGCGCTGGCGCGGTCGCTTGACCCTGGACGGCGAATTCGGCAACGGCTGGCCGTCCGAACACTACGTCGCGCTGCAGGAATTGCATTATGGCTGGCTTAGCGGCGAACGCTGGCATTTCTCGGCAGGTCAGCAATTGCTGACCTGGGATAACGGCCTGTCGTTCCAGCCGCTGGGATTCTTCAAGTCGTCGCAGACCGATCTGCGCGATGTGTTCGATACCGAAGGCCGCAGCCAGGGCTTGCCGATGCTGGTGACCACTTATCTGGGCGACACGGTCACCACCGACATCGTGGCCAGCACCTCCAACCCCGGCAATGACCGCGCCGAGCGGAGCAACGCGCGCCAGCTGGCGACCCGCTGGTCGGGTGAATTGACGCCGGGGCTGAACACGGCGCTGATGCTGCGCAAGCGCGATGGCGCGCGCGTCGGCGTCGGCGTCTCGACCTCTTACGGCGTGGACGAGGTGACGCTGCGCGCCGATGCGTATTACGGTCCGGCCGAAGCGCGCGAGTTCCCGACCGCCTTGCTGGCCGGTCCGGCGCAGCTGTATCTGCCGCCGCTGGCATTCAGCTACGACCCTGGCCACGATTACAAGCTGCGTTCCGAGATCGGCGCGACCTGGACCCCGCAGCGCGGACTGGCGCTGTATGGCGAATGGGTGCACCACGGCGACGGCATCTCCGGCAGCCAGTGGAAGCTATACAACCAACAACTGGCGCTGCACGCTGCGGCGCTGAATGGCCCCTACCATGGCGCCGCCGTGGGCAATCTGGGCACCGACCTGTCCCTGCTGGGCAGCGCGCCGACCGGCGTGCGGCGCGACTATCTGTATCTGCGCGCCGAGCTGGGGCAGGGCGACGCCACCTGGTATCTGTCCACCTTTGCCGGCCTGGCCGACGGCAGCGCGATGACCACCTTGTCGAAGACCTGGCTGTTGCGCGCCCACCTGACACTGAAGGCCGATCTCAACGCGTTCACCGGCAACGCAAGCAGTGAATTCGGCTTGACCCCCTACCGCTATCAGGCCGACCTGGTTCTGCAGCAGACGTTTTAACGAAAGAACGACCATGGATGACGTGTCCTTGTTGCCCCAACCCATAGACCCGCAGGGCTTGCCCGCCCACAACGCGGTGGCGGTCTATCTGCTGGAACTGGATCATTCGGCTTCGCGCGACTCGCCGCAGCGCTACCTGCCGCTGCTGGCTGCGCTGGAACTGGCGAACTGGCAAAAAATCCGCCCGGTGCAGCGCCAGTGGCAATACCTGCAGAGCCGGGTATTGCAGCGGCTGGTGTTGGGCGCATACGCCGAGTGCGATCCGCGCGCGCTGACTTTCCTATGCGACAAGTGGGGCCGGCCCACCCTGGCCGAGCATGCGGATCTGCATTTCAGCCTGTCGCATTGCGCCTCGCATGTGGCGCTGGCGGTCGGCAGCGATTCGGTGCTGGGGGTCGATGTCGAGACCGTGGTGCCGGTGCGGCCCAGTTTCATGCACATCGCCAGTCAGTTTTTCCATCCCGAAGATCTGGCGCAGCTGATGGAAGTGTCCGAAGAGCAGCGCTATGGCCGCTTCCTGGAGCAGTGGACGCTGAAGGAAGCCTATCTGAAAGCGCTGGGGCTGGGCATGCACAAGCCGATGGCCGATTGCCGCTTCGAGCGCACCCCTGCCGGCCTGATCGTCGCGCACGATCGCGCACCGGCGCCGGGCGTTGCCGCGCCCACCGCCTTTATTGCCCAGCGCCGCATGCGCGGTTGCCAGTTGGCGCTGGCTTACCGTTACGGGCGTCCGGTCCGCTTCCGCTATCTGAACGGCGATAGCGCGCTGCCTTGGCAGCAAACAGGCTGAAAATGCGGCGTGAACGTGGCGGGGACATGGTGGTGTTTGTTATTAAAGCCTTCGGCTTTCCTGTCAGAAACTTGTAACGCTACTTTCATCCTGTTGTAAAAAACCTATGCTATGATACAAATAATGCAACTCGCCGCTGCTTACCGCACAATTGTGGACGGAACTTATGGATGAGTCTTCCGGCAATACCGGCATCGCGCCGGATTTTTTTGAAACCTACGATGCGCTGATGAATGCCCGTGACGAGCCGGATACCGTCACGCGCTTGCAGTTGGCCGCTCTGGGTCTGGGCTTCGACAAGGTGCTGTTTGCCGTCATCCCGCAGCCCAAGGTCAGCATTGCCGGCGTCTACCTGCGCAGCAATTATCCTGACCGGTGGCGCGAACACTACGACCGCAACAACCTGCGCGCCGCCGATCCCACGGTCGAGTACTGCTTTAAATCGAGCTCGCCGTTCGTGTGGGTGCCGCAGTCCTTCAAAACCCCTGAACAGCAGGCATTGTACGAAGAAGCCGCTTCGTTCGGACTGAAGGTCGGCGTCACGCTGCCGATTCGCGGCCTCGACGGCGAGATCGGCATGCTGACCTGCGTGCGCGACGAAAGTCCCGGTCCGGCCTTTCTCAAAGACCTGAGCCAGAACCTGGGCGGCTTGTCGTTGTTGCGCGATGTGGCCTTCGACTCGCTGCACCAGTATGTGCACGCGTCGGTGGCGCCGGACGAAGAAATACCGACTCTGACCGCCCGCGAGCTGGATTGCCTGAAGTGGATGTGCGCCGGCAAGACCGCCTGGGAAATCGGCCGCATCCTCAGCATCTCGGAAGCCGGCGTCAATTTCCACATGGGCAATTTGCGGACCAAATTCGGCGTAAGCCGCCGCAACGACGTGGTGATCAAGGCCCTGCGTCTCGGCCTGATCACCCTGCCCGGCTAATTGCTTTCGCTATCGAAGCGCGGGGATCTGATGCGCTGCAAGTCGTTGTCATCGATAACGCGCCGCAGGTAAAGCTGGATCAGCAACAACACCGACAGCGGCATCGACTTGCCTCGTTCAAAACGACTGCCCTGGGTCTGCGTCACTCCAAAACGGCGCCAGAACTCGGTCTGATTTTCCCCCATCACATGGCGCAGGTCGCCTAGCAGGTTCTTGTCCCGAGGGGAAATCCAGTACAGATTATTCTCTCCGTCGCCGCTGTTATCCGCTCGCCATTCCAGAATTAATCGGCCTTCTGGAATAATCTCGCCTATGGCTTTATTTGTTTTCAGCATTTTGTCTGATTTAGGACAGGCGGCGATTATCTGTTTGCAAATCGCCGCCTTTTAATTTGATTTAATGCACCGCATTGCCAAACAAGGCGCTGCGGGTTTTTTCGCCCAGGTGGATTTCCAAGGCGACTGCTCGTTCCACGCCGATTTGCAGCGGCGGACCCACACGGCTGGTCTCGACGCCGGTGTGGCGCAGCAGGCGCTCGATGGCGGTGGTGGTCACGGTCACATATTTGTCGATGCCCTGCTTGTCGGCGAACTCGACGATGCCGCGCATCGCTGCGATGGCGCGCTCGGCAAAACCGAACTTGGAATCGCCCTCGGTCTCGATGGCGAAGCGGCTCAACTCCCAGACACGCTCTTGCTGCGGGGCCGGTGTGCCGTGCAGCAATTCCGGGAAGGTGTCCTTCAACATGTATGGGCCGTCGGTCGGCATCATGCGCCAGGTGCCGCACACTTTGTTGTTTTCGTTGCGGATCACCATGTAGTGCGGCTCGAGCGCGTCGTAACCATCGATTTCCATTCCAGCTAGCACTGGCACTTCCCAACCCATGCGGTCCTTGAAGACTTTGGCGCGCAATACGTGCAGATCGCGCAGATCGTTGCGGTTGAATTGATTACGTTGGTTGATTTGAATCGTCGAGCCCATGGTAGTTTCCTTTCGTAAATTTGATTGAATTGGATAACCCGTCTTTGCTTCTGATCTTTCGCTTGCCGCTACGCATTTACTGCAGTTGATGTAGCTATCTTATGCGTCATGACTAAGCAAAATAACTGGCAGCTCGACTAGTGAAACTGCCGCAACAACCTATTTGAACTACTAGGGACGACCTGATTAATACCTGATACCTGGCAGCCGTTTTGTGTTGGCCGCAGAGGTGTGTAAAACGATGATTTTGACACGTGCCCGCCGCGCAGAAAGCGAAGTGAATTGACCTTGATTGAATCGGCGGAATCCGCCTGCTGCGAGTGTA
Organism: Burkholderiaceae bacterium; assembly: GCA_031291325.1. Classification (GTDB taxonomy): domain Bacteria; phylum Pseudomonadota; class Gammaproteobacteria; order Burkholderiales; family Burkholderiaceae_D; genus PKWO01. The sequence continues at coordinate 8,062 of JARLJG010000010.1, forward strand.
TTGAGCGAAACTTATGCCCAGCTATTGCTTACCGAAAAGAAAATGTGCAGTGGCGCATTTCTCGCTACTGGTCGGCCCATACGATCTTTTCAAACAATTGCCGCAAGCGATTTCCCCGTTGCGGATTCACCATCTGGGTGTAAGCGACTTTGCCGCCCAGGTATTGCTGAAAATTCGGACGCTGTTCGCGATTTTGCGAAGTCGGCCCGTGACGGATGCAGTTCGTCAGAATGGCTTTCAAAATGTCGAAATCCTTGCGCGCGATATTCGGATGGCGATTGACCACGATCCCGGTGACCTGCTGCCGCGTCCCGGCGCGCATCATGCGGGTTTTTCTGGTATTCACCGCAAAGCCTTCTTCGCGTGCAATGGCCGCCACTTGCACGTGAAAGCGATCCATTGCCTGCTCCAGCTCGGCATTGCCAGAGAAAACCAGATCGTCGGCGTAGCGGCTATAGCATGCATCCAGCGATTTCGCCAATGCGTCAAGCCGTATATCGAGGCGAAAGGCGCACAGGTTGGCGAGCGCGGGCGAACTCGGCGAGCCTTGCGGGAGATGCCGCGTCCTGTAGGCCATGCGCTCTTGCCGGGGCAATGCTTTCACAATTTCCGCTTGACCGAGCACGTGACTCGGCGTGCGATAGGTGCAGATCCGGGCCAGCGCCCCCGCCACATTGGTCGAGTAGCCCAGCTTTGCAAATAGCGCCTGCACTCTTGCGGCGGGAATGCTGGTGAAGAAATTCTTCAGATCGATGCGTATTGCGACCCGTTTGCCGGCGTGCAACGCGGCATGTGTCACGCTGGAATGCGCGCGCCGAAAACCGTGCGCGGCTTGATGCGGAGGAATCAAGTCCAACAAATTTCGAAGTATCTGCGTTTGCATCGCGCGAAGGCGCGATTTGGGAATTTCGATCAGCCTCAATCCGCCGGATTTCTTTTCCAGCCAGCGATGGTGATAGTGTTGCAGCGCCGTCGTTGTAGCAGGATTGTCGCGCCATTGATCGGCGAACCAATCCAGATCGGCCAACGGTGTGTTCAACCACCTCGCGAGATCGGCGGCGGTTGCGAGCGCTGGCAATGACAGCGCAGACAACCAGCGCGGCTGCTCGGTTGCAATCGGCAAGCTCAGGCAATAATGCGCGATTTGCGGCGCTTGACCGCCTGCTTTCCATGCATCGTTGAAGCTGCGATGGTCGAGGATCAATCCGGCAAGTTCATCCCGGCTGAAATAATAAAAATTTTCTCCGGTCCGCTTGTGGATTGCCTTGCACAATGAGGGAATCCATCGCCACTTATGCCCAAACGCCCATGTTGCGCTTTCGATCAAGCCGGCAACACTCGCGTCGCGCGCAAGGAAGGTGTCAGCGAGTGCCAGCGCAACCAGTTTTTTGGGCGTCATTTGATCCGAAAATTGTGGGCGGCGGAGAGCCTTCAACCAGTCTTGTTATGCATGAGCAATTCTGCACAGCGTGCAGCGGCGCTCATGCGTTGCATTGCCTAGCCTAACATATCCCACGGGGTAGCCCCGTAGAGGCGTTTTATTACACGAGGTAACATCGCGCCGACTTGAAGGATCCGCCGCGTGGCTACGTTATTTGATTGCGGTGGAAGAGTCAATCGAAATTATTCGATGTTCAAAAGACGGCCTCAAGCGAATCGCGCGTGCTGCCCGATCGCGCAGATGCTTGCCGCGCCTGTATCCTCGAAGGCAATCGCTACCGGCAGAAAGCGCTCGATTACGCCGGCATTGGTAATCGCGTGCTGCGATACGTTATCGGTCGTAAAGCGCCCCCCGCCCGCCAACGCAAACGGCAACATGATCTGATCCGCCAAATGTTCGCCCACGGCTGCGCCGGAGGCGACGTATTGCCGCACCTGGCCAATCAGCTTCTTCGCCACTGTTTCGGCGCGCACTTCCTTTTCGCCGAAGCCGCAAAAGACCTCGGTGACGTGCTGGTGCTCAAGCGTCACCAGCAACGCGTTTCCCGGCCCTTGATCGCCGGACAAGCCACGAATCAGCAGTTGCGATTCGTCCCATCCCATGCTGGAGCCGACGCATTCCAACTCGCGTTTGGCGACATTGACTGGAACGCCCGCGACAAAGCTTTCCGCATAACCGTTCAGGCGTTCGCCGCGCGCCATCAAGTCGATTGCACTCAGTCGTTTGCACGGTTCGACGCGTGCGACGATTTCGCCGCCGCCAGCCGGATAAAAACCGAAGCGCTTCAACTCGAAATCCACTTTTGCGCCCATTTGCGCCAGCACGCGGCCATATCGAACCGAACATCGACTACCTGCTCGCGCAGTTCAGCGCCGAAAACGGCCAGATTGTGCGCTTCAACAAAGAGGCGCGCGAACATTACATGCGCTTTGCGATGTCGGCAGAAGCGCTATGGGCGGGCAACTTCCGCGACTTGTCGGCCTCGGTGACGCGCATGGCGACGCTGGCCGATTCCGGTCGCATCACCGACGCCATCGTATCGGACGAAACCGCTCGCCTGAAAAAGCTGTGGCACCACTATGCGCGCACCGCCGAGCAAAACGATGTCGATCTGGAAGACTTGATGAGCGAATCGGATTTCCAGGAATTGGACTTGTTCGACGCCATGCAATTGCAAGCGGTGATCGGCGTGTGCCGCCGCTCGAGATCCATTTCCGACGCCGGACGCAAGCTGTTCGCCGCGTCCCGCAGCGCCAAGGCCAAACCCAACGATGCTGATCGCTTGAAGAAATATCTGGCGAAGTTCGGGTTGAGTTGGGATGGCCTGGCTTGAGGCAGCTACAAAAAATAATCAACGGAAATAGTGGTCTCGATTCGCGCCATCAAAAGCATCCAGACTTCAAGCAGCACTTTTTAAAACGGCTTCCGTGAACCGCATGGGCAGGGATCGTTTCTACCCAGCTTTTCCACGAGTTCCTTGTCGCCATGCACGACGCGGTGGCCTTTCCCGACTTGCGTTTCGGATGGGAATCCCTTCTTACGCTTGCTTGTGACCTCGAAAGCACGCTTGTTCGTCATATTTGGTATTCATGATATTTCTCCGTTCAATGCCCTCTTTGCGGTCGGCAGAGGGCGGGCCGATGATACTGCGGCGCCGATTTCAATCAAGCAATCGGCTATGGCGCGGCAAGGACGCAGCCAGGTAATCGTGCTGATCCGCCAAGACGTTCCTGCCGCTCAACAGGAAGTGCTCGTTGCGGCATGGCACGTAGGGCAGATACACCAATGGCCGAAAGTCATGCACCAGCTTGTGGCCTTTCTTTTGGTTGCATGCGCGGCACGAGGTGACGCAATTCATCCAGGTGTCGCGGCCGCCGCGCACACGCGCCAGGATATGGTCGCGCGACAGTTTTCGGCGCGGGAATTTTTCTCCGCAATATGCGCAGGTATGGCGGTCGCGGCGGAACAGCAAATCGTTCTGGTCGCCCAGCGGCAATTCCACGCGCAGCTTGCGCGCCATGATTTCGCTGCCGGCAACCGCGATGATCGGCTTGACCGCGATGCGCGATTGCGCGCCGGAGCGCGAGTGCCCGCCGCGAAAAACGATTTCGCGTTCGCCCAAGTCCCACGCAACTTTCCCGGCCGCATAGTAACGCACCGCTTCTTGCGGGATAATCCATCCAAAAGGAGTTCCGGCGATATCGAGCGCCAGAATCTGTGTATTCATTGCATCACCTGTGCCTCATTGGGTTGGTTTCGACAAAAATCAGGACGACAAGCCGCGCCTGGTTCGGCATAGCAAACAATCTGGAAAGGTCGGTTGGCGTGGAATCGATGGTGCGCTCGGAGAGATTTGAACTCTCATGCCGTTGGGCGCCGGTTTCTAAAACCGGTGTGTCTGCCGTTCCACCACAAGCGCGTCTGAAGGGCTTTTCTGAAAAATCCGGGTTGCCTCCCGGGTACATGCAAACAAACTTTCGGATTGCATAACGGCTTTGCGCACGCCGGATTGTTCCCGGTGGCGCCGACGCAAGCTTCCACGAACCCTATCGTGGGAACTGCAGGATCTCGCAGCGGCGCGACGCGCGCATGATCGTGATGTGAATAAGTTCTGGCGCACCGTATCGGTTTCGATCCGACTGCCTCCGCCGTGACAGGGCGGCGCTCTCCCGATTGAGCTAACGGTGCATGATTTGGCGTCACGCCGTTACGCCGCTTTCGCCTCTTCGAGCAGCGCAACCTGCTTGCGAATGTAGCGCATAAATAATATGGCGCGATCCTTGGCAAGAAACGTCGCGTTGCCGGTGTCGGAAATCGGCACCGGGAACTCGAACCCGCCGTCCGTTCGGTACCATAGTTCGGAGTCTTTGTAATGGATGAAGGTGACGTGCTTGTCCCCCACGACCATTTCCTTGATGTCCACACTCACCTCCTCTCATTGACTGATTAAAATTGGTCTGGGCGGCAGGATTTGAACCTGCGTCCTCCCGCTTCCAAGGCGGGCCGTCTGACCGGACTGACAATACACCCAGATGAAAATGGCGCAACGCACGCCTTGCGGCGCTGACCGAAGTGAGGTTCGGCCCGACTTGCGTCGCGTTGCATAAACTTGAATAGATGGACCCGCCTGCAGGGATCGAACCTGCGACCTCGACGTTCGTAATGTCGCGCTCTTCCGGCTGAGCTAAGGCGAGAAAAATTGAAGTGGGGTGCCGGATTCGAACCGGCGCACGACGGTTTTGCAGACCGCGCCATTAGGCCGCTTTGGTAACCCCACATGAAACACTGGCATCCCGGGAGGGCATCGAACCCCCAACCTTCGGTTTTGGAGACCGCTACTCTGCCAATTGAGCTACCGAGATAGAGAAACTGGTGCTTGCCCCTGGTTACGATCCAGATACCTCCACCTTATCGAGATGGCGCTCTACCGATTGAGCTACGCAAGCCTGAAAATATTTTGGGGTGACCGTAGAGGTTTGAACTCTCGACCCTTGGATCCACATTCCAATGCTCTTCCTACTGAGCTACGGCCACCCCAAAAAATTCTCAATTGATTTCATCAGCGGAGCCAGGCGCGGGTAAGGGGCGACGTCCCACTCCGAGGGTTCGCCCGTTACGGTTTGATTTCCCAGCGACCGCAACGCCGTAGCCTGGGAAACCCGGAGCGCATGATCGTTCGGGGTTGCGGACCCGAACCAAAGCCGCGCCTGGTCGTGATGAACTGGTCGCCCTTCCGTGCATCGAACACGGGACCTGCCGATTATGAGCCGGCTGCTCTGACCGTCTGAGCTAAAGGGCAAAAATGGATGTTGCTGCTGGATGTGACGCAGTGGACAGCAATCCACAACGAAATGCGCCTTGCAATCTCAGGGCAAAACGACTCCCTGGCTGGGCCATTGCGCCTTTTTTGAAAGCGCATTTCATTGTGGAGCGGAAAGCGGGGTACGATCCCGCAGCCTCGACCTTGGCAAGGTCGCGCTCTGCCAGTTGAGCTATTTCCGCGCCGCTCCACCCACACTGGCAAATGTCGTGAGGGACACTTGCCAATACAGGCGGAGTAAAACCTTTCCAAATTGTTAAAGATCACAACGTCGTTCCCGAGTTGTTCGGGCGACGGCCTCAAACTAAAAGGGCTTCGCTGCGCGATCGCCTCGCCGATGTTTGTCGGCCAACGCAATCGCCTGGGGACGCCGGTAAAACAAAAAGCCCGGAGTCCTTTTTATCGGAGCATCCGGGCTTTTGGCCTTGACCTTGCGGTCTGTCGCTTAGGTTTTATCCATTTGCGACACGAGGTTTTCGAGACCTCCGGATACTGTGTTTCCAATCTGCCCCATTAAAGCGGGAATCATGCTTTGCTGCGGGTTTTGCTTCATGTTGATTAATCGAGACGACGCACAACGCATTGGCGCCAGCAATAAAGCGCGAGGCTTGATACGCCTTCGTGCCGTATGCGCCGGTGCGTGTTGCGGTCAAGTTCGATGGCCGTTTTGCGAGTGCGCCGCGCAGTGCGACCAGCGACAACAGACCGAGCGCTGGGCGCTCTATCTTGGTCATCTGCATGGGTCGATTTGCTTGCACGGTAGTCTCTCGGTTCAATAGTTACGTCAGTTATTCGGTTAATTTACACATCGCTGTTTCTGCGAGTGATTCCATTCTCACACAAGAAATTTCATAAAACAAGTCACTCAGGAAAATTTCTTTGCATGGGATGCAAACAATTTGCATGATTGACGTTTATTTGCAACACATGCAAATCGATGCTGGACGCTGTAAAATGGCTGCCGTCGTAGTGAGGTACGACAAACATGGCCCAGAAAAAAATTCAATCCAAGATCAAGCATAAGGTGGTGCTGCGCGTGCCGACCTTGATGGCCGAACACCACATTCGTTTTGTCACCGACCTGTGGAAGCTCTTGCTCGCGCAAGGGAAGGTGGAGATATCCCATTCGCAGTTGACGCGCGTGGTCAACAATACGGCGAACAAGCTGGACGTTGCCTTGCTGGAGGGATTGGCCGAGATCTTCGATTGTCCGATACCCGACCTGTTCGAGCGCTAGCGTCGGAAATTCATTTCACGCCAGAACGATATCGCGCAGCAAATTGTCCAGCACGGAGAAATTCTGCTGTTCCTCCCTTTGGGGGCCACTTTTCTATTTGCGGTAACTGTCGTCAATCCGATCGAGCTTGCGCAGCAGCGCCGGCCAGACGAACGATCCGCCCAAGCCGCCGGTCTGCGTCCGCGCAACTTCGGCTATCCCATCCAGAATCTGCGGGTCAACTGTCGTCAACTCGCCGCCAGCCTGCGCGGAGAGCTGGATCTGGCACGTGCTTTCAAACAAGTACATGGCAAGAAAGGCGTCCGCGATGGATTTGCCGACTGTCAGCAAGCCGTGATTGCGCAGCATGAGGAAATCCGCCGTGCCGAGGTCGGCTTGCAGGCGCGGCTTTTCCTCGTCACGCACCGCCACGCCTTCGTAGTCGTGATAGCTTAGCGAACTTAATACGAAAGTCGATTGCTGCGAAATCGGCAGCACGCCATTTTTTTGCGCGCTGACAGCCACTCCGGCACGCGTATGCGTGTGCAACACGCACTGCACATCTTCGCGCGCGGCATGGATGGCGCTGTGGATCACGAAGCCGGCGCGGTTTACGATGAACGGGGATTCATTGAGTTTGTTGCCGGCCTGGTCAACCATGATCAACGACGATGCCGTTATCTCATCGAATAGCATGCCGTACGGATTGATCAGGAAATGATGTTCCGGCCCCGGGATGCGCGCGCTGATATGCGTAAAGATCAGATCGCTCCAGCCGTAGGCGGCAACCAGGCGATAACAGGCGGCGAGGTTTACGCGCAACTGCCATTCTTCGGCGCTGACGACATTTTCCAACGAAGGGATATTCATATTTGTCTCCTTGTGTTTTATGTGCAGGCTGGTACAGCCTGATTGCACGATTTTGGGGATAGCTGGGCCTGACAGGCGCTTGATCTGCGATCTTGCGGGCAGTAGACAAGCCAGCATATTATCTGCCAAATTTGTCTTGCGCATCGTTGCTTGCGGGCAGATAAATTGATTTGCACGGATTGCCGAATAACCGAACCTTCGTCGGTTCAAATTCACCGATCGGCAAGGTCTCGGCATTGGCATCGAATGCCGGGCTATCGTAGAGTTCGCCGGATTCCCAGGTGCATGCAGAATAAGGGCTATCCCTGAATCGATCGCGCCTATTTTTGTTCGGCCCGCGCTGATCGCCACGGGAGGGTGCGATCAGCCGGCAGAGCGCGAGCGAAGTATTATTTCGGCATCGCTGGTATTTGGGGACGCCCCTGGCGCCCCCGGAGCACGGTTTTTGTCGCTGCGGCGCACCGCCGCCTTTAAAACTCTTCCCAGTCGGACGAGCCACTGGTTGGCGCATCCAGTGCAATCGCCTTTACCGGCTTGCCTTTCGCTGGAGTAGTTACCCGGGCGGTCATAGTCGGTGCAGAGTGACTGGCGCCCAATTTGAACACCGACAGAACACTGCTCAGTTGTTCGGCCTGATCGCGCAGCGCTTCCGCGGCCGCCGACGCTTCTTCAACCAGCGCCGAGTTCTGTTGCGTCATGCTGTCGATGCTTTCGATCGCGTGCCCGATGCTTTCGATGCCGCCGGATTGTTCCTTGCTGGCCGAAGTGATGTTGGCCATGATATCGGCAACTTTCTTGACCGATGCCACGATATCGCCCATGGTCACGCCAGCCTCGTCGACCAGTTTGGAGCCGACACCGATCTTGGCAACCGAGTCGCCGATCAATTCCTTGATTTCCTTGGCTGCGTTGGCGCTGCGTTGCGCGAGGTTGCGCACTTCGGTCGCCACCACGGCAAAGCCGCGACCCTGCTCGCCGGCTCTGGCTGCTTCCACTGCGGCGTTAAGCGCCAGGATATTGGTCTGGAATGCGATGCCGTCGATGACGGCGATAATTTCGACGATCTTCTTTGCCGAGCTATTGATGGCGCCCATCGTCGTCACAACTTCATGCACGATGTTGCCGCCTTGGGTGGCGATGCTCGATGCCGACAGAACCAGCGTATTTGCCTGATTGGCATTGTTGGCGTTTTCCCGCACCGTGGCAGTCAGCGTTTCCATGGAACGAGCGGTCTCGTCGACGCTGCCGGCCTGCGATTCAGTGCGCGCGGCCAGATCGGCATTGCCGGCGGCAATTTCGCAACTGGCGACATTGATGGTTTCGGCAGACATCTTGATCTCGGACACCATGGTGCCCAATTTGTCGCGCATTTCCTTCAATGCCAGCAACAGGCTGGCGCTATCTTTCGGGTCGGTGCCGATTTCCATCGACAAATCGCCGTCCGCCACGGCGCGCGCAATTTCGCGGGCATATTCCGGCTCGCCACCCAATTGCTGCCAGATTGCCCGCACTACGAAAAAGGAAACGCCGACCAGCGTGCCGATCACAACCACCGCCACTGCAATGCTGCTGAACAGCACTTGACGCACGCTGGCTTCACTTTGCGCAATACCCAACTTGAATTGGTTTTGCGCATTCTCGTTGGTTTTGACCAGGTCCGCATTCAATAGCGCCAGCGCGCTTTGCATGCTCGCCACTGCTGCCTGGCCGTCGCCCTTGTCCAATTCCAGCATGATACGGGCGGAACTCAGAGCCGGCCCGTAATAGGCGTCGAATTCCTTGGCCAATCGGCTGCCGTTTTCGCGCTGGCCGTCGATTTCGCCAAACTTGGCCAGTTTGGCGCGCAATTTATTGGCTTGCTCGCCCACCTGGCTAAGGCGATTCTTGTCGCCTTCGGTCACGGCATCGCGTAGAGCATCGGATATGGCGCTCACGTCCAGCGTCAACGCCTTTGCTGAATCGAGTACCGGGTAGTCCACCGTTTCCGTGGTGCGGATGGACGTCAATGCGTTGGTAACCAGATAGGTACTAACCGCAAGACCCAGGCCGAACACCAACGTTGAGATGACTGGCAATGCCCAAATTTTACGTTTGATGCTCATTCTGAGCCTCTTCAAAAAAATAATTGCCGGGAATCACCCGCACGACGCGTGGCGAAGCGCTCGATCGGACGCGCTCGCCGCTGGCGGTCGTATGGCTTGTCCCGGCGCAAGCCATGCGGGTATGCGAAGACTACTTAACGGTCAACAACACCTTCACCGTGGCGTCAACCGCGCTTTTGTCGATATAGCCGACGATGTTCGGATTGCCAGCCACCAGGCTTTTGACTGCCGCGTTGTCGCCGGCTTCCTTCGGCGGCTGTCCTTTGCCGCTGAAAATCTGCTTGGACCAATAGGCCTTCAACTGCGCGGTGCTCTTGCCGACTGCTTTGGAATAAAATAATTCCCTAGCCGGAGAACCGTCCGGTTGATCCACCGGAACAGCTTGCCCACCGCCCGGCAGCGTGTTGGCTTTTCCCAAAAATATATCGGATGCCTGTTCTTCAGTAAGCGCAGTTGCGGCGCTTTTTGCGGAAACGACGACGACCACATCGGCTGCCGCTGGCAGCGAGGCGGCAAATAATCCGGCAACGAATACAGCGGTAGCCATGTTGTGTGTAATTTGCATAATTATTCCCTCGCTTAGAATACGTAATCGACAGCAACGCTGAACACGGTGACTGGCTGCGTGACCGGACTGCCCGCGGGCGGCGCTCCGGGAGGGCCAGGCAGCAAGGGAGTTGCGAAACTGACGCCCGCTGTGCCATCGGTGTTGACGCGCTCGATCTGAAACTTGAGCGCCGCCGATTTCCATGCATCCCAGCGCATGCCGAGCGCAAGCGTCGACTGACTACCGTTCAAATGGACCGGGTATCCGGGCGTCTTGGGTTTCTCGCTGGCATACGACACGTAGGGCAGTATCGAGTTGAACCGATAACCGCCAAGCACGTACCAGCCGTCAGCGTTGACGAGGCTTCCGTTATTGGCGGAGCGACGGGTCACGAACTCAGCCTGGGTCACCACGTTGTCGCGGTCGACTATGGCGCCGATACCAGTGAAGGCATAGTGATCGCTCCCCCCAGGGAGTTGCACATCTCCTTCGATCCGACCTATGCGCAACGTCGCCCATTCGGTTTCCCACTGAAGGTTCAAGCCCTTGACGTTATTCACGGTAGCCACCGTCCCTCCGGCCCCGTAGAAGAAACTCGTGCCCGCCAGCGCCGTGACGTCCAGTTTAGTGGAGGCGATCGGCAGGTGGTAGCTCACATCCACGCCTTGCAGCCGCTCCAGCAAAGCCAAGCCATACACCTCGTTGGGTGGACGCAGCCAAGTGTTGGCATAACCGACGTTGCGGAAATCCGAGATCGCGAACATCGGCAGGTCCGTACGGCCAGCGCGGATCGACAGGCCCTCGAAAGGTTGAAGTTTTAAGAAGGCCCACTCGGCGTCAGTGGTGATGTAGTTTTTGTCGCCGCGCTCCATACTGAGCACCTGCACGGTGCCCGACAACCAGCTGGTTGCAACGCCGGTCAGTTGCAGGCCGAGATTGGAGTCGACATTGAAATCGGGATTTTTGTTCGCGCCGCCAGGCTGGCGGTCGCGTATATATTCTCCCGCGTTGGAACTTGTTTGCGCCTCGCCCAGTGTGCCGAAGCCGCTATACGAAAACATGTTGCTAGCGTCGTCGGCATGCGCTGCGCCAGCGGCCAGTGCTAGCGCCAGCGGCAATGCCTTCAAGCTTGCCGCGCAAATTGTCGACTTTATTCTGAGTGTATTCATTGTGACCTCCAGTGACCTTCAATGGTGTTTAAACGGGTAAAAGCAAAGAAACAAAAATCGCCGAAAACGCCGCGCTTTCCACGATGCGCTTCCCGTAAAATCATCTCGATCGATGCATGCGCGCCGGTGGCAAACGACTATCGCCAGCAGAGCTCGATTTCACAACTCGCTCCACTTGGTGAGCCAATTGCGGTGCGCCGCAATGTCGTGCAGTCGAGTTGGGCAAGCCTGCAATTAATTCGTTGCAAATTGCAATAATTGCAATAAGCGCAACAAATTTGCCCATGGCAAAACAACACAAGAGAACTGATTTTTTGGGGGAATGCGCGGCGGGATTTGGCCGACTTGAAAACGTGCCGGTCGCAGGAATCGGGCGGCTGGGCTTAGGAAGCGGAAGATTTTCGCCGAACTTCTCCGGTCGGCATATTGGCCACCCCGGAAAAATGATTTGTTAGATCAGCAGAATCTCCTAGTACGAAAAAATTATACCTCAAATTTTCCGTATGGAAATTAATTTGCGGAATTTAACTATTTGTTGCGGTCGCGCAACAATGTAGTATCCCGACGGTGAGATTGTCAAAAAGGAGTCGCCGAAAAGATCAGGTTACCTCAAAGACGGCAACCCGACCTTCATGGTTCGGCATAGCGCTACACAACCACGTGCAAGCCCATATTCAGTTGTTCGTGCCTGCGTTATCGGGCGACGGGCATTGAACTTGTTGTTCAATGGCGCCAAAAATGCTTTTTCCATCCCGATCCAGCATTTCAATGCGGACCGTATCGCCAAATATCAAGAAGGGGGTTTGCGGCTTCCCCGTCTCGATCGTCTCATACATGCGCACCTCGGCCAGGCAACAATAGCCGACGCCGCCAGTGGCGATCGACGAGCCGTGCAGTCCCCCTTGCTTATTGGACACAGTACCGGATCCGATGATGGAGCCTGCTTCAATTTCCCTGGTCTTGGCAACATGGGCAATCAATTGCGGGAAATTGAACACCATGTCGCTTCCTGCATCCGGTCGGCCAAACATCTGGCCATTGATGTGCACAGTCAAGGGGCGATGCACTCTGCCGTCGTGCCAATCCGCGCCCAGCTCGTCGGGCGTGATGGCGATCGGGCTAAACGCAGTCGCCGGCTTTGATTGCAGAAATCCAAAGCCCTTGGCCAGTTCCGCCGGGATCAGGTTGCGCAGGGACACATCGTTGGCAAGCATCAGCAACCGGATTGCCGGTGCGCATTGATCGCTGCCGGCTCCCATTTTCACGTCGCCGGTGATGACGGCGACTTCCGCTTCCAGGTCGATGCCCCATTCTTCGGTCAGCGCGTAGATTGCGTCAAACGGCCCGACAAAGGAGTCCGATCCACCTTGGTACATCAGCGGGTCGGTCCAAAATTCCGGCGGCAATTCCGCGTGGCGTGCCCGGCGCACCAATTCCACGTGGTTCACGTAGGCCGAGCCGTCCGCCCATTGATAGGCGCGAGGCAGGGGCGAGTGACATTTGCGCGGGTCGAATACTTCGGCGCCGGGCGAGGCATCGCGGTTGAGCGCTTCATACACCTGTTGCAGTTGCGGTTCGCAAATATCCCATGCGTCCAGCGCCGCCTGCAGCGTGCGTGCGATGGCCGGCACCGCGCGGCAATGGGTCAGCGCGCGATTGACCACCACCAGCGTGCCGTCGCGTCCGCCGTGTTTTAGGGTAGCAAGTTTCACGCTGATTCTCCGGCGTAGCTGTTATCGTGCATCCAGCGCGCGTGGTTGGGCGCTTTCTTGGTCAAGGCCCATTCGTCGAGCATTGCCCACTTGACCTCGTCGAGCATCTTGGACATCTTCGGGGTGCCGGTATTGACTGCCAATTCCAGACGATGACCGCTGGGATCGAAGAAGTAGATGGACTTGAAAATCGTGTGATCGGTTGGTCCCACCACGTTGATGCCATCGGCTTCCAATTTGGCCTTGGTGTCCATCATCTCGTCGATGGTTTCGACCTGCAGCGCAAGATGTTGTGTCCATTCCGGCGTATTGACATCGCGCCCCATCGGCGGCTTGGTCGGCAACTCGAAGAAGGCCAAAACATTGCCGTCGCCGGCATCGAGAAACACATGCATATACGGATCCGGTTCCTTGGTCGACGGCACTTGGTCCTCGGCGATGGCCAGGATGAAATCCATATTGAGATACTTGCCGTACCACTCGACGGTCTTTTTTGCGTCGACGCAGCGATACGCGACGTGGTGAATTTTCTTGATTTTCATGAGAGTCTCCAAGGACAGTTCTTCCTGATGTTTAGTTTAAAGGTTCATCCGAGTATTTTGTGGGTAAGAACGTCAGCATAACCCACCGTCTTCCCCGCGAAGGCGGGGACCCATACGGAATTCGCCCGACTTGCCTCACTATGGATTCCCGCTTTCGCGGGAACGACGAGGTCTTTACCAAACTTGCGCAAATGCGCTTCCTTACCCACAAAAAAGTCGGAACAACCAGTTTAAATATCTTCTCGGGCTAGGCGCAGCGCCGTGCGCAGGACCTGGATATCACCGATATGATTGGCTAATAATAATATCAATTTCGCATTCAATAAGGCGCTTTGTTCGTCCGACAAGTCGCCATGCGTGTCGATCAGCGCTTCGTAAAAGTCGTCGCCGGGCGAGAATTCACGGAAATAACGTTTGCCGGGTTCACGGAAATTCGGCTCCAGAATCAGTGTCATGATGGTTTCCTGTCAGAGGTTGCAAGTGGCACGGGCCAGCGCGTGTTGCACGCGGACAGGGTCGAGCGTGCGCCAGCGCGCGGCGACGTGCTGATCCGGGCGCGCAAGGTAATAGGTTCCCTCTTGCGCATCGTAGCGCCTGGCGATTGCGCCGCTGGTATCGTGCAAGACTTTGGCGTTCACTGCCTGGCCCGGCTGGCGCGCCACCACCAGCGCTTCAATCGGCATTTTGCCATCGGCCAGCGACGCGAATTGCGCCAAAATGCTATCTGGAATCGCTGCCGCGTCATCGCAGAAATACAAGCCTTGGAAACGGTTGCCGAGCTGATCGATCAACCAACCGTCTTGGGTGCCGACTTTGATCGGGCCGTCGTCCATCGGCGCGCCGGGCACCATGTCCCCGGAAAATTGATCCGTGTCGGGCGTATTGAGGCGGGAATTTTCCAAGATGGCCGGCACCGACAGCCGTCCCGAGTTGACCAGCTTGCGGGCAAATGCATGCTTGTCCGCCAGGTTCAACACGGCGTTGCGGAAGGTCTTGCTGGTCTTGCTTTTGGGTGTGATGAAATCGGTCGAACGGGTCGAATTCATCAGATTTTCGTCAGCGGCGAAACAACGCTCGTCCGAATAGGTGTCGAGCAGCCGGTCGGGCGCTTTGCCGTCCATCACCAGTTTGAGCTTCCAGACCAGATTGTCGGTGTCCTGCAAGCCGGAATTGGCGCCGCGCGCGCCGAACGGCGATACTTGATGCGCGGCGTCGCCGACGAACAGGCATTTGCCGTGCCGGAAGCTGCTCATGCGGCGACACTGGAAGGTATATACGCTGACCCATTCCAGTTCGAATTCGCGCTCATCGCCCAGCATCGCTTTGATGCGCGGAATCACGTTTTCCGGTTTTTTCTCTTCCACCGGATCGGCATCCCAGCCGAGTTGGAAATCGATGCGCCAGACATTGTCGGCTTCGCGATGCAACAGCACCGACTGGTTCGGGTGGAACGGCGGGTCGAACCAGAACCAGCGTTCCGCCGGAAAGTCGGCCTTCATCACGACATCGGCGATCAAGAAGCGATCGGTAAAAATCTTGCCTTCGGTTTCCAGTCCCAGCATATTGCGGATCGGGCTGCGCGCGCCGTCGGCCACGATCAGCCAGTCTGCTTCGATCTGATAGGTGCCGTCCGGTGTTTCGACCGTCAATTTGACGCCGCTTTCTTGTTCCTGGACCGATACGACCTTGTTCTTCCAGCGCATCGACACCCCCGCTGCGAGCGCCCGCTGCACCATGTAATCTTCCAGGTAATACTGTTGAAGATTGACCATGCCCGGACGCTTCTGGCCGTCTTCCGGCTGCAGATTGAAGCTGAACACTTCGTCCTCGCGGAAGAAGGTGCGGCCGACATTCCAGCTCACGCCTTTTTCCATGACCGGGTCGCCGCAGCCCAGCCGGTCCAATACTTCGATTGCCCGCTTGGCGTAGCAAAGGCCGCGCGAGCCCACCGACACGGTGTCGTCGTCGTCGAGCAAGAGCACCGGAATGTTCTGCATGCGGCAATCGATGGCCGCCGCCAGTCCCGCCGGCCCCGCGCCGACCACCACCACCGGGTAGCGTCGCATCGCGCCGCTGCCGATTTCATCCGGCACGGTATAGGGAAATTTTGAATAGCTATAGGTCTTTTGCATGTCGTCTCCTGCGCCGGTTACGGATGTTTGACGGGATGTTTGGCGTGCACGCCGGCTATCAGGGCAATTGCGCTCATTACCAGCAAGATGCTTAATAGATAGAGTGCGTTGTCCATGTTGCCGGTATGCGTCTTGATGATGCCGATGACCCAGGGGCTGACTATGCCACTGGTAATGCCGATGCTGCTGATCATCGCGATGCCCGCAGCCGATGATTTTCCCGATAGATAGG
This sequence comes from Burkholderiaceae bacterium, assembly GCA_031291325.1. GTDB lineage: Bacteria > Pseudomonadota > Gammaproteobacteria > Burkholderiales > Burkholderiaceae_D > PKWO01. The sequence goes on from JARLJG010000010.1 coordinate 23,845, forward strand.
TGGTCGGGACCGCCCAAAAAATCGGCAGTGCGGAAAAGATCAGCACGGCAGCCGCCGACAGTATGGCGAGGGTCGCGACCAGGCTTCCCGGGTGCAGCGTCAACAGTGCCAGTGCCAGTGCGCCGCCCACTGCGCATAGCGCGAAATGTTTGCGGCGCTCCGCCTTGCGATCTGAATGGCGGGCAATCAGGATCACGCCGATTGCGCCGATTGCGTTCGGAATCGCCGTATACAAACTGATCAGGACAATATCCTTCACGCCGAAATCGCGAATCATCAGCGGCATCCAGAAATTCAAGGTGAGCGACGCGCAAGTCAGTGAAAAGTAAATAAAGGCGAACAAGTACACGCGCGGATTCGTCAGAGCGACGCCAAGCGAATGGCGGGTATCGCCCTCGGCGTGGCGCGGATCGTTTGCGAGATTATCGGCGAGCCGCCGCTTTTCTTCGCTGTCGAGCCAGCTTGCCTGTGCTGGGCTGTCGTCCAGATAGAAATATGCGACCAGTGCCAGCAGAATTGCCGGCGCGCCTTCGATGACAAACATCCATTGCCAGCCGCGTATGCCGAATACACCGGCCATGTCGCGCATGATCCAGCCCGAGATCAGGCCGCCCAGAACGCCGGCCACGGCGACGCCGGCGAAGAAGACGGAAATCACTCCGGCGCGCCGCACGGAAGGATACCAATAAGTCAGGTACAGCACGATGCCGGGGAAAAATCCCGCCTCGAACACGCCGAGCATGAAGCGCATCGTATAGAAATGAATCGGGGCCGAGACCAGCATCATTCCCACCGATGCCACCCCCCACAATACCATGATGCGCGTGAAGGTCTTGCGGGCGCCGAATCGCTCCAGCAGCAGATTACTGGGCACCTCGCACAGCACGTAGCCGATATAGAACACGGCAGCGCCCAGGCCGTACATGGCATCGCTGAAGCCGAGATCCTGCTTCATCTGCAATTGCGCGAAGCCGATGTTGATGCGGTCCAGGAACGATATTACGTAACAAATAAATAGAAAAGGAATGATGCGTAGCGAAACCTTGCGGTAAAGCGTGCCGTCGGTGCGCGGCGGATCGATTGCGGCGACCGACTGCAAGGCCGGTTCGCTGATTTGGATGCTGGTCATGCTGTCTCCATATTTTTGGCGGATCGCCGACGCCATCGCCGATGCAGCGACGGGCCGACGTTTCGGGGCGCGGCATCTGTGTGCCGCTGCTGAAGTGCTACTGGTTCGTCAAATGCTAAGCACCACACTAGTGCTGCAATGCCGACCACATTTCCTTGTCGCGCTGCGCGGTCCAGATGCGCGGATGCGCAATACCGCTGGCCTCGTCGTAGGCGCGCGAAACGTCGAATGGCAGGCAGTGTTCATAGATGAATACTTGCCCGAACTTGGGGTCCATCGCCTTGCGCGCATGCGCCATCGCGGCCTTCAAATCCATTTTCTGCGCAACGGCTTCGCGGCCCTGTTGCAACAGCGTGGTGACGAAGTCCTTGGTATAGTCGATGCCGACATTGACCTCATCCGTATCGAACATCGCCGGGCCACGGCCGGGCACCAGCTTTTCTGCTCCGAGATTGCGCAAGGCTTCCAGCGTGTCCGGCCATTGCTCCAGTTGCGCGTCGCCGCAATAGCAGGCCGCGCCGAACTCGACCAGATCACCCGAAAACAGGACTTTTTGCGATGGAATCCAGACGATCGTATCGCCCTTGGTATGGCCGGCGCCCAGGTGCATGATCTTGACTTCGAGTTTGCCGAGGAACAGCGTGATTTCTTTCTCAAAGACCAGCGTCGGCCAGGTCAGGCCGGGAACCGTTTCAACCCCGGAAAACAGGCGCGGAAAGCGCTCGATTTCCGACTTCATGTCGGCGTCGCCGCGCTCGACGATCATTTCATAGGTTCCACGGCTGGCGATGATTTGCTGCGCGCCTTCCTTGAAATACGCCGATGCGCCCAGCACCCGCACCGCGTGGTAGTGCGACAGCACGATATGTTTGATCGGCTTGTCGGTAATCGTGCGGATCCGCGCGATCAAGTCTTGCGCCATCGCCGGGGTGGCGGTGGTATCGACGATCAACACGCTATCGTCGCCGACAATCACGCCGGAGTTCGGGTCGCCCTCGGCGGTATACGCCCAGGCGTTTTCCGACAAACGCGTGAAGGTGATTTTCTTTTCTTCCAGATCGGCTTGCGAGGCAAAGGCTTTGCTCATGGTTCTTCCTTGAACGTTGGGATGAGGCAACGCCTGCCGGCAGTCCGATGCGGATTGCGGCGATAGAGCTCGTCTCACCCTGGTTATGTAATCGAAAATTTATCGGGCAAATGGATAATAGGATTGGGAATGGCGTTTGTCAAGAACAAATACATTTGGTATTTGCAAATATAATTTGGTGGCTGCCGCGGTTCATTGCGGCGGATTCGATGCAAATTTCCTTTATCATGGGGCGTTGGCGCAGTTGACTTCCTGGGAACATGAAATGAGCAAAGTGGCATCATCGACGGCAGCGGCGGACGGCGACTTAGAGAGCAAAAGTGAGCAAAAGCAGCAACGCGGCATCCAAAGCGTCGAAGTCGGCGCGCGCTTGCTGCAAGCGCTTGCCAGCGCGCGGCGACCGATAGGCTTGAGCGATTTGGGCGCCGCCGCCAATATGCCGTCGGCACAGGCATTCACCTACCTGGTCAGTCTTGGCCGAATGGGACTGGTGAAACGCGATCCAATTTCCGGCGACTACGAACCGGGGCCGCTGGCCTTGCGGCTGGGTTTGCTGCGCCTGGAACAGACTGCTGCCTACCGCGCCGCCATGCCGCAAGTGCGTGCGCTGGCCCAACAAGTCGGTTACAGCGTGGCTGTTTGCATGCCAGGCCCGAAAGGGCCGACCATCGTGCGCTACGAGCACGCCGGACTTCCCTTACATGTGAACTTGCATATCGGCACCGTCATGGCGCTGCAAACGACCTCCACCGGACGGGTATTCTGTGCGTATGCGTCGGCGGAAGAGCGCAAGATTCTGCTCGCCGGTCAACAAGGCGGCGATCTTTCTATCCAAGCATCGCAAGCGGAGCAGATCGCCTTCGAGTCGCGTTTGGCCGAGATCCGTAAAAGAGGCATGGAACGCAGCATCAATACGCCAAGCCCCGGAATCAGCAGCCTGTGCGCGCCGGTATGCGACCGGAACGGTCAACTATGCCTGGCACTGACGATCATCGGCGCAAGCGGCTCGATCGACGTCAAATGGAATGGCGTGGTGGCAATCCCGCTGGAGCGCACCGCAAAAGCCATCAGCGCCGCCCTTGCGGTCAATACATGAGGACATCGAACGTGTTGTCTGCACCAGAATTTTCCCCCGATCCAATCGCCTCGGTCAGCGACGGCAAACCGCAGCGCGGAATCCAGGCGCTCGAAAGCAGTGGAGAATTGCTTGCCGCGCTAGCTTCTGCCGGCATGCCCTTGTCGCTGCGCGATCTTGCGCAGGCCGCCGGCATGCCCACCGCCAAGGCTTTTGCGCACCTGGTCAGCCTGGTCAAGACCGGCATCCTGACCCGCAGCGAGGACGGATGCTTTTCAGCCGGGCCTCTCAGTCTGGAACTGGGTTTGCTCGCGTTGCAGCGACTGTCGCCGACCAGGGAGGCGGAACAGAAAATCCTCGAGATCGCCAATCTCACCCGACTCAGCGTGGCGACAGCCGTGCTGGGGCCGCTGGGGCCGACCGTGGTTCAGTTGGAAGAATCCATGCGGCCGCTGCACGTCAGCTTGCGCATCGGAACCGTTCTTTCATTGGTCAATACCGCAATCGGCAGGGTATTTGCTGCGCACTTGTCGACCGAGATACTAGCCAACCTGTTGCAACAAGATGGCATCCGCCTGGCAGGCGAGGCGCAATTTTCAAGCCCCGAATCGGCGCGTTCACCAACCCAAAAAGCGTACCATGAGCAGCTTGGGCAAATCGCGTCGCGCGGCATGGACCATGCGTTGGATAGGCCGGTTCCCGGTATTCACACGCTTGCCGCGCCGGTATTCGACCATACCGGCGCGATCTGTCTTGTGATCGCCTTGATGGGGTATTCCGGAAGCTTTGACAGCACGCTTGATGGCGAGATGGCGCATTACCTGCGCCGCGAGGCAGAATCATTGTCCCATCGCATGGGTTACTTTGCCGTGCCGCCGACAAAATAGTCGAGCGCGAATATGGGCCAGGGTCGAAAGAGATTGCAACACTTGAAGCTGTGCAGCGGCCACGATCGGTTTCTGTCGCGCCTCTCGCTACCCTGTTGCGCTCCCACACGCCGGCTTCACCGATTCGCGCGGTTATGCAGCTCCTCCCAACTACGGTAGTGGTCGATCAATGTCTCCCGAATAGGCTTATATGCGATGCCGAGTTCATCGATACTGCGCCGATTGTCCACCTGGAAGCGTATCCCCAAGTGTTTTCCGATGTAGTCTTGCGTCAATCCAAATAATGGCCCGATGGCTCTGACGAGCCAATCCGGTATTTGGTGACTGCCCAGCAAATACGGACGTTTATGCACTGTCCGAATGATCTTCGCAATCTCCAGAAAAGACACCATTTGCTTTTCCGCCAGGATATATCTGCCGTTCGCCTCCGCTTTTTCGGCAGCTTTGATATGCGCAACGGCCACGTCGCGCACATCGACAGTCGTAAAGCTCAGGTTGGGCACGCCGTAAAAGAAGTACCCTTTCATCAGCTCGTCCAGCAGGAACAGGCTTCCCGATTCGGACGCCGGGGTGAGGGAAGGGCCGAGTATCAATCCGGGATTGAGCACGACCATGCGCCAGCGATTTTGCGCGTTGCATATCCGCCAGGCTTCCTGCTCTGCCATTACCTTGGCATAGTGATAGGGGTTATTTTCGATGTTGCTGCTGGTATTGAAATACTGTTCCGACAGAGTCTGGTTTTCCATGCTCATGACGTCGATGTAATCGCCGAAAATCGCGCCGACGGTCGAGGTGAGAACGACTCTTTCTACGCTTGCGGCGCGATTAACGCTGTCGAGCACATTGCGGGTTCCAAGCAGCGCAGGTTCGAGCATTTGCCGTTGCCCGTCCTTGATTTTTTCCGGCAGCATGAAAGGCGAGGCGACGTGATAGACGACGGTGCAAGCGTCCATTGCCGCATCGAAGGAGCGCGGCTTCAAGAGGTCGGCCTCATACAGCCGCAAGCGCCCCGGGTATTTTTTCTGCATTTCTTCCAGCGGGCGAACCTTGGATTGATTGGCTACGCTGCGCACGGTCGTATGAACCGTGTCATTGCCTTCCAATAACTGCTGGATCAAATGGCTTGCTACAAATCCGCTGCCCCCGGTTACCAGAACTGACTTTGCCATACCCAACCTTTATGAGCAATCCGAGTGTCTTCATTCACGCATGGATGGGCGGATGCGCCCATCCATGCTCGCAAGTTTCGTCGATACCATGACGAAGGTATCGCCGTCCTACATCCTCACGTTCAGTTGCAGCCCCATCAGGCGCGGCGCCGTCACGTAGGCGTAGGGTGTGCCCAATACTGCGGAAACCGGATTGCCGTCCACCACGTAACGCTGGTTGAAAAGATTGTTCACATACAACGCCAATCCCCAACGGCGGTCGTTGCGTTGCCAGCCGAAATGCAAGTCGGTGCGGTTTTGCGCGCCGCCGATGGTGACGGCGGGCGTGGAAAGGCAGGTCATTTGCGCGGCGGAATCGTCGTTGCAACGGGTCGCGCCGGTATAGGCATGTTGCACATCCAGGTTGACGACACCGTCCAACACATCGTACCAGCTGTAGTCGATTCCGGCAGCGCCGCTCCAGAACGGCGTGCCCACTGCCTGTCCGGTCAGGTCCGGGCCGTTCGGCACGGTGTAGGTTCCATATTTCTGGTCGATGTATTCCGCATTCGCGTACAGGCGCAGATTGCGCGTCGGCTGCCAATGGATATCCAGGTCCAGGCCGTTCGCGCTCTGGTCGGCATTCGTCACTTCGTACGACGGTATCGGGTTGCCGGTCGCCTGCACCAGCGTCAGAGATTGCAGATTGGTGAATTTGTAGTGGAAGACCGACGCATTCACCATCAACTTGATGCTCTTGAAGTAGCTCTTGACGCCGGCCTCGTAGTTCCACACGGTTTCCGGCTGGAATTGCTGCCCCATGAATTCCGAGTTGAAGCCGCCTGATTGGTAGCCCTTGGTGATCGACGCATAGCTCATGATATCGGGCGTATAGTGGTAGTCGAGCACCAGCCGGGGGCTGGCGTCGTTCCAGCTCCGACTCAGGTTCATGTGCGAAGCGGGCGCGCTGGCATCGATCAGGAAATTCTGCGTCAATGCGGCCAGCGCCTGGCTCTGCCCGGTGAAAAAGCCGTACTGGTTGGCAGCCGCGATGGTGCTATCCAAGGCCGTGGCGATACGGGTCGGGTAGTCCCAGGTGAATTCCTTGCTGTCGCGCGTCAACCGCAAGCCGGTGGTCAGGTTCAGCTTGGGCTGCAGATGCCAGATCACGTCGCCGTAGGCGGCGACGGATTTGTATACGCCGTTGTTGTACATATTTTCCTGCCACGAATTGCCGAGGAAATTCAACGGCAAACCATACTGGCTGGCGCCAGCGTTGAGCGCGGTGAACAACGGCACGCCCGTGGTATTGTTGGCGACGGTATTGTAGGTGTCGGTATTGGTATTGGCTTGGTTGTCCTGATACGCATCTTCATGGAACATGCTGACGCCGGCCACCCAGTCGACCGTTTCGTTCTTGCCGGCCAGCTTGAATTCCTGCTGCCAGGTGGTGTTCTTTTCGATATTCGCGATGTCCAGGAAAGTTACGTAGTTGTTCGTGCCATCTTCGTCTTCCAGATTGTACGAATTGAAATGCCGATATGCAGTGGTCGATGTGAAATCCGCCCACTGCAAAGGTTTTTCGATCCGCAGCGAGACGCCGTTGAAGGTGCGCGTTTCCTTGTTCGGGCTGACGCCGTCGTTGTATAGTGGGCTATTGAGCGGGTTGACATAGGTCGCCGGATTGGCCGGAAAAGCGGGCGCCGTTCCCGACGCGGAAACCGGAATCAGCGACATCGCAGGCCGGGCCATTTGGTTCAGGCTTTCGTGTTCCCAGGTCAGCACGGCCTTTAGTTGATCCGGTCCTTTCCACAACAGCGCGGTGCGCGTGCCCCAATCGTTGGCATTCGCATAATTTTGGCCCGTGCCGCTATCTTTCAACCAACCGTTGCTCTGGTTGTCGACCACGTTGAAGCGCAAATCGAAATCCGCATTCAACGGCACGTTCAACAAGCCGGCCAGATAGTAGGAGCCGTAATTTCCGCCGCGCAACGTGGCTTCGGCCTCCAGTTCGTCCGAGGGCGCATTGGAAACGACGGAAATGGCTCCGGCAGCGCTGTTGCGCCCGAACAGGGTTCCTTGCGGTCCCTTCAAGACTTCAATGCGCTGCACGTCGTTGAAATTCATCAACGCGCCGCCGGTCTTGCCGCTATACACGCCGTCGATGTAGACGCCCACCGGCGAGTCGGTGCCGATACCGAAATCGTTCGTGCCCACGCCGCGCAAGTAATAGAACGGTTGGGTCGCCTGGCTGCCATCGACGGCCAGGCCGGGGATATAGCCATTCAAGCTATCCAGACTGGTCGCGGCCAATTTGTCCAGTTGGCTCGCGTTCATGGTCTGAAACGGGATCGGCACCGCTTGCGCCTCCTGAGAACGACTTTGCGCGGTCACTGTGATGGTCTGCACCGCATCTTGATCGTCCGCATATGCCAGACAAGGCCATGCTGCCATCAATACGATTGCCTGCGATGTGCAAACAGCGATTTTACGTTTTGCGAATTTCATGTTTCCTCCTTGGTCCCTATCATTGTCGTTAATTTCAAGTCGATATCTACCTGTCATTGACACTGGCGGCGAGTTGGCTCTGGTCCTTTATGCTCGCCTATACTGCGTTTTGATTCCCTATCCTGTGGCCGGAAATACCGGCCACGACTCCGCGATCTTTCCATTTTCGTAGACGGCGATATCGCCGAATTGCTGCAACACTGCTTCGCTTTGCCTTGGCCGGAAAAACACGATGTCGTCCGGCTGCAATTGCTGGACGCCCGATGCGCTCAGCAGTTGTTGGTTCGACGACGTGCCATACAAGCCGCTGGCGCGCAAGCCGCCTGGCGATACGGGGTCGGCCAGCCAATTGCCGCCGTAGATGAAGACGGCTTTTCGCTGGTTTGGGTCCCACAGGCGCGCTGCAGTCCCGATTGCCTCGACGCCATACGGCATCGAGAATTTTTCCATCACCTTCAGCACGGGGGTTGCGATGAACACCGCCGGCTTCAGGTCGTCGAGGCTGGCCAAATCGAAATCGCTGGCCTTGACCATTGCCGAACCGATCGACAATTCGTTCTCGATTCCCGAGCCGTCGTACAAACGATACGTGGGGGAACCGGCGACGTTGAAGCTCGGTTTCCGATTCGGGCTTTTTAACATGTTCAGCGTTTCGGCGGCAAAGCGCGCGTACACCTCCCGCGCGTGCGTCAGGGCCGCCGTCCGCAGGCCGGGAAGATCGGGGATTTTCGCGATATGGGCGTCGTAACCCATCATGCCGGACCATTGCAGGCGCGGCTCGCTTTGCAAAATCGCCAGCATGCGATGCAGCGTGTCGAGGTCGGGAATGCCGCCGCGATGCAAGCCGACATCGATCTCCAGGTTGATGCGCAGGTCGAGCGCTTGTTGCCGCGCCAAGTCGCGGTATTGCGCCAGCCGTTCCGGCGTATCGATCAACCATTGCAATTGGCGTTCGGCGGCAAAGCCGTCGTTGGCCGCCGTCGCGTGCTGGTAGAAGCTGGCGGCGGCAGCGACCGGCATCGGCTTGCCCAGCAAGATGTCGTTGTCGCCCTTGGCCATCAAATTCAATTGCGGCAGGCTGAACAGCATCATTTTCCTGCTATGTGTGACGGCGGCGACGGTATCGATCAGGGCTTGGCAGGGCAGGGATTTCACCACCAGGCGCACGTCCATGCGGCTCTTGACATTGGCCATCACTTGCGCGGCATTGCGCAGCAATTGAGCGCGGTCGACGACCAAGGTCGGCGTGGCGATCCCGGCGCGTTTCAGCGCTTGCGCCAGGTCGGCGAAATACGGCGTGTGCGGCGCGCCGTTGGCGCGCGGCCTGGCGGCCCAGATGCCGAGCGCGCCGATGCCGGCTGCGGCCAAGAGCGCGCGCCGCTTCGGCGCGATCATGTCGCCACCCCGAATACTTGGCGCAGATGCGGATTCAACATGCGGCCTGTCGGATCGTATTGCTTGCGAATTTCCAGGAAATCTTTCCACCTCGGATAGAGGCCGGCAAAATCGCTCGCCCGGTGCGTATGCAATTTACCCCAATGCGGGCGGCCTTGATATTTCCGATAAATCGGTTCGATGTCGTCGGCAAAATAGCGATAGGCTTCGCCGCCGGCAGCGTGCACGGCGATCGAACAGGCGTCGCGCCGATAGAACGGACTCAGCCAGGCGTCGTCCGCTTTGACAAAGCGGAATTCCACCGGGAAGTAGGCGTCGTTATGGCGCTCCAGTGCTTGAATCACTTCCCTGACGCAGGCGATGCCGGCTTCTTGCGGCACGTGGAATTCGGTCTCGTTGAATTTGCTCGGACGCGAAGTCGACAGCAATTTCCACGAACGATCCCTGGCTTCTTCGGTTAGCGCCGGATCGATCAATTTTTGCGCCAGCCAGCGCCGCAGCGCCGGGAAGCGCCCGGCCCAGTCGCGCAGTTGCCGCAAGTCGTGCAACATCGATTCGTCGGCCGACGGCGGACGCGACACAGCGTCGCCCTCATAGACGTTATGGGTAATGGCTGCCGCATAGCCGGTGAACGGCAGATAGAAAAATTCAAAGTGGCGATTCTGCGTTGCCAAGCTGGGGGCACTGGTCAGCATTTCCTCCAGCGGCATCAACGAAACCTTGCGATGCAGGCGGAAGGCCGGCACCACTTCGATGGTCGCCTCGGTAATCACGCCCAGGCTGCCCAGCGACACCTGCGCCGCATGCAGCAAGTCCGGCTGGTTGACGGTGCTGCATTCGATGGTCTGGCCGCTGGGCGTGACGATGCGCAGCGCCTGCACTTTGGCGTGCAGCGCCTGCAACTCGCGGCCGGTGCCGTGGGTTGCGGTGCTGATTGCGCCGGCATACGATTGCGCGTCGATATCGGCCTGGTTATGCAAGGCCAGGCCGAGCGCATCCAATTCGCGCTCCAGTTGCGCCAGACGCGTGCCGCCCTTGACGCGCACGTTAAAGCCCTGATGCTCGACGATGCCCGCCAACTGGTCCAAGGATATCAGCGTGCCGTCGGTCGGCACCAGCGCCGTGAACGAGTGCCCCGCGCCGACACAGCGCAGGCTGCCGCTCGCGCTACGCACGATGTCGACGATCCCCTGCTCGTCTTGCGGCGTCAGCAGCGCCGCCGGTTGGCAGCGATTGATTCCCGACCAGTTGCTCCAGACCGGCTTGCCGGCAGCAGGCGGCGCGACGCTCGGTATCTGTTCGACCGGCTCCTTGAGCAATTCCGCCAGCAGGCCCAAGCCGCCGACCGCTCCCAGTGCGACGCCTGCCTTGATCGCTGTTCTGCGCGAATTTTTCATCATGCTTTGTCCTTCATCGGTGGTCTCGGCGCAGCCATGAACTCAATCAGCTTTTGCAAATCCAGATCGCTGCAGTCGCTGCATAGGCCTTTCGGCGGCATCGCCTTGTAGCCGTTCTTCGCATGTTGCACCAGCGTCGGCATGCCTTGTTGCAGACGCGGTTTCCATGCCGCTTCCAAACCCGCCAGCGGAGCGGTGCTGGCCGGCACGGTATGGCAGCTGATGCACGAGCGCTGGTAGATTTTCGATAATTCGGGATCGGTTGGCCGGGCGCTTTCGGCAGCGGAAACCTGTTCCGGCGTCGGCGGCTCCGGCGTCGGGCTGCAAGCGCACATGAACAGCAACGTGAGCGAGGTCATGCCGAAAATTCTTAATCCTGGGCCCATCTTCACTCCGAGATTGAAGCAACGGTCTTGTTGTTGGAATTGGAACCGGCGTTGCTTTCGCATGTGGATTCAAGCGGCGGCAACGGCGGCATTTCGCCGGCCAAAATGCGATTGGTAATCGCCTTCGGCAGCACCAGCGCCAGCCGGATCAGCCAGCGCATGACAAACGGAAACAGGTAATCCGAGCGTTCGCGGCGCAGCGCGTACAGGATGTGATCGACCGCGCATTCCTCGGATATCTCGAGCGGCGCCGGCATGCCGTCTTCGGCAGTCTTCTCGGTCGCCACGAAGCCGGGATAGACGGTGACGAACTTGATGCCGTACTGGGCGAACTCGATGCGACAGGTGTCGATCAACAGGCGTGTGGCGGCCTTGGCGGCGGAGTACGGCCCCTGCAGCGGCACGCCGAGGAAACCGGCCAGCGAATTCGTATGCGCCACCATGCCGCCGCCTTGCCGCGCCATCCGTTGCAGCACCGGGAACAGGTAGTTCACCACCACGTCGTAGTTCGAGCGCATGTAGTCGTTGACCTGGTTCGCCGTCATCTTGCGCATGTCCAGCGCCGGCGCGCCGCCGGCGTTGAGCATGACCAGATCGATCCGGCCATAGCGTTCGACGCAGGCCGCCACGACTTGTTCGGCAGCGGCGCTGTTCTGCGCATCGGCCGCCAGCGCCAGGCAGGAACCGCCGTGCCTCTCGATTTCCGCCTGCAGCGCCGTCAGCCGCTCCTGGCGGCGCGCGGTGACGGCAAGCAAGGCGCCCGCCGCCGCCAGCCGCAAGGCCAGTACCCGGCCCATGCCGGACGAGGCGCCGACAATCAACACTACCTTGCCGCAGAATTTATCTACATTCACATTTGCAGCCGCGTCCCCTTTCGTCGCCGTCTTGGCGAAACGCTTGCGTCCGAAAAGCAGCAAGCAAACTGCGCCGATTGCAAAGCTGGCGCAGACCACGGGCACCGGCTTCGCATCGTCGCCGTTCACGAAGAAAGAAGCCAGCAGCGGCCCAAAGGCAACGCCCAGCAATTGCAAGGCCGGCACCAGCACCGCCACCCGGCCCGCCGGGTCGGCCTGGAACGCCAGGCGGATGTGAAACGGCATCAGGAACAGCCAGACGAAGCCGAAGGCGGCGCACAATACCGCAAAGCGCGTCATGGCCGGGCCGCCGATCGCGTAGATTGCCAGCGCGACGCCGGCCTGCAGCAGCGAGCAAGCGACCAATATCGCTACCGCATTGCCTTTGCGCACCACGATTCCTGCAACCGAACCGCCGATCACCTGCATCAGCAGCACCAGCGAAATCAGCATTTGCACCGATTCGGCGTCGAACCCGGCACTGCGGCCCAGCGGATCCAGATAAGCCCATAACGAGCCGGTCGCGCCCATCTGGAGAAACACGACGAGAAACGTCAACACCGTTGCAGCGGCAAACGGTGGCCGCGTCGAACCTGTTTCCACCAGCGGCGCAAACACAGGGCACAGACCCCGGGCCACGAATACCATCATGAAAGACAGTCCGGCCAGCACCGCAAAGCCGGCTTGCCAGCCGCCATGCGGAATAACGAACAACGCCAATACGGCGGCGACGGCGGCTTGCGCCAGCGTTTGCGCGACCAAAAAAATGCTGGCAAGCCGTTCCGGCGACGCGCGGCGCACGATGCTGCAAGTCGCCACCCAGACCAGCACGCCTTCGGCCAGCCCGCATAGTGCGCGCACCGAGACATACGAAACGTCTCCGTTAAGCGTCATGGTAAGCAAGTCCAGCGCGGCGACTGCCAACGCGGCAAGCACCGTGATGCCGCGCATGCGCGTCAGCGGCAACACGCTGTCGCCGAGGATCGCGCCCAGCCCTACGCAGATGATTTCACCCATAGCGACCACGCCGACGCCTTCCAGCGTGATGAGCTTTTGCGCCACCAGTTCGCCGAGCAGGATCGGCTGCAGGCCGAGCATCAGCAGCGCCACGGTGCCGACGACCAGCGCGGCGTTCGCCTGCGATCGCGTCGGGGAGAGTCTGGGTGTGCTCATCAAGATCCTTCGTCGGTCGGGGCGGGTGTCAGTAACCGCGCAATTCTTCGGGCAGCGCGCCTTGCGCAAAGCGCAGTGCGGCGCGTTGCTGGTCTTTGCGCAGCCGTCCATTGGCGATCCGGCACACCCACCACGGCAGCGTGGTCACGGCATGGCCGGTGGATGCCGCCAGCACATAGGCCTTCGCGCATTTTTCGAACAACTCGGCATTCAATACCATGCGTTGACAGGTGGTTCCCATGCAGACCGGCACGCCTTGGATCATCACGACGTTTGCGCCGCCCCCGAGCGCGGCCGCCAATTCGCCGGGCGCCATGCGCTCGACCGGGCCGCGCATGCGCCCGAGATGGCGCGCCTGCTCGTCGAAAGCAGGCGGCAGCACGCCGCCAACATCGGCCAGCGCGTGACCGAACGGCCCGCCGCCGGCGACGATGGCGCCGATGTCGCCGCGCAAACCGTAGATCTGCGCGTGCAGCGCGGCAGTCCCGGCGAGCTTGCCCGCCAGGTCGAAGCGGCGCGCACCGTCGTCCGTGGCGGCGAGCAACAGCATGGCCTGCTCGCCCGGCAGGCGCAGCGAGAGACTGGCTTGCGGCGCAGGGGCAAGGCCCTGCGTCGAAAGACGCCGGCGGGCGTCGGCAAGGGCGGTGGCTAGATCCTGGTTCATGGCGCGTTAGTCACACTATCGAGTCAAACTAATTTGAAAACGTCTTCGAAGCGATTCAACGCATCGTCGATGACATCGTCGGTGTCGGCCAGACTGGTATAGATGCGACTGCCGGCCAGCGTCACGAGTCCGTGCGCGGTGTAGGCAGCGCCCATTTCTTCCATCATGTGCTTGCGCGCCTTGGCCTCGTTCCTGCGCCGAATCAATTTCAGCAGGTTGCTGGTGTCGAGCAGCAGCACGCCCGAAGTCTGCAAATGCACGATCGATCCCATGTTGTAGACCACGTAGGGCAAGCCGAGGCGCTCGATGATTTGCTCCAGCCCGCGCCGCAGGCGGTCGCCGGCCCGGCCCGCCACCACTGCCGCGTCCAGGCGTTTCGCTTCCAGCAATGCATGGTAGCCGGCGACGCACGACAAGGGGTTGGCCGACAGCGTGCCGCCGACAAACGCGCGGCGCGAAGTGGAACCGATGCCGCCGACCAGCAACATCATCACATCGCGCCGGCCGCCGATTGCGCCGGCCATCGGATAGCCGCCGGCCAGGCACTTGCCCAACACCGTGATGTCGGGCTTGACGCCGAAATAGCCTTGCGCGCCGCCCATGCCGACCCGGAATCCAGTGACCACTTCGTCGAAAATCAGCAAAGCGCCGAACTCGTCGCACAACTCCCGCACCTGCCGGTTGTAGTCGCGCGTAACCGGGCGGGTGCCGCTTTCCGGCCCCAGCGGTTCCACCAGGACCGCCGCCGTGCCGCCGCGCAGCCGGTTGAGCATCAGCTTGCGGCGCAACGCGTCCAGATCGTTCGGGTTGCACTCTTGCGTATGCGCGGTCGAACCGTAGGGAATTCCGACCGCCTCCATGCGACCGGTGCCGGGCAGGCGCATGCCGTACACGACTTGATCGCTCCAGCCGTGATACGCGCCGCCGACCTTGATGATCCATTTGCGCCGCGTATAGGCGCGCGCCAGGCGGATCGCACCCATCACCGCTTCGGTGCCCGATCCCAACAGGCGCAACATTTCAATCGCCGGCATTTCCTGGCAAACCAGTTGCGCCAGCTTGACTTCGTATTCGTGCAACAGGCCGGTGACCGGCCCGCAGTCGCGCACGATTGCTTCGACCTTTTCCCGCACTTCGGCATGGTTGGAGCCGAGCAGCGTCGGTCCGCCGGCTTGCAAAAAGTCGATGTAGCGGTTGCCGTCGACATCGGTCAGGTACGCGCCTTGCGCCTTGGCGATGGCCAGCGGAAACGGGTAGTTGAAGGCCAGATTGTGTTGCACGCCGCCGGGTATCACGCGCGACGCGTCGTCGAACAACTTGCGCGAGCCGTTGCAGTGCTGGTCGAACCAGCCCCGCACCCGCTCCATGGCGTCGGCGCGTATCGGCCGCATCGGCTGGTTGACCAGCGTGTCGAAACGCCGGTACAAGGCATCGGTGTCGGGCCACTCGGAAATCGCGTGCTTCGAGGGCGTGCTTAACTCGGCGGAATGGGTCATATCGTTCATGGTGTGCTCGGGGAAGAAATGGTGGCGACAGCGGGCGCGGCAGCGGCGGATTTGGCCAGCGCGTCCAGCACGCGTTGCAGCGCCGGTCGGCGCGCCGGCTCTGCCTCGGCGCGCGCCAGGATTTGGCGGCGCAGGTGATCTGCCGCCACCGATTCCAGCGCTGCCACGGTTTGCACAGCCTTGGCAAAATTCGGGGCGCAACACAGCACGCCGTGATTTTTCATCAGATAAGCATTGATCGATGGCCGCAGCGTCTTGGACAATTTGGCTGCCAGCCAGCCGGTGCCCGATGGCGCATAGCCGACCAGCGCAACCTGCGCGCCCAGCAGGCGCTGCCACTCCGGTTCGGTCACCGCCAGCGGCTTGCCCAGCAGCGCGCAGGCGCTGGCGACCGGCTGATGGGTATGGATGCTGGCATCGCAATCCGGGCGCGCGCGCAGCACGCGCGCATGCAGGTTGCTTTCGACGGATGGCGCACGCGCTCCCTCGATCTGGCTCAAATCGGCGATGCGCAGCACGCTCACGTCGGCGGCGTCCATCGCATAATAGTCGGTGGCCGATGGCGTCACGGCGAAATGCTCGCTATCGATGCGCAGCGCGATATTGCCGCCGGTGCCGGCCAGGAAGCCGCGCCCGGCGAGTTCGCGGCATAGATCGACGACGTTCTGTCGTGTGGTTTGCGCTTTCATGTCGCCGACTTTCGTGCAGGGTTGATTTTCCGGTACAACGGCGCCAGGCAGCGATGGACTTCCTGGAACGTTGCGTAACTGTCTTCGTATGCCGCGCGGTGCGCGTGGTTCGGTTCATAAATGCGTTGCGTGCGCTGCAAATCCGGCAGGTCGTCGAAACGCAAAGCGCCGATGCCGACAGCGCCGATGAAGGCTGCTCCCAGCGCGTTGGCCTGGATCGGCGCCTCCGGCTGGCGGACGGTGCAACCCAGCACATCGGCCATCACCTGGCACCAGACATCGGACTGCGCGCCGCCGCCCACGGCGGTAATCCCGTCGGGCCGGCGCCCGGTGAAGCGCGCGAAGGGCTCCAGCATCCAGCGCGTGTTGAGCGCGACGCCTTCCAGGAAGGCGCGGATGATGTCTTCGCGCGAATGCTCCAGCGACATATTGAACAAGCCGGCGCGCAAGCTGGTGTCGTCGACCGGCGTGCGTTCGCCGAACAGCCACGGCATATAGATCAGTCCGCGCGCGCCGGCCGGCACGCGCGCGGCGATGCGGTCGAGCAATTGATAGACATCGGGGCGCTGTTCGTCGCTCAACAGTTCGTCGGGGTGGAACAGGATGCGGTCGCGCAAAAACGACAGGTTCGCGCCCGCCGCCGATTGCATCGCCATCGCCAGGTAGCGGCCATTGATCGCGCATGGCACCGAGGCCACTTTGCTGACGATATCGGTCTTCTTGAACGGCACATGGGTGCCGATCCAAGACGAGGTGCCCAGGTACAGGTGGGTATCGAAATCGCGCACCGCGCAGGCGCCGATGGCGACCGCCGAATTGTCGATCGAACCGGCCACCACCGGGATATCGTTGGCCAATCCCAGGATCTGCGCCACCTGCGGCAGCAACGGGCCGAGCACGTCGGTGGAGCGCACCAGCTCGGGCAGCTTGTCGGCATCGATGCCCAGCATGCGGATCAAACCCTGGTCGTAGCGCACCGCATTGGCATCGCGATTGTCGGTGACCCAGGAGGTCAGAATGGAATCGGCGGTGGCGCAGAAGCGCCCGGTCAGGCGCAGATTCATGTAGTCGAGAACGTTGAGAAACTTGTACGTGCGTTCGTAGCGCGCCGGCTGCTGGTCCTGCAGGTAAGCCATATGCCCGGACGGATCCTTGCCCGATAGCGCCGGAACACCGCCGGTCAGGCGCAGCCAGCGCCACAGCTTGAGCGGCGAATAGCCGGCGACGTTGAACAGCGAACCGCGCACCCGGTGCGCAATCGAGCGCGCGCCGCGCATGTCGAGCCAGACGATGGCACGGCCCAGCGCTTGGCCGTTGCGGTCGACCGCGACCGTGCCTTCGCCTTGCGTCGAACAGCATACCGCGACCACGCGCTGCCGCAACGCCGGGTCGCGCGCCAGCAGTTCGCCCGCCGACTCGATAAAGGCTTGCCACCAATCCTGCGGCTCCTGCTCGGCGCTGACGCCGTCGATATGCAGCGCCACCGGACGGAAGGCCCAGGCCAGCACGGTTCCCGCCAGCGTCACCAGCGCACTTTTGCAGCCGGACGTGCCGAGGTCGACCGCCAGGATCACCGCTGACGGCGACGCATCTCGATTGGGGGTGTCAATATTAGGAAATTTCACCAGTCGACCTTTGTTGGATGGGCGTACGGCAGCGCATGTCTCTTGTTTGTAATAGATAGTGATAACTATCGTATCGCCACATTTTTATGTTGTCAAGAGATAGTTATCACTACCGTATTGTCAAAAAGGCGACACGCGGGGATAATCGACTTTTCGATACGATTAAAGAAATTCATGGTTCCCTCCACACCGCGTGCCGCCGCTGCGCCGCGCAAACCGCGCAAGGCCGGCCCGTCGCTGGCAATGAAGAAGCAACCGGCGCAACAACGCGCCGCCGAGACCTTCGAGCTAATTCTGGAAATCACTGCAGAGACGCTGGCCGATGTCGGCATCGACCGCCTGTCGACCAACCTGGTGTGCGAGCGCGCCGGCCTGTCGCCGCCGGCCTTGTACCGCTATTTCCCCAACAAGTACGCGATATTGTATGAATTGGGCCGGCGGCTGATGCTGCGGCAGAACGAATTGATTCCGCATTGGATCACGCAAGAGGTGCTCACCGGCCCGCGCGAAGCGATTCAAGTCGCGCTCGAAGGGCTGCTGCTCGACACCTTCCGCGTCACCAAGGAAACGGCTGCCGGCGTCTGGATTACGCGCGCGCTGCGCGCGGTGCCGGCGCTGGCGCAAGTGCGTCTGGAGTCGCACGAAGAGGTGGCGCAAATGAATGCCGCGCTGCTCTCGGCGGTATTCCCGCATGCCGACGAAGACGAACTGCGTATCGTCAGCCGCGTGTCGGTGGAGCTGATCTATGCCGCAGTGGAAATGCTATTCGACGAGCTGCCGATCGATATCCACTCGGTGGCGCACGTCGTGTCGTCGATGGTGGCGAGCTATCTGGATCGCATCAAAGAAGCGCCCAACATTGCACAATAAGGCGTCTCGGTCCAAGCGTTGACGGTATTTCGAGCGGATCGAACACAATCCCGATCTCGCTGCGCGTGTCTGGCGCGCAGCGCTCCGGCCCTCGCCGGGCGCATGGTCAAGTCGCCGAAAATGCCGTCGTTCCGCAATGGCCCCTTGCTTAGCCTTGCGCCGTTTTGCCAGTCTCTTTTCCCCTGTCATCACGCCGTCATCAATCCAGTGTATACGAGTTCTCCACGCTATCGCCGATCGATTTGCGACGGCGCATAACGTGTATTATTCGCACGCTCCGGTCGACGGTTTTCGTTCCAGGCGAGCAGACTTTCATTTCAAAAGTGGATTGAGCATGTCAGGTTACAAGCGGGGACTACGATATTCTTTGTTTGGCGCGGTCGTGCGCTTTATTGCTTGCCTATTGCTGGCAGTCTGTTGTGTTCCGCCGGCATGGGCCGGGTCGGCGCCGCCGCTTGCGGCGCAAGACGCGGCACTCGATCCCTGCCCGCGCCCGCTACCCGGCAGCGCAGTGGCCGAGCCGGAGGATTTGCGCAGCCGCAATGGCGTGTTGCGGCTCGATTTGTCGATTCATAACTCGCGCCAGCCGGACGGATCGTCGCGTTACTGCTATCTGCTGCCGGACGGCAACCAGGCACCCACCTTGCGCCTGCATCCTGGCGATCAATTGATACTGCGTTTGACGAATGCATTGGTCGAAGACAAGTCGACCGCTGCGGACCTGAAGGCGCTGGGCAAGCTATCGATATGCACGACAAGACCGACCAAGAAAGTCGATCCTTGCATCAGCGGCGCGATGACCGCAACCTCCACCAATCTTCATTTCCACGGCATGACGATGCCGCCGGCATGCCATCAGGACGAAGTGCTGAAAACGTCGATCCAACCGAGCGATCCGGCCTTCGAGTACCGCTTTCGGATACCGCGCAACGAGCCGCCCGGCCTGTATTGGTACCACCCGCACATACACGGGTTCAGCAGCAAGCAGGTGCAAGGCGGTGCTTCGGGCGCCTTGATCGTCGAAGGCATCGAGCGTGCGATCCCGGAAGTGGCCGGCTTGCCGGAGCGCGTGCTGGTCATTCGCGACCAGGATTTGGCGAATCCGAAAGCGCCGCCGTCGAAGTTGGAACCGCAGGTGCCAAAAATGATGATCGAGCACGATGGCGATGCAGCCAACAACGGCACCGGTTTCGGCAAGCCGGCCAAGGACTTGTCGATTAATTTCGTGCCGGTGCCGTATCCCGACTATGCGCCGGCAACGGTCAAGATGAAGCCGAACGAGCGGCAGCTATGGCGCGTGCTCAACGCCTCCTCGGTGACTTATCTGAATCTCGCCGTGCTGTTCCGGCATGCGCCGCAACGGATCGGCATCGTTGCCATCGATGGCGTGCCGAGGCGCAATGAAGGCCGCCCGGCAACTGCCGAATGGGTCGATCACATCGGTGTGCCGCCGGGTGCGCGCGTGGAATTCATCGTCAACGGCCCGCCCGCCGGCGTGCCGGCGCTGCTGGTGACGCGGACCGTCGATACTGGGCAGGGCGGCGAAAACGACCCGAATCGCGCACTCGCATCCATCGTCGCCCAGGCCGATGCCACCGAGCCGCAGTCGATCTTGCCGACCGCGCATAGTCCGCTGCCGACGCCGGCGCTGCCTTGGCTGGGAAGCGTCACGCCCACCCGCGTGCGGAAACTCTATTTTTCGGAAAAGCAGGCCAACCCGAGCGATCCGAACAGCCCCATCGAGTTCTATCTGACTGTCGATGGCGAAAAGCCGGTGCTCTTCGATCCGCGCTCCGCCAAGCCGAACATTGTCGTCAAGCAAGGCGACGTCGAGGATTGGATCATCGAAAACCGGTCCACCGAATTGCACGCCTTCCATATCCACCAATTGCATTTTCTGGTCATGGATTGGTCCGGCCTTGCGGTCGACGAGCCGTTTCTGCGCGACACGGTCAACGTCCCCTATTTCAAGGAGCGCATGCTGGCATATCCGAGTGTGCGGCTGCGCATGGATTTTCGCGATCCGAACACGGTCGGCAGCTTCGTCTACCATTGCCATCTTCTGGAACATGAAGACGGCGGAATGATGGGCATCGTCCGCGTCGATCCGCGCGCCAAAACCCGCTGACATTCCTGTCGACAACTCTTTTCCTCCGACGAATATTGCGCACCGTCAACCGTTGGTGCGCTGCGCAATCCGCTGCTTGCGTAAAAAAGGCAAGCAGCCAGAGTGTCACGCAACCGTCATGAAAACTTCATTCAATTGTCATTAAGCTTGCGGGGGTTGGACGCTATTATTCATCCTCGCGCGAGTCACGGGTAACGGCAGCCTTAGCAACAAAAACAAGTGCACAAGGGGGCATGACTTGCATTCGTTGGCACTTTCTTGAATATCCTTTAAGGGGGGAGTTTAATAATGAGCATAAATAGCTTCAGATTGGGCGGCATGCGCAGAATGGGCCTGGGCCTGAGCGCGCTGGCGCTGTCCCAGATGGTATTGGTCGGTTGCGGCAACAGCTCGTCGAACACGACGGCAACCACCACCACCACCACGGTTGCAGCTTACCTGCCGACGACGCCGATCAAGCATGTGATCGTCATCATTGGCGAAAATCACAGTTTCGACAACGTGTTTGCGACCTACATGCCGAAGAACGGCAACGGCATCTGGAATCTGCTGTCGCAGCAAATCGTCAATCAGGACGGCACCCCCGGCACGAATTTCAGCATGGCGCAGCAGCAGGCGGCCAGCGATACGTCGACCGACTCGTTCCTGCTTAGCCCGACCAAATCGGCCTATACGGGCGGCGTGATGCCTGCGCCGCTGACCGGCGGCCCCAAGGATTCCTACATTACCGGCGACAGCCTGACGCTGGCGCAGCAAACCGAAAACGGCTTGCCCGCCAGCTATTACCAATACCTGATCATGGGCGGCACCGGACAGGCCTCCGGCGTGCCCGATCAACGCATTACGAACGTCACCGCGCTGCCGGCCGGCCCGTTCCAGTTGACTAACGGCTCCACCTTTAGTTACCACGATTATTCGGCCAGCCCGGTTCACCGCTTCTATCAAATGTGGCAGCAGCTCGATTGCAACATCAGCCACGCCACCGCATTGCGCCCGTCCGGTTGCGATGCAGCGCTGTTCTCGTGGGTGGAAACGACGGTCGGCGCCGGCGCCAACGGCGTCGCGCAGCCAGCGAGTTTCAGCACCAATTATGCGGCCGGAGCGATCACGACCGGCGAAGGTTCCACCGCGCTGGGCTTCTATAACATGATCAACGGCGACGTGCCGTACTTCAAGAGCCTGGCCGATCAGTACGCCATCAGCGACAACTTCCATCAATCGGTCAACGGCGGCACCGGCGCCAATCACATCATGCTTGGTCATGGCGATATGATCTGGTTCAGCGACGGCAACGGCAATGCCGCCACGCCTCCGCACAATGCGGCGGTCGCCGCTGGCACCGCCAACGCCGGCACGGTCGACGAAATCGAGAACCCGAATGCGGCCGCAGGAACCAATAACTGGTACACGCAAGACGGCTACGGCGGCGGCTCGTACGGCTCCGCTTCCTACGGCGGCGGTTCTTACAGCAATTGTTCCGACACTACCCAACCGGGCGTCGCACCGATCGTCAACTACCTGAAATCCTTGCCGACGGCGATCGCTTCCAAGTGCGAGGCTGGACACTACTACCTGTTGAATAACTACAACCCGGGCTATTTCGGCAACGGCAACAATGCCTATACCGACACCAACGCGAACAACACGGTGTTTACGATTCCGCCGTCCTCGGTGCCCAGCATCGGCGACAGCCTGATCGCTGCCAACGTCTCCTGGAAATACTATGGCGACCAATGGAACAACTACGTGAACGACCCGTATCAACTGAACTGGGGCACGCCAGGTGCAAACGCGGACGAATACTGCAACATCTGCAACCCGTTCCAATACGACACGTCGATCATGACCAATGCGACTGTGCGTGCTGCCCACATCCAGGACACCACCAATCTGTATTCGGATATCGCTGCGGGAACCCTGCCGGCTGTTTCGTTCGTCAAGCCGAGCGGATACGTCGACGGTCACCCAGCGTCTTCCAAGATGGATTTGTTTGAAGGCTTCTCGCAAAAGATCGTCAGCGCCGTGCAGGCGAATTCGACGCTGTGGGCCGATACCGCAATCTTCATCACCTTCGACGAAGGCGGCGGTTACTACGATTCGGGCTATGTGCAACCGCTCGACTTCTTCGGCGACGGCACCCGTATCCCGTTCATCCTGGTTTCGCCTTACGCAATCTCCGGCTACGTGTCGCACGCTTACACCGACCACGTTTCGATCCTGAAGTTCATCGAAAGAAACTGGGGCTTGAAGCCGATCACCAGCAGAAGCCGCGACAACTTCCCGAACCCGGTGGTGGCGTATTCCAATCCGTACGTGCCGACCAACAGCCCGGCAATCGGCGACTTGTTCGATATGTTCGACTTTACGGCGACAGTGGCGCAGAACTGATAGCGCCGACCTTACCCGCAGCTTGAACCAAATGACTGCTGCGGCAGGCTCGCAAAGAGCCCGCCGCAGCAGTTTGCTTTTGGCGACGTTGAAAATATTAACCAAGCGCCGCACAACTTGCCGTCGTTCCCGCGAAGGCGCACTGCTGTCCGGGATAAATGTGTTGACAGGGCAGAAAGGACGACGACAGGTTGAAGAAATGGCGTGAATCCAGTTGGGATTATTCTCATGAATGTCAATGAAATTATCCCGGACAGCAGTGCGCCTTCGCGGGAACGACGGAGATGATTTTTGCACAAACCTGTGCGAATGCAGTTTCTACCCACAAAGAAGTCTGAACATCTATAAAAAAAGGGGAGTACGGTCGGTCGACCGCACTCCCCTTGTCACATCTTCCCGTTGCCGGTTTTATTTCGTGAATTTCGGTGTGAAGCAGATATTCTTCCAAACGAACGCATACATGTCGGCGGTTTCTTCCAGCGTCTTGGCCAGGTTGCTGGCGCCGTGGCCGGAGTTGGTTTCGATGCGGATCAACTTTGGATTGCCGGTCGGGTTCTTCTCTTGCATCGTCGCCGTGTATTTGAACGAATGGGCCGGCACGACGCGGTCGTCATGATCGGAAGTCATCACCAGGATCGCCGGGTAGTTGGCGCCGGCCTTGATATTGTGCAGCGGCGAATAGCCCAATAAATTACGGAACTGGGCTTCGTCGTCGCTCGATCCATAATCCGCCACCCAGCCGGTGCCGGCCGAAAACTTCTGGAAGCGCAGCATATCCATCACGCCGACCGCCGGCAGCGCCACCCGGAACAGGTCGGACCGTTGATTGACCACCGCGCCGACCAGCAGCCCGCCGTTGCTGCCGCCCTGCAAGGTCAATTTGCCCGGCGTCGTGAACTTTTCATGGATCAAATATTCGGCGGCGGCGATGCAGTCGTCGAACACGTTTTGCTTGTTCAACTTCATCCCCGCTTCGTGCCACTTCTCGCCGTATTCGCCGCCGCCGCGCAGATTGGCAATCGCGAAAATGCCGCCTTGCTCCAGCCACGCGATGCGGGTGGCGCTGAAGGTCGGATTGATGGTGATATTGAAGCCGCCATAGCCATACAGGATGGTCGGATTCTTGCCGTTGCGCTTGAGTCCCTTTTTGTAGACCAGGAACATCGGTATCCGTGTGCCGTCCTTGCTTTTGTAGAATACCTGCCTGCTCTCGTATTGGTCAGCCTTGAAGCCGGGGATTTCAGGCGCGCGGAACAGTTTCGATTGGCGGCTCGCAATATCGTAGCGGAAAATGGTGGGCGGATAATTCAGCGTGGTGTAGACGTAGAAGGTATCCTGGTCCGATTTCTCGCCGCCGAAACCGCCGACCGTGCCGGGACCGGGAAAGGCGATCTCGTTTTCCAGATGTCCGCTGCGGTCATAGACATAGGTATGCGCGCTGACATCTTTCAGGTAGGTGGCAAACAGCTTGCCGCCGGTGGCGCTGATGCTCTCCAGAGAATCGGGGCCTTCAGGCAGCACCGTTTTCCAGTCCTGTTCGGCCGGATGCGCCGGGTCGTATAACATCAACTTTTGCTTCGGCGCGTTGCGGTTGGTGACGATCAGCAAACCGTCGCCGTCATTATCGACCACGCCGAAACTGTCTTCGCTGACATCCTTGACGATGGGCTTGAACGCGGTGTCGCCCGCGCCATCGTCGCGCGCGTACAAGGCGTTGCCGCGCTTGTCCGGGTCCTGGATGCTCAAGATCGCAAAGCGTTCGTCTTCGGTGGTGCCGACATTGACGTAATAGCTCGGACGCGCGTTATCTTCATACACCAGCGTATCGGCGCTTTGCGGCGTGCCGATCTTGTGAAAATAGACCTTTTGGTTCTCGTTCCTGGCGGTCAGTTCCTTGCCTTTTTCCGGCTCCGGGTAGCGGCTGTAATAAAAGCCGTCGCCGCGCCACGAAGCGCTGGAATAGCGCGCCCAGTGCAGCACTTCCGGCAGCGTCTTGTGCGTGCTCATGTCCATCACGTACAGATCGTACCAGTCGGAACCGGGGATCGCAGTGCGGCCATAGGCGGCATACTTGCCATCCTTGCTGAGCACGAACGAGGTCAGGCGGATCGTGCCGTCGGCGGAAAACGTGTTCGGGTCGAGCAACACTTCGGGCTTGCCGTCGTAGCCCTTTTGTGTGTACAGCTCAGCCTGGTTTTGCAAGCCGTCGTTCTTGTAAAAGAAGACGTCGTCGTTCTTCTTGAATGGCGCGCTGTATTTGACGTAGTTCGCCAGCGCCTTGACGCGTTCCAGCGTTTTTTCCCGGTATGGAATTTGCGCCAGGTAGCCGAAGGTCAGCTTGTTTTGCGCGTCGACCCAGGCCTTGGTTGCCGGCGCGTTATCGTCTTCCAGCCAACGGTAGGGGTCGGAAACGACGGTGCCGAAATAGGTATCGGTGTGCTCGATCTTTTGGGTGATCGGGTATTGCAGCGGGTCGGCGTTCACGGTGCTCCAGGAACTGATTAGTGCAAACAACAAGGCCGCGTGGGCCGCAGATTTGGTCATCGGTTTTCCCTTTTAGGGTTATAGATTTTGGTTGCCGTCAAACTCCAGGACGGCGCTCCGCCGGTAGGCGAACCGAGTGTACCCGCGCACGGCCCAGCCATCAAGCGCGCTATAAAAACCCGCTATAAAAACCCTATCGATAGCCAGGGAAATGCAGCGATCAAGATCAGTGCGACAAACAACGCGCCGAGGTACGGCCAAACCTGCCGCATCGCGCGATCCGGGTTGACCTTGCCGATGGCACAGGCGGCATAAAAGCCGACCCCGAACGGCGGCGCGAACAAACCCAATCCCATTGCGAAAACCACGGTCATCGCATAATGCACTTCATGGATGCCGACCGCACGCGCCACCGGGAACAGCAGCGGGCCGAATAACACGATGGCGGGAATCCCTTCCAGCACGCTGCCCAACACCACGAAGACCACCACCGATATGGCGATGAAGCCGCCCTTGCCGCCGGGAACCGTCGCCATCGCCTCCGCCAATTGCGTCGAAAATCCGGATTGCGTCAGCGCCCAGGCCATCGCCGTCGCGCAGCCGATGATGAGCAGGATCGCGCCCGACAGCGACGCGGTTTCGACCAGCATCGGGTAGATGCGCCGCCAATCGAAGCGGCGGTAGATCAACAGGCCGGCCAGCACCGTGTAGGCGATGCCGACGGTGGAGACTTCGGTCGCCGTCGCCACGCCTTGCACAACCACGGTGCGGATGACGAACGGTAAGGCCAGCGCCGGCAAGGCCAGCAGCAACAGCTTGCCGATTTGCCGCGCCGAAGCGCGCGCGACCTGCGAGACATCTTCGCCACGGCTATGGAAGAACACGACTACTGCCAACGCCAGCGCGCCGATCAGCGCAGGCAGCAGCCCGCCGGCGAACAATGCCGAGATCGAGACTCCGGTGACCGAGCCGATGGTAATCAACACCAGGCTGGGCGGGATGGTTTCCGACATCGCGCCCGATGCGGAAAGCAGCGCGATCAATCGGCCTTCGGAGGTGCCGCGCCGTTTCATTTCCGGGAATAGCGCCGGTGCCACTGCCGCCATGTCGGCAGCCTTCGAGCCGGAAATCCCGGAAACCAGGTACATCGCGCCCAACAGCACATAGGCCAGCCCGCCGCGCACATGCCCGAGCAGGGCGGCCAAGAAATCGACCATCGCGCGGGCCACGCCGGTCATCTCGATCAGCAAGCCGAGGAAGACGAACAAAGGCACCGCCAGCAAAATGAGCGCCGACATGCCTTCGTCCATGCGACTGACCACGATGGTCAACGGCGTAGTGGTGGTCAGCATCAGGTAAGACAAGGTGGCGACGCCGAAGGCGAAGGCAATCGGCACGCCGCAGGCGACGCACAGCGCGACCAGTCCGACGAAAAAAATCAGCAGGTTGATATTGCCCAGCGCCAGAAACCACGGCTGCGCAAACCACAGCCCGCCGCACAATAGAGCCACCAACGCAACGGCAAGAACCAGTCGCTGCAGCGGCACTTGATCGAGCAAGCGGATCAAGACGATGGCCAGCATCGCCAGCGCGCCGACGCCGATCGCCGCAACGCGCCAGCTATCGTGGATTTCCAGCGCCGGCGTCGTGATATCGGCCTGATCGCCGAAATACTCGTAGGCCGGCAGCAGAATTTCCAGCACGAAGGCCGCCACCAGCAATTGCGCGCCGAGTTCGGCGTATTTTCTCCTGGCAGGCGGCAATAGCTTGACCAGCGTGGTCAGGCGCATGTGTTCGCCGCGCCGCAATGCGATCACCGCGCCCAGCATCGCCAGCCACAGGAACAGGATCGACGCCAACTCGTCCGACCAGGTCAGCGGCGCGTTGAACACGTAGCGCGCCACCACGCCCGATAGCAAGATCAGGATCTCCAGCAGCACCAGCAACGCGGCGGGCGCTTCGCTGATCCAGCCGATGCCGCGATCCAACGCCTGCAGCAGCGGATAACGCCACGCGGATCCGTTGCCGACTGCCTCGATATCGCGCTTAACCAAGGTGACCGCTGTATTTTTCCAGTATCGCCCAGGCTTCCGGTCCGTATTTTTGCTTCCATTCGGCGTAGAAACCGGACTTTTTCAAGGCCGCGCGGAAGGCTTCCGGGTTGATCGTGTTGAATACCAGGCCCTTGGTCTTCAATTCGACTTCCAGCGAATTGTTGAGGCGGCGGATATCGTCGCGCTCGTTGAGCGCAGCGGCATTGATATGCTTGGCGATCACGGCCTGCAAATCCTTCGGCAATCTGGCCCAGGTTTTGCCGCTGGCCAGGAACCAGAAGCCGTCCCACATGTGGTTGGTCATCGAGCAATATTTCTGCACTTCATAGAGCTTGGCGGTTTGAATCACCGCCAACGGGTTTTCTTCGCCTTCGACGATCTTGGTTTGCAGCGCCGAATACACTTCGCTGAAATTGATGCTGGCCGGCGCGGCGTCGAAGGCCTTGAACAGCGAAGTCCATAGCGGACTGACCGGCACCCGGATCTTGAAGCCCTTCAAGTCAGCCGGCGCGGCAATCGGGCGCGACGAGCTGGTGATTTGGCGAAAGCCGTTGTCCCAGATTTTCTCGAACGGATGCAGGTTGGCCTTTTCGATGTGCGCTCGAATGAACGCGCCCAAGTCGCCATCCATCGCCGGCCACACTTGCTGGTAATCGTTGAACGCAAAGCCGATGCCGTTGACCGAGGCCATCGGCACCAGGGTCGACAGGATCAAGCCCGATATCGTAAAGAAATCGATCGCTCCCGAGCGCACCTGCGACAGCATGTCGGTATCGGAGCCGAGTTGATTGCTGGGAAATATCTGGATATCGACCCGGCCATTGGTTTCCTTGCGGATCGCATCGGCGGCTTCCTTGGCGCGGACATTCATCGGATGGATGGCCGGCAGGTTGTTCGCGTATTTCAATTTGAATTCCGCGCTTTGCGCGAATGCGGCATTTCCGAACAGGGAAGCCGACAGCGCGCCGACGGTTATTTTCGATGCGTGGTTCAAGAATTTACGGCGATCGTTGCTGCACATGTGTTTTGTCCTGGTCTGGGTTGGCGGCGGCTTGACGATACGCGCGCAGGTGTTTTCCTGTCAAGTCCAAGCTGCGCCGCAGTCGCGCCCAGCTCCACTTGTTGCTTGTTCGCTCACTTTGCGCAGACGGTTCGGTGTTAGAATTGCTGAAACGACAAATATGATAAATCGCGCAATTGCCGGCAATGCTCATGCTGGCAATATTTGCTAAAGCGGCAAATCCAATTATTTCGATGCAATGAATTTAATTTCTCTTCAATCGCTTTTCGCCTACTGGTCAGGGGCGGAAATGGGCGCCAACCTGACGGTCATCCTGAATTTGATCGGCGCCATGCTGCTGGGGCTATTGGTCGGATACGAGCGTTCCTACCACGGCCGCGCCGCCGGCATGCGCACCTACGCGTTGGTATGCATGGGGTCGGCCGCATTGACGGTGATCGTTGCCTTCCCGGCTTACTGGTATGGCGGCCATGCCGCATTGGCAACCAATCCAGACCCGACGCGCGTGATCCAGGGGATCGTCACCGGCGTCGGCTTTTTGGGCGCCGGCGTCATTTTGCACGACGGATTCTCCACACGCGGCTTGACCACGGCGGCATCGGTGTGGGTATCTTCCGTCATCGGTATCTTGATGGGCGTCGGGTTTTACCTCTCCGCATTCGTGGCGGCGCTGCTGTCGGTATTTTGCATGACTTGGCTCACCAAAATCGAGGGCTGGCTGCCGTCGCGCCAGGTGCTGTCGGCGGTGCTGCAGTTTCGGCATGGCTTCGAGCCGCGCGAAGATATCCTGCGACGACTGGCTTTGCGTCGGGGCTACGAAATTGCAAAAAGCAGCATTTCGATCAAATTCGAGGGTGGCAAGCCGGAATGGCATTTCGTTGCCACGGCGCTGGGCAAGCACAGCGAAGCGAAGATTACCGAGTTGGCAGCGGAACTCTCGGCGTTCGACGGCATCGAAAGTTTTCATTTGAGTCATTTGCGCAATTGATCGTCTGCTGAATGTGGGATGGAGCGATGCGGACGGTGGCTCGGCATCATGTTGCGATTGGAATAGACAATGCAGTGTCCGAAGTGCTCGGCAGAGCTGGTGGAAAATCAACGATTTTGCGAAGAGTGCGGAACCCGGATTTCGGCAGCCGCGCCGCTGCCTGCTGACACTGCGGTTTGCCGCTGCGCGCCGGGCAGCGCGCTCCCCAATGCCAACGGTTTTTGCGAAAACTGCGGTTTCAAGCTAGCCGCGCCGGTTCCAGCGGTCGGCGCGGTCAAATACGACTACCCGCCCGACCTCGGTCTGGTGAGCGATCGCGGACGTGTGCATCCGATCAATCAAGACGCTGGGATCGTCGGACGCAGTCCGTCGGGCGCGGTCGCCATCGCCGTGGCGGACGGGGTGTCCAGTTCCGACCAGGCAGAAGTCGCTTCGGCCACCGCCGTGGCGGCAGCGTATCGGGAGATGGTCGAGGCGCCCGCCGACCTGCCGGGCGAAGAAATCGTGCGGCGCGCGGTGGCGGCGGCACATGCCGCCGTGATGAACATTCCCTACACCAACACGCCGATGGAGGAGCCCGAAACCACCATCGTGGTGGCGCTGGTGCGCGGGTCGTCGACCTCGGTCGCCTGGGTCGGCGACAGTCGCGCCTACACAATTTCCACGGCTTATTCGCGCCTGGTCACGCGCGACGATTCCTGGCTGGCCGACGTGGTCGAGGAGGGGCACATGACGCTCGAGCAAGCGTTGGCGGATAACCGTTCGCACTCGATTACCCAATGCCTGGGCATGCTCGACGGCGAGATCCGCATCCACGTCAGAAATCTGAATCTGGAACCCGATACCTGGCTGCTGCTTTGCACCGATGGGTTATGGAATTATTTCGATCAAACGCCAGCCATGGCGCAAGCGGTGGCGGCTGCGACCTCGGAGGCCGATGCCTTCGAGCTATGCCAGCATCTGGTGAAGTTGGCCAATCAAGCGGGCGGGCACGACAACATCACCGCCGGCGCCTATCGGATCGGCAGCAGTGCCGGCGTGTTTCAGGCGGTAACCGACAAGGTGCCGACAATTCCCTGAGCAAAGGAATCGGCCGCGACCACCTGGGAAAGATTCGGGTTGGCCTTGAGTGCGCTGGACCAATTTGCAGTCAGGCTGGCGCTGTCGGACGACGTGCTTTGCAACACGCCGGTGCCGTCGTAATAGCCCGATGTCGCGCTGGAACCGGAGGAAGTAGAAGTCGACAACGACGAAAGCACTGCCGAGTCCAAGGATTGCTGGGCGCTAACTGCGGTATTGCTGCCCGAGGTGGAAGCGGAAGTGGCCGAGCTGGTCGTGGTGCTGGTGCCAGCCTGCGCAATCGAATTGTACAAGCCGGCAGCGTCATAGGTTAACCCACTCGTCGTGCTCGTTGTGCCGAGCGTGGCAACGATGCCAGCCGTGGTCGACAACGCGCTCGCTTCTTGCGCCAGCCCCGGATCGGTGCTGGCGACAACCGGCGACGAAGTGCTACTCGTACTCGCGGTGGGCGAGTATTGATAGGTGGCCGACGTAGTGACGCCGATTGGCGAGGTTGACATATTAATTAACAACCAACTATTGCTGCAGATCCAAGCAAAAAACCCAAGTGTGCGTATCTCACTATAGCATTTACGGCAGGAATTGGAAGAACTTGAGCGTATGCAAAGGATTGCATGCGCTCGATGCAAATTACTGCATAGGCGCGCATTGACGCAATTCGCATCTAGCCAGGTAGGTGCTGCCGTCCTGGCAAGTGAGCCGATAGACTTCCACCGGGCCGCCATCCGTGATAAGACCGGCACCCTCCGTGCTTTCGCAGCCACGTTGTTTGGCCATTTTTTCGACAGTATTTGACGATTGGCCTAGTTTGAAACCTACTTTCTGTGCGGCAATCGGTGCCACGCTACTGTCGTGAGGCTCGGTTTTTGCTGCCGAACTGGCGTTGTAAGTTGAGACATTGCCACCAGTCATAGTATCGCTACTAGTTGATGTGTTGCTATTGCCTGATACATTCGCAGTTGCTGCTGCGCCGATATATTTCATTTCTTGCAATTCTTTCAGCGCTTCATTGGGGCCGACTAGCTCAGGGGTAACATGACCTACGAAAAAGCCGATGGAGATTGCGGTTCGCACATACTTGGTTTCACCTGGGTCAAGGCTGAACGTAAGTTGTCTTTCGACTTCAGTTGCAGTTGAGGCACTATGGGCACCGGGATTGGTATCGACGTAGAAAAATCCCTCCGGTTTTGCCGTTCCGACAGTGGAGTTGTCTAGTTTGATGTCCGGTTGAATAGCTGCGCCAACGATAGCCGTCCGATAAAAATACACGCGCCCCTGATCCGATTTTACGGGTGCGATGGATGAACTCATATCTTTGTACTTCACGCCGGATGCACAACCCGTCAAGCCAATTGCCAAGCAAATTAATACCAGTCTGATAAAACGCATTTTATTGTTCCTGTTGACTAAATGTGAGGGAAATTTGGGTATTAAGGGGTGAAAATGTTCGTTCGACCGGCAGATAGAATCCTTTCAATGTATTGTTGGCCACCACCAGGTAGGCCTCATGCACATTGGTACCCTCCAACGTAAAAACATCGTGATAAGGTTTGAAAACTTCGCCCTGGGTGACACTGCCGATGTCCCTCCATAAACTGCCGGGTTTCAATGTACGCGAATAGCCGGTGTCCAATTGAATGTTGACCACCTTGTCAAGACGCGCCAGTTTCGATTTCTCGACAACAACCAACGGCGAAAATTGAGTCGAATGTTGCTCCACTGCGCAACCACCAGCCGAAAAGGCCAGTAAGATTACGCCTACTTTTATGAAAGTTGAATTCGTCACTATTCTTTTGCACCTTTCCACATGCAAACAACCAAGCCGTTTATCGTAGGTATATTGTAACCATAGATATTTAAATAAAATGCCGAAAATAGCTATTTTTACAAGAGCCCAAAAAAGTTCCAGAACTTGAGACTTTACCATCTGCAAGAGCTCAAAATGGCAATGCGGCTAAAAGAAGAGGAGAATTTCAGTTGTTACTTACCCCACAAAAGAACTCGTATAGGCGAAGCCCAGGTACTTTTTGGTTACGTGCAAGATTGCCTTTTTCGATGCAAGAAATTGCCGGAAATTCGCGTTACTTGACAACAAGCGGTCAATAAATTGCTTGCTTGATCCGCCGCATCGCAACATAATATTTTCCGGCATCGCGATGCCATTCTTGCCGTTCAAGGCATATATCGGTAACCGGACACCTTTGAAAGGCATATATGTCTACCACTTTCGGCATAGAAGAAGCGCGTGCTTATATGCATCAGTTGCTCAAGGTGATGCATCAGGCCGGCGGGTCGGACTTGTTCATTTCCGCCGATTTTCCGCCTAGTATCAAGTCGCATGGCGCGATGAAGCCCTTGAGCCAGCAAAGGCTCACCGGGGAAATCACCAAGAAGCTGGCGCATAGCTTGATGAACGACAAGCAACGCCACGAGTTCGACACCGAAATGGAGTGCAATTTCGCCATTTCGCTGCCCGAAGTCTGCCGTTTCCGCGTCAATGTGTTTGTGCAGCAACAACATACCGGGATGGTGATTCGCACCATTGCGTCGGAAATCCCGAATTTCCAAAAATTGGATCTGCCCGAAGTGTTGAAAGAAGTCGTCATGACCAAGCGCGGCTTGGTGCTGGTGGTGGGCGGCACCGGCTCCGGCAAATCGACCACGCTGGCGGCGATGATCGATTACCGCAACGCGAACTCGGCGGGCCATATCATCACGGTCGAAGATCCGGTCGAATATGTGCACAAAAACAAGAGTTGCCTGATTACCCATCGCGAAGTCGGGGTCGACACGCACTCCTGGCATCACGCATTGAAAAACACGCTGCGGCAGGCGCCGGACGTGATTTTGATCGGCGAAATCCGCGATAGCGAGACCATGGAGCATGCGATTGCCTTCGCCGAAACCGGGCATCTTTGCCTGGGCACGCTGCATGCAAACAATTCCAACCAGACCATCGACCGCATCATCAATTTCTTCCCGGAAGAGCGGCGCAACCAATTGCTGATGGATCTTTCGTCGAATCTGCGCTCGATCATCTCGCAGCGGCTGGTGCGCACCGAAGACGGCCAGGGGCGCAAGGCGGCGATTGAAATCTTGTTGAATACGCCGACCATTGCCGAAATGATTTTCAAGGGACAGTTCCAGTCGATCAAGGAAATCATGGGCAAATCGCGCGAACTGGGCATGTGCACCTTCGACCAGGCCTTGTTTACCTTATACAACAATCGCCATATCAGCTACGACGAAGCGATCCGCAATGCCGATTCCGCCAACGAACTGCGCTTGCAGATCAAGTTGAAAGGAACGCGCGGCGGGGCCGGGGCTGGGGCCGCCGGCGGGTTCAATCTTTCGATCACCGAAGATAAAAAGGAAGATAAGGAAGAGCCGAAGGAAAAAGCCAAGCAATGACGCGCAAATCGCCGTTGCCGATTTGCGGCAACTGGCGTCGCAGCGGGCAGGGCACGCAGGAATTGCGGAATTCGGGTAGCATTCAGGCTTGGCGGGCGGCAAGACGCCGGCTTTTCCAGTTATCGAAAAAAGTAGAATAATCGCAATCTTCGTCGTTTGCGATAGAAAAGGTATCCATGTCCGATGCACCCTTTACCGAACACGATTGGCGGCGTTTGTTGGTCAGTCTCGGTGAAAACCCCGATCGTTCCGGTTTGCTCGAAACCCCCGCGCGGGTGGCGAAGGCCTGGAAACATTGGACTTCCGGCTACGATCAAGACCCCGCCGAATTGTTGAAGGCGTTTGAAGATGGCGCCGAGGAATACAACGAATTGATCGTGGTGCGCGGCATTCCCGTGTATAGCCATTGCGAGCATCATCTGGCGCCGTTTTTCGGCACTGCCACCGTCGGTTACCTGCCCAATGGCAAGATTGTCGGGCTGTCCAAGTTGACGCGCCTGGTCGAATGCTTTGCCAAGCGCTTGCAAGTGCAGGAGCGCTTGACCAGCCAGATCGCCAATGCGTTGATGACGCACCTGGAACCGAAAGCGGTCGGTGTCGTGATCCGCTGCCGCCACATGTGCATGGAAAGCCGTGGCATCCAGACGCCAGGCGAGGAAACCATTACGTCCGCGATGCTGGGAGAGCTGCAACCCAATCTGGCGCTGCGCACCGAGTTTCTGGCCCTGGCGCGGGAACACTGAGCGTTTAGTCGCGCGCCTCGGGCGCGGCCAAGCCAACACCTGCGCGTCGCTTTGTCTTATCATATGCGCCTTTTGTAATCGGGAACATCAATGGCGCTTGCTTGCGGCTTGGATTTCGGGACCTCCAATTCCACGGTTGGCTGCGTGCGGCCCGGCCAAACGGCGCTGCTGGCGCTGGAAGACGGCAAACCGACCTTGCCGTCGGTCGTGTTTTTCAATGCCGACGAAGACGCGGTCTACTACGGTCGTGCCGCGCTCGCCAACTATCTGGCCGGTTACGAAGGGCGCTTGATGCGCTCGCTGAAAAGCCTGCTCGGCACCAGCTTGATCGACGGCCAGACCGAGGTGCAGGGGCGGGCATTGCCGTACCGCGATTTGCTCGCGCAATTCATCGGCGAACTCAAACGCCGCGCCGAGCGCGCGGCTGGACACGCGCTATCGTCGGCGGTGATCGGCCGGCCGGTGTTTTTCGTCGACGGCAACGCCGCCGCCGACCACCTGGCCGAAGCCACGCTGGGCGAAGTCGCGCACGCTGCCGGTTTTAGCGAGATCGCCTTTCAATTCGAGCCGATTGCGGCAGCTTTCGATTACGAATCGCAGATCGACCGCGAAGAGCTGGTGTTGATTGCCGATATCGGCGGCGGCACCTCGGATTTTTCGCTGGTCCGGCTGTCGCCCGCACGCGCTCGCAAAAGCGACCGTCGCGACGATATCCTGGGCAACGGCGGCGTGCACATCGGCGGCACCGACTTCGATAAATACCTGAGCCTGACTGCCGTGATGCCGCTGCTGGGCCTGGGCAGCAGGATGAAAAATCAAACCGAAGTGCCGTCCAGCTATTATTTCAACCTGGCGACCTGGCATACGATCAACCAGTTGTATACGCAAAAAATCTGGCTGCAATTGAAGGACGTGTATCGCGACGTCTGCGAGCGCGACAAGTTCGAGCGCTTGCTGAACCTGGTCGAACAACGCGCCGGGCATTGGCTGGCGATCAAAGTGGAAGAGGCGAAAATCGCGCTGTCGGATACGCCGCAGGTGGCGCTGCACCTGGAGCGTCTGGCCCTGGAGCAGGCGCTGACGATCAAGCGCGCCGATTTCGATGCGTCGATTGCGCGCATGGTGACTGGCGTCGAGACGACCGTGGCCGGCGTCTTGCGCGATGCCGGCGTGGCGGCCGATGCGGTCGACACCGTATTTTTCACCGGCGGATCGAGCGGCGTGCAATCGCTGCGCGACCGCATCGGCGCGCTGTTGCCGGCGGCGCGGCGGGTCGAAGGCGATTTGTTCGGCAGCATCGGCGCCGGGTTGGCGCTGGATGCGGTGCGAAAATTCGGTTAAGCGAAAGCGTTATCTCTTGTATTGCAGGTACAAGTCTTCCACCTTCGTCCTGGCCCAGGGCGTCTTGCGCAAGAATTTCAGGCTGGACTTGATGCTGGGGTCTTGCCGGAAGCATTTGATGTCGATCGCGCGTCCCATTTCTTCCCAACCGAGCTTATCGACTAGCTCCGTCAAGATGGCTTCCAACGTGATGCCGTGCAGTGGATTGTTCGCTTGCGTCATGTTTGCAGCCAATGCAGAGCGCCCAGGCCGGCAGCGCGACCGCTGGCAAAGCACGCGGTCAGCAAGTAACCGCCGGTCGGCGCTTCCCAATCGAGCATTTCGCCGGCGCAGAAAACGCCGGGCAGCGCGCGGATCATCAGTCCCTGGTCGAGCGCCTCGAACGCCACGCCGCCGGCGCTGCTGATCGCTTCTTCCAATGGCCGCGTGGCAGTCAGGCAGAGCGGCAGCGCCTTGATCGTGTGCGCGACGCGCAGCGGATCGGTAAATTCCTCGCGGCTCAACACTTCGTGCAGCAAGCCCGCCTTGACGCCGGCGATGTTGACCCGGCTTTGTAAATGGCTGGCCATCGAGCGCGAGCCGCGCGGGCGCGTCACTTCGTCGATCACGCGCTGCAGCGGCCAGCCGGGGGCCAGGTCGAGCAGGATTTGCACGCTGCCGTCGGCAGCCAGCTTGTCGCGCAAGCCGCCGGAGAGCGCATAGACCAGGCTGCCTTCGATGCCGGTCGCCGTGACGATAAATTCGCCCTGCCGCCGATGCGCGACGCCGGCAGCGTCGGTAAAGCCGAGCGCCACCGATTTCAGCGGCTGGCCGGCGTAACGCAGACGGAAGTGTTCGCTCCAAGCGAGGTCGAAGCCGCAATTGGCCGGACGCAGCGGCACGACCGGCACTTGCAAGCCGGCCAACAGCGGCGCCCAGGCGCCGTCCGAGCCGAGCCGCGGCCAACTGCCGCCGCCCTGCGCCAGGATGGTCGCATCTGCCGCCAGCGCGTGCTCGCCTTGCGGCGTGGCAAAGCGCAGCCGGCCTTGTTGATCCCAGCCGAGCCAGCGATGCCGCATGTGCAAGCGCACGCCGGACGCGCGCAAACGGTGCAGCCAGGCGCGCAATAGCGGCGCTGCTTTCATATCGGTCGGGAACACCCGGCCCGAGCTGCCGACGAAGGTGGCAATGCCGAGTCCTTCGGCCCAGGCGCGCAATGCATCGGCGCCGAATCGATCCAGCAGCGGTTGCAGTTGGGCGCGGCGCGCGCCGTAGCGGGCATAAAATTGCTCGCTTGGTTCCGAGTGGGTCAGGTTCAGCCCGCCCTTGCCGGCCAGCAGGAATTTGCGCCCGACCGACGGCATCGCATCGTACAAGTCGACCGCGATGCCGTGCGCGGCCAGCGTTTCCGCCGCCATCAAGCCGGCCGGGCCGCCGCCGATGATCGTTGCGGAACGCGGTGTTGTCATATCTTTAGTCATAAGGGAAAAGCCGGCGCATTACTGCGCCGTCGGCATGAAGCGATACAGGAAATTATTGGGCGCTGGCAAGCAATCGTGCGCTCGTTCTATCGAGGGGGACTTTCAGGGCTTTCGCCATGCGGTAATTTTTCAATACTTCTCTATCCATCTGCATATATTGTTCTTTTTCGACCTTGAACCCCCAGGATTCGAAAAACGGTTTGGCGCTGATGCTGACATCGGCAAACAAACTCTCGATGGCATCCTGTTTGGCGACTTCAAGAAGAATTTGCATCAACAAGGTGCCGACCCGCCGTCTCTGCCATAGATGATGCACATAAAAATGGTCGACATAACCGGATGCCAGGAAATCGGCATAGCCGATCAATTGCTTTTCATGCTCCACCACAAAGGGTGAAATATTCCTGAATTGCGCGCGCCATTTCCCGAGATCGATTTGATCTGGCGACCACGCGCTGAGTTGCGCGATCGTATAGTGCGAGCTGTCGATGTGTCGAACCGAGTCGTGGAACAGATGCCACAACTGCACTTCCTCGCCCGGTTTGAATCTTCTTATTTGCATGACGGCGACCCAAGGGATCAGCAAGCTGTCTGCTGATTTACGCATATCGGCATGAAGCGTCACGCGACCCCGGCAACACCTGCATCGCCCCCTGTGTATTATTTTGGTCTGAACGCGTCGTGTCAGGGGATTATAGTCGCCCGCGCGCCGATAGCAAAGGGCTACGCGGCAAAATGCGAGGAGGAATTTCGACGCCCCTAAGTTTTGCGCCATAATGCTTGTAAACATGATCGTTTCGACTTGTGTGGTTAAAGAAACGCGTTCGCATAAGTTCGGCAAAAATTTCGTCGTTCCCGCGAAGGCGGGAATCCATAGTGAGGCGGTTCGAGCGAATTCCCTATGGGTTCCCGCCTTCGCGGGAACGACGGAGGGTTGTGCAAGCGCCTGGTTGAGGTATTTATCCACAAAAATTCTCCAAATTTTGCTTATACCTGAATTCACTCCTTGTCAGTATGTCCTATGCCCGATTCGATACTTAGCCGACCCGCAGCGCGCGCGCTGCATCTGGCGGCGCAAGGTTTGTTGACGCCGCGCCGCGCCAAGGCGACCAAGCTCGACGTGTTGAACGGCATTCGCGCAATGGGCGCGTTGCAGATCGACACCATCCATGTGGTGGCGCGCAGCCCCTACCTGGTGTTGTGGAGCCGGCTCGGCGATTACCCCACGGCGTGGCTGGAAGAGTTATTGGCGGAAGGGGCGATATTCGAATATTGGGCGCACGAAGCCTGCTTTTTGCCGACAGAAGACTACCGTTTGTATCGACATCGGATGTTGGACCCGGCATCGATGGGATGGAAATATTCGGAAAAATGGATGGCCGAACATGGCGCTGCCGTCGAGCAGCTGCTCGATCATATCCGTCGCCACGGCCCGGTGCGATCGGCCGATTTTGCGCGCAAGGATGGTGCGGGCGGCGGCTGGTGGGGCTGGAAGCCGGAAAAGCGCTCGCTCGAAGTGCTGTTTACAGCCGGACGGTTGATGATCGCACGCCGCCAGAATTTTCAGCGTATCTACGACCTGGCCGAGCGCGTGTTGCCCGATTGGGACGATAACCGCATGCCCAGCCTTGCGCAGACGCAACGCACACTGATGTTGAAGGCGGTGTATGCATTGGGCGTCGCCAAGGCAAGCTGGATCGGCGATTATTTTCGCAATGGCAAGAGCCGCCCCAAGCCGGACCCGGAGTCGCTGGTCGACGATGGCGCGTTGTTGCGCGCGCGGGTCGATGGCTGGCGCGAGCCGGTGTATATCCATCCGGCACATTCCGCGCTGGCAACGGCGGCGGAGCAAGGCAGCTTGAAGCCGAGCGCGACGGCCTTGTTGTCACCGTTCGATCCGGTCGTGTGGGACCGCAAGCGCGCGCTGGAGTTGTTCGATTTCGATTATCGGCTCGAATGTTACACGCCCGCGCCGAAACGCCGCTACGGTTACTTCACCTTGCCGATCTTGCGGCGCGGCGCCCTGGTCGGCAGGCTGGACGCCAAGGCGCATCGGCAGGCGGGAATTTTCGAGGTGAAGAGTTTGCATCTGGAACCCGGCGTGCGGACCACGCCGGCGTTGGCGGCGGACCTGGCCGCAAGCCTGCGCCGCATCGCAGCCTGGCATGCGACCCCGCAAGTGGCCGTGGTCGATTGCGATCCGGTTTCTTTTCAACCCACGTTGAATGCCGCGCTCGATGCCAGGTAGACTGATTCCACGCACCGACGCGCAGCCGGAACAGCGCCGGCAAACGTTCGATACGACGCACCTTGCCCAGCATTGGCGCGGACGCGAGCGTTACGTCGTGCTGGATACGCATTTTGCGGCGGCTGAAAATTTTCTCGCGATATGGCGCGCATGGCGGGCCGATCCACAGCGCCCGCAGCAATTGCATTACCTCGCCATCGAAAGCCGTCCGTATACGGCGTCGGCAATGGCGGCCCTGCATGCAGCCGGGCCGGAGCAGGCCGCGCTTGCGCAAGAATTGGCGCGCGCGTGGCCGACGCTGATACCAGGTTTCCATCGCGTCTTTCTGGGTGACGACGCGCTGTCTTTGACCTTGATTTTCGGCGATGTCGAAGCAAGCGTTGCGCAGATCGAT
Source organism: Burkholderiaceae bacterium (assembly GCA_031291325.1). GTDB lineage: Bacteria > Pseudomonadota > Gammaproteobacteria > Burkholderiales > Burkholderiaceae_D > PKWO01. The sequence goes on from JARLJG010000010.1 coordinate 63,977, forward strand.
GCGCAAGTCGATGCGTTTTATCTGGATGGCGCGGCGTTGGCGCAACTTCCCGCCAACCGCAGTGCCGCCTTGTTCACGCTGCTTGGCCGGCTGGCGGCGTCGCAGGCGACGATGGCGATAGAGCCGGCACTGTCCGATCCGGCGCTATTGAAAAATTCCGGTTTCGTATGCGCTGCGGATACGGCTTGCACGCGCGCCACGTTTGCGCCGCGCTGGCAGGTGCGTGCTTCGCGCACGGTGCCCGCTGCTGCTCGGCATGCGATCGTCATCGGCGCCGGTGTGGCCGGCGCCGCCGCAGCCGAACGCCTGACCGCGCGCGGCTGGCGCGTCAGCCTGATCGAAAGACACGGGCAAGCGGCGCAGGAAGGATCGGGCAATGCGGCGGGTATCGCCATGCCGATGCTGGCCAGCGACGACAATCCGGGCGCGCGTTTGACGCAGGCGGCGTTCTTGTTTGCGTTGCGTCTGTGGCAGCGCTTGGGCGGCGTCGGGCGCGCATTTCCCGGTGAGGCTTGCGGTGTGCTGCAACTGGCGCGCGATGCTGCGCGCGCCGAAGTAGCCCGCAAAATCGCGGCCACACATCGCTTTCCCACCGGGTTCGCGCAATGGCTGGAAGCGGACCAGGTCGCCGCTTTTCCGGGAATGCCGGCACGCGCCACGGGCGCGGATCATGGTCATGGCGGCTGGTTGTTTCCGCAGGCCGGGTGGGTCAATCCGGGCGGCGTGTGCGCAGCCTTGCTGGCTGCCTGCGGCGACAGGCTGGACAAATTCTTCGGTTGCCATGTCGCGCGCATCGAGCGCGCGGGTGAGCTTTGGCAAGTTTTCGACGAACGTGGTTTAATGATTGCAAGCGCGCCGCATGTGATTGTGGCCAACGGTGTCGGTTTCGGCAGCATTGCGCATAGCGCGCATTTGCCGCTGGCAAGCGTGCGGGGTCAGGTTACCTGGCTGCCCGCCGACAGCATGCCGGAGTTGCCCTTGGTGTTGTGCGGCGCGGCTTATTTGACGCGGCCGTTCGATGGCGTGTGCGTGCTTGGCGCGACCTATGACATGGATGACGACGTGGCGTTGCACATGGATAGCCAGCGCGAAAATCTGGCGCGGCTGGCGCAGATGCTGCCACAGCTTGTAGCCGGGTCGCAGGAATGGCCTCTGACTGGGCGCGTTGGGTTTCGTTGTGTTGCGCCCGACCGCTTGCCCCTGGTCGGCGCGTTGCCGGATTATGCGGCGCTTGCACATTTTCGCGGCGAGCGTTTGCGCGACGTGCCCCGCTTGCCGGGCATGCATGGCTTGCTCGGCTATGCGTCGCGCGGCATGATTTGGGCGCCGCTGGCGGCGGAACTGTTGGCAGCGCAAATCTGCGGTGAGCCGTTGCCGCTGGAACGCGATCTGGTTGCTACTCTTGACCCCGCGCGGTTTGCGCTGAATGCACAGCGGCGCGCACGGGCTGCGCCTTGAAGCGCGAATGGTGCGCTGCGGCGTAGATAGTCCGCGCATATTCTTCATCGGTTTGCGATGCGGATTGCGGTAGTTGAACTTCGGCGCGTTGTTGCGGTCAGACCCGGACGGGGTAGTGGTTGAAATATTTCGCGTCGATTTCAGCGCGACAACGCGCAGCGACATACAAGGTGGTGCGAGAAACAGAAGTGTTTTTGCCCAGTTATTTTTTTGCATGATCGTGCTGTATTTTTGGAAAATTGACCTACACTAAAATTTACTGCACAGCAATGGCGAAGTGCGCGTACTATTTAAGCGTCGAGTATATTTGCGTTACGCACCTCGGCCCTTGAACGACCGGTAGCTTTAAATCAAAGGACATTCTCATGAACATCTTTGACAACTATGCAGCGCGGTACGAACGGACCAAGGAAGAAGAATATTCGTTGCAGGAATTTTTGGAACTCTGCAAACGCGATCCACTTACTTACGCCACCGCCGCCGAGCGCATGCTGGCCGCCATCGGCGAACCCGAGTTGATCGATACCCGCAACGACTCGCGCCTTTCGCGCATATTTGCCAACAAAGTGATCAAGATTTATCCGGCGTTCCGCGAGTTTTACGGCACCGAGGAGGTCATCGAGCAGGTCGTGTCTTATTTTCGCCATGCCGCGCAAGGCTTGGAAGAACGCAAGCAAATCCTGTATTTGCTGGGGCCGGTCGGCGGCGGCAAATCTTCCATTGCGGAAAAGCTCAAGTATTTGATGGAGAAAGTGCCGTTTTTTTGCATCAAGGGTTCTCCGGTCAACGAATCGCCGCTAGGCTTGTTCAACGAAGACGAAGACGGCGCGATCCTGGAAGAGGATTTCGGCATCCCGCGTCGCTATTTGCGCACCATCCCGAGTCCCTGGGCGGTCAAGCGCTTGCATGAATTCAACGGCGACATCAATCGCTTCCGCGTCGTCAAGCGTTACCCGTCGGTGCTGAAACAGATCGCCATATCGAAGACCGAGCCGGGCGACGAAAACAACCAGGATATTTCCTCGCTGGTGGGCAAGGTCGATATCCGCAAATTGGAAGATTACGCACAAGACGACCCGGATGCCTACAGCTATTCCGGCGGGCTGTGCCTGTCGAACCAGGGTTTGATGGAATTCGTCGAAATGTTCAAGGCGCCGATCAAGGTGCTGCATCCGTTGTTGACGGCAACGCAAGAAGGCAACTTCAAGGGCACCGAGGGATTCGGTGCGATTCCATTCGACGGCGTGGTATTGGCGCACTCGAATGAATCGGAGTGGAAGACTTTCAAGAACAACAAGAACAACGAAGCGTTTCTCGACCGTATCTATATAGTCAAAGTCCCGTACTGCCTGCGCGTGACCGACGAGGTCAAGATTTATGAAAAACTGGTGCGCAATTCGTCGCTGTCGCAAGCGCCGTGCGCGCCCGGCACGCTGAAAATGATGGCGCAGTTTGCGATTCTGTCGCGCCTGAAAGAGCCGGAAAATTCCAGCTTGTTCAGCAAAATGCTGGTGTATGACGGCGAAAATCTGAAAGATACCGATCCAAAAGCCAAGTCGCGCCAGGAATATAACGATTATGCGGGTGTCGACGAGGGCATGAATGGCTTATCGACCCGTTTTGCGTTCAAAATCCTGTCGAAAGTGTTCAATTTCGATACCACCGAGGTTGCGGCCAATCCGGTGCATCTATTGTATGTATTGGAGCAACAAGTCGAGCGCGAGCAATTTCCGCCGGAAACCGAACAGAAATACTTTTCCTTCATTAAGGAATACCTGGCCCAGCGTTACGTCGAATTCATCGGCAAGGAAATCCAGACCGCTTATCTGGAAAGTTATTCCGAGTACGGGCAAAACATCTTCGACCGTTATGTCACCTTTGCCGACTTCTGGATCCAGGATCAGGAATTCCGCGACCCGGATACCGGCGAGAGCTTCGACCGCGAATCCTTGAACAGCGAGCTGGAAAAAATCGAAAAGCCGGCGGGCATTTCCAATCCGAAGGATTTCCGCAACGAAATCGTCAACTTCGTTTTGCGCGCGCGCGCCCACAATGCCGGCAAGAATCCGGTGTGGACCAGTTACGAGAAATTGCGGACGGTGATTGAAAAGAAGATGTTCTCCAATACCGAGGAATTGTTGCCGGTCATTTCGTTCAACGCCAAGGCCAGCGCCGACGACGTGAACAAGCACCAGGAATTCGTCTCGCGCATGGTGGCAAAGGGCTATACGGCAAAACAGGTGCGGTTGTTGTGCGAATGGTATCTGCGAGTCAGGAAATCATCGTAAGGAGTGCGCTTAGGGCAATCGCGCTATGTATCAAATTGCAAGGATATTCCCTCTCCCGCAGGCGGGAGAGGGAGTATTCTGGTTTTGGCAATAGCTGATTGCCCTTTGTGTCCTACGGATACTCGACATGAAGCAAAGCAATTCGCGACGAGGAGATCATATTGGGTTATCTGATCGACAGGCGTGTGCAGAGCAAGAACAAATCTGCGGTCAACCGCGAGCGCTTTTTACGGCGCTACAAAGGTCAGATCAAGGATGCGGTGACGCGCGCGATAAAGGGGCGTTCGATTACCGATGTCGAGAACGGTGAAAAAGTCTCGATTCCGGTCAAGGACGTCAATGAGCCGAATTTCGGCCACGCGCACGGCGGGGTCTGGGAAACTGTCAGCCCCGGCAATAAGGAATACCTGAAGGGCGACCGCATCCAGCGGCCACGCGGCGGCGGCGGCTCGGGAAAAGGGCAGGCCGGCAACAGCGATCAAGTCAGCGAAGACGATTTCATCTTCGAGTTGACGCGCGAAGAGTTCATGAATTATTTCTTCGACGATCTCGAATTGCCGAACATGGTCAAGACCCAATTGACTTCGACTACGGAATTCAGGAACCAGCGCGCCGGCTACAAGATGTCGGGCACGACCACGAACATCCATATCTTGCGATCCTTGCGCGGCGCGCTCGGGCGGCGGATCGCGGTCGGTGGCGGAAATCGACGCCGGCTGAAGGAAGCCGAACTGGAATTGCTGCAGTTGCTGGATGATAAAGTAGCCGAAAGCGACCCCGAGGTGGTCAAGCTGCGGCGCGAAATTCACCATCTGCGGGCCAAGCTGCTGGCGATTCCCTTCATCGACCCGTTCGATCTGCGCTACAGTAATCGGATCAAGGTGCCCAAGCCGGCCAGCCAGGCCGTGATGTTTTGCATCATGGACGTATCCGGTTCGATGGATGAAAGCAAGAAAGACACGGCCAAGCGCTTTTTCATTTTGCTGTACCTGTTCCTGACGCGCGCGTACGACAAGATCGATGTCGTCTTCATCCGCCATCACACCCAGGCCACCGAAGTCGACGAAAACGAATTCTTCAATTCGCGCGAATCCGGCGGCACCGTGGTGTCGTCGGCGCTGCATTTGTTGACCAAGGTCATCCACGAGCGTTATTCCAGCAGCGACTGGAACATTTACGTGGCGCAGGCATCGGACGGCGATAACTGGGACAACGATTCGATCACTTGTCGGGAATTGCTGATCGATACAGTGTTGCCGGCGGTTCAGTATTACGCGTACGTCGAGATTACCGACGGCGAGGCGCAGAATTTATGGCATGAATACGCGCAGGTAAAGGACTCCCACCCGCATTTTGCGATGCAAAAAATCGAAAAGCCAGCCGATATCTATCCGGTATTCCGCGAATTATTTAAAAAGCAGCCGAAATGAACAAGATCGACTCCAACCCCGAAAAACCCGGACGTTTGCCCGAGCAATCGGAGTGGACCTTCGATTTGATCGAGCAGGCGCACCGCGAGATTCGGCGCGTCGCCAAGAATTTCCATCTCGACACCTATCCGAACCAGCTTGAAATCATCACTGCCGAGCAGATGATGGATGCGTATACCTCGGTGGGGATGCCGGTTTCCTATAATCATTGGTCGTTCGGCAAGCATTTCCTGTCGACTGAAAAGAGCTACAAGCGCGGCCAGATGGGGCTGGCGTACGAGATCGTCATCAATTCCAATCCGTGCATCGCCTACTTGATGGAAGAAAACAGCCTGACCATGCAGGCGCTGGTGATTGCCCACGCGGCGTACGGCCACAATTCCTTTTTCAAGGGAAATTACCTGTTCCGCACCTGGACCGACGCCGAAGCCATCATCGACTACATGGTGTTTGCCAAGAACTACATTGCCGATTGCGAACAGCGGCATGGCGTCGACGAGGTCGAACTGCTGCTCGATTCCTGCCACGCGCTGCAAAATTACGGCGTCGACCGCTACAAGCGCCCGGCCAAATTGTCGCTGGAAAAAGAGCATGCGCGGCAAAAGGAGCGCGAAGCCTATCTGCAAACGCAGATCAACGATTTGTGGCGCACGCTGCCGCGCCGCGAAGAAGCGCCGGTCGACGAAGGGCCGCAGCGGTTTCCGTCGGAGCCGCAGGAAAACCTGCTGTATTTTTTTGAAAAATATGCGCCGCTACTGGAGCCGTGGCAACGCGAAATCGTCCGCATCGTGCGCAAGATATCGCAGTATTTCTATCCGCAGCGGCAGACCCAGGTGATGAACGAAGGCTGGGCGACCTTCTGGCATTACACGATACTCAATCAATTGTATGACGAAGGCGTGGTCGGCGACGGCTTCATGATCGAGTTCCTGCAAAGCCATACCAATGTCGTGTATCAACCGCCGATTAGCAGCCCGCATTACAGCGGCATCAATCCGTATGCGCTGGGATTCGGCATGATGCGCGACATCCGCCGCATCTGCGAAGCGCCGACCGACGAAGACCGGAAATGGTTTCCCGACATCGCCGGCAGCGATTGGCGCGCGACGCTGGACTTCGCGATGCGCAATTTCAAGGACGAGAGCTTCATCGCGCAATATCTGTCGCCCAAGCTGATCCGCGACTTCCATCTGTTCTCGGTGCTCGACGACGACAAGGAAGACAAGCTGAAGGTGTCCGCGATCCACGACGACAGCGGTTACAGCTATGTGCGCCATCAATTGGCCGAGCAATACAATCTCGGCAATCGGGAGCCGAATATCCAGGTGTGGTCGGTCAACACCCACGGCGACCGTGCGTTGACCCTGCGCCACACGCAATTCCAGCGCCGCCCGCTCAACCAGCAGACCGACGAAATGATGAAGCATGTTGCGCGGCTGTGGGGTTTCGATGTGCGGCTGGAGACGGTGTCGCCGGACGGCACGGTGCTGAGCACTTTGGAGCGCAGGTGGGAAAAGCGCAACCGCCTGTTTTAGGTGTTGCGCAAAGCTAGTTCGCCGGTTTAAGCATATCGATATCGAACATCTGGAAATTCTTGCGCCCCGCTTGTTTTGCGAAATACATTGCCGCATCGGCGCGACTGATCAGGATTGCGACTTCGTTGCCGTCCTTCGGGAAAATACTGACGCCGATGCTAGGCGTGGCCAGCAATGGATGACCGTCGATCAGGTAGGGTTGCACCAACGCATCCAGCAGTTTTTGCGCGATCTCGCTGGCGGCTTCGGCCGAATGCATATCGGGCAAGACCAGCACGAATTCGTCGCCGCCAACCCGCGCAACCGTGTCGGCCTCGCGCACCAATTCGCGCAAACGGCCCGCCACCGCATGCAAAAGCAAGTCGCCGATGTGATGTCCGAGCGTGTCGTTGACCAACTTGAAACGATCGAGGTCGACGAACAATACGGCCACCATCAATTGCTGGCGTTTGGCGCGCACCAACGCTTGCTCCAGCCGGTCCTCCAGCAAGCGCCGATTGGGCAAGCCGCTCAAGGCGTCGTGTTGGGCCAGATGCCGCACTTGCTCTTCGGCCAGCCGCCGCTCGTGGATTTCCTGTTGCAGGCGGGCATTGGCGGTGGCCAGCTCGGCGGTGCGCTCCAGGACCCGCAATTCCAGTGTGTCGCGCGCCCTCAACAAGGCCTCCTGGGTGTTCCTGCGTTCGGTGATATCTTCGGCCAGCCAGACCGAACCTTTGCCGGGATCGCCTTTTTCGACCAGGTTGCCGTTCAGATGGCACCAAAAGAGGGTGCCGTCCTTCTTGCGCATCATCAAGTCGGCGGAATGCGTGCCCTCGCGAATCAAGCCGAGAAATCCATGCATGCCGCTCTGAAAGTCTTCTTCGCTCGGATACAGCACCGCCGACGAGACGCCGTTCAATTCGCCGGCATCGTAACCGAATAATTGTTCCAGTCGGCGATTGCAGCGCAAGATATCGCGGCCCTTCAGGAATGCGATGGCAATCAGCGCGTTGTCCAGAATCGCCTGTTGCTCCAGCAGCAGTTGTTTGAGTGCTTCATCCGCCAATTTGCGCGTCGTGATGTCTTCGGTAATGAAAATCGACCCCTTGCTATGGTCGCCCGGATCGATCGCGTTGGCCAGCATCCGACACCAGAACAGCGTGCCATCGCGCTTCATCAACTGCAATTCGGTGTCCATCCGCTTGCCCTCGCTCAGGAGCGGCGTCGCGATCCGACCCAGTGCGGCGTAGGCTTCGGCGGACGGATAGACGATCTGGGTCGGTTGCCCGACCAATTCATTGCGCGGCCAGCCGAACATCTCGCTGAAACGTTCATTGCAATGCAAAAAGGTGCGATTGCGCGTAAAGGTGATGCCCAGCGACGCGTTATCGAGAATCGCCTGGTACTCAAGCAAGGTTTGACGAAGTTCGCCTTCGTTGCCCTCTAGGACATTTTTCGCGTTGCTCATGGCGGATTCTTACGTTCCTTTCCGATTGGCGACGATGTTTCGGACTTCGATTGCGGCGCAGCGGACAAGCGAAAGACGGTACATGGTGAAATCGACCGCTATGCCGTCGAGCAATCTTGTTCAAATTAATTCTATCGTACTCTTGCCGCAGGACACTATCAAAATATTTTCCCGACGGCAGTTGCCGATCCCGCAAGAACATCGAGGGGTGCGCTAAGGTAAAATGGCCTCATAGACCGCCTGCGCCGCCATTTCGCCAGATCTGCTCCCATCCGGTTGATTTTTTAGATAGGTTTTTAGCATGTTGCGATTGACTGAAGTACAACTTCCGCTGGATCACCCGGAATCCGCGATTCGGGCGGCTATCCTTGCGCGCCTGGCTATTGCGGACGACGATCTGATCGATTTTTCGATATTCAAGCGCAGCTACGATGCGCGCAAGAAAACCGCGATCAGCCTGATTTATACGCTCGACATCGAAGTCAACAACGAAGCCCAAGTATTGAAGCGCCTGCAGGGCAACCGCCACGTCGGGCCGACTCCCGACACCAGCTATCATTTTGTCGCGCAGGCGCCGCAAGGTTTGGCGATGCGCCCAGTGGTGATCGGCAGCGGCCCGTGCGGCATTTTCGCCGGCCTGATCCTGGCGCAGATGGGTTTTCGCCCGATTATCCTGGAGCGCGGCAAGTCGGTGCGCGAACGCACCAAGGATACCTTCGGCCTGTGGCGCAAGCGCGAGCTGCATCCCGAATCGAACGTGCAGTTCGGCGAAGGCGGCGCCGGCACCTTTTCCGACGGCAAGCTGTATACGCAGATCAAGGACCCGAAACACTACAGCCGCAAGGTCTTGACCGAATTCGTCAAGGCCGATGCGCCGCCCGAAATTTTGTACGTCAGCAAACCGCATATCGGCACCTTCCGGCTGGTCAAGATGGTGGAATTGATGCGCGCTTCCATAGAAGAACTGGGCGGCGAATTCCGCTTCGAGAGCAAGGTCGACAATCTCGACATCGAGAACGGCCAGGTGCGCGGCGTGACCCTGGCCAGCGGCGAACAGATCGTCAGCGACCACGTGGTGCTGGCGGTCGGCCACAGCGCGCGCGACACCTTCCAGATGTTGCACGACAATGGCGTGTATATCGAAGCCAAACCGTTTTCGATCGGCTTTCGCGTCGAGCATCCGCAATCGATCATTGACCGTTGCCGCTTCGGGCCGAACGCCGGCAATCCGATTCTGGGCGCAGCCGATTACAAGCTGGTGCACCACGCCAGCAATGGGCGCTCGGTGTACAGCTTTTGCATGTGTCCCGGTGGCACGGTGGTGGCGGCGACGTCGGAGCCGGGGCGCGTGGTCACCAACGGCATGAGCCAGTATTCGCGCAACGAGCGCAATGCCAACGCCGCAATCGTGGTCGGCATCACGCCCGCAGACTATCCCGGCGATCCGCTGGCCGGCATCGCCTTCCAGCGGCAGTGGGAGTCGCGCGCCTACGAACTGGGCGGCGGCAACTACGACGCCCCCGGCCAACTGGTCGGCGACTTCATCAAAGGGCAGCCGTCGACCGAGTTCGGTTCGGTGACGCCATCGTACAAACCGGGCGTGCATCTGGGCGACCTCGCCAGCGCCTTGCCGCCATACGCAATCGAAGCGATCCGCGAAGCCTTGCCGGAATTCGACAAGCAAATCAAGGGCTTCGCGATGCGCGACGCGGTCTTGACCGGCGTCGAAACACGCACCTCGTCGCCGATCCGCATCAAGCGCAACGACGGCGACTTGCAAAGCCTGAACACGCGCGGCCTGTATCCAGCGGGCGAGGGCGCGGGCTATGCCGGCGGCATCATGTCGGCAGCGATAGACGGCATCCGCGTGGCTGAGGCGCTGGCGTTGGACGTGTTGGCTGGCTTGAAAGCGGCGCAGAAATAAAGCGGCATTTTATATGGAACATCCATGACCAACCGTACCTTGAACATAGACGACCATCTATATCAATACATATTGGATGTCTCCCTGCGCGAACACCCGGTGCTGGCCGAATTGCGCGATGCAACGCGCAGCCAGCCGCGCGCCGGCATGCAGATATCGCCGGAGCAGGGCCAGTTCATGGCTATGCTAATCAAGCTGATCGGCGCGCGCCAGACGCTGGAAATCGGCGTCTTCACCGGCTACAGTGCGTTGGCCACTGCGCTGGCCTTGCCGCCGGATGGTCGCATTATCGCCTGCGACATCAATGCAGAATTCACCGACATCGGCCGCCGCCATTGGGAAAAAGCCGGCGTCGCCGACAAGATCGACTTGCGCCTGGCGCCCGCCATCGACACGCTGGATAAATTAATCGACGAAGGCCGCAGCGGCAGCTTCGACTTCGCCTTCATCGATGCCGACAAGACCAATTACGATAATTATTACGAGCGTTGCCTGCAATTGCTGCGCGTCGGCGGCTTGATTGCCATCGACAACGTGCTATGGGACGGCGAGGTCGCGCGTCCGGCACAGGATGCGGATACGGCGGCGTTGCAGGCTTTGAATATCAAGCTGCATGCGGATGAGCGGGTGGATTTGTCGCTGTTGACGATTGCGGATGGGTTGACGTTGGCGCGGAAGCGGCGAGGGTTTGATTCGTAGGCTGCGATGCAATCACGGCCAGCCTACCCGACCAACACGGCCATCAACGTATGGAATTAGGATACGTGCATGATGCTTCGATGTAGCTTTCCTTCGACGCATTCAATTCGACGCCAACTGCTGTTGTCATTCAGTGTAATCCATCTCCGCTCTTCGTTGCGGTAGAACCAGTCCTTATCATGTTGGTAAAACACTTGCTGGTTCTTGCTTTCGAGGATATTTAGTATCTCGTTGCCATGTGCGCGGATTTCGTCGAAATCCGTGGTGGCTTTTTGCCCCATTTCGCTATACAACCGATTGAGTTCCAACAGCAAGGCGTTGACTGGGGCAGAAAGTGTGGCCGCGTTTAGACCGATTTTTTTTGCTTCGTTAAGCAAGATTGGATAGCTGTGAGATGGGTACTTTGAATTCAGGGTGGCCGCGATTTCGCGCGCCTTCGCCTCGTCCGGGATGTGATATGCCAAGAGTTCGCGGCAAAGCATAATGGAAAGAGATTCCGCCCGGTCGATCGCGCCAATGACCAGAGGGTGCACATACGCGAATAGGTTCTTGTATGGGTTCTCAGTCGAGTCGCCTTGTTCTGCGCGCCACAATTTTATGACGCGGTTTAACTCGTTAAGACTTACGCTGACGCGATCGTTGTCGCGATCAACTGGTGACAGCGCGTGGTTCAACGACGTGTCTACCGCCGTCAAGAAGGCTGTTGGCCCCATTAAAATCTGATTGGCGCCGAGAGTGATCATCGTTGCTGCGGATGCGCACTCAAGAGGAACCAACGCGATAAGGTATTTGCAGTGTTGTCGCAACAGGTTGACTATGCGTAGCGCAACTTGCCCACTGCCTCCGTCGGATTTAATGAACAGATAAATAGTCTCGTGCGTGCCGAGTCGTTCTAGAATTTCGTTCAATGCAATGACATCGTTCGAGCAAACCGAACCGCGCGGGTTGTTCCAGTAGGTGATTAAGGGGCCACCTAGGATGGCTTCCACTTGTTCGATGACGGCCTGTGTCTTGGCGAAGAGGACCGGTGGCTGCTTGATTTTCGGTTTGCTGTCTTTATCCGATGAAGTCATGACTGAGATATAAGAACAAGCCGCCTTCGCGGCCGCTATTCAAAGTGGTAATGGTTGAAAGAATATTACCACAGCATCGTTGCCACGTTTTCGCAGTGCGGCGCTTTAGCCGAGTAGGGTGGACAGATTTTCTGCCCACGCGGATTGCCTTCAACCGTTCATGGAATATTTTTCCACCATCACTTGCACATTGTACCGCGTGGGCACAAAGGCGTGCCCACCCTACGAATGACAAAGGGTTTGGCTACTGGTGGTGGTAAATCACATATTCCGCCGATACTGCCCCCCCACCGCAAACAACGCATCGGTAATCTGCCCCAACGAACAAACCCGCACCGCATCCATCAATTTGGCAAACACGTTTTCATCGTGGATTACCGCTTGCTGTAGCGCCGCCAGCATCTGCGGCGCTTCCGCCGCGTGGCGCTGGTGGAAATCCGCCAAGCGCGTCAATTGCGATTGCTTTTCTTCGTCGGTCGAGCGCGCCAACTCGATCTGCTGCACGGTGCCGCTGTTCTTCGGGTTGCGGAAGGTGTTGACGCCGATAATCGGCAGCGTGCCGTCATGCTTCTGGTGCTCGTACAGCATCGACTCTTCCTGGATCTTGCCGCGCTGGTAGCCGGTTTCCATCGCGCCCAGCACGCCCCCGCGCTCGGCAATGCGCTCGAATTCCTGCAGTACCGCTTCTTCCACCATGTCGGTCAACTCTTCCAGGATGAAGCTGCCCTGGTTCGGGTTTTCATTCTTCGCCAGACCCCATTCGCGGTTGATGATTAACTGAATCGCCAGCGCGCGCCGCACCGATTCATCGGTCGGCGTGGTGATCGCTTCGTCGTAGGCGTTGGTGTGCAGCGAATTGCAGTTGTCGTAGATCGCGATCAATGCCTGCAGCGTGGTGCGGATATCGTTGAAGTCGATTTCCTGCGCATGCAGCGAGCGGCCCGAAGTCTGGATGTGGTATTTCAGCTTTTGCGCGCGTTCGTTCGCGCCGTATTTCTCGCGCATCGCCACTGCCCAGATGCGCCGCGCAACGCGGCCCAGCACCGTGTATTCCGGATCCATGCCGTTGGAGAAGAAGAACGACAGATTCGGCGCGAAGTCGTCGATATGCATGCCGCGCGCCAGATACGCTTCGACAAAGGTGAAGCCGTTCGACAGCGTGAAGGCCAGTTGCGAAATCGGATTCGCGCCGGCTTCGGCGATGTGATAGCCGGAAATCGATACCGAATAGAAGTTGCGCACTTGATGGTGGACGAAATATTCCTGGATGTCGCCCATCACCTTCAACGAGAACTCGGTCGAGAAGATGCAGGTATTTTGCCCCTGATCTTCTTTCAGGATGTCGGCTTGCACCGTGCCGCGCACGTTTTGCAAGACCCAGGCCTTGATCTTGGCGGCTTCGTCGTCGGTCGGTTCGCGCTGGTTGTCGGTCTTGAATTTGCCCAATTGCTGATCGATGGCGGTATTCATGAACATCGCCAAGATGGTCGGCGCGGGGCCGTTGATGGTCATCGATACCGAGGTGGTCGGGTCGCACAGCTGGAAGCCGTCGTACAACACCTTCATGTCGTCCAATGTCGCCACCGAGACGCCGGAATTGCCGATCTTGCCGTAGATATCGGGCCGAATCGCCGGGTCGGCGCCGTATAGCGTGACTGAATCGAAGGCGGTCGACAGCCGTTTTGCATCCATGCCTTCGGACACCAGCTTGAAGCGGCGATTGGTGCGGAACGGGTCGCCTTCGCCGGCAAACATGCGGGTCGGGTCTTCGTTTTCGCGCTTGAAGGCGAATACGCCGGCGGTGTAGGGGAAGGAGCCGGGCACGTTTTCCAGCATCAGCCAGCGCAACACTTCGCCATGTTCCTCGAAGCGCGGCAATGCGACCTTGCGGATTTTGGTGCCGGACAAGGTGGTCGCCACCAATTGCGTGCGGATTTCCTTGTCGCGGATTTTGACGATGTATTCGTCGCCGGCATAGGCCTTTTGCATATCCGGCCACATCGCCAGCAGCTTCTTCGCGCCGCCGTCGAGCTTGGCGTCGCGCTCGTGGATCAATTCGTCGAGGTCGGTGCTCTTGCCGGCAGCGGCCAGCATGCGCTGCGATTCCTGCAATTGTTGGCGTTCGCGCGCCAGCTTGACTTGCTTGCGGGTGAACTTGTGATAACCGCGCACGGTATCGGCGATTTCCGCCAGATAGCGGCTGCGGGCCGGCGGCACGATCGCGTTCTTGCCGGAGGAATAACGCACGTCCACTTTGGCCAGCTTGCCATCTTTCAGCGGCAATCCGAATTCGCCCAGTTTCGGCAGCAAGCCTTGATACAAGGCTGTGACGCCATCGTCGTTGAAGCGCGAGGCTTGCGTGCCGAAGACCGGCATTTCTTCGGGGCGCTTGTTGAACAATTCGCGGTTGCGCTGATATTGCTTGGCGACATCGCGCAGCGCGTCGTGCGAACCTTTGCGGTCGAATTTATTGATCGCCACGAAATCGGCAAAGTCGAGCATGTCGATCTTTTCCAGTTGCGAGGCCGCGCCGAATTCCGGCGTCATCACGTACATGCTGAGGTTGACCAGCGGGACGATGGCGGCGTCGCCCTGGCCGATGCCGGAAGTCTCGACCACGATCAAGTCGAAACCGGCGACCTTGCAGGCGGCGATCACGTCTGGCAGCGCTTGCGAGATTTCGGAGCCGGCTTCGCGCGTGGCCAGCGAGCGCATGAACACACGCGACTGGCCGTTCCACGGCCCGATTGCATTCATGCGGATGCGGTCGCCCAACAGCGCGCCGCCGGATTTGCGGCGCGACGGGTCGATTGAAATGACCGCGATATTCAAGGAATCGCCCTGGTCGAGGCGGATGCGGCGGATCAATTCGTCGGTCAGCGACGACTTGCCGGCGCCGCCGGTGCCGGTGATGCCCAGCGTCGGCACCTTGATCGATTTGGCGGCTTGATGCAGCGCCTCTTTCAGCCCCGCCGCAGCCTTGTCGTTTTCCAGCGCGGTAATCAATTGCGCCAGCGCGCGGTAGCGGACATCGGCGTCGCCTTCGGTCAAGGCCATCAATGCGGTCGGCGCGAATTGCGAAAGATCGATGTCGCAAGCCTGGATCATCGACAGGATCATGCCGGCCAGTCCCATGCGCTGGCCGTCTTCCGGGCTGAATATGCGGGTTACGCCATACGCGTGCAGATCGGCGATTTCAGCCGGCACGATCACGCCGCCGCCGCCGCCGAATACCTTGATATGCGCGCCGCCGCGTTGTTTCAGCAAGTCGATCATGTATTTCAGATATTCGACGTGCCCGCCCTGGTAGCTCGACAGCGCAATGCCTTGCGCATCTTCCTGCAAGGCGGCGGTGACGATGTCGTCGACCGAGCGGTTATGCCCGAGATGGATGACTTCGGCGCCATTGGCCATCAGGATGCGGCGCATGATGTTGATCGAGGCGTCGTGACCGTCGAAGAGCGAGGCTGCCGTTACAAAGCGCACTTTGTTGGCGGGTTTGTATTCGGTCAGATTTTGGGCGATGGATAGGTCGGTCATGGTCTTCCTCAAATCGGTGCGCTGTGAACGGGCAGAAAACGGGTAAAAAACCGCGAGGCTGTAACGGTATATTACGTTAACGTAAACGTCAAGCGACAGCGCAATCGAAATGACCTCGATCTACTTGCGGGCGCTCGATTCCATTATCCTCTTCCTTGATTTTTTTTGGGCGACAGCATGCCTGTCTGGTGGCGATGCGGGGGCGGTGTCGTGGGGTGTTGTGGAACTGCAACTTTGGATATGGGCGCGGACTCAGGCTGCCGCGTTTCTCCATCGATGTTGTCGATTGTTGACTTGCTGGCAAAATGTGATCTGCTTCGCAAGTTCGCTACCCACGAAATGCCGAAGGTCAGCGTGGATGCAGCGACACAATGCCTTCCAGTCTGGATAACTAGCGTGGCATTCCCTGCACGGGCCGAACTACGTCATTTCTTCTTTGCGTAACGAACTTGCGGAGCAGGACGGAATCCGCTGCTGCGAGATGACATCTAAACCAGCGCAATCATATGCGGACGCGCATAAAAAAGCTGTCGATCTTTGCCTGTTATTTGTAAAAGAAGTGTAAGGATGTAACCATCCATTTCTTATAGCACCCCTTTTCCAGAACGCTACACTAGGCGGGATACAGCGGCTTCAATGCTTCCGCGCCCTCGGTTTTTGTTGCGGCGTTTTCGACTATGCCACTCGAAAAAAGCCGCGCCAGTTCTGCGCCGTGCCAGACGACTTCGCCGTTGGCGTAGAGCGCTCGATCCAATTGCGTCAACGCCTCGGCCAGTTCGGGCTTGCTGCGGCGCGCGATGGCGGTCAGGCTGACCGGAGGATCTTGCGGCCATTGCAGGCGGGCCCAGCGCAGCAGCATGGCCTTGCTGGCGACCGCGTCGTTGTCGGCGCAACGGGCTGTCAATTGGCGGATTATGTCTTTCAACGAATCGTCGCGCGGATCGACGCTGGCGGGCTTTTCGGCCTTGCTGCGCGAGCGCCACCACAGGAATAGCGTCGCGCCCCAGCCGCAGGCGAGCGCCAACGACAGCCACGGCCACCAGCCGGCGGATACGTTAGCGGGCGTTGGGGCCGGCAGTGCGGCAGTCGTGTCGATAGCGGCGGTCGGCGCGGATGCGTCGGGCGAGGCCGACGGCGTTGCGCCGGCTCCCGGCTGCTTGCCCGGCAATACGCTGAATGTGCGCGCCGGCAGAGTCGCAACCTGTTCCTTTCCGGCTGCCGCATCCCACCACTTCACTTCGACCGGCGGCAAGGTGACGCTGCCGGGGCGGGTCGGGATATACGCGATTTTTTGCACGCGTTTGCCGATGATGCCGCTATCGCTCTTGTCGTCGCTTAGTTGCGCTTGGTCGGGATAGAGCTTGAAACCGTCGACCGCCTTGCCGTCCGCAACAGACGGCAATTGCGCGGCGGTCAAGCCGCTGGCAGTCAGTTCGATGGTGCGGGTAATCGGTTCGCCGACGGTGAACGTGGCTGGATCGGCTGACCATTTTTCCGTCAATTGGAGCTTGCCGGCGGGCAGCCATTGGTCGCCGGAATAGTTCGCCGGGATCGCTTTAACCGTCAGCGTGACGACGTTCGACCGCAGCCGCATATGGCGGCTGGTTTGGCCGAACGGGTTGAACGGCAAAAAGCCATTGTTGCGATTTTGTTCGACGATCTCGCCATCGAAAATCAGCGGATCGCTGGCGAACTGTCCGCTCTTTTGCGGGAACAGCGCATAGCGCCGTTCGGTGACGCTATAGGTTTGCCCATGCCGCTCGGTTTGATATTTGCGGTCGGCGCCCAGCCGTTCCGCCATCGCATCCATGTTCGGGAAGGTCGGCTCGCTCAGGCTGCCGCTGCCGATATTGACCGCGTAAAACAAGCGCACGGTGACGACGACTTGCTGCTGCATATACACCGTTTGCGGTTCGGCGCCGAGTTCGAGAAACAAGTCGCCCGATTGTTGCGCCGCCTGCCCCTGGCTTGCCTGGCCGACGTTGAGGCTGATCGGCGCGCTGGTCTGGCCATCGACGGTAATCGGCGGAATTTGCAATTGCCCGCCGTGCTTGGCAGTCAGGCTGACTTGCCACCGGATGTTGCGGCTGATTTGACCGTTGACGATTTGCACGCTGCTGCTCTTGTTTTGGCCCAGCACGTCGAAATCGCGCTTCAACGGGCCGAGATCGGGGTCGCCGCTGACGCTGTCGCCGGTCTGCAAAATCAGCGTGAAGGTTTCGTTCAAGGCCACCGGATTGCGGTCGACTTGCGCCTGCAAGGCGGCGAACGCCGGTGCGCAACACAGCGTTGCCAGCATGCCTGTGCAAAAGAACAAGAATCGTTTGAAACGGTTAGCGGTCATTGCGCACTCCCTTGCAGCTGCTTTTTGTATTGTTCGAGAAACTTGCGACGCCACAAGCCACCCGGATCGTCCGGGATGCGGCGCAGCCATTGCTCGTCGGCCTTTTGCAATTGCTTGGCCGCAGGGTCTTGCTCCGCCGCCGCGCTGCGATTAGCGCTCTGCTGCTGGTCTTGCTGTTCCTTTTTCTCAGCGGATGCGGAACCGTCCCGGGATTTGTCTTGCTGCGGTTTTTCCTTCGATTGATTTGATTGATTCGGTTGGTCGGGCTGCTGCTTGCCGTTCTCCGGCTTTTTGCCATCTTGCCCGGACTTTTGCTGCGCGTTGTCTTTCGCCGGATTCGGCTTGTCGTCGGGTTTCTGCGATTGCTTGCCGTCCTTCGATTCCTTCTGCTGTTCCTTGCTATCCTGCTGCTTGTTCAATTTATCCAGCAGATCGCGGTTGAAGCGGGCATCTTCCATCTTGGGATCGCGTTTGAGCGCCTGCTCGTAGGCGGCCATCGCTTCCGGCAGCCTGCCCAGCTTGGCCAGCGCATTGCCGCGATTGTAGTCGGCCTCGGCGCTGTCGATTCCTTTCAAGCTATCCAATGCCGCCTGATAATTGCCGGCGCGATAGTTGGCGACCGAGCGCCACTGCGGGTCTTGGAACAACTTGGCAGCAGCTTGCGGCTGCTGCGCCGCCAGCGCTTGTTGCGCGCGCTGGTCGTCGTTTTGCCATAAGCTGCTCCAGTCGGCAGCCTGGGCCGGGCGCATCTGCGGCAGCAGAACCAGCGCAAGCACGAACAGATAGCCGCGCCGGAAGAATAGCGCCGCCAGCGGGATCAACGGCAATAGCAGCCAAGGCCCTTCGTCGTGCCATTGATCGGCGCGCAAGCCGTTGACTTCCTTGCCGCCCTGTTGTCCCAGCGTTTGCGCCAGCGATGCCAACAGCGCGTGGAAATCGCTGTCGTCGTTGGATAGGCTGCGATACGCGCCGTTGCCTTGCCGCGCCAAGGCCGCGAGGCGGGCATCGTCGAGTTTCGGCAGCAGGATTGCGCCGTCCGCGCCCTTGACGAAGCCGCCATCGGCAGCCGGAACCGGCGCGCCGTCCGCCGTGCCGACGCCGAGTATCGCCAGCCGATGTCCGGCGCCCACCAGTTTCTTGACCGCGTCGTCGAGTTCGCCCGCTTTGGCGTCGCCGACGCCATCGGCGATCAACAGCACGCCGCCATGCACCGCACCGGCCTGGGCCAACAGCTTTTGCGCCAGGCCGATTGCCAGGTCGGGGCGCGCGCCTTGCGCCGGCATCAAGTCGCTGCTCATGCTGCCGACCTGGCTGGCGATGGTGTTGGCGTCCGAAGTCAGCGGCGTCACCGCAAACGGCGTGGCCGCGTAGACGATCAAGGCGGTGTCGCCTTCCTTTTGCTGCGCCAAGATGTCGCGCAGTTTCAGTTGCGCGCGCTGCAAGCGGCTCGGCTTGACGTCGCCCGCATCCATCGTGCGCGACAAGTCGAGCGCCACCACCAAGGCCGATTGCTGCCGATACACCGGCTGTTCGATCTTGCGCCATGCCGGGCCGGCCAGCGCACAGATCGCCAGCACGCCGCCCAGCGCAATCGCAAACGGCAGCGCGCGGCTCTGCCTGGCGTCGCTGCCGATCAACAGATGCGGCAGCAAGCGCGGATCGACCACGCTTTGCCAACTGCGGCTGGCTGCGCGACGCCGCCACATCGCCCATTGCAATACCGCCAGCGGCAGCAAGGCCGATAGCCACAGCGGGCGCAGGAAATGAAAATTGGCGAGCATATCCATTACGCTGAAACTCCCCGGCGATTGGTCAACAGGATCAAGACTGCCAGCAACAGGCTGAGCGACAACGGCCAAAAGAATAGCGTGGTGCGCGGGCGCAGCGTTTGCTGGCCTTGTTCGACCGGATGCAATTGATCCAGCAGCGTATAAATCTGGCTCAATTGCTTGCTGTCGCTGGCGCGGAAATAGCGGCCTCCGGTGGCTTTTGCGATTTCGCGCAAGCCGTCTTCATCCAGGTCGTTGGGCGTCTTCACCGTTTGCGTGCCGAAAAAAGTGTTGATTTTCATCGTCTCCGAACCGATGCCGACCGTATAGATGACGATGCCTTCCTTGGCTGCCAATTCGGCCGCCTTGGCGGGAGCGACTTCGCCGGCATTGCTGACGCCGTCCGTCAATAGCACCAATATCTTGTCGCCCTCGGCGGTTTCGCGCAGGCGCTTGACGGCCAGGCCGATTGCGTCGCCGATAGCGGTTTGTTCGCCGGCCAGGCCGATTGCCGATTCGTCCAGCAGGGTATGCACGGTCTTGCGATCGAACGTCAATGGCGTTTGCAGATACGCATGGGTGCCGAACAGCACCAGCCCGACGCGGTCGCCGACGCGGCGCTCGATGAATTCGCCGGCCAGCGCCTTGATCGCATCGAGGCGGCTCACTTGTCGACCGCCGAGTTCATAGTCCGGCGTTTGCATGCTGCCCGACAGATCGACCGCCAGCATCAGGTTGCGGCCCTGCATCGGCAATTCGACCGGATCGCCGAACCAGACCGGGCGCGCGACGGCCACGACCAGCAGCAGCCACGCCAGCAAGCTCGCCGCCAGCAGCAGCGGGCGGCGCGGCAGCATGCCGGGCAGGGTAGCGCCATCGATGGCAAAGCGATCCAGATGCGGCACCCGCAATGCCGCTTCCTGCGCCTGGGCGGCGCGCGGCAATAGCAGGCGCGGCAGCAGCGGCAGCGGCAATAGCGCGAATATCCAGGGCCACTCGAAATGAATCATGCTGCTCCCCTGCGCGGCAATTTCTTTATCCAGCGCTCGCTCAAGTCGAATAGCGCGCGCGTGGATTCCGATGCGACTTGCGCTTCCGGCATATACGGCGCGGTCGCCAGCAAGCGGCCCGTGTCCGATGCGAACTGGTTATTTGCGCCCAGCGTGCGATCGAGGAAGGCCAGCCACGCGTCGCCATTCAACGCTGCAACTTCGCGGCGCGGGAAGCGGCTGATTGCCACCCGGCGCAGCAATACCGACAGCGCAATTACGCCGGCTTGCGGCCCGGACGGCAAGCTGCGCAACCCGGCCAATTCCTGCAAGGCCTGACGCCGCCAGCGATTGTTGCGCCGATGCGCAAACCACCAGAATGCGCCGGCTGCCAGCAAGACAAGCGCGCCCAGCAGCAGCCACCAGCCGGGCGCGGGCGGCCACCACGAGACGGGCGGCGGCAAATGGATGTCGCGCAATTGGCTCAAGTCGGGATTCATGCGTACACTCCCAAGCCGCGCTGCAACGCGCGCAACGGATCGTCGGCGGTCAACAGCGGCAGCCAGGTCATCCGATGGCGGCTGCACAATTGTTGTAGAGTTGCTTGTTGGTCGGCATGGCGCTGCCGGTAGCGTTCGCGCAATTGCTTGTCGGCGGTCGTCAAACTGAGGAATTTCATGCCGTCGCCGACCCGATAGCTTCCCGGCGGCGGCAACTCTGCATCCAGCGGATCGTTGATCGCGCCGAACAACACGTTGCTATGGCGCGCCAGTTGCCCCAGATGCGCAATGCCTTGCTCGTCGAGGCCGGAAAAATCGCTCAACAGGCAAATCAGGCTGCCCGGCTGCGCGACATGCCGCAGGCGGGCCAGCGCCTGCGTCAGGCCGGCGGCGTCGGCGCTCGACGCGCGCTGCTGCCAGGCCGGATGCGCGGCGATTTGACTAAGCAAATGCAGCAGCGCCGCCTTGCCGCGCTTGGGCCGCAATTCGATGTGGTTGGTTTCCGAAAACACCAGTCCGCCGATGCGGTCGCCCTGGGAAACCGCGCTCCAGCCCAGCAACGCCGCCGCCTGCGCCGCGCGCACCGCCTTGAATGCGCCTTGCGTGGCGAAAAACATCGGCATGCGCAAATCGACCCAGACCAGCACCGCGCGCTCGCGTTCTTCGCGGAACAGCTTGGTATGCGGGCGTCCGGTGCGGGCGGTGACGCGCCAGTCGAGCGTGCGCGCATCGTCGCCTTGCATGTAAGGGCGCACTTCGTCGAATTCCATGCCGCGCCCCTTGAACGGCGAGCGATAATTGCCGCTGCCGGGCGCGAGGATGCGGCCCGCCTGCAAGGGCAGCGATTCGGCGCCATGGCGCAGCGCGATCAGCGATGGCAGGCCGATGCGGACGACGCCTTCGTCCTTGTTTACTGCATCGGTCATGGCACGGGGATCAGTTGCAGCAGCGCGGCGATGAAGTGATCCGAGCTGTGGCCTTCGGCTTCCGCCTCGTAAGTCAGCAGCACGCGATGGCGCAGCACGTCGAAGGCAATGGCCTGGATGTCTTCCGGGCCGACGTAATCGCGTCCGGCCAGCCACGCATGGGCGCGCGCGCAACGGTCGAGCGCGATGGTGGCTCGCGGGCTGGCGCCCCATTGCACCCATTTCGCCAATTTGGCGTCGTAACGCGCCGGGTCGCGCGTGGCGAGCACGATCTCGACCAGGTAACGCTCCAGGTTGTCGGCCATGAAAATGCCCAGCACTTCCTGCCGTGCCGCGTGCAGGGACTGGTTGGACAGTTTCGCTGCAGCCGGCACGACGCTACGGGTCGTCTGCGCCGCTTCGCCGCGCACCAGTTGCAAAATCTTCATTTCGGCGTCGGCATCCGGGTAATCGATTTTGACGTGCAGCAGGAAGCGGTCCAGTTGCGCTTCCGGCAGCGGGTAAGTGCCTTCCTGTTCGATCGGGTTTTGCGTCGCCATCACCAGGAAGATGTCGGGCAGCGGATAGGTGGTGGTGCCGACCGTGATTTGCCGTTCCGCCATCGCTTCCAGCAAGGCCGATTGCACCTTGGCCGGCGCCCGGTTCACTTCGTCGGCCAGGATCAGGTTGTGGAATAGCGGGCCGGGCTGGAACTTGAACGAGCCGTCTTGCGGGCGGAAGATATCGGTGCCGGTGAGGTCGGCCGGCAACAGGTCGGGCGTGAATTGCACGCGATGGAAGTCGCCTTCGATGCCTTCGCTCAAGACCTTGATCGCGCGCGTCTTGGCCAGGCCCGGCGCGCCTTCGACCAGCAAATGGCCGTCCGCCAGCAGGGCGATCAACAAGCGGTCGACCAACACTTCCTGACCGATGATCTGTTGCGAAATAAGCTGCTTGAGCGAGCCGAAGGCCTGTTGTGCGATGGATTGTTCCGTCATGCTGAATGCTTTCGTGGTTGATCGAGGTTCGCGCCGGCGCAAGTATCGGGCTTGCCGACGGCGATGCATATTTATAAAGGGGAATTAAACCAGGCTTAAAACATTTAAAACGCTTAAAACATGAAAGTCGCCGGAATTATAAATAATTGGTGTGACAACTAATGGTCATTTGATATGCCGAATGGAAATTTGTTCCGTAAATTTGCATATGAAATTGCATATGTAATCAAACCGTCATTTTCGTCGGCGACCTTACTCCGCCGGCATAATGGATTTGCGCTCGACCGTGGAAGAGAGGATCAGCGAAGTCGAGGTAACGCCGCAGCGGGTCAATTGTATGATTACTTTTTCCAGCTCCGCGACCGATGGCGCGACCACCTTGACGATGCTGCAATCGTCGCCGGTGATCGAATGGCACTCGACGATTTCCGGCACCTGGGCCGCGACCACGGCCACCGGCATATCGTTGCTGCGCCGCGCGACGCGGATGAACGCGGTGATGCCGTAACCGAGTGCCGCCGGGTTGACGTGCGCATGGTAGCCGGAAATCACGTTGGCCGCTTCCATGCGCTTGACGCGTTCTGCTACCGCCGGCTGGCTCATATGGATGCGACGACCGATTTCGGCCAGCGTCGTGCGCGCATCTTGCTGCAAGATGTCGAGAATCTTGCCATCCATCGCATCCAATTCAAGTTTCATGGTGAAAGCCGATCATTTCGATTAAATACAAAGTGATTCGCGTCGTTTGCCTTGCAATTCCTATTTTAAACCAGGTTCTGGGCGCATACACTATTCTCGTCTATCCGTTAATCCCAGTGTAAACTGTAGCTTTTATGCGCGCCTTGCCAAAATTATCGCTGCTGGCCCTGCTCACCACCTATCTGGTGTGGGGCTCCACCTATCTCGCCATCCACATCGCGTTGGCGTCGTTTCCGCCGTTTTTATTGATGGGCACGCGCTTTGGCGTGGCCGGCGGGCTCTTGTTCGGCTGGTTGAAATTGCGCGGCGCGCCCATGCCCAGTTGGCGCGAATGGCGCGATTGCCTGCTTGTCGGCACTTTGCTGCTGGGCGGCGGCATGGGCTTGACTGCGGTCGGCCAGCAATCCGTTTCTTCCGGCCTGACCGCTGTGTTCATCGCCAGCGCGCCGCTGATGCTGGCCTTGTTTGCCGGCTTGTTCGGCGATTGGCCGAGCAAACGCGAATGGTTTGGCATCGCCGTCGGCTTCGGCGGCGTGGCCTTGCTGGCCGGCGGCGGCAATGTGGTTGCGCATCCGTCCGGCGTGCTGGCCGTATTGGGCGCGGTGGCAAGCTGGACTTTGGGCTCGGTGCTGGCGCAAAAGAAAATGCGTCTGCCGGCTGGCGCGATGGGTTTTGCCTGCGAAATGCTGATGGGCGGCTTGTCGCTGGTGGTCATCGCGCTGCTGCGCGGCGAGAATTTCGCGTTGCAGCTTACCGCTCCCGCGTTCTACGCGTGGCTGTATCTGGTGATCGCCGGCTCGCTGGCGGGGTTTTCCGCGTATATGTATTTGTTGACCAGGGTTTCCAACGCGCTGGCGTCGAGCTATGCTTACGTCAATCCGGTGATCGCGGTGGTGCTGGGGGCAAGTTTCGCCGCCGAATCGATCAGCGCGCGCGAAGCGCTGGCGATGCTGATTATCCTGGGCAGCGTGGTCATGTTGACCACGGCCAAAAAAAGCGTGGAGCCGGAAATGACTTCGGAAATGCTCGGCGAAGCTGGTTGAGTCGAAGCCTGTCCGCAGACGCCGCCGAACCCAGTGCCGGGCGGGGATTGGTTATAATCCCCTCCAACCGGAACGAGGGGTGATAGTTTGAATATCGAAATACTGCAGGCCGATTACGGCAATGCCGAACATGCGCAAGCCTTGGTCCGCCTATTGGACATGTATGCGCGCGACGCGATGGGCGGCGGCCACCCGTTGAGCGAGCAGGTAAAGCAAGCGCTGGTGCCGGCGCTGGCGCGCCGTCCGCATGCGTTCAGCGTGCTTGCCTTTGCCGATGGCGAAGCGGCGGGCTTGGTCAACTGCTTTGAAGGCTTTTCGACCTTTGCCTGCAAGCCCTTGATTAATATTCACGACGTGGCCGTGGCCGACGCCTATCGGCGGCGCGGCATCGCGCAACAAATGATGCGCTACGTGGAAAACATCGCGCGTGAGCGCGGATGCTGCAAATTGACGCTGGAAGTCTTGCAGGGCAACCGCAATGCGCAACAAATGTATGGCAAGCTGGGTTATGCCGGCTACCAGCTCGATGCGGCGACCGGCGCTGCGCTGTTCTGGCAAAAGGGACTCGACGTCTGAGCCGACGTCCTTAGCGCAGCATTTCCACGTGCGGGATGCCATCTTCGTCGTACGGCTCGGACACGGTTTCAAAGCCGAAGCTGCGATAGAACGCTTCCAGATACTGCTGTGCCGAGATGCGGATGCGTAGACCGGGGAATTGCCTTTCCGCGTGTTGAATCGCCAGCGCCAGCATCGCGCGGCCCACGCCGGTGCCGCGCACAGCCGAGGTGTTCAATACCCGTCCCAGCGAGACTTCGGGATATTTGACGCCGGGAAAGACGCAGCGCAAGTAAGCCACCAACTGCCGCTGCGCGCCATTGCGCTTCCAGCCGAGCAAGTGGAACGCTTGCTGGTCGACCCGGTCGATATCCGGGTAGACGCAGTGTTGCTCGACCACGAACACTTGCTGGCGTCGCTCCAGGATTTCGTAGAGATCGTCCCTGCTCAAGTCTTCGAAAGAAGACCACTGCCATTCTATTTTCGTTGCATCCATCGGAAGATCACCAGATATCGACCCGTTTGTCGGCGGGCCGCAGCGGCGAGCGCTCAGCCGGGCAGGAAAATGCCTGCGCAAATTCCGGCAGATTGGCCAACGGCCCGATCACCCGATATTTGTCCGGCGAATGCGGATCGGTCGCCAATTGCAGGCGCAGGCGCTCCGGGCGCGTTTCGCCGCGAAAGCTTTGCCCGTAGGCGACGAAAAAGCGCTGCTCGACCGTCAAACCGTCCAGCGGCGCCGGTTGCGGCTTGCCGGCCAGCGATTTCTTGAGCGCCGCCAGCGCAATCTTCAAGCCGCCGAGGTCGGCAATGTTTTCGCCTTCGGTCAGCTTGCCGTTGATATGCAGATTGTCGATCGGATTGAACTCGTCGAACTGTTTTTCGATGTTGCCGATGCGGGCCAGGAAGTTCTTTTCGTCGGCCTTGGTCCACCAGTTCTTCAGGTTGCCGTTGGCGTCGTACTGACGGCCCTGGTCGTCGAACGCATGCGTCAATTCGTGGCCGATGGTGGCGCCGGTATTGCCATAGTTGGCGGCGGCATCGGCATCGACATGGAACAACGGCGGCTGCAAGATGCCGGCTGGGAACACGATCTCGTTCATGGTCGGGTTGTAGTAGGCGTTGACGGTGGGCGGCGTCATGTCCCATTCCTTGCGGTCGATCGGCTTGCCCAATTTCGCCAGATTACGCTTGAATTCGAATGCGCTGGCGCGCAGCACGTTGCCGGCGAAATCCTCCGGCTCGATGCGCAGCGCGCTATAGTCGCGCCAGGTGTCGGGATAGCCGATCTTGACCGTCAAGGTATCCAGTTTTTCCAGCGCGTGCTGCTTGGTTTCCGGGGTCATCCATTGCAGGCCGTTGATATCGTCGCGCATCGCCGCCTTGATGTTTTCCACCATCTCCAACGCGCCGGCCTTGGCTTGCGGGCCGAAGTATTTGGCGACATACAATTGCCCCAGCGCTTCGCCGGTCAGGCCGTCGATCGACATCAGCACGCGTTTCCAGCGCGGCGGGATTTCCTTGGTGCCGGCCAGGATGCGGCCATAGAAATCGAAACTGGCGTCGACGAAGGGCTTGGACAAATCGTTGGCGCTGTTGCGGATCAAATTCCAGCGCAGATAGGTTTTCCATTGATCCAGCGGCGCTTGCGCCAACATGCGGTCTGCTTCGGCGAAAAATTTCGGTTGGCCGACATTCATCTCGCCCGGCGCCGGCAAGCCGATTTGCGCGAAGTAGGCAGGCCAGTCGACGCGCCGATCGACTTGCGCGAAATGCGCCAGATCCATCAGGTGGTAAGTGGCTTGCGGGTCGCGGATTTCGACATTGGTCATCGACGCCCGCGCCAGCCTGGTTTCCATCGCCAGGACCGTGGCGGCATTGCGTTTCGCCTGCGCCGGCGTGTCGCCCAGCAGTGCGAACATGTGCGCGACATGCGCCACGTATTGGGCGCGGATGGTCTTGGTCTTGGCGTCGCTCTTCACGTAATAGTCGCGGTCCGGCAAGCCGAGGCCGCCTTGCGCCAATTGCGGAATGTAGCGCAGCGTGTTGCGCGCATCCTGGTCGACATAGAAATTGAACAGCGGCGACATGCCCTGCACGGTTTGCGCGGCGATGACCGGCAGCAGCTGGTCGCGGTGTGAAATTGCCGCGATCTGGGCCAGCTTGTCGGCCAGCGGCTTGAGGCCGGCGGCATCGATCGCCGCTTCATCCATGCCGCTATGGTAAAAAGCGCCGACCAGCCGCGCTGCCTTGTCTTGATCGTCGGCGCCGGCGGCGGCTTCGACCAGCGTCTTCAAATTGGCCAGATTGCGTTCGCTGACTTCATCGTAGGCGCTATAGCGCGAGCGATCCGCCGGGATCGGATTGTCGGCCAGCCATTTTCCGTTCGCAAATTGGAAAAAATCGGTGCATGGATCGGCGCTGCGATCCATCGTTTGCGCTTCCAGCACCAGGCCGTTGCCGTCATCGGCGGAGCAGGCGGGTTGTCCGTAACAAAGGAAAACGGCGGCGGCCAGCGCCAGGCGGCGGGAGCTTTTCAGGATCATGGCGTGGTTTTTGTACGAAAATAGTCCAACGCGCAGTATAAGCGATCGAAGCGGAAACGGCGGTCGGGTCGTCGTTGCGAGGCCAGGGCAACTCCGCTACACTGCCCGCATGCTCGCCAACTTGTCCGACGAAACCCTGATGCTCAGTTACCGCGATGGCGACCTGGCCGCCTTTAGCGAACTGTATCGGCGTCATCGGCTCGGCTTGTATCGCTTCGTTTCCTGGCGTTCGCCGCGTCAGGACTGGGTCGACGAAATCGTGCAGGATTGCTGGGCCGGATTGCACGGCGCCCGCGCGCGCTACCAGCCGCAAGCCGCATTCCGCACCTATCTATACCAGATTGCGCACAACCGGTTGCTCGACTTGCTGCGCCAAAAACAAGCGGTGCTGGCCAGCGAACTGGCGACCGACGACGGTGACGCCACCTTTCAGCACCTGGCCGACGACGCCCAGGAACAAGCGTCGCCCGAGCAACAATTGGAAAACAAGCGCCGCTTCGCATCTTTGCATGCGGCCATCCGCAGCTTGCCGAGCGAGCAAAAGGAAGCATTGATCTTGCAGCAATTCAATGAATTGAGCCTGGATGAAATTGCCGATGTGACGGCGGTGCCGATCGAGACCGTGAAGAGCCGCTTGCGCTATGCGATGCAAAAGCTGCGCGCGCAATTGAAAAATTTGACCGCGCAAGGGGAAGTGGCATGACTTCCAAGGACGATATCGACGTGGACGACAAGGATTTCGACGCTTTCCTGCGGCGCGAAGGCGATCTAGCGCAGCGATTGCAAGAGCTGCCGCAAGCGGGTCCGTCGGCGGAACTGGATGCCGCGATCCTGGCGGCGGCCAAGGCGGAATTGGAAAAAGCTGGCAAATTATCGCAGCCGCGTGCGGCTGCCGCGAACGATCCGGTGGCGGGCGACCGGCCAGCACTCGCGCCAAGTTTCATCCGGCGCTGG
The DNA here is from genome assembly GCA_031291325.1 of Burkholderiaceae bacterium. Lineage (GTDB taxonomy): Bacteria > Pseudomonadota > Gammaproteobacteria > Burkholderiales > Burkholderiaceae_D > PKWO01. Next base: position 92,673 of record JARLJG010000010.1, read on the forward strand.
CGCATACCGCTAGGCTTGGCGGCCAGCTTGTTGGTGACCGTGCAATTGGTGCGCCTGGAATTGACGGACGAGCAAACGCTGCCCAATGCACCCGCCATATTGCTGGAAAGAGCGCCTGCTCCCGCTGCCGCCCCTGCTGTTATTCAGCAAGATAAGATGGTGGCTGAGGTGCGCGGCCCCGCATTGAAATCTGCTTCGGAAGAGAAACCGAAAAAAGTGCGGTCGAATGCGCCGCCGGCAGAGCTGGATCAGGCGAAAGAAGCCGATAAGGCTGGCGTCGCACATCCGACCGCGCCGGTCGCTTCACCCGCGCCATCGGCCACCCTGCAGAAGCCGGCTATCGAAAGCGATGTCGCGGCGCCTGCTCAAGCGCCCCTGTTGGCACGTGAACCGGCTCCTTTTTCGGCCCCTGCACCGCAGCCCTCGTTCGCGCCCGCGCCGGCAGTTGCGCCGGTCGAGAATGATGCCCTTAAACGCGAAGCCGGAGCGGGCAGCGCAAGCGGACGTATCGTCACCGATCAACGATCCGCTGCTGCAGCGGCCCCAGCGCCGGCCCCGATGGTTGCGGCAAAGTCGGCGTCTGCGCCGAATCCAGCCGACGACTGGCTGGCGAAAATCGATGCGTTATTGAAGGCGGGTTCCAGGCATGAAGCGCTGCTGGAATGGCGCAAGTTCCGCAACGCCTATCCAGACTATGCAGTGCCGGAGGCGTTCAAGGAAAAAATGAAAGCGCTGGACAAATAGCGTAGTGCGAAAAAATCAACCCTTCCAGGTGCGCTGCAAACCCGTATCCGCGTGAATCCAGCCGCCTTGCTTGCTCTGCCGATAATAGAAGCCGACGCCGCCCTGGCGGAAACTCTTGATCAAGCTGCCCAATACGCCGGAATCGAGGTTGGCGATGCGGATGTCGGCGGCGCGCGCCTCCATATGCAGCGATTTGCGCGCCGCCGGCACGCCTTCTTCGATCAGGCGGCGGTTGCTCGCCGCAGTGCGGTAGCCGGAAAGAATTTCCAGCGGCGCATTCATGCCGTAGCGGGCCACAAATGCCTGCGTCGCCCACAACAATTCCAGCAATTTCGGGTCCATCGGGACCGTCACCCCGCCGCCCTGCACATCGCGCAGCATATGGCAAAGCTGTTGATAGGCCGGGTCGTCGATCTCGCCGTCTTTCCAATATTGCAGCTCGGCTTTTTCGCCGCTGGCCGGGCGCACCACGCTGATGGTTCGGGGTTTGACCCAGAAGTCGATATCCAGCGTCGAGGCATCGAAGATGTCCGGCGGCGGTTCTGCCTCGCGCGAGGGCGGATTGCCGTGCGGCGGATTGGGCCGTGGCCATGCCGGCGCTGGCGCGGCGCTGGCAATCGGACTCTGATTCTTCGGCGTTGGCGAAGAGGCGCAAGCGCTCAGGAGCGCTCCGGCTCCCAATGTCAGCGATTGCCTTAAAAAATGTCTGCGGTCGGGCATGCGCTCTTGAATAAGCTATCGACAATTAATATTACTGCATGATTGAGTATCTTGCCAGCAATAAGTTCCCCATTATTACTATTTTCGGGTATCTGTCAGCTGTGGTTGATTTTGATTGAAATGCTCTTGAGTAGATATTTCGCATTCGTGTTGATCTGAGAGATTGTACCCATCTCAATTCGGCTGCTATACAAAAAATGACGGGCGCTTCGCAACCCTGGTCGGACCTTGGAGCGAAACGCGCGCGTTGCATAAAATCGCAGGGAGGGGATTTCCCAGCCCCAACCCTTTGCGCGCATGGAACCAATTCATTTCGTCAGGACTTGTTCCGCCTATGAAGGAAGACCGCAACGATCGTCATATACGTCGCGGTTCCCCAATGAATAAAGATGGGTGGCGCAAACCCGAGATGCTTCAAAATGACAAATCCGTCACCAATGGCGATGAACACGGCGATGGAATAGATGATTGCGATTGTGCGTCGGTCTCCCCTAATGAGCAGCACCAGGACAACGACGCCCGCGAAAATATCGCGAATTCCCTTGATCCACATAAAGGGAAAAGCGGTCGGGTCGGTAATCGGTATGCCGAAGCCGGCTGATGCACCCGCCGGATTAAAGAGGAAGTTGATGCCGAGTCCAATGATGGCGGCCGGTACCAGGAACGTAAACCAGAACAGCGGCTCGTTCCACTTCAATACCGAACTATTTGATTCTGTATTCATGTTTATTTTTCCTTTCCTTGGATCAGATGGGGTGGGCGCTCGCTGGCGGTATCAGGATCGTTGATTCAACACCCAGGATGTCGGCGACATCAAACCCACAAGCGTCGTTTGCGGCCTCCGGGCTTTGTATATAGCGTTGCGCAACCTCGCCGGGATCGTCGCCGTCGGCATAGGAGACCATCATGAAGGCCCGTGGTGCCGGATCGTCTTTCGCAGTCCAGATGCCGTGAGCCTGGACCCCGAACAAGTGAAAATTCTGCAGGTGGCGGGGATAGATCGTATTGATATAGAAATTGAGCGCCTCTTTCGTGCGCATCGTGTATACACGAAGTTCAAAGGTTCGCATGCTGAGCTCCTGTTCAGGAATGGTTGTTCATCTTCAAGTGCAATATTTCGCATGACGCCTCGCGTAGATCTGCGGCAAGATTTCAGACCGGCAGTGCCAGGCATTTCTGCGGCAAAAAAATCAGAGACCCACGTGTCGCGTCCTCACTTTGTGGGTCATGGGAAATCGCTGGATTAAGACGGTTGTTTCGGTGGCGGAACGGCGCCGATTTGGATGAAGACGTCGAGCGAATTGAGCTCGTCCCAATGCTCGACGAAGCGACCATTTTCGACCCGCCAGATATCGATCGAGCGCATGCAGAAAGCTTGCCCTGTGCCGGGGTAGCCGAGGAGGTTTCCGGTGTGCGTGCCTTCGTAGCGGTAACGACCGACCACGCGGGAACCATCAGCCGAGACGAAGACGTCTTCGGCCGTTACCTTGAGGTCAGGCACACCGGCGATGATCGCCCCAAGGACCTTCCTTGAACCCTCGAGCCCCGGTTCGGCAAAGGCGTTGTGGTTGACGTAATGGGGTGCCTTGATTTCGTCGAGGCGCGACAGGTCATGGCTAGACATGATTTCGGCGAAGAGATAGCCGAGCTTTTTCAAATCGGATGACATTGTGTTCTCCTGGTTTGGGCGAGGCCGATTGGCCTTGCGATGTTCGTATACTAAACACTGTTCAGAAATAAGTCAAACGTTCAGTAAAAAATAAATTGTTCACGAAAATTGTCGTTGTGGAACGAAATGGATGGCTATGCGACTACCCCTCGGTTACAATTCATATGGAAGGTGTTTGGATAAAGCGGCATGCCAGGGACGTTTTGGGCTTTGCGTGCCGGCCAGAAGTTGCTTTAGCGGCGTTCCGTCTTGGATTTCGAGCCGTTCGGTCATCTAGCCTTTTCCAAGCACTGCACGCGACTTACCTGGAGGAATGATGGGAATTCAAGAGCGCCGCGAGCGGGAACGTGCCGCGGTTCGCCAACAAATAGTCGACGCCGCAGAAATGATCGCGGCGGACAAGGGATGGGACGCTGTAACTATTCGCGCGGTTGCCGGTACGATTGAGTACAGTCCAGCCCTTATCTACGAGTACTTTGCCAATAAGGATGAAATACTGTTCGCCCTGATGCGTCAGGGCTTCGGGCGCCTTCATGCCGAGCTTGTGAAGGTCGTCGATGCGTTGCAGACCCCGGCAGCCGCCGTTGAGGGCATCGGGCTCGCTTACTGGGCATTTGCGCTCGCGAGCCCCACACTGTATCAATTGATGCATGACTTGCGCGGGGTTCCATTCGGAACCAAAGAAGCACCACCGGAAGCCATGGCCTGCTTTGAGGATTTCCATGCACCTATAGCGCGCTTGATGGCAGAGGCAGGCAATCATGAAGCTCGCGACAGCGAAGAGCAAACCGATTTATATTGGGCGTTTTTACACGGGTTGGTCTCGTTGGCGATGAATCAACGCATCAAAGGCGGCACGGAACGCGCTGCAACTTTAGTGCGTCGATTGATACATGACTTCATTCAAAGTTGCACTGGCTCGGCTGTTTCCTCGAAAACTCGAAAAAGTCCTATGCCGACCGCGACACGCAACTAGACCCCCGAGCGCAGATAAACGGGCGTTTCGCTCCAAGATCCGCTCAGGGTCGTTTTGAGAGATTTACCGGAAATTCAAATCAACCACGAAATACGGATACTCCCATTTTCTCGAAGGAAAAGCAGCTACGCACGTTCGCTGCGCGCAGCCGCTTCTTGTCGATTTCTTGCCGATTGTCACGGCTGCGCGCAGAAACAATGCGTCACCGCCGTGAAAGGTTTGCGGGTTTCGGCGATTTCCGATAGCCAGCCCAAATCGTGGGCGACGCCGCGCGCGACCGATGGCGGCACGCCGGACTGCGCCAGTTTCCAGTCGAATTGGTCGTTCAAGACCTGGGCCACCTTGGTCTCGAATAGCCGCAGCACGCGGTCGAAGCCGTTCGGTTCGCGTTCGATATAGGTGACCCGGTAGCCATCGCCGAGCTTGGCGCGCTTGGCGGCGGAATCGAGCGCATCGCCATAACTGCCGATGGTGTCGATCAGGCCGCGTTCCTTCGCTTGTTCGCCGGTCCAGACCCGGCCTTGGGCGACGGCGTCGATTTTCTCCGGCGTGGTCTTGCGCGCTGCTGCCGCCTTGCTGGTGAAGTCGCCGTAGATATGCTCGATTTCCGCCTGCACCAGGTCGCGGAAGCGCGGGTCGAGCGGACGCATCGGATTGTAGCCGTCGCGCAGCCAGGTCGTGGTGACGCCGCCCGAGTGCACGCCGATCTTGTCGATTGCGCGGTCGGCAGTCGGCAACAACGCAAACACGCCGATGGAGCCGGTTATCGTGGCGGGATCGGCAATCACTTCGTCGGCGGACATCGAAATCCAGTAGCCGCCGGAAGCGGCGACGTCGCCCATCGAGACCACCACCGGCTTGCCGGCGGCGCGCGTCAGTTCCAGTTCGCGCCGGATCAATTCGGCGCCGAACGCGCTGCCGCCGGGCGAATCGACCCGCAGCACCACCGCCTTCACATGCTCGTCTTCGCGCGCCGAACGGATCAGGTTGGCAGTCGACAGGCCGCCGATCGATCCGGGGCCGGCATTGCCGTCGCTGATGTCGCCGGCAGCAATGACGACGGCGACCGCGTCGCCGATAAACTGCGGCTTTTGCTTGGACAGATAGTCGTCAAACGTGATTTGCCGGAAAGAATGCGTCTTTTCGTCCTTGACGCCGCGCGCCAGCATCAATTGGCGCAATTCGTCGCGGGTCTTCAAGCCGTCCACCAGTTTGGCCGACAACGCCACTTGGGCCAGGTCGCCGTGCGCGGCGCCGACCAATTGCGGCAGGTTGTCGATGACTTGCATGACGCCGCCGGCCGGCAGCTTGCGCGCCTTCTCGACGGTATCGGTGTAATTCTTCCACATGCCGTTATACAAGAAGGTCTCCGCCTCCAGCGCCGCAGGGGAAGGCGCATTGGCGATGAACGGCTCGGCGAAACTCTTGTAGGTGCCGACCCGCATCACGTTGACGGTGATGCCCAGCTTGTCGAGCGCGTCGCGGTAATAGTTGCGGTAGCCGCCGAATCCTTCCAGTTCGACCACGCCCATCGGATGCAGATAGATTTCGTCGGCATGCACCGCCAGGAAGTATTGGCGCTGGTCGTAGCCGGAACCCCAGGCGACCACCTTCTTGCCGCTCGCCCGGAAACGGTCGAGCGCGCTGCCGACATCGCGCAGCATCGGCATGCCGGCGCCCTGGAATTCGTCCAGCAACAAGACCGTGCTGCTGATTTTCGGATCCTTGGCAGCGGCGTCCAACACCTTCAACACGTCGCGCAACTGCACGTTTTCCTTGTCCTCGCCCTGCAATTGCGAGGTCAGCGTTTGCCGCACGCTGCCGGACTGCTGCTCGACCAGGCTGCCTTTGAAGTCGAGCAGCAAGACGGTCTTGTCCTCGATGCGCTTGCCGCTGCTGAACAGGGAAACGACCAGCAGCACGATAATTAACAGGAACAGCAGGTTCAGCAGGGCACGGCGGGTGGCGTCCAGCGAACGCCAGAGGATGCCAAACCAGCGACCCGGCGATACTTTGAATGAAGACATCGATGCTCCATGGAGAAGAGGGAACTGCAGATACAGTTATTATAAGTTGTAACCGGCGGTTCGGAAATTACCGCGCCTTAATTCACTCCGCGCGCTGCAAGGCGCCGCGACTGACGCTTTCGCCATCGTGCGCGCGCAGCGTCCAAAACGATAGCGAAGACAAGATGGTCAGGCCGCCCAGCGTCAGGAAGGCATAATGCAGCGCGCCGGTGACGGCGATGCGATCGCTTTGCGGCAGATTACCCAGATACCAGGCGGCAATCAGCGTGCCGCAAGCCAGGCCGAAGCTCATCGACATTTGCTGCAGCGAGCTGGCAATGGTGCTGGCCATGCTGGAGTCCGCCGTCTCGATATCGGCATATGCCATCGTATTCATGCTGGAAAACTGCAGGGAATTGAAAAATCCCATCGTCAGGCTGAGCAGCACGATCATGGCGATCGGCGTGCCGGGATTCACCAGCGCAAACATGCCGATGGTGCAACCGATCATTACCGTGTTGACGATCAATACCTGCCGATAGCCGAAGCGCGCCAACACGCGCGCGGAAAGAAATTTCATCCCCATCGCGGCGGCAGCCGATGGCATCATCATCAGGCCGGATTGCCAGGCCGGCATCCCCAGGCCCAATTGATAGAGCAGCGGCAACATGAAGGGCAGGCCGCCGACGCCAAGCCGGGTCACGAAGCCGCCGACCACCGACACGCGAAAAGTGCGCACCTTGAACAGCGCCAGACGCAGCAGCGGGAACTCGGTCTGCGCGGCATGCCAGCCGTAGCCGAGCAACAGGCAGACCGATATGCCGAACATGATCGCGGTCGATGTGATATCGAGTTGATGCTCGCCGAAGATTTCCAGCAGCCAGGAAAGCAGCGCGGTGCCGCTGCCGAATAAAATCAAGCCGATCACGTCCAGCGGGCGCGGCTCGTCGCCGTGGTAATCGGGCATATGGCGCTGGATCAAGATCAGCGCCGCCAGGCCGACCGGCACGTTGACGAAGAAAATTTCGCGCCAGGACAGCCAATGCACGATCACGCCGCCGACCGTGGGGCCGAGCAGCGGGCCGATCAGCGCCGGGATGATGACGAAGTTCATCGCCCTCAATAGTTCCGATTTGGGAAAGGTGCGGACGATGGTCAGCCGCCCGACCGGCATCATCATCGCCGCCCCGATGCCTTGCAGGATGCGCGCTGCGACCAGCATCGGCGGGTTGATCGAAATGCCGCACAGGATCGATGAAAAGGTGAAGATGGCGACGGCAGTGGCAAATACGCGCCGCGTGCCGAAGCGGTCGGCGATCCAGCCGCTGACCGGAATGCATACCGCCAGGCTCAGGATATAACTGGTTACCACCGCTTTCAGGCTCAACGGCGTCACATGCAGGCTGGCGGCCATGGTCGGCACGGCGGTATTGACGATGGTCGAGTCCAGTTGCTCCATGAAAAGCGCGGTGGCAACCACCCACGGAAGGTAGCGCTTGACGTTGGGATTGATCAGCGGGTCTTGCATTTAGCGAAACAATGATCGACTTAGGTCATCGAGCGCAGCGTGCGGCATAAGAAGGGAAGCGGTAATTTGATCCATGGGGAAGAGCACGTCAAACAATAAATTGTCCAATCTCGCCGACATTTTGGTGCGAGCGGTTTGCAGATGGAATTGGGCCGGAAGCATGCGGACGTATTGTAGGGTATTCGGCGCAAATGCGTTTTGCGATCCGAAAAAAGCCGGTTGCAGAGACATCTGCAACCGGCTACGCGCGATTTGCGCGATTATTTTTCGTGATGATCGTCGTGCTGGGCGGGATGCGGTGCGCTTTGTTGATGCGGTTGTTCGCGCATTGGTTGCGGTCCCGGCGCGTTCTGTTGCATCGGCCGCGGCGCTGTGTACTGTTGCGGCGCCGCGTATTGTTGTTGAGGCATGGCCGGTTGACGTTGCACATAGGCATTCTGCGGCGCAGGCGCGGACCTTTGCTGCTCCTGCTGCCATGGGCGCGCGACGGGTTGTGGTGACGGATTCGCCTGGTATCGAGGTTGCGGCGCAACGGTTGGCGAAGGCGTTGACTGCGAACGTTGCGCGTAAGGGGTTGCTGCCGGTTGATTCATCGTTCTTTGCTGTAGCTGCTGCGGTTGCTGTTGTGGCTGCTGTTGCTGCTGTTGCTGCTGTTGCGGCCGGGCAGCAACGATATTGGCGGAGTTAAATCTGCCTGGTTCAGGTGTAGCTGCTATTCTCGGGATGCCCCGATTGATCGATGCGCGTAGTTCGGGATTGCCGCGTGCCGATTGCTCGTGCTGCAGCTGTTGCGGTGTCGGGTTGGAATGCGGCATGTTCGCAACGCTCAGTTCGGCTCTGGTCGGCTGCAAACGAACGCCGCCGTTGCCGCCGTTATAGCTGACGCGATTGACCGACGTATTGTTGACGACCGTCGTGTTGTAGACATTCGTCACGCGCACGTTGCTGATGTTATTGACGCTGCGGTTGTAGGCAAAGCCGCCGTGATCCCAGTGACCGCCCTCGTAGCCGACGCCGACGTAACCGAAGCCGTAGTTGATCCCGCCGTAGTAGCCGATATGCGTGCCCCAATAGCCGCGATGCCAGGCATAAGCGCCGTCGTACCAGCCCCAATAGCCGGGCGTCCATAAGGCTCCTTCATAAGGCGCGAGAACCCAGGTGCCCGGCACCCAATAGTAATCGTCGTCATCGTCGCTCCACGCCCAGTATCCGGGCGTCCACATGTAACCGTCGCCCGGGATGGGAGGTTGCACGTAAACCGGCAGCGGCGGCGGGGCGACATCGACCGACACTGAAATGTCCGCATGGGCAAATAGTGGAACCGCGATTGCGGCAACTGCAAGCGTCATGCGAGAAAGAAATGATTTCACGGAAGTTCCTTTCGCGTCGCGATGGGCGACAACAAATATGCTGGTTTCAAGTTATTGAAGCGATCGAAACGTTCTTGAATTGGGTGCAAATGACATATTGCGTGTTTTCATCTTTTCAAGTTTGACGTCACTGTCGAACGGATTGTTCCTGTGCGCGTTGCATGTTTTGTTGCGCACTTTGTCATGAAGCGCTTGAGCCCATGTGTGCGTTGACGATGGTTACATCATGAAACAAATTCGTTGCATGGCGGTCTCCCCAAGGCGGGTGCCAGAGAAAAAAGAGTGGGCTATCAGCGATAATTTCTTGCCAACTAAATTAGATCGAGCACATGGCTGATTCAATGAGCGCCCAAAATAATCTTGAAATAAATAGTTTCGTAATGTACTATATTAAAATGAACAGTTCAAAACGATACACACATAGCGAAAAAGAGCAACATGTCGAGCGCGCGCACCAACGTGCGGTAGGCGAGCCGCTTGGAGATGTTAGATTATCAATATTGATTAAGCATAATGCGGGGCTTTTGAGCGATCTGATGAATAAGGCTCTGGAGCCGTATGGCATCAGCAGTGTCGGCTATATTGCCATGATGGCACTTTATGGAACGCCAGACAATCTCGCCAATCCGTCCGATATCTGTCAGGCATCCAGCGAAACGCGCAGCAACATGACCCGCATTGTCGACGAGTTGGTCGAGAAGGGTTTGATCAAACGGGTTCCCAACCAGGACGACCGGCGTCGCGTCGATCTGTCGTTGACCCCGGCGGGGGATGATTTGTTGCGGGTCGTCGTGCCGATCATCCGAAAAAGCAATGAAGCGGTATTCAGCGTATTTAGTTCGGAAACGAAAGCAATATTCGAGGCCGATATGCTCAGGTTGAAGAATGCGCTTGAGTCTCGCCTGTAATTTTTGATTCTAAATTTTAATTCTAAATTTTTATCTAAATGGTTCAAAAATGAATAATCAATCGATGAATCATATTGAGTCACCTCGCACTGGGTTGCTGCCCTTGGTGCTGGCAGCGATGCTGTTGATAGCCGGATGTGCTGGATTGCCGGCCGCCGACCAGGCTCCCGCGTTGCGCGCGCCGCAGACAAGCGATTTTTCTCCGGGCAACGATGGCCGCTGGCCGGTGGCAAGTTGGTGGACCGAATTCAACGATCCGCAACTGGAGGCGCTGGTGAACCAGGCTTTGCGCAATTCGCCTAGCATGGCGGTGGTCCAGGCCCGCATCACGCAGGCAAATGCGCAAGCGCATGGGGTCTCGGCCAATGCCGGCGTCAACCTGGCGGCGGATGCATCGGTTACGCGCGAATTGTATTCGGCCAATAGTTTCTATCCAGCACCGATTGCCGGTTCCACCCTGAACGACGGCAGCGTGGCGCTGAATTTTTCGTACGATGTCGATTGGTGGGGGCGCAACCGCGACCTGCTGACTGCGGCTCTCGGGCGCAGCGCTGCAGCCGAGGCCGAGGCTGCCGGCGCGGCGGCGTCCCTGTCTGCTGCCGTGGCGAACGCCTATTTTCAATGGCAGACCATGAATGCGCGCATCCAGTTGCAAGACAAGATTGAAGTGCAGCGCAAACGCTTGGTGGAACTGGAAGCGCGCCGCGTCAAGACCGGCCTCACCGCCGGCGACAGCCTGACACCGCTGCAAGCGGATGCCGCGTTGCCGCGCCAGACCAGGGTGCAATTGGAGACGCAACGGGATCAACTGTATTACCAGATCAAGTCCCTGGTCGGCGGCGAGCATTTCCCGGAAAACCTGCATGCGCAAACCCTGCCGCTGGCCGAAGGCGGCCTGCCGGTCAATCTGCCGCTCGATCTGCTGGCGCGCCGTGCCGATATCGCTGCAGCGCGCGACCGCGTGCAAGCGTCCTTGCAGGAGGTCGAGGCGGCGCGCGCGGAGTTTTACCCCGATCTGAACCTGAGCGCATTCATCGGCTTTACCAGTTTGTCCATGCCCAGCCTGTTTCACGGCGACAGCCGCACGCAAGGCGTTACGCCGGCGCTGCATTTGCCGCTTTTCGATGCCGGGCGTCTGCGCGCAAATCTGGAAAGCAATCGTGCCGAGGTCGAGTTGGCGGTGGCGCAATACGATCAAACCGTTCAAACCGCAGTCGGCGAAGTCAACGACGCCGCCGTCAAATTGAAAGGCGCGCAGCATGAACACACCTCGTTGGCAACGCAGATCGCCGCGCGCCAACGCGAACTGGTCAGCGCGCAGCGCCGCGTCTACACCGGGCTGGCCGATGGCCGCGACCTGGCGCGCGACCAGCTCAACCTGTTGGCCTTGAACGACCAGGAACTGGTGCGGCAACAACGGGCATTGAGCGCGCAGATCGAATTGACCAAGGCGCTCGGCGGCGGCTACCAAGATACCGGCGCTTCCGCGAAGAACAAGACGACTCAGATTACCGATACGGAGATACTCCATGAACAACCCTAATCCGCCGGCAGCTGCGCAGACGCCCGCCAACCGTGGCCGCGCCAAGGCACTGACCATCATCGCGCTAACCTTTGCCGCGATCGCCGCCGCCTACGGCGCGTATTACCTGCTCTACGCGCGCTATCATGAAGAAACCGACGACGCCTATGTCGGCGGCAACCTGGTGTACGTCAATTCGCTGGTGAGCGGCACCGTGGTCGGCATCGGCGCCGACGACAATCAGCCGGTCAAGGCCGGCCAATCGCTGATCCGCCTGGACCATGCCGACAGCGTGGTCGGGCTGGCCGACGCCGAAGCGCGCCTGGGCGAAACGGTGCGCCAGATCCGCCAGCAATTTCGCGCGGTCGATGAAGCGGCGGCAGTGCTGGAACAGCGCAAGTCCGACCTGGCGCGCGTCACCGACGACTTGAGCCGCCGCACACCGCTGGCCGGCACCGATTCCGAATCGGGCGAAGACCTGGCCCATGCGCGCGCGGCGGTGGTAACTGCCAAGGATGCCTACACGGTCGCGCAAAAACAGTTGGCCTCGGCCCGCGTCGCCGTCGACGGCACCACGCTGCGCCAGCATCCGAGCCTGTTGCGCGCGCGCGCCGCCTACCTGCAAGCCTACCTGGCCGCGCAGCGCAACGATATCCCGGCGCCGATCGACGGCTTCGTCGCGCGCCGCTCGGTGCAGGTCGGGCAGCGCGTCGCGCCCGGCAATGCGCTGATGGCGGTGGTGCCGCTGTCGGGCGTGTGGATCGACGCCAACGTCAAGGAACCGCAATTGCGCGCGATCCGTGTCGGCCAGCCGGCCACCGTCAGCGCCGATGTCTATGGCAGCCATGTCGAATACCACGGCAAGGTGGCCGGCATCGCAGCCGGCACCGGCGGCGCCTTTTCGCTGTTGCCGCCGCAAAACGCAACCGGCAACTGGATCAAGGTGGTGCAGCGGGTGCCGGTGCGCATCGCGCTCGATCCGGCCGAATTGAAGGAACATCCGCTGCGCGTCGGTTTGTCGACGGTGGTCGAGATCGATACCCACAACCGCGACGGCTCGGTCTTGACCGCGCTGCCGCTGGCGGATGCCTCGCTGGACACGCCGGTCTACGACGCGTTTTTGAAAGCGGCGAACACCAAGGCTGACGCCATCATCGCGCGCGAAGCGGGGCACGACGAATGAAGGGCTTCGAAGCCCCGGCGACGCCGCCCGGCCCGATGCCGGCCGGCGCGCTGATCGCGTTCACCGTTGCGCTGTCGCTGGCGACCTTCATGGAAGTGTTGGATACGTCGATCGCCAATGTCGCCATTCCGACCATCGCCGGCAACCTGGCGGTCAGCGCCAACCAAGGCACCTGGGTGATTTCCTCGTACGGGCTGGCAGCGGCCATCGTGGTGCCGCTGACCGGCTGGATCGCCAAGCGCTTGGGCGAAGTGCGCACCTTCATCTATTCGGTGATTTTGTTCACCATCGCCTCGGCCTTGTGCGGCCTCGCCACCAGCTTGCCGATGTTGGTCGCCTTCCGCTTTTTGCAGGGCCTGGTTTCCGGGCCGATGGTGCCGCTGTCGCAAGCGCTGCTGCTGGCGAATTACCCGCCGCAAAAGCGTGGCATGGCGATGGCGATCTGGGCGATGACGGTGGTGGTGGCGCCGATCTGCGGCCCCTTGCTGGGCGGTTACATCACCGACAACATGTCGTGGCCGTGGATTTTCTATATCAACGCGCCGATCGGCATACTCTCCGCCATCGTCACCTATGCGCTGCTGCGCAAGCGCGAAAGCGCGACCGAGAAAAAGCCGATCGACGCAGTCGGGCTGATCCTGCTGGTGCTCGGCGTCGGCGCGCTGCAACTGATGCTCGACAACGGCAACGACCTCGACTGGTTCGGCTCGCCGGTGATCGTCGGCCTGTGCGTGACGACAGTGGTGGCGTTGACCTTCCTGGTGGCGTGGGAGTTGACGGACGAGCACCCGATCGTCGACCTCACCTTGTTCGTGAAGAGGAATTTCCGTTACGGCGTGATTGCGATGGCGGTCGGCTTCATGTCGTTTTTTGCGATGACGGTGCTGTTTCCGCTGTGGCTGCAAACGGTGATGGGGTATACGCCGACCTGGGCCGGCATCGCCACCTCGCCGGTCGGCATCTTTGCGCTGCTGCTGTCGCCGATCATCGGGCGCAATATCAATCGGCTCGATCTGCGCATGCTGGCCAGCGTCTCCTTCGTGGTGTTCGCCATCACCGCGTATTGGTTTTCGACCTTCACGCTGGAGACTTCGCTGTCGCTGGTGTACCTGCCGCGCCTGATACAAGGGATTGCGGTGGCGTGTTTCTTCGTGCCGATCAATCAGATCATCATGTCCGGCATCCAGCCGAACAAGCTGGCGGCGGCGTCCGGCCTGTCGAATTTCTTCCGCACGTTGTCCGGCAGTCTGGGCACCGCGATCGTGGTGACGCTGTGGGACCATCGCACCCATGTCCATACGGTGCGCCTGGCGGAAAACCTCACCACCAACGGCGTCGCCTCGCTCGACTATCTAAGTCGCCTGCAAAACCTGGGCATGTCGACCGACAAGGCCTACGCGCAGGTGCAAAACGTGATCCAGGCGCAAAGCGCGATGATGGCGACTTCCGACGTATTTTGGGGAATATCGATTGTATTCCTGCTGTTGATCGGCCTGCTGTGGCTGACCAAGCCGCCGTTCGGCGCGGCGATGGCCGGCGGCGGGCATTGAGGTCGGGGGCTTATAGACTTAATTCGAGCACTTGGCGGCTGACTTCGAGCGTGACGTCGCGTCGTTCGCCCAGTGTGACCATCCGATGGCTTTCCAGCTGCTTGAGGACGGTGTCGATATGTTCGCTGCCCAGCGAATAGCCGCTCAAACGGGTTTTCACGCCCATTTGCTCGAAGAACGCCTGCGTCTTGGCAATGGCCGCGTCGATACGCGCATCGTCGTCGCCATCGCGCAAGTCCCACACGCGCGCCGCGTATTGCAGCAATTTCGCGCGCTTGCTTTCCTTGCGTATTCTTAGCATGCTGGGCAACACGATCGCCAGCGTCTGCGCATGATCGAGGCCATAGAGCGCGGTCAGTTCGTGGCCGATCATATGAGTAGCCCAATCCTGCGGCACACCGGCGCCGATCAAGCCGTTCAAGGCCAGCGTCGCGCACCACATGATGTTGGCGCGCACGTCGTAATCGTGCGGCGCAGCAAGTGCCTTCGGCCCTTCTTCGATCAGTGTCGTCAAGATGCCTTCGGCGAAGCGATCCTGGACCGGCGCGTTGGCCGGGTAAGTCAGGTATTGTTCCATCACGTGCACGAAGGCATCCACCACGCCGTTGCCGACCTGGCGCACCGGCAAGGTGAAAGTCTTGCTCGGATCGAGAATCGAAAATTGCGGAAACACCAGGCGGCTCATGAAGGGCGCCTTGACCTGCAAGGACTTGCGGGTCACCACGCCGCCGCTATTCATCTCGGAGCCGGTTGCGGGCAGTGTCAACACCGAGCCGAACGGCAATGCGCTCGTGATGTTGCTGCCGCGCTTTTCCAGGATGGCCCACGGATCGCCGTCGAAATTGACGGCCGCCGCAACGAACTTGGTGCCGTCGATGACCGAGCCGCCGCCAACTGCCAGCAGGAAATCGCATTTGTCCCTGCGCACCAGTTCCACCGCCTGCATCAGGGTTTCAAAGCTGGGATTCGGTTCGATGCCGGCGAATTCCTGCACGTCGCGCACTCCGAGCGCTGCGCGCACCTCGTCGAGCACACCGTTGCTCTTGACACTGCCGCCGCCGTACAGGATCAGCACGCGCGCAGCGGACGGGACCACCTTGTCCAGGTCGGCGATGCGGCCTTGGCCGAACAGGATTCGGGTCGGATTGTAAAAGTCAAAATTCAACATGGGTTTCCTTTCATTGCCGGTTCGCTGCGCCTCGGAAGGGAACTGCGGACTTAAGCGATATGCCGCCATTCTAGTTTACGCGCCGCTTTCCTGCTCACAGCCCCGAATCGCCATTGAAGTGTGGTGGCAAATATGCTACCATTCAATCATGAGGATCGTAGTAGACACCAATATTATTCTTGGCGCCTGTCTGGGGACGGGTGCGGCAAATGCGGTGATTGCCGCTTGCCTAAAGGGGCAATGCACCCCGCTGATGGGGAACGCCCTGTTTAACGAGTATGAGGATGTTTTCGGCCGCGATGACTTGTTCCGAAATTGCCGGCTGAATGGAGACGAGCGAGTCGAACTGCTGGACGTGTTTTTTGCTTGCTGCGAGTGGACGCGTGTATATTACTCCTGGCGCCCAAACTTGCCGGACGAAGGCGACAATCATCTCGTTGAGCTTGCGGTCGCCGGCGGCGCCGATTTTATCGTGACGCGGAACCTGCGCGATCTCAAGAACATGGAGTTGCGTTTCCCTCAGTTGCGCATTGTGGCTCCAGATGCCTTTTTAAAGGAGATATAACATGGCAGCACTTACTGTTCGCTTGCCAGACGAGAAGCACCAGCGTCTTAAAGCGCTGGCCAAGAGTCGCGGCACGCCGCTGAATCGTCTTATCGATGAAATGGCGACGCTGATGCTGGCAGACTTTGACGCGGAAACGCGCTTTCGCATACGCGCAGAGCGCGGGGCTGGAAAGACCGAACGCGGTTTGGCCTTGCTGGAAAAAGCCGCGCGTAACGCCCAATAGATAGGGCGACCGCGAGCCGCCGAACCAATGGATCCGGTGGCGCAGGCAAGAAGTATGTCGGCATTCGCTATCGGTTGCCGGTCGACGCGCTCGCGGCATGCCTTCGCATTCCCTATTCACCACTAAAAACGACACAACATGGCAGCATTCAACGAAAACCTCAGCATGGCGGTCTTTTGCGACTTTGAAAATGTCGCGCTCGGCGTGCGCGACGCCAAGTACGAAAAATTCGACATCAAGCCGGTGCTGGAGCGGCTTTTGCTCAAGGGCAGCATCGTCGTCAAGAAAGCGTATTGCGACTGGGAGCGCTACAAGGGCTTCAAGGCCACCATGCACGAAGCCAATTTCGAGTTGATCGAAATCCCGCATGTGCGCCAATCCGGCAAGAATTCCGCCGATATCCGGCTGGTGGTCGATGCGCTCGACCTGTGCTACACCAAGTCGCATGTGAACACCTTCGTCATCATCAGCGGCGATTCCGATTTTTCGCCGCTGGTATCGAAACTGCGCGAAAACGCCAAGCAGGTGATCGGCGTCGGCGTCAAGCAATCGACCTCCGACTTGTTGATCGCAAATTGCGACGAATTCATTTTCTACGACGACCTGGTGCGCGAAATCCGCCGCGCCGAAGCCAAGCGCGAAGGGCGGGGCGGGCAGCAGGCGGCCAAGCGCACGCCGGATGAAATCGCGCGCCGCAAGGAAGATCTGGAAGCGCGCAAGAGCCAGGCGGTCGAGATGGCGGTGGAAACCTTCGAGGCGCTGGTGGCCGAGCGCGGCGATGGAGGCAAGATCTGGGCCTCGATGCTGAAGGAAGCGATCAAGCGCCGCAAGCCCGATTTCAACGAAACCTATTACGGCTTTCGCACCTTCGGCAATTTGCTGGAAGAAGCACAGACGCGCGGCTTGCTCGACTTCGGGCGCGACGAAAAGTCCGGCACTTACGTCTTCCGGCGCAGCGGCGGACAAGTTATCGCCGAAGTAGTGGCCGAACCGCAAGTGCCGGCGCCGATTGTATTCGATGCCGTCGACATCGCGGCAGCGCCGGCAATTCCAGAAGCCTCGTCACCTGCCGAAGAGGGTAGCGGCAAGCAGGACGCGCGGCGCAAAGGCCGTGGCCCGCGCAAGCCGAAAGAAAAAGCGGTCGAGGCCGCTTCGGTTCCGGTCAGCGCGCCCGAGCCGCAAGTCGCAAGCGAGCCGCCGCCAGAGGCCAACGCAAAGCCGCCGCGCAAGCCGGCGGGCCGCAGCCGCCGACCGCGAAAAACCGAAACGCCGCCCGACGCCGCTTGAATCTGGCGTGCGGCAATTTGGCAACGATGTCGGCGTCGCTGGTATGATGTCTACTTGCTGACTATTCGAGGGATGCATCGTGTCGTACGATTTTGTGATTGTGGGGGCAGGCATTGCCGGCGCATCGCTGGCTTACCAACTCGCGCCGCATGCGCGGGTCGCGTTGCTGGAGCGCGAAGAGCAGCCCGGTTATCACTCGACAGGTCGCTCGGCTGCCTTGTTCATGGAAACCTACGGCACGCCGGCCATCCGTGCGTTGACGCGCGCCAGCCGCGCGTTCTACGTGACGCCGCCGCCCGGATTCACCGAACATCCTATCCTGTCGCCGCGCGGCGTCGTGCATGTCGCGCAGAAGGGCTGCGAGCGCGAGCTGGAGGAAGAGCTGACGCTGGCATCGCAGAGTTCGACGCAAGCCGAACGGCTGTCGGTCGAGCAAGTCTGCGCGCGCGTGCCGGTATTGCGCGGCGAACTGCTATGCGGCGCACTGTATGTGCCGGACGCGATGGATATCGACGTGCATGCATTGCATCAGGGCTATTTGCACGGTTTTCGCGCCAACGGCGGCGCACTATTGAACCATGCCGAACTGGCATCGGCGGGGTTTGCCGATGGCGCCTGGGCAATCGAGTTGACCGATGGGCGCAGCTTGCGCGCAGCGCACCTGGTCGATGCCGCCGGCGCCTGGGCCGACGTGGTGGCCCAGCGTTGCGGCGTGCGTCCGATCGGCTTGCAACCGAAGCGCCGCACCGCCTTTACCTTCGCGCCACCGGCGGGCATCGATAGCGCAAACTGGCCGGCGGTGGTC
This sequence comes from Burkholderiaceae bacterium, assembly GCA_031291325.1. Lineage (GTDB taxonomy): Bacteria > Pseudomonadota > Gammaproteobacteria > Burkholderiales > Burkholderiaceae_D > PKWO01. The sequence goes on from JARLJG010000010.1 coordinate 110,900, forward strand.
GGCATCGACGAGAGTTATTACTTCAAGCCGGATGCCGGCCAGTTGCTGGGTTCGCCGGCCAATGCCGATCCGGTCGAGCCGCACGACGTGCAGCCGGAAGAGTTGGATGTAGCGACCGGTATCTACCATATCGAGCAGATGACCACCTTGACGATACGCCGGCCCAGCCACGTCTGGGCCGGCTTGCGTTCCTTCGTGCGCGACGGCGATCTGGTGATTGGGCCCGATAATTACGCGCCCAACTTTTTTTGGGTGGCGGCGCAAGGCGGATATGGAATCCAGACGGCGGCTGCGGCGGCGGAATTCGCTGCTTCGCTGTTGTTGCAAGGCCGACCGACCGAGCGTCTGCTGCAATTCGGCGTGTCGGCGGAAGCGCTCGCGCCGGGGCGCTTGCGGTAAGGCCCCGCGTGGTCTTCAGGCGTAAATTCCCGCAAAGAATATTGACAATCTGACGCATTTCTGCGTACAATCTCAATGTTTTCATTACCGGGGGCGACTCCTTGGAACAGCATAGTAGTGGCACCGCGTCATTCGCGCGCTAATTCGACAAGTCCCCTCCTCATTTTTGGCCGTGGTCTTGTCTTCGACTAGATTACGCGCATCTCGCGGCACCTCTTAATTCTTAACTTGTTTTGCAATCTTGCAGCGTTTTTTCGTTTGCGGATTGGGTTTGCCTTTGGACCTTGGTCTTTTGTGCAATCGCTTATTGCTTGCGCGTGTTCGCGCAGGGCAGGGTATTGGCCGTTTCTGACGGCATGGGCGGCTCGTGCATGGCGCACGGGTTTCGATTAACGAGCCGGGGGTTTTTCATGACCGACGACAGTAGTTGTAGCTTACCGAACGCACGCATTTTCCCTATAGAAATCGCGTCCTGGAGCTGCTCGTCCGCTACCTGCCTGGTGACCGCCTTGGTCTGAACCGTGTAAGTAGTAGTGCGCTGCTCCGACGCGGACCTTGATCCAAAAGGAGCAACGCCATGAACTTCGCACTTCTCGTATCCAATCTGCCGGATGTTTATCACATCCATCACGCTCAATACGCACCGCAATTGCCGGCGCATGCGCCGTCCTTGCTCAAACGGATGTTCTGAAATCTGTTGAACCGCATTTGTTGAACCAACTGCAGCATCCTTGAATCGAAACCGGGCAGGCGACTTTTTGCAGCCTGTCGCATACCGCAATATTGGCCGCAGCGCGTTGTAGCTCCGCGAACGGTCGTTTGAAACAGAAAAACGGGAGAAAATCATGTCCAACCTGCAAGCCTCCGCAGTACTCGATAGCGCCCACCTCGGCGATATCCGTGGCGCGTTCGGCACCATCCGCCGCGCCGACACCGGGCCGCGCCAGGGGTTGATGGCGCGCCTGAAGACCTTGCTTGCCATCCTCGGCCCGGGCTTGATCGTGATGGTCGGCGACAACGACGCCGGCGCTTTCAGCACTTACGCGCAAGCCGGGCAAAATCACGGCACCGCGCTGCTGTGGACGCTGGCCTTGCTGATCCCGGTCTTGTATGTGAACCAGGAAATGGTGCTGCGCCTGGGCGCGGTCACCGGCGTCGGCCATGCGCGCCTGATCCTGGAGCGCTTCGGCAAATTCTGGGGCGCGTTCAGCGTGATCGATTTGTTTATCTTGAATGCGTTGACCATCGTCACCGAATTCATCGGCATCAGCCTGGGCCTGGATTTCCTCGGCCTGCCCAAGCTGCTGGGCATCGGCGTGGCTGCCGTCCTCATCATGGCCGCTGCCGGCACTGGCGACTTCCGCCGTTTCGAGCGCTTCTCGATGGTGTTGGTGCTGGGCAGCCTGCTGCTGATTCCGTTGTTTATCATGGTGCATCCGCCGATGGGCGACGTGTTGCACGACTTTGTGGTGCCGCATATGCCAACCAACGCACCGTTGTCCGACGTGATGCTGCTCATCATCGGTATTGTCGGCACCACCGTCGCGCCGTGGCAATTGTTTTTCCAGCAAAGCTATGTGATCGACAAGCGCATCACGCCGCGCTTCATCCGCTATGAACGCATCGATTTGTGGCTGGGCATCGTGCTGGTGATCGTCGGCGCGGTGGCCATCGTCGCCTGCATGGCGCATGCATTCGCCGGCACGGCGGAAGCCGGGCAGTTCATCGATACCGCCGCCGTTGCGGCAGGGTTGGCGAAACACTACGGACGCCTGCCTGGGATGCTGTTCGCGATCGCGCTGATCGACGCCAGCATCATCGGCGCGGCGGCGATCTCGCTGTCCTCCGCGTATGCGATCGGCGACGTGCTGTCGCTGAAGCACTCTTTGCACCGCAAGCCGGGCGAAGCGAAAGGCTTTTACGCGGTGTATTGCGTGTTGATCGCGGTTGCCGCCGGCTTGGTGATGATTCCCAACATGCCGCTGGGCTTGCTGACCAACGCGGTGCAGACCCTGGCCGGCGTATTGCTGCCCAGCGCTTCGGTATTCCTGCTGTTGCTGTGCAACGACAAGGAAGTCCTCGGGCCGTGGACTAATAACCGCCTGACCAACGTGGCAACGGTCGTCATCGTCGGCGTGCTGGTCTTGCTGTCGATTGTGCTGACTGCAGCAGTCGCCTTTCCCGGCATCAGTGGCGACCGTATCATGGAAATCCTGGTGGCTGGCTGCGTGTTGGGGCTGGTGCTTGGCCTGGGCAGCTTCGCGTTGCGCGCCTATCGCGTTGCCAACGGCGAGTTGCCGACGGAAAGCGAAGAAGAACTCAGCCGCGACCAACTCGATTCCTGGCGCATGCCGCCGCTGGAAAGCCTGAAACCGGGGAAATTGACCGGCGCCAACCGCCTCTGGATGGGAGTCTTGCGCGGCTATCTGGTGTTGGCGGTCGGCATGGTGGTCTTCAAAGTCGTGCAAATGGCGATGTAAAGATGGTGATATGAGTTTGCGGGGCGCGCAATGCGCCCCGCCGTCGTCTGCCCGCGTTCGTTCGGGTATTTGATCCGCATCAAACAGTCCGCAAGCGCATCCCCTATACTGGAAAACCGAGGCCGTCGAGGCGATATCGATTTGCTCGTCGGGAAATCCAATACTGCGGGAGAATACGCGTGGAATTCAAGGACTACTACCAAATTCTCGGCGTCGAGCGTCAGGCCACGGCGGACGAAATCAAGAAGGCGTTCCGCCGCCTGGCGCGCAAATACCATCCAGATGTGTCGAAAGAGCCGAATGCGGAAGCGCGCATGAAAGAGCTCAACGAGGCCAACGCCGTGTTGTCCGATCCAGAAAAGCGAGCCGCCTACGACCAGCTCGGGCGCACTGCGCACGCCGGCCAGGACTTCCGTCCGCCGCCCGATTGGGATGCCGGTTTCGAGTTTTCCGATCACGGATTCTCGGAAGCGCAATCGGCGGAATTCAGCGACTTTTTCTCGCAATTGTTCGGCAGCCGCATGCGCCAACAAGCGCCGCGCGGCAATGCCCATTTTCACGGGCGCGGCGAAGACCATCACGCGAAAGTGTTGCTCGACCTGGAAGACGCCTATCGCGGCGCGAACCGCAATGTGTCGCTGCGCGTGCCGCGTGTCGACGAACAGGGCCGGGTCGCGCTGGCCGAACATACCTTGAACGTGCGCATCCCGGAGGGCGTGCATGACGGCCAACTGATCCGCCTGGCCGGCCAAGGCGCACCCGGCATCGGCGAGGGCCAACCTGGCGACCTCTACCTGGAAGTGCATTTCAAGCCGCATGCGCGTTACCGTGTCGAAGGGCGCGACGTGTACGCGACATTGCCGATTGCACCTTGGGAGGCCGCGCTCGGCGCAGACGTCAAGGCGCCATTGCCGACTTCCACGGTGGAAGTGCATATCCCGGAAGGCTCGCAGTCGGGCCGCAAGTTGCGCCTGAAAGGGCGCGGCATCCCCGGCGCGTCGCCGGGCGACCTGTATTTGATCCTGGAAGTGGTGCTGCCGCCGGCCACCAGCGCCAAGGCGCGCGAACTGTATCAATCGATGGCGCGCGACTTGGCCTTCAATCCACGTCAGGCCTTGGGGGTGTGAACCATGACACAAGAACATATCGGCACGCTGCTGGAAAATGCGACGCTATCGATTGAAGAAATCGGCATCAGTTGCAACGTCAGCCGCGATTGGGTAGTGCAACATGTAGAGGCTGGGGTGCTGCTTGTCCCGGGTGCGGAAGTCGCCGATTGGACTTTTAGCGGGCGCGACTTGCAGCGCGTGCGGCGTCTGGTCGACCTGGAGCGCACCTTCGACGCCAATCCCGAGTTGGCCGGATTGGTCGCCGATCTGTTCGACGAACTGGAGCGATTGCGCAAGCGTTTGCAACGCGCCGGTTTGTCGATCGATTAATACGGCACTAGGCCAGCAGCGCACCTACTTGCTGGCCGATGGCCAACGATGCGGTCAGGCCCGGCGATTCGATGCCGAACAAGTTGACCAAGCCGTCTATGCCATGCTGTTGCGGCCCTTGAATGACGAAATCCCTGTCTTCGCCGCCTTGCGTAAGCTTGGGGCGCACGCCGGAATAGCCGGGTTGCAACGCGTCGTCCGCCAGCGCCGGCCAGTAGCGCCGGATCGATGCGTAGAAGCGAGCGGCGCGGGCGGCATCGACCCGGTAGTCGATTTGACGCTCGTCTTCTATATCTAGCGGCTCGACGTCGGGGCCGAAGCGCGCCTGGCCGCCGATGTCCAGGGTCAGGTGCACGCCCAGTCCGCCGGCTTCGGGCAGCGGGTAAATCAAGCGTGAAAACGGCGCTTTGCCGGCCAGTGAAAAATAATTCCCCTTCGAGAAAAATGCCTGCGGCACGCAATCCTGCGGCAGTCCGGCGAATTGCCGCGCCAGCCGTGGCGCGGCGAGGCCGGCTGCGTTGACCACGCGTTTTGCCAGCAGCGTGGTTTGGCCGCCGTCCGGCGTCGCCACGTCCAGCGCGATGCCTGAACCATCGCAGCGCGCAGCAATTACTTCACTTTGCAAGGCAATCATTGCGCCGGCAGACTCGGCGTCGGCCAGCAATTGTTGCAACAGCACATGGCTGTCGATAATCCCGGTCGACGGCGACAGCAAGGCCGCCGCGCACGCCAGTTGCGGCTCCAAGGCGATGGCTTCGGCGGCGCAGAGGCGTTGCAAGTCGTCGACGCCATTGGCCAGCGCGCGCGCCGCAATGCGCTCCAAGCCTTCGCATTGGGCGGCGCTGGCGGCGACGATCAGCTTGCCGCAGCGGCGATGGGGGATATTGTGTTCGGCGCAGTAGCGATACAGCATATGTCGACCGGCGACGCACAGTTGCGCCTTCAACGAGCCGGACGGATAGTAAATGCCGGCGTGGATGACTTCGCTGTTGCGCGAGCTGGTGCCGCTGCCGATGGTGGTTTGCGATTCGACGATGACGACTTCATGCCCGGCCAGCGCCAACGCGCGCGCACTTGCCAGCCCGATAACGCCGGCGCCGACCACGACGCAATCCACACGATCCATTTTTCCTCCCTCAAAATTTCGACAAGCGCCTATCGAGATCGTCAGCGATCGTCACGATGATGAGCGGAATTGCCTGCCGATGCAAGCGCTGCCAAAATCGCGATTTTGAGCGGCAAAGCATAGCCTGGCACACGAGAATGCAACATCGCAAGGTGCCGGGCGTGGCGGGTTTGCGTATGCGGGAGGGCGCGCCAATCATTTCACGGGCGTATAATCGCAGCCATTGCCAGCGGTTTGCGCCGGCCCGGAGGAAATGTAGCCGCTATCCGTCACCGATTGTCAGGCTGCGAAATCGATTTATGCTCATTACTCTACTACGTATGTCACGATGTGCGCCATGACGACTAATGACCACACCTCAAATTTGAGTCTCGCCGAACTCGTCGCTGCAATGCAATATATGCCGGTCGGCGTTACCATCGTCGAGCGCTCGCTGACGCTGAGATTCTGGAACGATGCGTTTTGCCGTCTGCTGGATTTCCCGCCCGAACTGATGCGTCCCGGCGTCACGCTCGAGGATATCTTCAAGTTCAACGCCCTGCGCGGCGAGTATGGACCCGGCAACCCGGTGCAGCAAGTCAAGGAACGCATGGAATTGACGCGCAAATTCGAGCCGCACCAGTTCGTGCGCACCCGGCCCAACGGCACCGTGCTGGATGTGACCGGTCGGGTGATTTACGACGAGCAAGGGGAGATGAGCGGGTTCGTCACGCTATACCGCGACCTGACCTACGAAAAAAGACAAGAGAAGCAAGTCAAGGCCGCCAACAAGGAGCTGGTGCTCGCCTATGACGACTTGAAACAGGCGCAAACTGGCTCGATCTCGCTGGAGACCGACCCGCACAAGCACTATCAACTGGCGGTGCGCGATCCGCTGACGGGGCTATACAATCGTTACTATCTGGAAGAAGCGGCCGATAACGTGATCCGCATGCACGCGCACGATCCGTCGTTGCCGCAATGCCTGCTGAGCTTCACCGTCGATCGTTTTGCCGATATCAACGAGCAATACGGCCACTTGGGCGGCGCGGTCGTGATCCGCCGGGTCGGCGCGGAGCTGGCCCAGGAGTGCGGGCGTTTCAATCTTGTCGCGCGCTGCGGCGTCGACCGCTTCGTGGTCTTTGCCGCCGATGTTCGCGCCGACGAATGCCGGGAATACGCAGAGCGCATTCGCCAGGCAGTCAGGGCGATCCGTTTCGAGCAAACCATGTCGGCATTGCGTGTCACGGTAAGCGCCGCCGTGGTCGAACTTCGCTGCGGCGAGACCTTTCTCGATCTGCTCGATCGTGCCGCGTGATGCGCTGCGCACAAGAGATCCAGCGTCGAATCTGACGAAATTTAGCTTGTTTGAGAAACTGCCGGCCTGGACGACACACGGCGATGATTGAACATAAGGACTACGATTTGCTGGTCGTCGGCGGCGGCGTCAACGGCGTCGGCATTGCGCGCGATGCCGCCGGGCGCGGCTTGCGCGTGCTGTTGTGCGAAAAAGACGACCTGGCCGCGCATACCTCGTCGGCCAGCACCAAGCTGATCCACGGCGGTTTGCGCTACCTGGAATATTACGAATTCGGCCTGGTGCGCAAGGCGCTCAAGGAGCGCGAAGTGCTGTTGCGGGCGGCGCCGCATATTATCCGACCGCTGCGTTTCGTGATGCCGCACATGCCCAATTTGCGTCCCGCCTGGATGATACGCGCCGGGCTTTTTCTGTACGACCACTTGAGCCGGCGCGAGCTGCTGCCCGGTTCGCGCGGTGTGAACCTGCGTCGCCATGCGGCCGGCGGGCCGTTGAAACCGGATTTGGCGCGCGGCTTTATCTATTCCGACGCGGCGGTCGACGATGCGCGGCTGGTGGTCTTGAACGCGCTGGACGCCAGGGAGCGCGGCGCGACCATCCTGACCCGCACGCGGTTTGCCGGCGCACAGCGTCAAGCCGATGGCTGGCTGGCGCAATTGGCCGCCGACGGGCAAGCAGCCGCGACCATCCGCGTGCGCGCTATCGTCAATGCCGGCGGGCCGTGGGCCAGCAGCCTGTTGCGGCAGACCATGCAACAGGCGCAGCACAGCGAGTTGCGGCTGGTGCAAGGCAGCCACATCGTGATTAAAAAATTGTTCGATCACGATCACGCGTATATTTTCCAGAATCCCGACAAGCGCATCGTTTTTGCGATTCCCTATCAAGGCGAATTTACGCTGATCGGCACCACCGATCTCGAATATCGCGGCGATCCGGGCGCGGTCAGTATCGCGCCGCAAGAAATCGATTACCTGTGCGCGGCGGTCAATCGTTATTTCACGCGCCAGACGACGCCAGCCGATGTGGTCTGGAGCTACTCCGGCGTGCGGCCCCTGCTGGCGGACGAGGATGCCGACAACCCATCGGCGGTGACGCGCGATTATCAACTCGAGCTCGACACCGCCGATGGACAGGCGCCGTTGCTGTCGGTCTTCGGCGGCAAGCTGACCACTTTCCGGCGTTTGGCCGAAGAGGCGGTCGACTTGCTTGGGCGCGCGCTCGGAAGCGACAGTCCAAGCTGGACCGCCATCGCCGCGCTACCCGGCGGCGATCTGCACGCTGCCGATTTCGACGCCTTCCTGGCCGACTTTAAGCATCGCCACGTTTGGCTGCCGGCGGCGCTGGCGCAACGCTACGCGCATGGCTACGGCAGCCGCGCCGAGCGCCTGCTGGCTAACGCCGCTACACTCGATGCACTGGGCGCAGAGTTGAGTCCCGGCTTGTTCGAGGTTGAAGTGCGCTATCTGGTCGAGCAGGAATGGGCGGTTAGCGCCGACGACATTTTGTGGCGTCGCACCAAGCTGGGCTTGCACGCCAGCGAAGAGTCGCGCCAACGCTTGGCGACGTGGTTGGACAACGAAAGCGGCGCTGCAGATGCCGCCAATAAGAGAGCGGCATTCTGACTTGGACTTGGAGCAGACAACGATGGACGGTAAATATATTCTCGCGCTCGATCAGGGCACGACCAGTTCGCGCGCGGTGTTGTTCGATCGGGCCGGCAATGTCGTTTCGGTGGCGCAAAAGGAATTCCAGCAAATTTATCCGAAGCCGGGCTGGGTCGAGCACGACCCGCAGGAAATCTGGTCGACCCAGGCCGGCGTCGCTGCCGAAGCCGTGGTTCGGGCAGGACAGGGCGGCGCGTCGATTGCCGCCATCGGCATCACCAACCAGCGCGAAACCACCATCGTCTGGGACCGCGAAACCGGGCGTCCGGTATATAACGCGATCGTCTGGCAAGATCGCCGCACCGCCGATTTTTGCGACGAATTGAAGGCGCGCGGATTGGAAGACCAGGTGCGCGCCAAGACCGGCTTGCCGATCGACGCGTATTTTTCGGCGACCAAGATCCGCTGGATCCTCGACAATGTCGCCGGCGCGCGCGAACGCGCCCGGCAGGGCAAGCTGGCGTTCGGCACGGTCGATAGCTGGCTGGCCTGGAACCTGTCGCAACACGAGTTGCATGTGACCGACGTCACCAATGCCTCGCGCACCATGCTGTTCAATATCCATACGCTGGCTTGGGACGAGGACTTGCTGGACGCGCTGGCAATTCCACGCAGCATGCTGCCGCAAGTGCATTCCTCTTCTGAAATTTACGGATATGCGAAACCCACGCTGTTCGCGTCGGCCATTCCGCTGGCCGGCATCGCCGGCGACCAGCACGCGGCATTGTTCGGCCAGATGTGCATACAGCCGGGCATGGTCAAGAACACCTACGGCACCGGCTGCTTCCTGGTGATGAACACCGGCCTGCGACCGATCGAATCGAAGAACAATCTGGTGACCACGATCGCGTGGAAGATCGGCGACCAAGTCAATTATGCGCTGGAAGGCAGCATTTTCATCGGCGGCGCGGTGGTGCAGTGGCTGCGCGACGGCCTGGGTATCGTCAAGAGCGCGGCGGAAATCGAGGCGTTGGCGCGTTCGGTGCCGCATAGCGACGGCGTCTATCTGGTGCCGGCATTTGCCGGACTCGGCGCGCCGCACTGGAACCCGCGTGCGCGCGGCGCGCTGTTCGGCGTTACGCGCGGCACTACCGCTGCGCATATTGCGCGGGCCGCGCTCGATAGCATCGCCTACCAGTCGCTGGACGTATTGAAGGCGATGGAAGCCGACTTGAATGGGCGCATCGCCGAATTGCGGGTCGACGGCGGCGCGGTCGCAAACAACCTGTTGATGCAATTCCAATCCGATATTCTCGGCGTCGACGTGGTTCGCCCGCAAATTACCGAAACCACGGCGCTCGGCGCAGCCTATCTTGCCGGGCTGGCGGTCGGTTACTGGAGCGATGTCGGCGCGATACAAAACCAATGGAAACTCGACCGGCGCTTCACCCCGGCATTGGCCTCCGACCAGGTGCAAGCGCAACTGCGCGGCTGGCAGCGGGCTGTCAACGCCAGCATAGCCTGGGCCGACGCCGGCTGATTCGGCGGCGTTTGCGGCGCCGCGCGTGGCGCATCGTTCCAACCCGTCTCATTGCGCGAATGATCGCAACGCAGCGCGAGAAAAATTTTACGTCGTTTGGGCCGATTGCGGGTTAACATACTCCGCTTGACAATTGCCAACGCGTTCTCTTGCGATTCGACGATGAATACCGCCACTACCTCCAGCCTCGATTCCCTCGCCCAGGGCGCGACCCTCCATTTGCGCAATGGGCGCATGCAGGAAGCTGAAATCGATTATCGCAAAGTGCTCGAACGGGATCCGAAGCACAGGGAAGCACTATTCATTCTTGCGCAGTTATTGAAATTGCATGAAAAAGAGGATGAAGCTGCGATCTACGAGGATCGTTTTCTTGCGCTCGGCCCTGCGCCGAGCGATGTGCTCATACGCAAGGGCAGATTTTTTCACATCATGGGAAAATATGCGGAAGCGGAGTCTGCCTATCGAGAGGCAATGGCATTGGGCTGCGACAGCCTGGAATTGCATCGAAACATGGGGGATGCATTTTTAGATGAGGGAAATCCGGACGAGGCCTTGAAGCATTATGAAAAGGCGCTGAAGTTTCAACCCGGCAGCGCGCATATTTACGCGTTGATGGGTGAAGCCTACCGTTCGCTCAATCGCCTCGACGATGCGCTTTTGCATGCCCGGAAGGCGCTTGCGATCGATCCTTCACTTCAATTTTCCAAGGAAACTGTGGCCTCGATCTTGCTGGCGCAGGGAAATTACGAAAGCGGTTGGCAATTGAAAGAAGAGCGCTTCGATTCTGCGAACGCTGTTCAATTGGATCAGATGGGCATTGCACACCTGGTCGAGAGTTTCTCCACGAAGCCCAGGTGGCGCGGCGAGGACTTGAAGGGACAAACCTTGCTCGTGTGGAGCGAACAAGGCGCCGGCGACAACTTCATGATGATGCGCTACCTTCCGCTCTTGAAGCAAAAGGGGGCGGGCGCCGTCATCGTCAACTGCGAGGCATCGCTGGTCAAAATCATGCTGGCGATGACCAGCCTGGTGGTCGACAAGCAACTTGCGCTGTCAAAAGACACCTTCGATCTGCAATGTTCGACGATGAGCCTGCCCTATTTGTTCGGCACGCGCCTCGATAGCATACCGGCTTCGGTTCCTTATCTGAATCTGCCGCCTGCAGCCAGCAGGAAATGGGCCGAGCAATTGAAGAAATTCCCCGGATTGAAGGTCGGCATCGTGTGGGCGGGCAATAAGACCATGAGCAGGGATCGATTGCGCAGCGTCTCCCTCGAATCTCTTGCGCCCTTGATGGCGGTGCCGGGCGTTCAGTTCGTCAGCCTGCAAAAGGATGAGGCCACGCACGAGCTTGCAGCGCATGGCGGGCGTATTCTGGATTGGATGGAGGCCTGCGACGATTGGAGCGATACGGCGGCCTTGATTGCCAGTCTCGATCTGGTCATCGGCGTCGATACGGCGATCGTTCATTTGGCCGGCGCGCTGGGCAAGCCGGTTTGGCTGCTCAACCGCTTTGAAACCGAATGGCGCTGGTTGATCGATCGGGAAGACTCTCCGTGGTATCCCACCATGCGCATTTTCCGGCAACCGGAGATACATGACTGGGCCAGTGCGATCGAAAGGGTTGCCGCCGAGCTTGGCAAACTGGCGCCCACACCTGCGGTTGAAACGATCAGCAGCGCGGAGTGGGATAAGGCTGCGCAGTCGGCCCGCCGCGCGCTCGGAATCGGAAGCGGCAACAAGGAAAATGCAGCGCAATCTGAGGGGAAATGGAGTCTTTCAAAACTGTGGAGACGTTGAAGACTCCACGGAGAAATTGGCCGGCGCGCATTCTCTGCGGCCAGGCTGCACCCACATGAAAGCAGGCGGGAATCGATTCAGAATTCTGCCGGCGTCATCAATTGGTGGGCGATCGCGTAGTGGATCAGCTCGGCAAAGTTGTCCACATGCATTTTATGCATGATATTGGTCTTGTGCGTGCTGACGGTCTTGACGCTTAAACAAAGCTCGTCGGCGATCTCGGTCAAGCCAGCCCCGGTGACGAGCATGTTGAATACCTGGTATTCGCGATTCGATAATAACTTGTGCGGCAGCGGTACGTCGACCGGGTGGATGCCGCGCACCATCATTTCCGCGACCTTGTTGCTCACATGCACGCCGCCGCTAGCCACGCGCCGGATGGCAGCGACCAGCACTTCGCTGTCGCTTTCCTTGGTCAGGTAGCCGGACGCGCCCGCATGCAGCGCGCGCACCGCATATTGTTCTTCGTGATGCATGCTGAGTATGAGGATGAACAAGTCGGGCTTTTCGTCCTTGATCATGCGGATCAATTCGAGGCCGTTGCGCCCCGGCATGGAGATGTCGAGCACCAGCACGTCCCAATCCTGCGCGCGCACCTTTTGCATCGCTTCGTTGCCGTTGGCCGCTTCGCCGCAGACTTCCAAATCATCGGTGTCGGCCAGAATCTGCTTCAGGCCGTCGCGAATGATGGCGTGGTCATCCGCCAACAAGACCCTATATTTTCTCATCTTGCATCTCCAATATTTCTTCTGCGCGAAGGGCGATCTCGACCAACGTGCCCGCGCCGGGAGCAGTTTTGATGCAAAAGCGTCCATTCAGGATTTGCACGCGCTCGCGCATGCCCACCAGGCCGAATCCCGCTTGCTTGCGTGTATCGTGGATAAAGCCGACGCCATCGTCCTTGATGGACAGCGTCCATTCGTTGTCGCGCAGGGTGAGGCGGACTTCGACCTTGGTCGCTTTCGCATGCCGCGCGACATTGGTCAATGATTCCTGCAATACGCGGAACAAGGCGGTGGCTACCTCGCCACCCTGTTCCGGGTCGTAGTCCGACATGACCAGGCTTACCTTCAAGCCGGTGCGGCTGGAAAACTGGTCGACGTACCAGGCGGCGGCGGCGGCGAACCCGAGATCGTCGAGTATCGAGGGCCGCAATTCCGATGAAATGCGACGCACGGACGCGATGGTCTGGTCGATTTGCCCCTTGACGGCGACGATCTTGCTGCACAGGTTCGCTTGATCCGGGTTCAGGCGGCTGCCCAGCCATGACAATTCCATACGGATGCCAGTCAGCAACTGGCCAAGTTCGTCGTGCAACTCGCGCGCGATACGCACCCGTTCTTCTTCGCGCACATTTTGCAGCGAGGCAGACAGTTGTTGCAGTTGGCGGTTGGTCTCGAATAATTGATGTTCGGCGCGGCGTCGTTCGCTCAAATCCCGGAATACCAGCGTGAGCAACACTTCGTCACGGAAGGTGGTGGTCGATAAACTCAGCTCGACCGGAAACTCCTGATCGTTGCGCACCAGTTCGATGATGCCGCTCGGCACCGGGATGGCCGGCGATGCCCAACCGCTTTCCAGGTAACGCAACAGGATCGATAGCTGCACTTGCGGCAGGCATTTCGACAACAGTTCTTCCAGCTCGCGGCCGATCGCCTGTTCCGTCGTCACGCCGAACATGCGTTCGGCAGAGCGGTTGAACAGCACGACCCGCTTGCCGGAATTGACGGTGACGATCCCGTCCCGGATCGACTGCACCATGTCGCGCAGTTGCTCGTCGCGCTCGCGCAGGGCCGTTTCCAATTGATCTTTGCGCGCCAGGTTCCTGACGATCAGGAAGGTTGTCGCGGTGATCATCAGGAGAATCAGCAGCTCCGCACCGACGACGGGCAATACGATGCGGCGCCAGGACGCCAACGCATTGTCGTCGTCGATCGCGGCGGAGATCACCAGCGGATACTTTGCCACTTGCCGATAGGCGACATGCCAGTTGTTGCTGCGCTCGGTCTCGTCGACCAGCACCACGCTTTGCGTTGTTGCTTCGCGCAATTTGGCCAGCGCCGCCGCGTCGCCAACGACCGTGCCGTACGCTACGCCGTCCTGATGCTTGCCAGCCAACAGCGCGCCGTCACGACTCTCCAGCAGGATGCGGCCGGCCATGTCGGGGCCGACGCCGTCATACAGCGACTCGAAGAAATTGATGCGGATGGAGGCCACCAGCACACCGCGAAAGCGACCGTCGGCGTCCTGCAGCCGCATGGACGCAAAATATCCCGGCTGGCCGTCGGTCGGTGACGTTTCCGGGCGGCTGATGAACAAGTCGTCGTTCGCGCCATCGGCAAAATGGCGGAAATAATCCTGATCGCCGACGGCGACCTTGTTGTTCGTTTGCGGCAGCGACGAATTGACCAGCAAGCCGTTGTTATCGATCAAGAACGCGGATTTCACTTGCTGCAAACCGCCGACCCGCGCTTGCAGCAGCAAGTGAACCGGGACGCTGTCGAGGTCGAGGCTGCGGCCGATTTTGTCGGAAAGGCGCTCGCGCACACCGTGCATGGTCAAGCTCACTTCATCGAAAGTACGGGTGGTCTGATCGGATAGAATCCGGCTCAGGCCGGAAACTTCGCCCTTCGCATGCGTCAATTCGCGCTGGTGCAGGTCGACAAGCATCGTGGTCGCAGCGACGACCGTCACCACGATCATCATGAACGAAAGCAAAAGCACGGCTTTGACGGCCCGGCTCGGTTGCAAAATACCTTGGATAACGATCGCTCGGAACACTCAATTCCCCCAACACATGCTTGCCTTTTCGGCAGGTTGTACCATCCGGCACCAAGTATCGCCGTCATATTGTCGACGGCAGTGCGGACGTTCCGCTTTAAATGCGTTTTTGACGGCGCGGATTCAACTCTGCGTACTGTAAGCCGATTAATTATTCAATGGTTGATATGGATCAAGCTGCTACTAAAATTGGAAAAAAACACACACTTTGGATTGATGTGTTTCCTCTACGTGCGGCTCGGGGCAATCGTGGGGATAGGTATTTGATAGCGGCGTGCCGGCGCAGCTCAAGCGATTGCCTTAATCGTTCGCCAAGAATTTTAAGACACTGCTAAGAGACGGTCTTAAAGTCGCCAGTCTCTAAGACTTGATCTAAATCAATGCAGACATTCTCTCGCAGTCGAGAATTTTGACGTGACGCCCGGAGACCTCGATCAAGCCTTCGACGGTGAAATCGTGAATCAGGCGCGACAGGGTTTCCGGGGTTAACCACAGCAGCGATGAAATCAGCGCGCGGCTGGCGACCAATTCGATGTTTTCTTCGTCGGTATTGCTGCGTTGCTTGAGCAGATACCCGGCCAGACGTTGCCTTGAGGTTTGCGTATAGCGTTCGATGTCGCGCATCAAACCATGAAATTGGCGCCCGGCGCAGCTCATCAATTCGCGCGCAAATCCGAAACTCTCTTGCGCGGCCTGCAGCATCGCGTCACGCCCGATATGCAACACCAGGCAGTCGGCGGTGCTTGTCACGTACGCCAAATGAGGCTTGCCCGACAGCATTTCGCCGACGCCGAAACAGGTGCCATCACCCAGGATTTCGAGGGTTTTTTCGCAGCCTTTTTGCGGGTAGAAGAAGATTTTCACCTGACCGTAGGCAATCCAGTAGGTTCCTTCGCCGGAATCTCCGGGCTTGACGATGGGTACATTGGAACCGGTGCGCAACGAATAGGTATTCGCGGCAATTTGATCAAGCTGGCGGTCGCTCAACATCTCGAACAGCGCCGAATGAGCGAGGATTTCCCGGACGTTGGTGGTCATGTCTTTCATGGGACAAAGGTCTCGTTGGTAGCGCGGACAAGCGCAGGCTTATACTAACGATTGGATTTATTTGTCTCTTGATCTGGATCAAAAACAGTTTAGGTCATTGATCGCACGGTCCGCCATGAAATCCAGTAGTTGCCGGCGCAGCGCTTGCAATTGTGCTTATTTTCGTTTCTTGGAGGAGTGATCGACATCGAAATTTGCTGAATTCGCCGCGCTCGTCTTGCCGGGCCGGAGGCGGAGGGGGAAAGGGGAATTTCGTGTTGCCGCAATTCCGCGCGCGAGCTTGCGGCGCATAAAAAAGGGCGCCCATATCGGACGCCCGGCGTTCGATCTGCGGCAAGTATTTTGCGCAGAACGATGCTATTTGGCGTGTGTTACGCCTTCTTGGCCCAGACGTTGCACCAGCCGGTAGCCGGAACGATCTTGCCCGCGAATACACTGCACGGCCCGCTCTTGTCGCCCGCTTTGCCTTGATACAAAGCGCAACCCGAGCATTGTTGACCGGCGGCATATTTCGGGAATTTTGTCTTGTCGACCTTGGTGCCGTCCAGCTTGAAGCCCATTGCGCTTGCTTGCGGATCGGCTTCGGTGAGAGGGGCGGCATCGGCCATGGCACGGCTAGCCAGCACGGCAGCGGCGCTGCCCAGACCAAGTTGAACGATAAATTTGCGGCGATTATTCAAGGGAACTCTCCTTTGGCATTGAAGTGCAATGTGCACAATTACGGGACGCTAAAACATATATTGCCTAAGCGACATAATTCTTGATCTAGATCAAATTTACAGCAATGTTCCTTGCACTGATCCGAGTAGAAGCATTCGGCGCGCAAGAAATAACCTTATTACTTTACCGTCTTTGCACCCATTGCGCAAAATTTGTTGCCGAAACGATTGATAAGTTGCATCAATACCTGGTCGACATGTTGCGGATATGCTTCGACGTGCCGGGCGGTATCTTTTCCATTGTATTTCCCATCAATGCGGGATTGACAATTATTTAAATTTTGATAACCTTCAAAATCCGATACTAATAAAAAAGGAAACTATCATGGCACAAGCGTCGAAAATCATGATTGTCCGTCATGCCGAAAAGCCCGCCGCCAGCGGCGCTCCGTATGGAGTCGCAACGGATGGGTCGCAGGACGCCGAATCGCTGATTGTCGCCGGCTGGCAACGTGCCGGCGCATTGGCGGTATTGTTTGCCCCCAGCCACGGGCCTTTGCAAAATCCGGGCCTGGCGACGCCGCAATTCCTGTTCGCATCGGGAGTCGCCAAGCATAGCGAGAGTGAACGTCCGCAGGAAACCTTGACGCCTTTGGCCAACAAGCTGGGCCTCACCATCGCCACCGGATCGCTCAAGGGCCAGGAAAGCCAGGTGGCGGCACAAGCGATCGCTTGCGGCGGCATTGCCTTGATCGGCTGGGAACACGAAAACGTCCCGCTGATCGCCAATGCGATACTCGGCAACGACACTACAGCGCCGCAAACGTGGCCGGGTGAGCGTTTCGACCTGGTCTGGGTATTCGACCTGCAGCCAGACGGTACTTACGCGTTCAGCCAGGTTCCGCAACAGGTATTGGCGGGCGACTTGCCGACCGTCATTTAGTTTGCCGGCTTGAGTCCATCCCAGCGCGGCGTCAGATCGTGGGCGATATCGAATAAATCGAGCACGCGGCCTGTCGTGTGGTCGACCATTTCTTCAATGGTCTGCGGGCGCTGGTAAAAACCGGGTAGCGGCGGGAAGACGATCCCGCCCATTTCGGTCACGGCGGTCATATTGCGCAGATGGGCGAGATTGAACGGCGTCTCGCGCACCATCAACACCAGCCGGCGGCGTTCCTTCAAAACAACATCGGCGGCACGGGCGATCAGGTTGTCGGACAAGCCCAACGCCACCGAGGCCAGCGTTTTCATCGAACAGGGCGCGACGATCATCCCCGCCGATTGGAAAGAGCCGCTGGCCAGCGTGGCGCCGATGTCGCGCAGGTTATACGCGCGATGGGCCAGCGCTTCGACCTGCTTGCGATTCATATCCAGCTCGTGGTGCAGGTTCAGCACGCCGGCTTCGGAGACGATCAAGTGGGTTTCGATGCCGGGGGTCGCGCCCAGCACCTGCAGCAGACGCACGCCATACACCGCGCCGCTGGCGCCGGTGATAGCGACGATCAGGCGCCGTGGCGACGCCGCCATCCTAGGCGCTCAATAGCGTTTGCAATTCGCCGGATTCGAACATCTCGTTCATGATGTCGGAGCCGCCGATGAATTCGCCTTTGACATACAGTTGCGGAATGGTCGGCCAGTTCGAGTATTCCTTGATGCCTTGCCGCACATCCGGGTCGTCCAACACGTTGATGGTGACGATGTTGGCCACGCCGGCGGTCTTCAATATTTGCACCGCGCGACTGGAAAACCCGCATTGCGGAAACTGCGCGGTGCCTTTCATAAACAACACGACCGGGTTTTGCGTCACGGTTTCTTTGATCCAGACTTGTACGTCGCTCATTGCAACCTCTCTGTAGTTGATGCTGTCTTTAATACCGTCATTATAGGAAAGTTCGGCGCTGCCTGCCTGACTCCATTGAAATCACCGCTTCAGCTTGGCAAACGCCGCCGCCATTGCACTATTGGCCGACTCTTGTCGCGGTTGCTGTTGTTGATGCTGTGACAAGCGTTTCGCATCGTTGCGGTCGGCGCGCTGCTCCGGCTTCGCGCCGGCCACTGGCGCGCTGTCGGCCAGGCGCATGGTCAGCGCGATGCGCTTGCGCTTTTCGTCGACTTCCAGCACCTTGACCTTGACCACTTGCCCGGCCTTGACCACCGTGTGCGGATCCTTGACGAAGGTATTGGACAGCGCCGAAATATGCACCAGTCCGTCTTGATGCACGCCGATATCGACGAAAGCGCCGAACGCGGCGACATTGGTCACCACGCCTTCCAAGATCATATCGGGGCGCAAATCCTTGATCTCTTCGACGCCTTCCTTGAAGGTTGCGGTGGTGAATTCCGGGCGCGGATCGCGCCCCGGTTTTTCCAATTCCTTCAGGATGTCGGTAATGGTCGGCACGCCGAATTTTTCATCCGCATATTTGGCCGGGTTCAGGGACTTCAATAGTTTGCCGTCGCCGATCACGCCTTTCACATCCTTTTTCAAGTCGGCCAGGATCTTCTCGACCAATGGATAAGACTCGGGATGCACCGCCGAGCCGTCCAGCGGATTGTCGCCGTTCATCACGCGCAAGAAGCCCGCCGCCTGCTCGAAAGTCTTGTCGCCCAGCCGTGGCACCGCGCGCAAGCCGCTGCGCGAGGTGAACATGCCCTTCATGTCGCGGTAACTGACGATGCTTTGCGCGACGCTGGCATTCAAGCCGGAAACCCGCGCCAACAGCGGCGCCGACGCCGTGTTGACATCGACCCCGACCGCATTCACGCAATCCTCGACCACCGCGTCGAGCGAGCGCGCCAACTGGGTTTGGCCGACATCGTGCTGGTACTGGCCGACGCCGATCGATTTCGGATCGATTTTCACCAATTCGGCCAGCGGGTCTTGCAGGCGGCGCGCAATCGACACTGCGCCGCGCAGCGACACGTCCATGTCCGGCAATTCGCGCGACGCGAATTCGGACGCCGAGTAGACCGACGCGCCGGCTTCCGACACCACGATCTTGGTCAATTTCAATTCCGGGCGCAGCTTGATTAAATCCTGTGCCAGCTTGTCGGTTTCGCGGCTGGCGGTGCCGTTGCCGATCGAGATTAGCGAGACCTTGTGCTTTTCGGTCAGCAGCGACAAGGTGTGCAGCGAACCTTCCCAATCGTTGCGCGGCTGGTGCGGATAGATGGCACAAGTGTCGACCACCTTGCCGGTGGCGTCGATGACTGCCACCTTGACGCCGGTGCGCAAGCCGGGGTCCAGCCCCATCGTCGCGCGCGGGCCGGCGGGCGCGGCCAGCAGCAAGGCTTTCAGGTTGCGGGCAAAGACGTTGATTGCCTCGACCTCGGCTTTTTCGCGCAAGCTGGTCATCAATTCGGTCTCCAGGTGCATGAATACTTTCACGCGCCAGGTCCAGCGCACCGTGTCGGCCAGCCACTTGTCGGCCGGGCGGCCCTTGTTGCTGACGCCGAAGCGGGCGGCGATGCGGCCTTCGCATGGATTATGCGGCGCATCCCACTTGGGTTTTTCTTCTTCGGTATCGAGGCGCAGCGCGACCGTCAGCATTTCCTCGCGCCGGCCACGGAACAAGGCCAGCGCGCGGTGCGACGGGATGGTGCCGATGGTTTCCGAGTAATCGAAATAATCGGCGAATTTTTCACCCGCATCTTGCTTGCCCTCGACCACTTTCGATTCCACCACTGCGTGTTCGTTCAGGTATTCGCGCAGAGCTTGCAACAAGGTCGCGTCTTCGGCAAAGCGTTCCATCAGGATTTGCCGCGCGCCGTCCAGCGCTGCCTTGGTATCGGCCACGCCGGGGTTGTCGGCGGCGTCGGTCTTGAACGGCGGCTTCAGGTATTTGGCCGCTTCTTCTTCCGGGTTCAGGGTCGGATCGGCCAGCAAGGCGTCGGCCAGCGGCGTCAAGCCTGCTTCGGCGGCGATTTGCGCCTTGGTGCGGCGCTTTTGCTTGTACGGCAGGTACAAGTCTTCCAGCCGGGTCTTGTCTTCCGCATGCATGATCGCTTCCAGCAGCACCGGCGTCATCTTGCCTTGTTCTTCGATCGAGGCGACGATGGCGGCGCGCCGGTCTTCCAGCTCGCGCAGGTAACGCAGCCGTTCTTCCAGCAGCCGCAACTGGATATCGTCGAGTCCGCCGGTCGCTTCCTTGCGGTAGCGGGCGATAAAAGGCACGGTCGCGCCTTCATCCAATAGAGCGATAGCGGCGGCGACTTGCACCGGTTTGGCGGCGAGTTCAACCGCCAAGCGTTGTTCAATGGTAGGGAGCATCGGAAACGAAATGTTGAAAAGGAAGGGTGAAGTTAAATGTGTGCGACATCAGAACATGGAATGATACGCACTTCTATGATTATCTGCGGCCACCGGAGACGCGTTCGATCCCGGCCAGGTCTTTCCAGCTTTGCACGTCGGCAAAGCCGTGCGCAATGGCAAGTTCGCGCACGGCGGCGGCTTGGTCGTAGCCATGCTCCATGAACAGCCAGCCGGCGGCGCATAAATGGTCGCCAGCGCCATCGACGATCTGGCGTAAAGCCGACAAGCCATCGCGATGGTCGGTCAACGCATCGACCGGCTCGAAGCGCAAGTCGCCTTGGCTCAAGTGCAGGTCGCCACTGACGATATAGGGCGGATTCGACACGATCAAGTCGAACTGCCTTTGACCGAGCGCGCCAAACCAATCGCTTTGCAGCAATTCGACGCCGGCATGGTGCTTCTCGGCGTTGCGTTGGGCGACGGCCAAGGCCGCTGCGCTGCAATCGAGCGCGCTTACTTGGGCGTCGGGACGGTTGACGGCGATGGCCACGGCGATAGCGCCGGAGCCGGTGCCCATGTCGAGCAGGCGACCGTTGGGCGGTAAATATTGCAACGCTAGTTCCACCAGCAACTCGGTTTCCGGGCGCGGTATCAAGACGTCCGGCGTGACGTCGAACGACAAACCGTAGAATTCGCGGCTGCCGAGGATATATGCAATCGGCTCGCCGTCGATACGACGCCGCACCAGTATCGCCAGCCGATCCGCCTCGTCGACAGATAGCGTGCGCTCACTTTGCGTAATCAGTTGCATGCGCGTCAAGCCAAGCGCATGGGTCAGCAGGATACGCGCGTCCAAGCGATCCAGCGGTGCTGCGCGCAGCCAGGCGTCGATGCTGGTGCCGGCTTGCATCAGCGAACTACCGGTTTCATGCGCGGCGGCGACGCATTGCCAGAAAACCCAACACGAGCGTCATGCCGATAAAGGCCAGCAAGGACCATACCGGCATCGACAAGCCGAGGATAGGATCGTATTCGGTGGTGCACAAGCCGTTGGCCTTGAACAGGAAAGGCAGCAATTTTGCGGTCGGAATCTTGTTGAGCGAGGTTTCCACCGGATCGATCCCGCACGATACCGAAGGATGCGCCTGCACCCAGACCAGCCAGGTGGCGGCGCCGATACCGGCCAAGCCGAACAATGCACCCACGGCTGCGCCTAGGCGGGTGGCGCTGGCGGGCCGGAAAGCGGTGATGGCGCAAGTCAGCGCAATCGCCGTATACAAATAGCGTTGAATGATGCACCACGGGCAGGGCAGCATGTAGGCGGTGTATTGGAAATACACTGCGCCAGCCTCCAGGCCGACACAGGTTAGCGCAATGGCGATAAGCAATAGTTTGGGCGAGATCATATTGGATAGTTGATAGGTAATTGAGTCATGGCAACGCTTCGATTGGAATCAATCGAAATGGTTCAAATGGTTCAATTAGCTGCCGTCAGCCAGTGCCGCCAGCAATTCAGCCTGATGCTCGGCAGCCAGTGCATTGGTCAATTCGTCCAAATCGCCGTCCATGATGAAGTCGAGCTTGTAAAGCGTCAAGTTGATCCGATGGTCGGTCATCCGGCCTTGCGGGAAATTATAGGTGCGGATGCGCTCGCTGCGGTCGCCCGAGCCGATCAGCGATTTGCGGGTGGCCGCTTCCTTGGCCTGGATTTCACGCGTCTGCACATCCTTGATGCGCGCGGCCAAAACCTTCATCGCCTGCGCCTTGTTCTTGTGCTGGCTGCGGTCATCCTGGCATTCGACCACGATGCCGCTCGGCAAGTGGGTAATCCGCACCGCCGAATCGGTCTTGTTGATGTGCTGGCCGCCGGCGCCGGACGCGCGGAAGGTGTCGATGCGCAAGTCGGCCGGGTTGATGTCGACATCGCCGACTTCGTCCGCTTCCGGCATGATGGCAACCGTGCAGGCCGAGGTGTGGATGCGGCCCTGGGTTTCGGTGGCCGGCACCCGCTGCACGCGATGGCCGCCGGATTCGAACTTCAAGCGCGAATAAGCACCGAAGCCGACGATGCGCACGATCACTTCCTTGTAGCCGCCGATCTCGGAGGCCGACTCGGAAATCATTTCCACCTGCCAGCGATTGCGTTCGGCAAAGCGGGTGTACATGCGCAGCAAGTCGCCGGCGAACAGGGCCGCTTCGTCGCCACCGGTGCCGGCGCGGATTTCGAGGAAGATATTGCGCTCGTCGTTCGGGTCTTTCGGCAGCAGCATTTTTTGCAAGTCGATTTCGAGTTGCTCGGTGCGGGTCTTGGCGGCGGCAATTTCTTCCTGCGCGAATTCCTTCATGTCCGGGTCGGACAGCATCTCTTGCGCCGCCTTGATATCCTCGCCGGCTTGCGTATACGAGGAATACAGCGCAACCAGCGGCCCGAGTTCGGCGTGTTCGCGCGTCAGCTTGCGGTAGTTGTCCATGTCGGACGTGACTTCCGGCTGTTGCAGCAGGCTATTGAGTTCTTCCAATCGATTGCTCAATTGGTCGAGTTTGGCAAGCATCGAAGGTTTCATGTATTTTCTATCTTGAGGCTGAGATCGCCGCTCGGCGTTATCTCGGGAGGGGGGCGCGTTACGCAAGTTTGCGCAGCGCCGATCGATTGCGGGGGAGGGTAGCGTCGCTAGCGCTTGGTGCGGAACAATTGCGGCAGCAGCGCCGCCAGCCGGGCGCGCTCGTCGCCCTGGGCTTGATGCAGGGCTTGCTGTGGCCCGTGCAGGAATTTTGCAGTCAGGCCGCGCGACAGCGCTTCCAGCACCGCGTCGATATTGTCGCCCTTGGCGAGCATCTTGCGCGCACGCTCCAGTTCGGCCATGCGCATCGATTCGCCCGATTCGTGCAAGTTCTGGATCAATGGCACCACCGAGCGGCTGTCGATCCAATGCATGAACGACTGCACCCGGGTTTCGATGATCGCCTCGGCTTGCGCCACTGCCGCCTGGCGGTTTTCCACGCCCGATTGCACCACCATGCCGAGATCGTCGACCGTGTATAAAAAGACATCGTCGAGCCGCGCCACTTCCGCCTCGATATCGCGCGGCACGGCCAGGTCGACCATGAACATCGGCTTGTGGCGGCGCGCCTTGACCGCACTTTCGACCATGCCCAGCCCGATGATCGGCAGGGTCGAGCCGGTGCAGGAGACCACGATATCGTACGACGACAATTTCTGCGCCAATTCGCCCAGCCGAATCGCCTTGCCGCTGAAGCGGTGCGCCAGGGCTTCGCCTTTTTCCACGGTGCGGTTGGCGATGGTCAGCGATTTCGGATTTTGCGCGGCGAAATGCGTCGCGCATAATTCGATCATTTCGCCTGCGCCGATGAACAGCACATGCTGGTCTGAGATTTTGTCGAAGATGCGTTGCGACAGGCGCACAGCCGCCGCTGCCATCGACACGCTGCGCGCGCCGATTTCGGTCGTGCTGCGCACTTCCTTGGCGACCGCGAACGTGCGCTGGAACATTTGGTGCAAACAAGTGCCGAGGCCGCCGGCGGCATCCGCCTGGCGCACTGCTTCCTTCATTTGCCCGAGGATTTGCGCCTCGCCCAGCACCATCGAATCCAGCCCGGAGGCGACCCGGAACGCGTGGCGCACCGCATCGTCTTGCGGCAGTGTATACAAGTAAGGGCGCAATTCGGCGTACGGCACGCCATGATAATCAGCCAGGAAGTGCCCGGTGGCGTCGATTGCCGCATGCAAGTTCTTGCCGCCATCGGCTGGCTGGTTGCTGGCTGCCGCATACAGTTCGGTGCGGTTGCAAGTGGAAAGAATGGCCGCTTCCTGACCGAATCCCGCCAACGACCCGTCAAACCACGCGCGCGCCGCTGCCACCGCCTGACCGATTTGCTCAGCCGGAAACGACACCTTTTCGCGTAGCGAAACCGGAGCAGTGTGGTGATTGACGCCGACGGCGAGGAGTTGCATTTCGGTCAAAAATGAAAATAGACGCTCAATTATAGCTCGTTGCTATAGTGCACTTCCAAAAATCTATTGCGAATTTTGATATAGCTCAAGTGAATCGCTTTATTGGAAACTGCATTGCCAGAGGGAAACCTGTTCCTTTTTATTGTTGGACGCCGGTAAGGACGGTTCTTGCCCAGCCGACGTTTCTCCGATGAGTTTATCCGAAGTAGGCAGGAAGGGTGAGGGTAAATGTCGTGCCGACTTGCTCGGTGCTGGAAAACGAAATCGTGCCATGGTGGCGTTCGACCACGGTCTTGACGAACACCAGGCCAAGGCCGATGCCGTCGTGGCGCGGCTGGTTGGCGTGGGCCAGCCGTTGAAAGCGCTGGAACAGGCGTGGACGGTCGCTTTCGGCGATGCCGTAGCCCTGGTCGACGATATGACACAGGATTTGGCCGGAAGACTGTTGCAGCCGCAACACGCAACTGATGCGAGTATGCGCGGGGCTGTAGTTGATCGCGTTGGAAACCAGGTTGACCAGCGCCCGCGTCATCAAGCCGCGATCGACCCAGATCGGGTATTCTCCGACCGCCACATCGGCGAGAATTTTGATTTGCTTGGCATTCGCCTGCGACCACATTTCGTCGATCGCATCTTGCAGCATGTCTTGGAAATCGACTTCTTCAAAGCGGTATTCGTGCGACTTGGCGCGCGCCAGTTGGACGAAATTGTCGGCCAGGCCGAGCGTCTTGCGCGAGGCCTTTTCGATGCGCGCAAAGAATTCCGCCTGCGGCAACGCCGATGTCGTTTCACTTTGCAATTCCAGCAAGGCCAGGATCGACGCTTGCGGCGCCCGCATGTCATGCGACAGGAATCGCAGCGTCTCGTCGCGGCTGTGCTCGGCCGCGCGGATCGTGGAAATGTCGACGATGCTGACGATCCAGCCGATCAACTCATTTTCGGCGGAATGGCAGGGCGCGCTTTTGACCAGCAAGTCGCGCCCCTGGTCGTCACGCACGCCGACGCCGCTGGCCAGCACCTTGCAGTAATCCAGGTCCAATAGCTGATGCCAGTCGAAAGAAGTCTGGCTGCCCAGGTCGATCGGTTCCGGCGCGTGCAGCCTGGTGACGAGATCGAACAGCGACGCACCTTCCAGATCGGGCACGCCGACCGATTCAAAGTAATCGTGCGCGTGGCGATTGGGCAATAGCACCCGGCCGTCGGTGCGCGTGATCAGCGTGGCGTCGGGCAAATTGTTCAGGCTGTCGGAGACGAACTGGCGCAAGTCGCGCACCCGCCGCGCCGCGTTTTTCATCGCGCCGATGCGCCGCTCCAGCATGTCCTCGATTTGGTCCGAGGGCGCTTGGTCGGCGGCTTCCGGCAGCAAATGCGGCTCTTGATCGAGGCGGATGAATTCCTGTCCGAGATAAGTGATGGCTGCTTCCAGGCGGCGCCAACTCCAAAGCGGATAGGAGAGCACCACCACGATCAATGCCGCCCTGGGGGCAATCCACAAGCCGGCGCGCAAACTAAGGTAGCACAGCGCAATCGTGGTCGGCAGCAAGGCGATGCAAGCCAGCAATGCGTGGCGCGGCGACAGCCACATATAGCCGAACATTGCGAGCAAAACCGGCACGCAGCTCAACAGCGCGGTTTGCCACTGTGCGGCGATCTTGATCGACTTGTGGTCGAGCAGGGCGGCCAGGATGTTGGCATGGATTTCGACGCCGGACATCGCGCCGGCGCTGCT
The DNA here is from genome assembly GCA_031291325.1 of Burkholderiaceae bacterium. Classification (GTDB taxonomy): domain Bacteria; phylum Pseudomonadota; class Gammaproteobacteria; order Burkholderiales; family Burkholderiaceae_D; genus PKWO01. The sequence continues at coordinate 137,026 of JARLJG010000010.1, forward strand.
TGACACCGGGGTCGGAAAAGCGTCCCCCATGCCGAGCGCCTTGGCGCCGACCAGCACGATCTTGTCCTTGAAAAATTCTTTCGGAACCTCGCCGCGCAATACCGACACGTAGGGCACGGTTTGAAAGTGGCCGTTTTCGCCGGCATACGGGATATGCATGCGCTGCCAGTCGGCCAGCGAGGCGATGCCGGCGTCTTGATCGGACTGCGACAAGTTGAGCGGAGCGCTTGCCGGGTCGTGGCGCGGCGCTTCCAGCAACGCCAGCGAGAATTGCGGCCACTCGACGCCGTCGGCGCCCTGCAGCAGCGCAACGCTGCGCACCACGCCGTCTTCGTCGTGGTAAAGATTGATATGGCCCAAGCCGCTGGCGGCATCGACAAAGTCGGCGATCGGCGGGGTCGCGGTAAAACCGCTGCCGTTGTCGCCGATGATCACCGGCAGCACCACGCGCCGATTGCGCGCAATCGCTTTGGCCAGCAAGTCGTCGCCCGGACGCGAACCGTCGGCCTGCGGCCGTTCCGGTTCGGAGAGAATCAGATCGAGGCCGACCCGGCGCGCGCCTGCTGCGGTCAAACGATCCAGCAAGGCCGCGTGGAAGCGTCGCGGCCACGGCCAGCGCCCCAATTGCGCCAGGCTGTAGTCGTCGATCGCGACGATGATGATATCGTCGCGCGCCGGGCGGCTATTGAAGGAAACGAATTGATCGTAAATGACCTTGTCGCCGCGCCCAAGCCCATTTTGCCAGCCTAGAAACGCGCCCAGCAAGGCCAGGAAAACGCACAGCGCCAGCCACTCGCGCAGCGCCAGCCGCCGCGCCAACGGAAGTCGGGGGCGCTTCATGCGGCGTCGGCGCCGCCGGGCCGCTTGACTGACAGCTGCCGGCCGGTCGAATTACGAATGGCCGGCACTGGCGGGATGATGTTTTGCATTGGCGGGGCCGCCGTCATTGATAACCCAATGGTCGGTGACGATAAAGGTCTGAACCGCCGAAAAAGGATTGACGCTGCCGTCCGCATTGATCGTCTGCACCCGCGCATAATAGGTGCCGAACGGCGGACGCGGCACCCGCGCTTCGGCCTTGCTGGCGCTGGCGTTGTAGATCAGCCAGGTGAATTGCGCGTCGTGCGCGACCTGCACGTTGAATTGCTTGGCATTGGTTGCGTGCCAGTGCAGGGTCACTTGCTTGTCGTCGTAAGCATCCACGAATGGCGCATAATCGGTTGGCGCTGCGCGCGCGCCAGTGCCGGGATGAAAGTTGACGGCCTCGATCCGGCTGGTGCCTTCCAGTCCGTTCTTGTCGATCGCCGAGATGCGGACGAAGTAAGAGCCTTCGTGCAAGCCGGCGAATTTGACGCGCGGTTCGTTCGAGCGGCTTTCCGCCAATACGTCCAGCGCGTCGGGGTCATTGGCGATCTGCACGTGATAAGCGCGCGCGCCGGCCAGCGGCAGCAGCCGAATCTGCGGCGCGCCTTCATCGGCGGCGCGGCTCAATTGCGGCGCCGGAAGCAAGGCGATCGCCGCCCCCACTCCGGTCGCGGTGACAATATTGCCCTGGCCCGAATTGAGCGTCAATTCGGTCGCTTGCTTGGGATTGGCGACCGCAACCTGGCCGCTCAATACTTCATTGGTTGTGTCGCCGCCATCGACGCCGACCCGGAATTGCGTGCCACGCACGCCGGCCACCGAAGTTTGCGTGCGCACTTCGTAGCTGCCCTTGTTGGCCTCCAGCGGCGACACCCGTGATTCGACGTGGCCGCGCAGCAGCAGCAATTCGGTGCGCGGGCTCTTGGTATAGCGCGCCATGCGCAGCTTGGAAAGTTTCACGCGGCTATTGGTTGGCAGCGAAATGCGCGAAGCGTCCGGCAGCGAGATGGTCAAGAAGCCATCGATGCCGGTTTCGATCTGCACGCCTTCGCCCAGCGTCGCGCCGATCTGCAAGGCGATTGTCTTGCCGTCGGCGTCTCTGGCAGCGACTTCGCCCGACATCGCCGCTACCTGCGCTTGGCTAGGTTCGTCGAGCAAAAGATCGGAAGGAATGGTGATCGGGGTGCCGATCGGAATGCTGCTGTCCTTGCTGATGTGGTTTAGTTTGGCCAGCGCTATCCAATTTTCGGAACGGGTGGTCCATTGCTGCGCGATGGATAGCAGCGTGTCGCCGGGGCGTGCCTTGTAGACGATACCGGCAGGGCCGACGACGATGGCGCCGCTGGCCACCGGGTCGGTCGTGGGTTGCGCCAAAAGCGGAGCGCTTGCCATCGCCAGCAAAAATATCAAATTGCAAAAAATGTTGCGCATTACTTTTCCGCGCGTGCGGCCCCAGGAATCGAATGATAGGCAATCCCATCCACTGCAAAAATAGTACCACTTTTTTGCAGTAAACTCCTGAGCGGGAAGAGCTGCGATCAGCTAGAAATTTGCTCGAGACGATAGCCGTAGCTGTACACAGGCGCCAGCCTGAAGCCGTTTTCGGGCCGCAATTGCAACTTGCTGCGCACCCGGGAAACATGGGTATCCATGGTGCGCGAAGGAATCTCGACATCGCGCGACCAGACTGCTTCGAGGATATAGGCGCGCGAAAGCGGACGCCCGAGATTGCGGAAAAACAGCAGCGCCAGGTCGAACTCTTTTTGCGTGACTTCAATGTCGGCGCCGGCCACCGTCAAGCGCCCGGTGCGCGATTCAAACGTATAGTTGCCGAACTGGATTTGTTCGACCGCGTTCTGGCTCGGATAGGCGCGCCGCAGCAGCGCTTGCACGCGCGCCACCAGTTCGCCCCGGCGGATCGGTTTAATCATATAATCGTCGGCACCGGCGGCCAGTCCGGCGACGATGTCGTCTTCGCCGGAACGGCTGGTCATGAACAATACCGGCAGCGTGGGCGGCAGTTTTTCCCTGGCCCAGCGCAAGACTTCGGCGCCGCTCAAGTCCGGCACTTGCCAGTCGATAACCAGCATGTCGTACAACTCGCGGCGCAGTTGATTGAGCATCTCCTTGCCGCTCATGAAGGGATGGCAAACATGTCCTGCGGCAGTCAACACTTGGCACACGAGGTCGGTTTGGCTGCGGTCATCGTCGAGTACGGCTATTCTCATGGCGTCGGTTCAGCGAAAAATATCGATGAAAATATGTAATGGATTTAACAAAGTATGGCGGTTATAGGGGTTCTTAGGTTGTAATTTGACAATATTTCACAAATTTTTGTGGACTTCTTGTCATGATTTTTGTCTATAGTTGCTCTTTGCGCAATCCAAAGCAAGACAATTTCGCTGCGGCGAATGAAATTATTAACTTTTGGTACTGAATGTCACATTTGGATCACTTTTTCCAAATGCCAACGCAGGAGCGCGATCCGCGATGAGCAGCCACAAAACAACGAATTCATGGGAATTGCTGCCGTCGAGCCTGGACGACGTTGAACTCATCCGCAAAAAATGCCGACGCTTGGCGATGCGCCGGGCGGCCATGTCGGCCGGCGTTTCCGCGCTGCCGATACCGGGCCTGGATATTGCCACCGACTTGACCTTTCTTGCGCGCGTCATCCAGGACATCAATGTCGAATTCGGCTTGTCGCACGATCAAATCGAGCGCTTGCAGCCGAAGATGCGCTTGATCGCCTACGAAACGATGGTGGGCATGGGCGGACTGCTGGTCGGCAGGATCGTGACGCGAGAAGTGGTCGCACATTTGCTTGCGCGCAGCGGTTTGAAAATGCTGGTGCAACATGCAGCAAAGATTGTCCCTGTAGCGGGGCAAATCGCCTCGGTTTCGATTGGATTTGTAACATTTCGCGCGGTGGCCAACCAGCATATCGACGCTTGCGTTGCGGTTGCTGCCGAGCTGGTGTCGCAACAAAACACGTGATATCAGTTGAATTTAAAGCACTTTTCGCCCTTTTTCAGCATTTGCCGCCCCTTTTTTAACTATTGGTATGGTAGTTATTATTACCAATAATCCAAACCGTTAAATCTTACTCTCTGATATTCTTTTCTGCCAAGGCTACGCGATCAACGAATTGCGAGTCTTGCAGCCAGGATTGCTACATCACGTTGTTCCCATCCCTCCACTGGATGGGAGTGGAAGGCCTGGATTTATCTGAGGAGTGAGGAAAATCACAAACGAGAGAGAGCGATTCAGTCTTCGCCTGCAACAAACATTGCGAAATGCCCATCATTCACCGGACAGCCCGACCGAATTGGCACGCGACTTCAATATTCGCTTCGCCGGACGTCCGATTACCGTGCATGCGGCTAGAAAATGGTTGGTTGGCGAAGCTATTCCGACGCAGGACAAGATGCGCACATTGGCAGAATGGCTGCATGTGCCAATCGATTGGCTGCGTTTCGGCGGCGATGAAGACGGTTCTGTCCCTTCGGTGGAAGGCCCGGTCTTCAAGTCGGCCGAATTGAAGATGATTTCCGACCTGCAATTGCTGGACGAGCATCACCAGATGATGGTCAGGGAATTCATCCGCATTTTGTTGCATGCCAACGGGCGCAAGCGCGCCAGCGGGAAAACGGCCGACGAGATGCCGACGGCGGAGGTCGCAATGCGATAAGCCAATTTTGCGTTGCTGCTATTATTCGTTTGTCGTGCCAGGTTTCTCAGTCTGCATGGCGAACGGAATTGGCCAATTTCAAGGGCACACCGACGCTGGCGCCGATTTTTCCCGATGCGGGCATTGGGCGCTGTAGCGCGCCGCTATCCGTATCGCTTGCGGCACCGGCAGATAGCACGAATTTACTGACCAATTTGGCAAGCGTGGCCGCCTGGTCTTGCATCGCCTGCGCCGCCGCTGCCGCCTGTTCGACCAACGCCGCGTTTTGTTGGGTGACGGTATCCATCTCCGCAATGGCTTGATTGATCTGTTCGATGCCGGCATTTTGCTCGATGCTGGCAGTCGTAATTTCTTCCATCACATGGGTGACGCGTTGCACGCTGGTGACGACCTCGCCCATCGTCGCGCCGGCGCGATCGACCAAATTGCTGCCAAGAGCCACTTTTTCCACCGAGTTGCCGATCAATGCCTTGATTTCCTTGGCGGCACTGGCCGAGCGCTGCGCCAATACGCGCACTTCGGCTGCCACCACGGCAAAGCCCCGGCCCTGGTCGCCGGCCCGCGCCGCTTCCACCGCTGCGTTCAGCGCCAGGATATTGGTCTGAAACGCGATGCCGTCGATGACACTGATGATGTCGACGATTTTTTGCGACGACTCATTGATCGACGCCATCGTTTTCACGACATCGGAAACGACGGTCCCGCCACGCACCGCAACGGCGGCGGCCGATTGTGTCAGGCCATTTGCTTCGCGCGCATTGTCGGAATTCTGCTTTACCGTCGATGCCAACTCTTCCATCGAGGAAGCGGTTTCCTCCAACGAACTGGCTTGCTCCTCGGTGCGGCTGGAGAGGTCGAGATTGCCAAGCGCAATTTCGCCGGACGCTGCCGCGATGGAGTCGGTGCCGCTGCGCACCTGGCCGACGATTTGCGCCAAGTTATCGTTCATCTCGACCAGCGCGCGCAATAGTTGTCCGGTTTCGTCGGACGATTCGCTTTCGATGTGTCCGCTTAAATCCCCCTGCGCGACGGATTGCGCGAACCTCAGCGCGGTATCCATCGGGCGCGTGATCGAGCGCGTGATCGAATAGGCGACAATGGCAGCGATCGCCAACGCGGCGGCTGTCAAAATCAACATCAGGTTACGCGCATTGCGATATTCCTCGGCCGCATCGATTTCGCCTTGCTCCATCAACTTGGCCTGATAGGCGATGCCTTTGTCGAGCGCGTCGAAATAGTCGTTCTGCACGGTGCGCAATTGGGCGAACAGTAAATTCCTGGCTTCGTCCTTCTTGTCGGCGGCGACCAGTTGCTTGAAGGCAAGCTGCTGCGCCAGATAAAGCTGATGCGTATCCACGATCGCCTTCAATAACGCGCGCCCGGTATCGGAATGCATTTCGGTATCGAGTTCCGCCAGTTTCTTGTCGACGATCGCATTCGATGCGGCCAGGCGCGCCGTTTCTTGCTCAACTTGTTTTTGGTCGGCCGACAGGATCATGTTGCGCATTGCGCGCGCATCGATGTTGACCTCTGCGTCGATGGTCTGCAGCTTGGCGGTTTTCGGATAACGATCATGCACAATGACATTGGTGCCATCGTTCAATTTCGCCAGGCACGTGATGCCGATAAAGGCAACCGCAGTCAATAACAGGGCAATAGCCCCAAAACCCAGGCTCAAGCGAATGCCAATCTTGAGATTCGAGATATGCATGTCCATTTTCCTACAAAGGCGACTACACGGATCGGAATAGGTGCCGATGCTTGGGAACGGTCTGGCGCAGCCATTCCAATTCATCGTCGGACGAGATTTGCATGAACCCAGCGCGACGCCTGGCGCAACTATTTAAACAACTTCGGCACATCATACTGCGATTCGGAAATAGCTGGTGTCCATATTTGAGATATCCAATGCTGGCGGTGCCGGGGAGCAAATGTTGGTTCGGCTGTTGCATTTCCGCAACGACTTCGTCACGCGCAGGACATAATTGGCCCTTAACATTCAGCGCTTCGGTATCGGCAGTTCGTTTATCACATTGGGGGGAAATCGAGATGCGCGGCTTTTCGATTGCTCTCGAGTTATAAGCGAAGAAGTAAAAGATATAAGAGGCTGCAATACACGGCTGTATCGTATCGAACTCTGGTTGTCAAATCAGCTTTTGGGTATCTATGGAAATCTGCCGTGCGGCGCAAGCTCGGGTCTGCGATGCTCGCAACGATTTATAGAGACGCGTTTTAATGTAGCAATCGAGATTTTCAACATACTTTTAACCAAGGGAGCATTAATTGAATAAGAAACTTGTGGGACTGGGCTTGCTACTGGCAGCCAACGGTGCCTTTGCTCAATCGGCTACCAACTCGGCAGTCGAGCTGTACGGCATTATCGATATCGCCGTCGGCCGTGTCGAAAATTCCTTGAGCACCGATGGAAATTTCCCCAATACGGTAAGCCCGGTGTCGGCAACCAAGACTTCGGTCGGCAACTCGGTTACGGGCATGATTAACGGCGGCATCCAAGGTTCGCGTTGGGGTATTCGCGGCACTGAAGATCTGGGCGGCGGAATGTCGGCTTTTTATACGCTTGAATCCGGATTCAATGCGCAAGATGGCTCGTTGGGTAATGCTGCCGCGTCGCTGGCAGGAAACTCGAAAGCCTCGACCGTGTCGAGCAATAGCTCGATCAACGGGCAGTTGTTTAGTCGTCAATCTTTCGTCGGATTGGCCGATTCCAAGCTCGGTTCGATCGCCTTCGGTCGCAACTACAATCCGATTTACGACGTCGTGGCTGGCTACGACCCGGTATTTCAGGCGCAGTCGTTCTCGCCTTTGGGCGTATCGGGAACAATCGGCGGCGGCGGCGGCGTGTCGGAAGATGCTCGCGTCGACAACAGCTTCAAGTACAAGAACAAGTTTGGGCCTGTCAATGTTGGATTGTTGTACAAATTCGGCGGCATCGCCGGAAGCACCTCGGCCGGATCGGGCTATGCGCTTAATCTTGGGTATGAAGACGGCCCGTTCGGTATCCAGGGCGTCTATGAAGCCTTTACCGACGCGTTGAAGGGCAGCACCAGCTCGGTCGCCGGCGATGTCAACGTGCAAGACCTCAACAGCAGCGCATACTTCCTGGCTGCCAAGTATCAGTTCGGCCAAGCCACCGTGCGCGGCGGTTACGAAAGCTATAAGTTGAAAGCGCCGTCGGACTCGGTCGCCAGCTTGGGAACGCTCAGCTATTTCGGTTATACCGTCGGCACGGCGTCGAACTTCACGGCGGCTGATCAAACAACCGACATCTGGTTCATCGGCGGCGATTACAACTTCACGCCAGCGCTTAATTTGGCTATCGGTTTCTACGACCAGAATCCAAAAGCCTCGTCCGACAACAAACAACTCAACGGCAATATATACAGCTATTCCGCCTTGCTCGACTATCATTTCAGCAAGCGCACCGATGTGTATGCCGGCTGGATGTATTCGTCGTATAAGGGCGACCAATATCCTTCCGCGACCTACAACACCAGCAACTACATCGCTGGTTTCGGTATCCGCACCAAGTTCTGATCGGAAATTCCAGATGCTCCTTCCAGGAGCGTCGTGAGATGAAAAAGCCCACCCTCGCGGTGGGCTTTTTCATCGGTATTGGTTGGTGCGCGCAATTTTCGGAAATGCGGGATATGCAACTTTTTCGCCGAAACTTACATCAATCTGACAGATTGGCTTTTGTGAAGCAGGGGAACCTCGGAACAAGGCAAACGCGATACAAGAATGTTGCAAATGCACGACATATTTGCATCGTAAAACTACTGCTTGATGACGAGAAGCATCGATTGGCGGCGATTTTGGAATAGACTTTACCCAGAACGAAATCAAGCGGGCGTGGTTGTAGGCGCGCGTAATTGGTAGTACGGGATTGTACTTTTTGATAGTAGACAATAACAGAGGAGATATGATTTTGAAAAAGACGCTATGTTCACTTATGGTTTTGGGTGCATTCGCTTCGGTGGCGCATGCTCAATCGTCGGTCACGGTATACGGGATCATTGATGCCGGCTTTGTAACGCAAAGCAATGCCAATGCGGCCGGCGATCGTGTTACCAGTTTCCAAGACGGGCAAATCCTGCCGAGTATCTATGGTTTCAAGGGCACGGAAGACCTCGGCGGCGGTTTGAAAGCGGGTTTCAACCTGGAAGGTGGTTTTAACTCTGGCAACGGCCAACACAACAGCCCAGGCGTATATCAGAGCCAATTGTTCGGCCGCGAAGCGAAAGTCACGCTGGGTGCCGACTGGGGCACGATCGGCGCCGGTCTGCAAGTCGACCCGGGCTTGATCGCTTCCATCGCGACCGAACCGCGTGGCATGACAGATTCCTTCAGTCACTTGGAACACTGGATCGGTGCCACGATAAATTCGGGTGGCGGTCTTGGCGGAACAACCGGCTCGTTGACCGGAGGTATTTTCGACGTCAATTCAGTCACTTACACCTATGCAGCCAACGGACTTTATGTCGGTCTCGAATATGGCTTTGGCGGCGTTGCGGGCAGCACGTCGGCCGGGTCGACCGAATCCATCGGCGCATCGTATTCAAATGGCGGATTTGTCGTATCGGGAAGCTATGCGAAGGCGAATACGACCGACCCGACCGGCGCGACCGGTGGCGGTGACCAAATCGAAGTCATTGGCGTAGGCTACGATTTCGCTTCGGCTGCACCGATTGCGATCCGCTTGCAGTATGGCGAGTTCAAATCCAGCTTGTTCAACACTCTGGGCGGCGGTGCAGGAACTGGCAATAATAACTATTTCGACGACGTAAAGAGCTGGGGCTTCGGTATTGACTGGAAGCCGAGTGCAGCCAATAAGGTGAATCTGGCGTATTACGATGCGAAAGACAATGGCGCCGCCTTTGGTGGCAAGACCACCGAGTGGGCTCTGCTCGACACCTACTCGTTGTCGAAACGCACCGACATTTACGCCCAGATTGTTCGCGTAAGCGTCGACAGTGACGCCGGCCAAAGCGCAATGCTCGGCGGCATTTATGCGACCCCCAACTTGGTGGCAAATTCCGGCAACACCGTGTATTTCGGCGTGGGCATCCAGCACAAGTTCTAATTGCAGTATGAGGTGAGTTAAGCGGTCTCACCTATTTCAGTTCGGTTATTCGCGCAAAAAACGCCACCTTCGGGTGGCGTTTTTGTTTTGGCGCGATTGCAGCAACGTCCAGAGTCGGATTTTGCTTATTTGTTGGCAACGGCACGCGCCGATGCATCCTTGGATGCGTGGGTAGCAGCCGGAACGTCATAAGCCATCGCGATGCCTGAAGCCGCCGTGCCGTCAGCTTGCGCCTGCTTCAATTCTGCGATGACTTCAGCGCGGGTTTTGCCGCGCACGATCACTTTGTCGGCTTGTGTCTGCCCTGCCTTGCCGGCAGCAGCAGCCGGGTTCTGCGTTCCCAGAAAACCGTAGCTGGCAGCGCTGCCATCGGTCTGCGCCTGTTGCAATTCGGCTGTCACTTGTGCACGGGTCTTGGTCGATGGAACATTGGTGACTTCGGCTTGTTGAGCAAAAGCGGCGCTGGCTGCGGAGAAAACGAGGGCTGCGGCAATGAGTTGTTTGGCGTTCATGATCGATATCCTAAGGTTCAATTTTAAAAATGACTTCAAGCTCGGCGGTTTCGGCAAACTTGTGGCCCGTCGGGTCCTGTCATGGTGAGTCGCACTGAATCTATTTGTGTTCTCACGATGAAGTCACTTTATACTTTCCTCGAATGGAGAAAAAGTCGAATAAAGGCAATGGATAATTCCGAATTCAGCAACAATGGATGGTTGGTTGAATGTGCTGCTCTTTTGGGGCAGCGTATTGCCGCGCATTGTTGTTCTGGAAGAGATGCGAAAGCTGTTTAGTATCGCAGCATGACGTCGTTTATGATCGTATCGCGGCAAGAAAAAAGACGCAACGACCCGCGTCGGTGCGGAAAGTTCCATTTTTTCAGTGCAACGTTGGTTTTTATTTTGCCAATTGAATTTAGCATAACTTTAGGTGAATTCATTTGTTGTAAATGCGCGACGAACCGAACCAATCGCTACTTAATGCAGGTAAACTCCGGCCTATCCACTTTGGATTTCGTTGATAAAAGGGAATGCATATGAAACACAAGATTCTAGTAGGTCTGGTTGCCGCGTTGGCATCGACTGGTGCACTGGCGCAATCGAGCGTCACGATCTATGGCGTGCTCGATACGGCAATTCGCTATACCACCAACAACGATGCAGCCGGCGATCACAAAGTCGTATTGGGCGAAGGCATATTCCAAGGCCCACGCCTTGGCTTCAAAGGCAATG
>JARLJG010000011.1 GCA_031291325.1 Burkholderiaceae bacterium
GTAGCGCACGCACTTTTTCAAATTGCTCTCGACTCACGTCGCTTGGGTATACTCGTCTCATGCATCCAGTTTACGCACCTTTTGGATCATTGGCAAAAAGATCGTAAACAGGTTCTTAGGTGGTCGAGCTGGGTCCGGGCTTCCTTGGTAATTGTCGTTTGCCCATTTCTGAAAAGGGGTGCGTCGTATAACATTTCAATCCGCTCGCATCCTTGCAAGTCAAATCTCACTCATGCCGCGCAGTATCGTAGGGTGGAAAAGCGCAGCGCCTTCCACCATTTGCCGTCGTGCATCATCGGCGTCCGATGATGCACGATACCGTTTTGCCAAACAGTGTATAAATGTGGAATGCCTTTGCGGCTTGAAACAGCAACATGCAGCGCATTACGCGCTCGCTAATGCAGCTCTACAAAATATTCCGTACGAACTTGCATCGATAAGGGCCAAGGCCGGGTTATAAGCCCAGCCTTCGGCACCCGAAATACTCAGAGGGGAACCGCCTTCTTTCCCGCACCGAAGCGCAATCGCTTCCAGAATACCAATTCCGACCACATGCCTAGTCCAACTAAAATCCCTGAACCTAGCTCTGAGCCAAAAGCGTACATCACGGCAGCGGCAATCAGGACCCCCAAAGTGATCAAATGTTTCATCGACTGCAACTCCTCTACGGATCTTTCACCAATCGTTTCTTAATCGTTTCCATTTTCATGGAATCGCATTTTCGCAACAAAGCCCGCAAGACGCAAATCCAGCGGGCTTTTTTCGCGAAGGGATTAACGCTTACTTCACCCCCTGCGCCACCACCGCTCCCGGTAATACGCGCGCTGCCAATTTGTTGTCGCCTTTGAGCAAGTCGACTTCGTCGCCGAGGATGTTTGCCGCTTCGTTGAGCAACACGTCCTTGGCATCCTTGGCCGCTTTTTCTTCTGCCAACTGCACCGACAGGTTGCGCTCGTTGGCTTGCAGGCCGTCGTCGCGCAGCGCGTCTTTCTTGGCTGCCGCTTTTGCGTCCTTGCCGTTCTCTGCAGTCTTTTCGCGGGCCTTGACGCGCGCTTCCTGGGTGTCGCGCTCCTTGCGGCGTTCGGCTTCGTTGAGCGAAATCAGGTTTTTCTTGCGCTGCGCCTTCAATTCAGCCAGATCTTCTTCCAGGTATTGGTAGTCCTTGTCGTTCTTGATGCGCGCATCGTGGCGGGCTTGCAGCAGCGGCACCACTGCGGTCAAGTCGCCGTCTGGCGTGTAGTCGGCAGGTTCGATCTGCGTCCATGGCAACGCGTTGTCGTAACTCGATTCGCCGAACTCGTCGGCGTCGATGCTGCCGGGCAGGCTGATGTCGGGCGTGACGCCGCGCAATTGCGTGGTGCCGCCGTTGACGCGGAAGAACTGGGCGACGGTGATTTTCAATTCGCCGTATTTCGGCTTGTCGTTGCGCGCCGCCTGATCCAGGTCGACGATCTGTTGCACGGTGCCTTTGCCGAAGCTTTGCTCGCCGATGATCAGCCCGCGCCCGTAGTCCTGGATCGCCGCTGCGAAAATCTCGGAAGCCGAGGCCGACGCGCGATTGATCAACACGCCCATCGGGCCATCCCAGACCGGCTTGTCGGCGGTGTCGCTCTCGACCTTGACTTTGCCGTTGGCGTAACGCTGCTGCACCACCGGCCCTTTCTTGATGAACAGTCCGGTCAGGTTGATCGCTTCATCCAGAAAGCCGCCGCCATTGTTGCGCAAGTCGATCAAGACCGAATCGACCTTGTCTTTCTTCAGTTGCGTCAGCAGATTGGCGACATCGCGCGTGGTGCTCTTGTAATCGTGGTCGCCATGCACGCGGGCTTCGGTGTCCTGGTAAAAGGTCGGCAGCGTGATGACGCCGACGCGGCGCGTGGCGTTGCCTTCTTTGACTTCGATGATCGTATCCTTGGCAGCGCGCTGTTCCAGGCTGATCTTCTTGCGCACCAGGGAAATCAACTTATGCTTGCCGTCGGTGCCTGCCGCTTCGGGAAGAATGTCGAGCACCACCGTCGAATCGCCTGCGCCGCGTATGATGGCGACCGTGTCGTCCAGGCGCCAGCCGAGGATGTCGACCATCTTGCCGTGTTCGCCTTGCGCCACGCCGACGATACGATCACCCACCTTGAGCTTGCCGGAAAGCGCTGCCGGCCCGCCAGGCACCAGTTCCCGGATGGTCGTGTATTCGTCGTGCTCCACCAGCACCGCGCCGATGCCGATCAGCGACAGCCGCATCGCAATGTTGAAATCTTCGGACGCGCGCGGTCCCAGATAATCGGTGTGCGGATCGGTCGTTTGCGCAAAGGCGTCCATGAAATACTGGAACGCGTCTTCGCTCTTCAATTTATGCGTGTGCGCCAGGTAGTTTTCATAGCGCTTGTCGAGCGTGGCGACGATGCTTTTCTGATCCTTGCCGGCCAGCTTCAGGCGCAGCCAGTCGTTCTTGACGCGTTTGCGCCAGAGGTCGCGCATCTCGTCTTCCGACTTCGCCCACGGCGCTTTCTCGCGCTCGAACTGATAGCTTTCCTTTTGCGTAAAATCGAAACCTTGCTTGAGCAGGCTGCGCGCGTAGGCGAATCGTTCGGTGAATCGCTGCTCATACAGATTGAAGATCGCAAACGGAATGTTCAAATCTTCGTGCTCGATTGCGTCGTTAAGCGTGCTGCGGGCGACGCCGAGGCGGTCGATGTCGCTTTGCAGGAAAAACATTCTTTCCGGGTCCAGCGATTTCAGGTAACGGTCGAAGATCTTCTCCGACATCGCGCTGTCGAGCGGTGCGGATCGGTAATGCCTTTTGGTCAGGTATTCGGCCGAGATGTAGGCAGCCTGCGATTCCTGGGCCAGCGGCTGAAGCAGCGGTATGGCGGACTTGCTGGAGTCGGGCGCGGCTGCTTGCGCGATGGAAGCAAACGCCAACAACAGCCACAGCAATTTCTTCTTCATTCGTATTCCTTGATAAGCAACTAAAAAGCGACTAAAAACAGCTAAAAATTTGGCAAGCAGCTTGCCACGACATGATTGACTCCGTGGCGTTCGATTGGTTCAATTTGCCTGGCTTGTGCGAGCGGACATTTATCCCGAATGCGCGCTATGCCGATCCGTTGTCGGATCATATCAGAAACCCGCAGCCGCATTGAATTCGCCCTGCGCCGGAAATAGGTGGAATCGCCTACGGTCGGCTAGCGATGGCGACGATTCGAGCTCGGCTGCAATGTCTGTGCGACAATACAGGGCTCGGAGGAACTCCTTCCTTGAATTGCGCATAAGAGGGAAGAAATTCCAAATATCCTACCAATGATTTGCTGCTGCCAGGTATGAACGAAGAAAAACCCATGTTGAGCGTGCAACAGGCGCTGGATTTGCTGCTGGCGGTGACGCCGCTGACCGAGAGCGAAACCCTGCCGACGCAGGATGCCAACGGCCGCACGCTCGCAACGGCGCAAGTCGCGCAACTGAACGTGCCGCCGATGGATAACTCGCAAATGGACGGCTATGCGGTGCGCGCGGCCGATTGCGCGAGCGGCGCGGCGCTTTTGCAAGTCAGCCAGCGCATCGCTGCGGGCCACGTCGGACTAAGCTTGCAGCCGGGAACGGCGGCGCGCATTTTCACGGGCGCGCCGATTCCGCCAGGGGCCGATGCCGTGGTCATGCAGGAAGCATGCGACGCGCGACCAACCCCGGACGGCGACGCAATCATGGTCAATCACATTCCGCAACCCGGCGAATGGATCCGCCGCAGCGGCGAAGATGTGCGCGCCGGCGCGGCGATCCTGCCGGCTGGGACACGTTTGCGCGCGCAAGAGCTGGGTTTGGCGGCGTCGGTCGGTTTGGCGAGTCTGCCGGTGCTGCGCCGCCTGCGCGTCGCCGTATTTTTTACCGGCGACGAATTGACGATGCCGGGCGAAGCATTGAAACCCGGCGCGATCTACAATTCGAATCGCTTTACCGTGCGCGCGTTGCTGGAAAACCTCGGCTGCGTCGTGACCGACCTGGGCATTGTTCCCGATACATTGGACGCCACGCGCGCCGCCCTGCATCGCGCGGCGGCGGCGCACGACCTGATCGTCACCTCGGGCGGCGTCTCGGTCGGCGAGGAAGATCATGTCAAGGCGGCGCTGCAAGCCGAAGGCAGCTTGAACCTGTGGCAAATTGCAGTCAAGCCGGGCAAGCCGCTGGCGTTCGGCCAGGTGCGGCGGGCTGCCGGCAACGCGTATTTCCTCGGCTTGCCGGGCAACCCGGTGGCCAGCCTGATTGCTTTCTTGCTGTTTGTGCGGCCATTCATCCTGCGATTGCAAGGCGTTGAGAACGTGACGCCGCAAGCCTACCCGATGCGCGCCGATTTCAATTGGCTAAAATCCGACAAGCGCAACGAGTTTTTGCGCGCTAAAATCAATCCACAAGGCGGGTTGGACTTGTTTGCCAATCAAGGTTCGGCTGTATTGACCTCGACCGTGTGGGGCGATGGCTTGATCGACAATCCACCCGGCCAAACCATCAAGGCGGGCGATAGCGTGCGCTTCATTCCTTTCAATAGTTTGCTGTACTGACGCTGCGATGGATATTCAACTCCGCTTTTTTGCCGGCATAAGGGAAACGCTTGGTATCTCCAAGGAGAGCGTCAGCCTGCCGGATCATATCGGCTCGGTCGGCGCGCTGCGCCGTTTTCTGATCGCGCGCGGCGGTGTCTGGGAACAGGCGTTGGGCGAAGCGCGCGTGTTGCGCATGGCCTATAACCAGGCGATGGCCGATGCCGAAACGCCAATCGCCGACGGCGGCGAAGTCGCGTTTTTCCCGCCGGTCACCGGAGGCTGACCATGCCGATACGTGTGCAAACCGAGGATTTCGATTGCAGCCGGGAGATTGCCCAGTTGCGGGCAGCCGATCCCGGGATCGGCGCGGTGGTGTCGTTTCTCGGCGCGGTGCGCGATATCAACGACGGCACGGCGGTGACGGCGATGGAGTTGGAGCATTATCCCGGCATGACCGAAAACGCGCTGGAAGAGATCGTCAGCCAGGCAAAACGGCGCTGGGATATCGTCGATGCGCTGGTGATCCATCGGGTCGGGCCGCTCCGGCCTTTGGATCAAATCGTGCTGGTGGCGGTGGCTTCCGCGCATCGCGGCGACGCGTTTGCCGCTTGCGAATTCATCATCGATTACTTGAAGATGGACGCGCCATTCTGGAAAAAAGAGCAGACAGCGGCAGGGGCGCGCTGGGTCGATGCGCGGGTGGCGGATGCCGCCGCGCTGGAAAAATGGGAACGGAACTTGCCGGAGAAAACATGAATTGGTTGGCGATCGCAATGGGAGCGACTTTGGGCGCCTGGTTGCGCTATATCCTGGGATTGGCGATGAATGCGATTCAACCGCAATTGCCGCTCGGCACCTTGGCGGCCAATCTTGGCGGCGGCTTCGTCATTGGCGTCGCGGCTGCCTTTTTTGCCAACATCCCGGCCTTGTCGCCGGCGTGGAGGTTGTTTGTGATCACCGGCTTCCTCGGCGGATTGACGACATTTTCGACGTTTTCGCTGGAATCGATGACCTTGCTGCAAAGCGGCGATTATGCATGGGCGGCGGCGCACACGGCGCTGCATTTGATCGGTTCCGTGGCGTTTTGCTTTGCCGGCTACGCGACTTACAAGGCATTGTTTCTTTAGCCGACCGCTTCCCCAGCCATCCGGTTTGATGGCTCCCTCCTGGTGTCATGCACCGACTTCGGACGCTGCTAGCGACAACGTCCTTCCCCTTCGTAGCGGGAAGAAGCTCCTAACGGGCGATTATTTGACGCAGATCAAGCGGCAACACAATGCCGTATTGAAAATAGGACATGTGGCCCAACTTTCATGGCATTGTGAAATCACTCACTACGGAGATTTAACCATGCGTCTAGATAAATTAACAACAAAATTGCAGGAAGCGCTGGCCGATGCGCAAAGCCAGGCGGTCGGCAACGATAACCAATACATCGAGCCAGTGCATCTATTGATTGCACTGTTGAACCAGGATGATGGCAGCAGCCGTTCCCTGCTGCAACGGGCGGGCGTCAATATCGGTGGCTTGTCGGCAGCGCTGAAAGCATCGCTGGGGCGGCTGGCCAAAGTCACCGGAACCGGCGGCGAAGTGCAGATCGGGCGCGAATTGTCTTCGTTGCTCAATCTGGCGGACAAGGAAGCGCAAAAGCGCAACGATCAATTCATCGCCAGCGAAATGGTGTTGCTGGCCTTGACCGAAGACAAGTCCGACGCCGGCAAACTGGCCAAGGAAAACGGCTTGACGCGCAAGGCGCTGGAAGCGGCGATCCTGGCCGTGCGCGGCGGCGGCAACGTCAATTCGGCCGATGCCGAAGGGCAGCGCGAGTCGCTGAAAAAATACACGCTCGACCTGACCGAGCGCGCCCGGCTGGGCAAGCTCGACCCGGTGATTGGCCGCGACGACGAAATCCGCCGCGCGATTCAAGTGCTGCAACGGCGCACCAAGAATAATCCCGTGCTGATCGGCGAACCTGGTGTCGGCAAGACAGCGATCGTCGAAGGCCTGGCGCAACGCATCGTCAACGGCGAAGTGCCGGAAAGCCTGAAAGGCAAGCGCGTGCTGTCGCTCGACATGGCGGCCTTGTTGGCCGGGGCCAAGTATCGCGGCGAGTTCGAGGAACGGCTGAAAGCGGTATTGAAAGAATTGGCGCAGGATGAAGGCCAATCGATCGTCTTCATCGACGAGATGCATACGATGGTCGGCGCCGGCAAGGCCGAAGGTGCGATGGATGCCGGCAATATGCTGAAGCCGGCCCTGGCGCGCGGCGAGCTGCATTGCGTCGGCGCGACCACGCTGGACGAATACCGCAAATACATCGAGAAGGATGCGGCGCTGGAGCGGCGCTTCCAAAAGATCATGGTCGACGAACCGACCGTCGAAGCGACGATTGCCATCCTACGCGGCTTGCAGGAAAAATACGAAGTGCATCACGGCGTCGACATCACCGACCCGGCGATCGTTGCCGCCGCCGAGTTGTCGCACCGTTACATCACCGACCGCTTCCTGCCGGACAAGGCAATCGATTTGATCGATGAAGCAGCGTCGAAGATCAAGATCGAAATCGATTCCAAGCCGGAAGTGATGGACAAGCTGGATCGTCGCCTGATCCAATTGAAGATCGAGCGCGAAGCGGTGCGCAAGGAAAAGGACGAAGCGTCGCAACGGCGCATGGGCTTGATCGAGCAAGAGATCGAAAAACTGCAGCGCGAATACGCGGACCTGGAAGAAATCTGGAAATCGGAAAAGGCATCGGTCCAGGGCAGCCAGCACATCAAGGAAGAAATTGAAAAAGTGCGCCTGCAAATGGAAGAAGCGACGCGCGCCAGCGATTGGCAAAAGGTATCGCAACTGCAGTACGGCAAGCTGCCCGAACTGGAAGCGCAATTGAAGAATGCCGACAGCAGCGAAGCCAAGGCCGGCAAGCCGCGCCTGGTTCGCACGCAAGTCGGCGCTGAAGAAATCGCCGAAGTGGTGTCGCGCGCGACCGGCATTCCAGTATCGAAGATGATGCAGGGCGAACGCGATAAATTGCTGCACATGGAAACCGAATTGCACAAGCGCGTGGTCGGTCAAAACGAGGCGATCGGCGTGGTATCGGACGCGATCCGCCGCTCGCGCGCCGGGCTGGGCGATCCGGGCCGTCCGTATGGCTCGTTCATGTTCCTCGGCCCGACCGGGGTCGGCAAGACCGAGTTGTGCAAGGCCTTGGCGACTTTCCTGTTCGACACGGAAGAATCGATCATCCGCCTCGACATGAGCGAATTCATGGAAAAACATTCGGTGGCGCGCTTGATCGGCGCTCCGCCGGGCTATGTCGGCTACGACGAGGGCGGCTACCTGACCGAAGCGGTGCGTCGCAAACCGTATTCGGTGATCCTGCTCGATGAAATCGAGAAGGCGCACCCGGACGTGTTCAACGTGCTGCTGCAAGTGCTGGACGACGGCCGCATGACCGACGGCCAGGGCCGCACCGTCGATTTCAAGAACACCGTGATCGTGATGACCTCGAATCTCGGCTCGCACAAGATCCAGGCAATGGAAGGCAGCGATCCGGTCCTGGTGAAAATGGAAGTGATGGCCGAAGTGCGCGGGCATTTCCGCCCCGAGTTCATCAACCGCATCGACGAGATCGTGGTGTTCCATGCGCTGGACCAGAAACACATCGGCGCGATTGCATTGGTGCAGTTGAAAGTGCTGGAGCAACGGCTGGCGAAAATGGATATGTCCATCGTGATTTCGCCGGAAGCGCTGCAGCAAATCGCCGAAGCAGGTTTCGACCCGGTGTATGGCGCGCGACCCCTGAAGCGCGCGATTCAGCAGCGTATAGAGAATCCGCTGTCGAAGATGATCCTGGAAGGGAAATTCGGACCCAAGGATGTGATCTCGGTTGGGGCAAACGCCAACGAACTGGTGTTTGTGAAAGGCGAACAACGCAACGCTGCGTAGTCAGATGGCGGTTGCAACGGAAAAAGCCGCTTCGAGCGGCTTTTTCATTTTCTGCGCCAATAACCGATAGGGTAATACGGTATTATTGCGGCTAACGAAGCCGAAAATTGACTATCTGCAAAGATACGCAAAATTTCCCCGTAAAATCTCGCCGATTGCATTTGCATCGCCCTTACGACTATCCAACATCGCGAATTGCCAAGGAATGGAATGAAAGCAAGCTTTGACATCAAATCGCATGTTCAAGGAAAATCATTTCTGACCTATGCTGCTTTTGCCTTCATTCTATTTGGAATCAAGCTATGGCTGATCAAAACCTACGGTAACGCAACGCCGTTCTGGGATCAGTGGGATGCCGAGGCGGATCATTTGTATCGGCCTTTCCTCGACGGAACTCTGGGTTGGAAAGACTTGTTCTCCACGCACAACGAGCATCGCATTCTCATCACCCGTTTGTACGACCTCGCACTCCTCTGCATCAATGGAATCTGGAATCCCTTGCTGCAAATGGCAGTGAACGCGGCGTTGCATGTGGGGACCCTTGTCTTCGGTATCGTCTTGCTGACGCGTGTCGTTGGAAAAAATTATTTGCCTGCTCTGCTGGTTTTTTCGCTATTCCTTTTCGGTATTCCCTTTGCCTGGGAAAATACGCTAGCCGGTTTTCAAGTGCAGTTCTATTTTGTCCTTCTATTTAGTATTGCTTGTCTGTGGCTCACGGTAACACGCACACCGCTTTCGCCCGCTTGGTGGATCGGTATTTTGTGCGCAATATTGGCATTCTTTTCGCTGGCCTCCGGCATCTTCGCCCCGCTAGCTTCAGCCATCGTCGGTTTGGTATTTTATGCGACCGGCCTGCGCAAGACCGCAAAGCAATTGGCAGCAGCAGCGATTCTAGTCGGCCTCTTCGTAGTCGGGTGGCTCTTGACCCCGACCCTGTCTTACCATGCAGCGTTAAAAGCCAATTCGATCCCGCAGTTTCTCGACGCCTTGAAAGCGGTCTTCGCTTGGCCGATGCGACCGCAATATATATCGGCCCTCATCCTCAACGCGCCGGGCTTGATTTATTCCGGCCTGGTGCTTTGGAAGCGCCCGCCGGCGGACGACCGAAGATGGTTCTTGCTTGCGCTGAATGTCTGGACAATTGGGCAAGCAGCAAGTGTCGCCTACGGTCGCGCCACCGATCCCCTGCAGTCGCGCTACCAGGATTTATTCTTGATCGGAATTCTAGTTAACTTTACCTGTTTGATTTCACTCGCTCAAAACAAGCTCGACAAATTCAACAAGTGGAAAATCATTGGCGTAGGCGCCTGGGTGGCTATCGTTTCGGCTTCTTTGGCGTTGTTTGCGTACGAAGAGGTTCCCGATCACCTTTTCAGCAAGCGTGAATTTGGAGTTTGCGAGGAATTGCAAACGCGACGCTATTTAGCCACCGGCAACTTCATCGATCTTGTGAACCAGCCTTGGAGTTGCGTTCCCTATCCCGATCCAATCCGCTTCGCCTCGATTCTTGCTTTCCCCAATGTTGCGGCAATTCTTCCTGCCAACATCAGACCTCCCCTAACGGCAATATCCATTGAAAGCAACCCAATCGACTCATTTGTGGCGGGCGGATATTCCCCCAGTAGTCCCAAACGCAGCGGGATGACCTGGGGTAACTATGGCGCACGCACCAATGCCGCGACGGGCCATGTCTCGATTCGATTCGAGGCAAAACGCGATGATCTGTTGGCAATCCCGGTGGCTGGATACCCGCTGGCCGGCGGCAATAAAATTGAGATCGTTCAGGATGGCCGGCGACGTCCGGTTTCTTTAAGCGACAACCCGGAAAATTCGTGGGGACTTGCGTATGCCAGCGTAAAAAAAGGTCCGTTCTCCCTCGTCCTTTCCGATGCCCATTCCGATACCGGCAACGCGAATTGGTTCGCCATTGAAACACCGTATGTGGTGGGTAGCCTGGACGCATTGACCAAACGCATGCTCGACAACTACTTTGTATTCATGCTGCTGGGCGGCATTTTAGGCTTTGCCTCGCTTGCACGGCACTTTACTGCGAGGCGAGCAAAAGTTGGGCAAACGCAGCCCCCGCAAGCTTGAATACTTTCACTCAACCCAACAGGAGCAACCATGTCGACTACTTTTCCCGCCACCACCGACTTGTGCGACGCGCACGAAAGCCGTCTCGCCGATGGCAGCTTGCGCGTGCTGCCGCCGCTGTTCCAGCGCTTCGGCAAGCGCGCCGGCTTTTACGGGCCTGCGGTCACCTTGAAGGTGTTTGAAGATAACGCGCTGGTGCGCTCGACGCTGGAAACGCCGGGTGCGGGCCAGGTCTTGGTGATCGATGGCGGAGCCAGCCTGCGTTGCGCGCTGGTCGGCGGTCAGCTTGGCGTGCTGGCCGAGAAGAACGCCTGGGCCGGCATCGTCGTCAACGGCTGCATCCGCGATTCCGTGGAAATCGACGCCTGCGATATCGGCGTGCGCGCCTTGGCGCTCAGTCCGCGCCGCGCGGCAAAGAAGGGAGTCGGCGAACGCAATGTTCCGGTGACGATTGCCGAGAGCATCGTCGAACCGGGTAATTGGATCTACGTCGACGCCGACGGCATCCTGGTGTCGCGCGTCGAGTTGGCACAATAGAGAGATCAAGGCAACGGGAAGATCAGGCAAGTGGTGCTCGCATGCGCGTATAACTTGCCTGCGCTATCGAAGATGCGGCCTTCGGCAATCCCGACCTTGGCGCCGACCTGGATCACCTTCCCTTCCGCGCGCACCGGCCCGGTCTTGTCGGTCATCGCGCGGATCAGGTTGACCTTCAGTTCCAGCGTCGTATAGCCGATGCCTCTGGGCAGCTTGGTTTGCACCGCGCAGCCGACCGCCGAATCGAGCAGCGTGCAAAAATAACCACCATGCACGCTGCCGAGCGGATTGTAATGCTGCGCGCCAGGCGTCCCCTGAAATACCACGCGCCCCGGCTCGGCCTCGATCGGCACGAAATCCATCGTGTGGCCGATCGGCGCCGATGGGTATTCGCCACCCCATATCCGTTGCAGGAACTGCATGCCGTCGCAGGATTTCAATTGTTCCAGCGTGGCCACGCCGGGCGGCCCGAGCTTGGCCCGTATTGCCGCTTCTTGTGCCATCCAGCGGTCCAGGGTCTGTGCTTGTTCAGTTGCTCTGTCGTCCGATTTTGCGTCCATGTGGTTCCTCTCCGTCTCCGTCGAATCGATTTGATTCAATCCGGGTCATTATAAGGAAAATCGAACGACCGTGCTTTACGCGCTTTTTCCCACCTCGATGTCATGAACCGGTCACGAAAAGCGCCTACGCTACTTGCTGCGGGCAAGGAACCGCGTATGTGTAACTATCGTACTAGAGGGCAAGATGAGTCGTTTTCAAATCGGTCGCCGGGTCTGGTTGTTCGGCTTGATCGCCGGCTTTACATTGGCGAATGTAGCGTTGTTCCTGCACCCGATGAGCCCGGAGGATTTCCTCGGGTTGGCCTTTTCGGACCCGATGCAGAGCGTCTTCGATGCCGAGGGCGGCGCGATGGCGATTTTCTTCTGGATCAGCGCGACGCTCGGATTGGCCGGATTGTCAGGGTTGCTGGCATCGAGTCAGGTGATCCAAGGCATCTTGCATCATCATAAGCAGACGCAGAAAACCTTGGTCCATTGATGTCTTGCCCGCGCGTTGCATAAGGTCAAAATTCTTGTTTGAGCTTCAGGCCTGCTTGCGCGCCACCACGGCTTCATTCGTCGGAATTTGCGTATCAAGTGTTGGCAAGGCAAGTCACGACAACATTGGTGACCTGATCGCCATTCGCATCAACCGTGCCTGAGCCGCTGGTTACGGTGCAAGTTTCTCCGGTCGGGTTGGTCACGACAGTAACGTCATAGGCGGAATTCGACGCAACTTGTGCGTCGAAGGTGAACGTGCCGTTCGCGCCCACATTGATCGGGTCGCTGCCGTTATTTTGCAAGGTCACGATCGTGCCGCCCGACAAACCGACTACCGTTCCGCCTACGGTCGCATTTTCAGTTGTGCCGCCGCAACCGGCAAGCAACAGCGCCGCAGCCGAAACGAGAAATACAAACGCCAACTTTGAATGTTTCATTTTTTGCCCACCCCTAAAAAATAGCCCGTATTTAGACAATTGTCGCAGTTTGGACGGCACTTGCCGAGCGAATTGCAAGAAGACCAGGCTTTGAATATATTGCGCGTGTCGCCTCAATTTCACGTGGGATATTAACGCAATTGACGATAATTCCAAGAATGAAAATGTAAACGCAGCAAGAATATCGTTAACATAACTGCGACTTTTACCCTGTAACGCCGCGTCGATTGTTCATTGACGAGCACGAATGAAATTACAATTTAACGTCGAAGGGAATGTGATGCTGGAAATTGCGAGGCCGGCCTGGCCGAATCGCGGGCAATCTCACGGTTACATCGCTATTTTTTGTGTATTTACCTTGTGAAAAATGGCATTGCGCGGCAGAAGCGTCGAAATTCGCCTTCTGCCCTTTGGCTTTGCGTCGCCGCGCACTCGCGGCTTGTCCACGTGTCGGCTCGACGCGCGTCAACGCGCGCGCCTGTTGGTTTATAATCACTCCCCAGCCATGATGGTTGCAAGGTTAAAGAGCGGTCTGTTTTAAACCGTCCGTTTTTCCCTTTTCATGCCGTGATCGTTTCAATGGCCTCGGCGTATATCAACATTCTATAAAAGGAAAATGTCATGAGCATCAACTTCAATCGTGCTTCTTTGCTTGCCGCCGCTGTGCTGTGCTTCGCTGCGCCCTTGGTGCACGCCGTCGACGAGGAAGCCGCCAAGTCCCTTGCCCGGCAAAACAATTGCTTCAAGTGCCATGCGATCGATAAAGACAAAGATGGCCCGGCCTGGAAGAAAGTCGCCGAAAAATACAAGGGCAAGGCGGACGCAGAAGCCCATCTGATCAACCATGTCACTTCCGGCGAGAAAGCCAAGTTCCCGGACGGCCATGAAGAAGAGCACAAGATCGTCAAGACCTCGCCCCCAAAGGATGCGGCGCAGGTCAAAAATCTCGTCGATTGGATTTTGAGCCTGTAATTTGATCAATCGAGCTTTCCGCTCACGATCCCGGACCGCTGCGCAATAAATTCTTGCGAATATTTTAGTCCCTCGCTTGCAGTTCGCTGCGTGTCCGGTGCACGGTTGTCTGTGTGCGGCCCCTTGATAGCTCCAATCGCCGCGAATCTATCGCCCTCACCCGTGCGCGTCGGCGCGCCAGACCTAACCCAATATGCGGACCGGCGTCCGCACCTGACGAAGAAACCATGGAAAAGCTCATCTATATCCCTATCGCCATCGGCGTTTGCTGCGGAGCGTTTCTCGCTTATTGGACTACCAGACCGCTGATAGCGAAATTCGGCAAGGATCGCGCATCCCTTCGTTTTGCGCAATGGGGTTCGCTGATTGGCGCTCTGGCGATGGCGCTTCCAGCCTTCGTGTTCTCGATGATCGCCGGCGGGTCCCTCGGCGGCCTGATGGTCGAGTTGGCGGGATCGAATGATATTCTCAAACATATCGGTGTGCCATTTGGCTTGTCCCTGGGCATCGCCATCGTGCTCGGCGGCGGACTGGCGGTCGGCGTGATTTTGGGCGCCTTGGTCGGCGCTTTTCTGGCGCGTGC
This sequence comes from Burkholderiaceae bacterium, assembly GCA_031291325.1. Lineage (GTDB taxonomy): Bacteria > Pseudomonadota > Gammaproteobacteria > Burkholderiales > Burkholderiaceae_D > PKWO01. The sequence goes on from JARLJG010000011.1 coordinate 14,144, forward strand.
GTTGCGTAAATCCGAACCCGGCGACCTGCCAGGTTAGCCCTTATTCGCCGCGCGTCGTCAACTGATTTTGGCCTTGAATGCCGCAATTGCAGGAGCGATATCGTCGTCGGCATGCTCTGCATGTTTTTTCGCCTTGCCGCCTTTTAGAGCGCTGGCGAATTCGTATTTGCCGTTCGCCACCGCGATATCGTAGGCGCTGTGGTTTTCATTGTCCCGTTTTTGCAGATCGGCGCCAGCCTGTATCAGCAAGCGCATGCTTTCGGCCGCCCCGCCGTATACTGCCGCAAACAGCGGCGTCCAGCCGCGCATGCTGGCGGCGTTGATATTGGCGCCCGCCTCGATCAATAATTTCAGGCTCGGGACGATTCCCTCCCACGCAGCGTAAGTCGCCGCCGTCCAGCCTTCGCGGGTGCTCGCGTCCAGGGCCGCGCCGGTATCGAGGAGCGCGCGCAAACTGCCGGTTGCCCCGTTCCTGGCGGCAACCATCAACGCAGTCACGCCGGCCGCATTGGCAGCGTTGATATTGGCGCCAGCGTCGAGCAGCAGGCGAACGCATTCGAGATTGTCGTTCGCGACCGCCTTCATCAAGGCGGTCATCGAACGCGCCTCGGCGTCCGCATTGGCGCCGGCCTCGAGCAACGCCTGCATGCACTTCGCATGACCCAGCCGTGCTGCGATCATAAGAGCCGTCTCGCCACTGACCAGATAGTCGGGCGACGCTCCTTTCGACAGCGCGCGCCGCACTGCCGCCTCGTTGTCGCCAGGCCCGCTGACAGCGGCGATGAGTGCCTTTGATGCGTTGGAATCGATTCTCATGTCGTCCCCAAGGGAAAATTCAACGCCACGAACGCCACCTATACGCGTTGCGCACCCTTGTTCCACATTCTCATTGTATCGATGCTTCATCTTGCGCGCTGTGCATAAGGGTAACACCGACAAACTACGCAACTTTTGACCTAGATCAACTCGATTTGCTGACTCGCAAAACGCTTCGGCCTACAATCTTTGAGAAGATATACTTGAGAACCGCAACGACAAATTCGAAGAATGGTTCAGGAGTTGTCGCGCCGATGGCTGAAACCTTCATGGCAGCCATGCGCAGGGTTTCAACAACCGGAGCACAACATGAAAGTGGAACAACTCGTGGGCATGTTATTGGAAGCGAGCGCAGATGGGCATGCGCTCTTCCCGACCGAAATGCTTCGCATTACCTCCGCCGAACTGGATGTGGATACCATGGCGAACCTGGCGGAAAATTCGCTGGTGCACCAGATACAGGCACTCAAGCCGGGCAGCAAGAAGTTCGCGCAAAAAGACGAAATGGCCAAGATGCTTTACCATTTGCGCGACGACGCCGAATTCCGCGCCGAGGTCGCCCGTGTAATGCTGCGCGAATACCGCAAGGAATTCGCTGATCTTGTCGCGGACGTGGCGCTGGATATCGATTAACCCGCCCCACCCCACCCACTCATGCGATCCGGCGGCAAACTGCTGCCGGACGTGCCGTCTTATCTTTCTCGTCCGCCGGAAAGCGTTATGCACTGCTAACTGGCTGGCGTCTTCTGCAATTTTCAAGCGTTCACCAACAGTTTCACCACCCCTATTGGAGTGAGCTTGCCAAGCTTAAGACAGGACGGATCCTGGCGCGAAAATCGATGCACGTTCGTTCGTGCAAAAACGACATCAATTTCATTATCCGGAAACATTATTCCGTATTATGAAAAATTCTGGTTGCATAGCATCAGCAATATTTTTCATTTACAGGAATGTGATTTCACATCGCGGAACTTACGTTTTAACTCTTTGAATAATAAAGAATAATATTTGCTTATATGTCTTATATAAGACTTTGCTGCTATGCGCAAAATGGAATATGATTCAGTCATCGGGTTTTGATTTCACACTGAATTTTTCACTTATCACAGGAGAACTGACATGGCAACTCGTGAACAGCAGGTTCAAGCACTGAAAAAAGATTGGGCAGAAAACCCACGCTGGAAAGGCGTGACGCGCAATTACACGGCGGAAGATGTGGTCCGTCTGCGTGGTTCCCTGCAAATCGAACATACTCTGGCCAAGCGCGGCGCAGAGAAACTGTGGAACCTGGTCAATAACGAACCATTCGTCAACGCACTCGGCGCATTGACCGGCAATCAAGCAATGCAGCAGGTCAAGGCCGGCTTGAAAGCCATCTACCTGTCCGGCTGGCAAGTCGCAGGCGACGCCAACCTGGCTGGCGAAATGTACCCGGACCAATCGCTGTATCCGGCCAATTCGGTGCCAATGGTGGTCAAGCGCATCAACAACACCTTCCAGCGCGCCGACCAGATCCAATGGTCGGAAGGCAAGGACGACATCGACTTCTTCGCGCCGATCGTGGCCGACGCTGAAGCCGGTTTCGGCGGTGTGTTGAACGCCTATGAATTGATGAAGTCGATGATTGAAGCGGGCGCTGCCGGCGTCCACTTTGAAGATCAACTGGCTTCGGTCAAGAAGTGCGGCCACATGGGCGGCAAAGTGCTGGTGCCGACCCGCGAAGCGGTCGAAAAATTGAACGCAGCGCGTCTGGCAGCCGACGTGTCGGGCACTTCGACCCTGGTGATCGCCCGTACCGACGCCGAAGCAGCCGACTTGCTGACTTCCGATGTCGATGCCAACGACAAGGAATTCCTGACCGGCGAACGCACTGTCGAAGGCTTTTTCAAGACCCGTCCGGGCATCGATCAAGCGATTTCGCGCGCGCTGGCTTATTCGCCGTACGCCGACCTGGTATGGTGCGAAACCGGCAAGCCGGACCTGGCGTTTGCCCGCAAGTTCGCCGAAGCCGTGCATGCGAAATTCCCAGGCAAGCTGCTGGCATACAACTGCTCGCCTTCGTTCAACTGGAAAAAGAACCTGGACGACGCAACCATTGCCAAGTTCCAGAAAGAACTCGGCGCAATGGGCTACAAGTTCCAGTTCATCACGCTGGCCGGCTTCCATGCTTTGAATTACTCGATGTTCAATCTGGCGCACGGCTATGCCCGCAACCAGATGACGGCTTTCGTCGAAATGCAGGAAGCGGAATTCGCGGCTGCGGAAAAGGGCTTCACCGCCGTCAAGCATCAACGCGAAGTCGGCACCGGCTACTTCGACGCCGTGACCCAGGCCATCCAGCAAGGTCAATCGTCGACCACCGCCTTGCACGGCTCGACGGAAGACGAACAGTTCTTTGAACAAAAAGTAGCGTAATCTTTCAACGCGACTTAGTTTGATGACAGGGCCACGGCGCAAACCGTGGCCTTTTTTTTCACTCGGAAATTTGGCGTCAGGCCGCCGCTTCGCCAGCCTTGAATGCAAAGGCGAAAAAGGCCGCGCCGCCGAGAAAGGCGAACGCGACGATGTAGTTCCACGCCAGCTTCTCCTTCAAGAACAGAATCGCAAAGACGATGAAGACCATCAGCGTGACGACCTCTTGAATGATTTTCAACTGAAATCCGGTAAACTCGCCGTAACCGAGACGATTCGCCGGCACCGCCAGGCAATATTCGAGCAAGGCAATTCCCCAAGAGACCAGGATCGCCTTCCAAAGCGGCCAGTCGTGGCCATATTTCAAGTGACCATACCAGGCGAAGGTCATGAATACGTTCGATGAAATCAATAGCAAGATAGTGCTCATGCGGCGCTCTTCGGAGGTGAAAGGTCGCCGTATGCTGACATGAAAGAATTGCGATGGCAAATGGCTGCCTTTGCCTATCGTGTATGGCAACTGCATTCGGCCAACGATCGTCCGAGTCGTTTTTGACGTTGAAGTCGCCTAATTCGCCAATTTGGGTCACATTTCCCCGCAAATCATGTGTCCGCGAGCATAACGATGTCTATTGGCGCGCGGAATTGTTAAAATGCAGGTTCGCCCACGCCGCTTCTTGCGTCGTTCTTTCCTTGCCAAGATAGATTTTCCCTATGCTGAGTTACCGCCATGCCTTCCACGCGGGCAATCATGCCGACGTACTGAAACACGTCGTCGCGATTCAATTGTTGCGTTATTTGAATCAAAAAGACACGCCCTACACGTTTATCGACACCCACGCCGGCGCCGGCGTGTATGCATTGGATGACGGTTATGCAACCAAGAACGCCGAATATGCGACCGGCATCGGCAAATTATGGGATCGCAAGGATTTGCCCCCGCCGGTGGCCGAATACCTGCAACTGATCAAATCGCTCAATCCGAGCGGCAAGATGCGCTATTACCCCGGCTCGCCTTACTGTGCCGACAAGGTCATGCGCGAAGCGGACCGCTTGCGCCTGTTTGAATTGCATCCGAGCGACAGCAAAATCCTTGCCGAGAATTTTCGCAAACTGGAAGCGCACGCGGCCGCGCAAGGACAACGGCCGAGCGCGCGCGGCAAGCGCGTGATGATCCAGAAGGCCGACGGCTTCCAGGGACTGAAAGCTCTGCTGCCGCCGCCGTCGCGACGCGGCCTGGTGCTGATCGATCCTCCGTATGAAGACAAGAGCGATTACCGGCGCGTGAAAGAGACCTTGGCGGATGCCTTGCTGCGCTTTGCCACCGGCACCTATGCGGTCTGGTACCCGGTCTTGCAAAGAATGGAGTCGCGCCAGCTTCCCGAGCAGCTCAAGCGCTTGAAAGCGAACGGCTGGCTCAATGTCACACTGTCCATCAGCGGGCCGTCACCGGACGGATTCGGTTTGCACAGCAGCGGCATGTTCGTGTTGAACCCGCCGTGGACCTTGGAACCGATGTTGCGCGACTTGATGCCGTATCTGGTCTCCGTGCTGGGAACCGACAGCGAAGCCGGCTTCACGCTGGAGTCAGGCCAGACCGTGGCCACGCATACCGGCACGCGTCGGGTATAGGAAGCAATTTGCTATCTTTTTGGTAAGCCGCAGAAATTTTGACGAACGCGGAAAAGCCGGAATCGACAAAATCAAAGAAAGTAGAATAAACTAGCGTAAGAAAATTGCACACATCCGTGACATTGGTTTTATTGTGGTTCGATTGACAGCGTTTTTTCGATTGGCGGGCAACGCGAAAGTATAAGCATGGTTTCCGACACCAATCCCGATCCTGTTCCGCCATTGCCGCGCGTCGAAGACTTCTTCCTCGCGCGCCAACCCATCTTGAACCGCAATCAGGCGCTGATCGCCTACGAGTTGTTGTTTCGGCGCGCCAGCAGCACGCAGGCGAACGTCACCGACGACTTGTCGGCCACCGCCTCGGTGATCGCCCATGCGACCGAGCTCGGCATGGAAAACGTGATCGGCGCTTCGCTCGGCTTTTTCAATATCGATGCAGTGGTATTGATGAGCGATTTCGTTAAATTTCTGCCGCCGCAAAAAGTGATACTCGAAATCCTCGAAACGGTCGAGGTAACGCCGGAAGTGGTGGCGCGGGTCGCCGAATTGAGCAAGGTCGGCTACCAGTTCGCGCTCGACGACGTGATCGAAGACACCCCCGCCCTGCGCCAGTTGCTGCCGCATATCAGCATCGTCAAAATCGATATCGCCGGCATGTCGCGCGACACCCTCGCCCGCTTGTTCGATCGCTTCAAGGGCACGGGCAAGACCATGCTGGCCGAAAAAGTGGAAACCATCGAGGAATTCAAATTTTGCCTGAACCTCGGCTTCCATTATTTCCAAGGTTATTACTTTGCCAGGCCGGTCATCATGGCCGGCAAAAAATTGGCGCCGTCGCAAATGGTCATCATCCAGATGATGGCGCAACTCGATGCCGATGTCGACACCGTGGTGCTCGAGCGCAGCATCAAACACGACGCCGCGCTCGGCTTGACGCTGTTGCGGTTGGTGAATACGCCTGCGGTCGGCGTGGTCCAGCGCATCGATTCGCTCAAGCAGGCGCTCAATGTGCTGGGGCGCCGCCAATTGTATCGCTGGCTGCAAATCATGCTGTACGCGGAACCGGACAAGACCCGGCGCGCAATTTCGCCGCTGCTTTTGATGGCAAGCGCGCGCGGCAAATTGCTGGAACTGATGACGCAAAAATTAAATCCCGGCAAGAGCAACATGGCTGACGTCGCCTTCACGGTCGGCATCATGTCCCTGATGGATACCTTGTTCAGCCTGCCAATGGAAGAGATACTCAAGCATATGCCGGTGGCGGCCGAAGTGCGCAGCGCGCTGCTGTCGCGCGAAGGCATGTTCGGCGATATGCTGATGCTGGTCGAGTGCCTGGAAAAAATCGAAGAATCCGGCTCGACATTGATCCCCGCGCTTGAAAAGCTGCACCTTTCCAACGACGATTTGTACGAAGTGCAGCTTGCCGCGTACGAATGGAGCGACAGCATCGCGCAAGTCGCCTGACCATGCGTGCCAACACCCGCGCCGCGCTACAATAGGCCATGAGCAAAGCATTCACCAAGGAAAGCGACGACGACGAGGATGGCGGCGTCGCGCTGCCTGCAATACCTGCCGGCGCAAAAAACTACATCACGCCGCAAGGCTACCAGCGCATCAAGGACGAGTTGCTGCAATTGATCGATGTCGAGCGCCCGGAAGTCGTGCGCGTGGTCCACTGGGCCGCTTCCAACGGCGACCGCTCCGAAAACGGCGACTATATCTATGGCAAGCGCCGCCTGCGCCAGATCGACGGCCGCATCCGTTTTCTCACCAAACGCCTGGACTTGGCCGAAATTGTCGACCCGACCCGCCAGCACGGCAGCGACCAGGTCTTCTTCGGCGCCACCGTCACCTATCGAAATCAAGCCGGCGAGCAGCACACGATCACCATTTTGGGCATCGATGAACTCGATCCGCTGCAAGGCAAGATCAGCTGGGTTTCGCCCGTGGCGCGCGCGCTGACCAAGGCGCATGAAGGCGATGTGGTGACCTTGCAGACTCCCGCCGGACCGGAAGAGTTGGAAATACTGGAAGTCGATTATCCGGCGCCGGACTAGCGACAAGCGCGGGCCGTAGTTGCGCCCGCGCCGCTGTAGCGCAGTTAGAACGAGCCTTGCGCGCCAACCGAAACATTGGTCACGGTGCCGCTGCCGCCGCTGCCGGAAGCGAGTGACACTTTGCGCGTGTCGATATCGAAGCGCAAGCCGAAGTTCGGCGTCACGTTGTAGATCGCGCCGAAGCCGACCATCGGTTGCGTCGAGTTGTAAGACGTCGATGCACTATAGCCATAGAGCGAACCATCGATCTTGCCCTTGATTTGCGCGACGCCCAATTTCGTAAACAGCGTCCAATCCTTGCTGATGCGCGCGTTGTAGACGCCGGCAAGGTCGAAGCCAGTGGCCTGGAAATCGCCGTTGACCGGATAGACTGACCAACTTGGTTTACCCAAATCGAAATAGGTGCCTTCAACACCCCATTGCGGAGTAATGTTGTAACCGACCGTGCCCTTGTACGCCGTGCCGTTTTTGCTGCAGCTTGTGAAACCGGTGCAATCGATATTCCACTCGGCTTCGCCGATTGAAACGCCGACATAAAATTGCGCCGAAGCGCTGGCGCTGGCCAGCAAACCTGCTGCCATCAAGGCGGCAGCCAACATAGTCTTTTTCATTTATCATTCCCAGAATTTATTATAGATATGGATCCGTCGATCCAAATTTCCCGCAGCGAAAAGCCGCGCTTGCCATGCTGTTCCATCACCTCCTGATACAAGTTAAAATGTTGTTGAATGGAAAAATCTTATCGATGCTGCCACTGCAACGCGCCTGTGGCAATCCCATATTTATGGGAGATTTCGCTTTTACGCGCCGCGCAAAGTACCACGACTTGCATTGCAATGCATCCACCGATCGACGGGGTCGCATGCACAAAGGAGCCAGTCCTTGCATGCCAGGCGAATCGGCGCAAAAAATAATACCTCAATTTGATTATTTTCTTTTTGGTGGAAACGCTCAAATTGGCTGCAACTGTTGTTATTCGGTCGCTTGGGGAATATAGTTCTCGTTAAACGGACCGCTGTTCCAATTTTTTGACGAATGCAGTGCGCAACAAGCAGGATTTTCCGAAAATCGATTCTCAATTTGATGCGAGATGCAATGAACGCACAGGCAAGACAGATTGACCGCCCGCGTCAGCCAAGGACTGCGTTCCTGGCGTTTTGCGCTTTCGCGGCCATCCTTTTCGGCATCAAGCTGTTGGTGATCGGCGCCTATGGGAATGCGACGCCCTTCAGGGATCAGTGGAACGCGGAAGCAATGAAATTGTACAAACCCTTCCTCGACGGCACGCTCGATTGGAGCGCGCTATTCGCCCCAGACCACGAGCACCGCATTCTTACGACGCGTCTGCTGCACCTTGCGCTATTGACTTTGAACGGCATCTGGAACCCCTTGCTGCAAATGCTAGTCAATGCACTCTTGCATGTAACGACGCTAGCCTTAGCCATCGGGCTGCTGGCGCGCGTCGTCGGACAAAAGTATTTACCGGTCATGTTGCTTTTTTCACTGGTCCTGTTCGGCATCCCCTTCGCATGGGAAAACACGCTGTGGGGATTCCAGGCGCAGTTCTATTTCGTCCTGCTATTCGGCCTCGCCTGCTTGTGGCTCACCGTCACCAAACCGCCGCTCTCCTCCGCTTGGTGGGGCGGAATATTGTGCGCAATCCTGGCATTTTTTTCCCTGGCATCGGGAATTTTCGCGCTCGCCGCCGCCGCCACCGTCGGTCTCTTGATGTATGTGACAGGATTGCGAAAAGATCGCGCGCAATTGATCGCCATTGCAATACTGGTCGGCATATTCGTGGCCGGTGTTTTCCTTACTCCGACCATCGCCAAACACGCCCAGCTAAAAGCAAGCTCGGTTTCCCAGCTTCTTAAGTCACTGGCGACGGTTTTCAGTTGGCCGATTCCGATACCCCCTGCATTTTGCTTTGGTCCGTTGATCCTCAACGCGCCAATTTTGATATTTGCCGGCACGCTCCTGCGGAAACGACCGCCCGCCAACGATCGCAGATGGTTCTTGCTTGCGCTCATCATCTGGACGGTCGGGCAATCGGCCAGCATTGCCTATGGAAGGGCAACCATCAATTATTCCTCCCGCTATCTGGATATCTTGTCTGTCGGCGTACTGCTCAACTTCGCCAGTTTGATTTCCATCCTACAAGACAATCTCGGCCGCTTCGATAAGCGAAAGTTCGATGCGGCGATCACCTGGATATTGATAATCGTCGCTTCGCTGGCACTGGAGGCGTACGATTGGGTTCAATACGATATAGCCGCGCGACGCGACGACGTGCAGGTTCTGGAAAACGACACGAAAAACTATTTTGCCACCGGCGATATGCGCTATTTGAACGACAAGGCGCTGGAGTTTATGCTGTTTGTCACGCCACAAGACTATGCAACGATTTTGGCGACTCCCGAAGTGGCGAGCATACTCCCCGCCAACATAAGGCCGCCTATTCCATTCGCATCGGTCGACAGCGAACCCGCCGGCTCGTTTATCGTCGGCGGCGTTTCTCCGGCAACATCCACAGGCGCCGAAAAGGCAGTCGGCAACTATCGCGCAGAGGGAAATTCCGCAACTGGAAAAGCGTCGATTCGATTCGCTACCCCACGCCGCGCGCGATTGGCGATTCCGCTAGCCGGCTATCCACTCGCGGCAGGCAACGCAATCGTGATTGCGCAAAACGGCCAGCGACTCCCGCTGACCGTCGCCGCCAATCCGGGAAACTCATGGACAATCGCCTACGCAAACGTCGAACCAGGCGCGTTCTCCATCGAACTATTGGGCGCAAACGCGTCGGCATGGCTGGCGATAAAGCCCCCCACCGTAGTCGGTCGCCTCGATGCATTCGTCACGGCCTTGCTGCGCAACGCCCTGCTATTCGTTGCGCTGGGAGTCGTGTTGGGACTTGCGCTGTTGGCGCAATATTTGATGGCGAGACGGGCGCGGGTTAAGCGGTTGATAGCTCGGGAATAATGGGATGCCAACACGCATGTCAACCCTTTATGTCTACAATGATGATACAGGCGAGGTAGTCGGTCACGCGACTGTCCGGTAGAGAATCACTGCATATGAACACCGTCGAGCTAACCCGCATCATCACCGAAAACGCCGAAGAGATTAGTCGGCTTCACGCCCGCATTCACGAAACTTTCCTGTTTCGGGGTAAAAGCGTCATGAAGCGCGAGGAGTGGCAACGTGCTTGCGCTGAATTCCACGCTCGATATGACATCTTGGCTTTCCCCGGCGGCTATACAAATGCCTTTGAACGGATAGCGCGGGGCGATGCTGACACGATTGAAACTGCATTATGTTTCGTCGAATGCCGCCCATACTTCTTTCGGTCTGGGTATATGTTCATAGCTATATTGCCGAAGCTCAAGCGTGCTACGCTTACCGCGTCGCAGGCCGAACGCCTCAACGCTGTGCTACTGTTGCGAGATCAATGGCGAAGTGCCAAAAAATCGAAGGTTGGACTGTGATCTGATTGGGCGATGTAAAGGAAAAGCTACGGCATCATGACAAGGAAAATGTCTCCAGAAAAAGAAGTCGAATTCAACGAGCTATCTGCATTCGTTCAATATTATTTGACCGCCTTCATGAAAATCGACCGAAATGCGGAAATTCATCCATCGAATGTATTGCTGGAAATCGTTGAGAAATATGGTAGATCAAAGGCCTTGGACGGATTGCGGCAAGCTACAAATGACATCGTAGAACAATCGCAAGATTTTTCCCTCGAACGAACCTCCGACGTGGATTGCGAGCTTATCAGCCACGGAATTGTTTCGCTATCGACCATTCGCATGAGATATTGGTCGAAGTACAAAAAGATCATTGCGCGTAACGCGATCAAGAGTGAAACGGAATACCATTTAGTCGCTGGAATTTTAAACGATTTGTCCATTGCGCTTGACGCTGGCGAACGAGAAGAATTAGCTGAAATGGCAAACGTGTACGAGGGAAAGTGTGGATAAATGTACACCCTGAATATTGAATATAACGATGCTGGTCCATTTACCGCAATTTCAGCGGAACGTGGCGGGCTTGGCGTTCATCTGTACAACTCGGCCGAGGGCTATGTTCACCTGCGGATAATGGTGAAGAATGACGGCAACCAAATGCAGGATTATTGGGTCAAAACAATCAAGCCCGGCGACCGTCTAAAGTTTACATATAGCGTTGCATCTTCTTCGACAACCAGCAACATTACGGAGATTGAAGGCACGGCGACGCAGAATGAGCAATACGAAGTACCTGCCGGCTATCGAATTGGCTTCGATGTGCAAGCCAAGGAACGGGAAAAAATTCGTTTGTCACATCCGCCAGAAGGCGGGTTCGATTTCATGCTCGCGAACATTCCGCTAAATCACGCCCGTTGTTCGGTCATGGCGGAGAACGAGGAAGAAAGTTGGAATTGGCAGCTAAACGATTTGTTTGAGAACGACTGGATACAATTGGATTTCGTCGAAACGACTTGGAATAGCCGAGGGTGTAATTAGTTTTGTGTAAATGGTCATTTGGCAGGAGACTGCCTGTATAAAGGAAACAATGACCTACGTAAAACGCACCAAGCGGGCCAAGCCCGATCCCGAATTGGTCAAACTGGCTGACAGCCTGCTTGCCAA
>JARLJG010000012.1 GCA_031291325.1 Burkholderiaceae bacterium
ACTGGCTTGAGGCCAAAGGGTGGAAACGGCATCCAACCGCTCGATCTTGAGGTGCCCCTCAAGATTTGAAACATGGTCTGACTTCTTATCAAACCACGAAATCATAATACAAGGGTGGAAAAGCGCAGCGCCTTCCACCATTTGCCGTTGCATTTCACCAGCATTCGATAATCCATCTGCCTCGCTTGGTCGTTCACGCACAGTGATTGCTTGACGTGCCGACGCGGTGTTTGTATTGTTCTTTTGGTGGAAGGCGCGGCGCTTTTCCATCTTACTTGCTACCGAGCTTCTTAATTTAATGTTGCATCCTCCTGAATAATGGTTTGCGGAGGAAACGCTGCGTGGTGCATGCCACCAACAAATGAGATATACGGTCCCTTGTAGCCAATTGCAGTAAAGAGAAAGCGTACTACAAGTTCACGAATTACCATCGCATGGTCCCAAAGCTCGTCGTCCTTACCTGGCGTATAGTGCCCAGTGTGAACAATATGATCGCGTGCCTTTTTTGCTTCTTTTATTTTCGTCGCCGTAATGCCTTCTAGAGGTACGGACCAGCGGTGAACCAAGATCATCAATTTTTTGAAGATTGAGCGGCGATTCAGATCGCCAAGCCGTTCATATAACTCTTTCAAAACTTCAGGGTTAGCAACTGCTCGATCGCTTGGCGAATTCTCGATGCATGATCGTATCGTCTCCCGCAAAGACTCCCTTACTTTTTTGAATTGCGGCTTTTCTAGGATCAGCGTCGAGTCATCTCCAAGATTTGATGTCACCAAATTTTCTAGCACTGTCATGGCATTGACCAATTGCACTTCGTTGTAAGTAGCGTCCATTGCAAACCATTCGATTGCGTGAAAAAGATTCTTCACTTCAACGGGAGGCGAGAAATACGACGTAACCGCTGCTAGAAATATCGGTTCTTGATTCAAATAGTGTATGACCCTCATTGATGCCCGCGATTGACTGACTTGCGCCCACGTAACGACCTCAACTTCGCTGCCATTGAAGTATTCGCAAACTGGCGAATGAAGCACGACTGCGGATGCGAATGACATTATCCTGCGCAAATGTTCGAACATTTTATCAGCTGATTGCCGCCACGCGGCAAGGTCCAGTGGTATTGCGTTCGACTTGACTAATATATTACCGGTAAGTGCATCGGGATTTTGGATATCCGACGCGCCGTTCATTGCAACCGAACCAAGAGAACATTCTGTACGCAATTCACGAAAATTCTGAAATCCTTTTAGCCACATGCGTGCGCTAGGATACACCACTGGTTCTGCAAGTTTTCGGTAAAAATGGGCTGTTATACACGAACCGATCGGGTTCATTGTGTCGCCATTTGCATCACCAATTGAGGACTTCATTGACGTGAAGAAGAGATTTTCGGTCGAAAATCGAATTCCATCTTCCGATATACCAGAGAGTGAGAATTTGTTAAGGGTTCTACGATTCGAGTCCCATTCTCGATAGATGAATGTAGTGTCTTTTGAAATGGGCATGGTCTCGAATTCAAATTCGACTTCACCGTTCCCCGCAATCTTGGCGCGAAACTTCAGAGGCATCTGATGTTCATGAAATTGAATGTGACCAACGAAGGAAATGAAAGTCGTAAGCCCCGTATCGTTCATATTTTTCCATTGTCGAAATTGGCATCATCGGGTGCCGGATCGGCGGTTTCACGAGCCGACCGTAATGTTTGTGTTTTGTGAGCGTCGCACGTTGGGCTGACAAAGCGTTAGCATAAACCCACTGCGGAGTTAGTGTCACCCGATGATGCCACCACAAAATTCAAGTTAGGCGCTCGCGCTCCTTAATGCGCCGTCACCCCCACACCCCCCAACGCCTTATACAAATTAACCAAATTCCCCTGCCGCGCCAACTGCAACGCAATCAAATTATGCTCCGCCGCATACAGCGAGCGCTCCGAATCGAGCACCACCAGATAGCTGTCGATGCCCTGCTTGTAGCGCGCCGAGGACAGGCGGAAGCTTTGCGTGGTGGCGTCGACCAGCGATTGTTGCGCGGCCAGTTGGGCGTCCAGCGTGCCACGGTCGGCGAGGGCGTCGGCTACTTCGCGGAAGGCGGTTTGGATGGCTTTTTCGTATTGCGCTACCGCGATGTCGCGATTGACTTTGGCCACTTGCAGCGTGGCGGTGTTGCTGCCGGCGTTGAAGATCGGCAGGTTCAATTGCGGCGCGAAGGCCCATGTGCGCTGGCTGGATTTGAACAGGCCCGATAGCTGCGTGCTGGCGGTGCCGATCGAGGTAGTCAGCGTGATGCTGGGGAAGAAGGCGGCGCGGGCGACGCCGATGTCGGCGTTGGCGGCTTTCAATTGATGCTCGGCTTCGACGATGTCGGGACGGTTTTGCAGCAGGTCGGACGGCAAGCCGGTCGTCGGTTCGCGCACTGCGGTCAGGTTGGCAAGCGAGAGCGCCGGCAGCAAGTCGCTTGGTATTGCTGCGCCGGCCAGCAGCGTTAAGGCGTTGTTGTCTTGCGCGACCAGGGCGGTGTAGCGGGCGGCATCGCCGCGCGCGGTGTCGACTGCCGTTTGCGCCTGGGCCAGGTCTAGCTGAGAGGCGCTGCCCAGCTCGAAGCGGCGTTGATCCATCGCATAGGTCGCTTGCTGATCTTTCAGCGTGTTTTCGGACAGCGCCAGATGTTCCTGGTCCGCCGCCAGGCTCAGGTAGGCGGCGGCGACTTGCGCAATCAGGCTGATCTCGGTGCTGCGCTGCGCCGCTTCGGTGCCCAGGTATTGCTCCAGCGCTTCGCTTTTGAGATTGCGCAGGCGGCCGAAGAAGTCCAGCTCGTAGCTGCTGAAACCGAGGCCGACCGTGTATTCATGCAGCACCATGCGCGAGCCGGTCGCCGACAGGTTGGCCGGGGTCAGCGAGCCGGAATCGGCGGCGCTGGCGTTGATGTGCGGGAACAGCAGCGAACTCTGGATCTGGTATTGCGCTTGCGTCTTTTCGATGTTCAGCGCAGCGGTGCGCAAGTCGCGGTTGTTGGCCAGCGCCAGTTCCATCACCTGGCGCAGCTTGGGGTCGAGGATGAAGGCGCGCCAATCGGCGTCCGCCGTGGCGTGCTCGCCGGCGTTGGCTGCATCGGCTTTGTAAGCGGGGCCGCTCGGCCAGTTGGCGGCGACCGGGGCGGCGGGGCGCTGATAGTCGGGCGCCAGATTGGTGCAGGCGGCCAGCGCCGCTGCTGCGAAAATTGTCGGGATCGCGTAACGCATCTCAATGTCCTCCTGCTTCGATGGTGGCGGTCTCGGATTCGGACGCGGGCGGGGCCTTGAACACGCGCCGCACCAGCACGAAGAATAGCGGCACGAAGAACACGCCCAGCACGGTGGCGCTGATCATGCCGCCCAAGACGCTGGTGCCGATGGCGTTCTGGCTGCCGGAACCGGCGCCGTGGCTGATCGCCAGCGGCAGCACGCCGAACATGAAGGCCAGCGACGTCATCAGGATCGGGCGCAGACGCATGCGCACCGCTTCCAGTGTGGAGTCGATCAGGTTGCCGCCCAATTCCATTTGATGCTTGGCGAATTCGACGATCAGAATCGCATTCTTGGCCGACAGGCCGACCGTGGTCAACAGTCCCACTTGCAGGTAAACGTCGTCGGCGAAGCCGCGCATGGAAGCCGCCAGCAGCGCGCCGACGATGCCCAGCGGCACCACCAGCATCACCGAGAACGGGATCGACCAGCTTTCGTACAATGCCGCCAGACAGAGGAACACGAACAGCAGCGAAATAGCATACAGCGCCGGCGCTTGCGAACCGGAACTGTGTTCCTGGTCGGACAAGCCGGTCCACTCGAAGCCGATGCCGGGCGGCAGTTGCGCGACCAGTTTTTCCATCTCCGTCAAGGCTTCGCCGGAACTATGTCCTGTCGATGGCTGGCCCTGGATTTCCAGCGAAGGCAAGCCGTTGTAGCGTTCCAGGCGCGGCGAGGCAAAAGCCCAATGGCCGGAGGCGAACGCCGTGAACGGCACCATCTCGCCGCCGGCATTGCGCACGAACCATTTGCCGATATCCTGCGGCAGCATGCGCGACGGCGCGTCGCCTTGCAGGTAGACTTTCTTGGTGCGGCCCTGGTCGACGAAATCGTTGACATAGGCGCTGCCCCAGGCGGCGCTCAGGTCGGTGTTGATGTCGCCCAGCGAAAGGCCGAGCGCGCTGGCTTTTTGCTGGTCGATGTCGAGCCGGTATTCCGGCGTGTCGTCCTGGCCGTTGGGGCGCACTGCGAGTAGCAGCGGGTCTTTGGCAGCCATGCCCAGCAATTGGTTGCGCGCTTCCATCAGCTTGTCGTGGCCGACTCCGGCGCGGTCTTCCAACTGCAAGTCGAAGCCGCTGGCGTTGCCCAGTTCCAGCGCGGCGGGCGGCGCGAAGGCGAACACCATCGCATCGCGGATTTGCGAGAACGATCGCATCGCCCGCGCAACCACGGCTTGCGCGCGCTGATCGGCGTGCGGGCGCTCGTCCCAGGGCTTCAGGCGCACGAAGGCCATCCCCGCATTTTGCCCGCTGCCGCCGAAGGAAAAGCCGGCCACGGTAAACATGGTGGCGACCGAATCCTTTTCGTCGACCAGGAAGTGATGCTCGACCTGCTTGATGACTTCCAGCGTGCGCTCTTGCGTTGCGCCCGCCGGCAGCACGATCTGGCTAAACAGGATGCCCTGGTCTTCGTCCGGCAAGAAGCCGCTGGCCTGGTGCAGGAACAATCCGGCCATCGCCGCCACCACCACGAGATAGATGACGAGGTAAGGCGCGCTGCGCTGGATGATGCGCCCGACCGAGTTTTGATAGCGCTTGCTGGACTTGTCGAAACTGCGGTTGAACCAGCCGAAGAAGCCGCCCTTTTCGTGGTGCTGGCCGGGGATTATGGGTTTGAGCAGCGTCGCGCACAGCGCCGGCGTCAAGACCAGGGCCACCACCACCGACAGCACCATCGCCGAAACGATGGTGATCGAGAATTGCCGATAGATGACGCCGGTGGAGCCGCCGAAAAACGCCATCGGGATGAACACTGCCGACAGCACCAGCGCAATCCCGACCAGCGCGCCGGTAATCTGGCGCATCGATTTGCGCGTCGCTTCCTTCGGCGGCAAGCCGTCCTCGCGCATCACGCGCTCGACGTTTTCCACCACCACGATGGCATCGTCGACCAGCAGGCCGATGGCCAGCACCATGCTGAACATGGTCAAGGTATTGATCGAAAAGCCGCAAGCGTTGAGCACGCCGAAGGTGCCCAGCAATACGACAGGCACCGCAATCGTCGGGATCAGCGTGGCGCGGAAGTCTTGCAGGAACAAATACATCACCAGGAACACCAGGACCACCGCCTCGAACAGGGTCTTGACCACTTCCTCGATCGAGATTTTCACATAAGGCGTGGTGTCGTAGGCGACCACGGCCTTCATGCCGGGCGGGAAGAATTTCGACAGTTCGGCGATCTTGGCATTGACGGCGACGGCGGTGTCGAGCGCGTTGGCGCCGGTCGACATCTTGATCGCAATCCCGGTGGCCGGCTTGGTGTTGAAGCGCGCCCGCGTGCCGTAGTTTTCGCTGCCCAGTTCGATGCGGGCCACGTCTTTCAAGCGCACGGTGGCGCCGCCGGCTGTGGTTTTCAGGATGATCTGGCCGAATTGCGCCGGCGTCTGCAAGCGGGTTTGCGCGGTGATGGTGGCATTCAATTGCTGCCCGTCGACCGCCGGCGTGCCGCCCAATTGCCCGGCGGAGATTTGCGCGTTCTGCGCCTGCACTGCGGCGCTGACATCCTGCGGGGTCAGCTTGAAGCTGTTCAGTTTGGCCGGATCGATCCAGATGCGCATCGCGTATTGCGCGCCGAACATGGTCACGTCGCCCACGCCCTTGACGCGGCTGACGGTATCGAGCACGTTGGCGGCGACGTAGTCGGCCAGGTCGAACTGGGTCATCTTGCCGTCTTCGGACACGAAGGCTTCCACCATCAGGAAGTTCTTGGTCGACTTGGCGACCGTCAAGCCTTGCTGCTGCACCACTTGCGGCAGCAACGGCATCGCCAGTTGCAGCTTGTTTTGCACCTGCACTTGCGCGATGTCGGGATTGGTGCCGTTCTCGAAGGTGAAGGTGATACTGACCGCGCCGGAGGAATCGCTGGTCGAGGCCATGTAGCGCAGACCGTCGATGCCTTTCATTTTTTGTTCGATCACCTGGGTGACCGAATCTTCGACCGTCTTGGCCGAAGCGCCGGGGTAGGTGCCGGTGATGGCAATCGCCGGCGGCGCAATCGCCGGGTATTGCGCGATCGGCAGCGTGACGATCGATAACATCCCGGCCAACATGATGACAATCGCAATCACCCAGGCGAAAATCGGGCGGTTGATGAAGAATTGGGACATGAGCGGCGCTTCCTTATGGTTTCGACGCAGCCGGTGCTGCTGCGGCAGGCGGTGCAGCGGGCGTTGCAGATGCGGCAGATGCGGCAGATGCTGCAGACGCGGCAGGGGCAGCCGCAGTCGGCGCCGCCGCTTGCGCGTCCACGCCCGGCTTGACCTTTTGCAAGCCCTCGACGATCAACTGGTCGCCGGCTTTCAAGCCGCTCTTGACCACCCATTGATTGCCGACCGCTTCGCCCACGATCAACTGGCGCAATTCCACCTTGCCGTCGACGCCCAGCACCAGCGCGGTGGCGTCGCCGCGCGCGTTGCGCGTGACGCCTTGCTGCGGCACCATCAGGCCGCCTTCGTTGATGCCGTCTTCCAGCACGGCGCGCACGAACATGCCGGGCAACAGGTCATGCTTGGGATTGGGAAAAATCGCGCGCAAGGTCACGGTGCCCGTGCCTTGGTCGACCGTCACGTCGGAAAAGGCCAGTTCGCCTTCCAGCGCGTACTTCGAGTTGTCGTCCAGCAGCAGGTGCGCCTTGACCGCCTGCGGCCCGGCGCGTTTGAGCAAGCCGTCTTCCAGCGCGTGCTTCATGCGCAACAGGTCGGCGCTCGATTGCGTGACATCGACGTAGATCGGGTCCAGTCTTTGCACAGTGGTCAGCGCCACCGTCTGGCTTGGCGTCAGCAGCGCGCCCGGCGTCACGGTCGAAATGCCGATGCGCCCGGAGATCGGCGCGGCGATGCGGGTGTAGTCGAGATTGATGCGCGCGGTATCCAACGCAGCGTGGCTGGCGGCGACATCGGCCAACGCCTGCTTTTCAGCCGCTTCGGCGTCGTCGAAATCCTGCTTGCTGACGGCATTGATCTTGACCAGTTCGCGGTAGCGCTCGGCCTTCAGTTTGACGGTTGCCAGATTGGCTTCCGACTTGGCCAGATTGGCGTGCGCGCTGTCGTAAGTCGCTTTATACAGCGCCGGATCGATCTGGTACAAGGTCTCGCCGGCCTTCACGTCCGCGCCTTCGCGGAACAGGCGCTGCAATACGATGCCGCCGATCTGCGGGCGCACCTCGGCGATCTGGTAGGGGGACGTGCGGCCCGGCAACACGGTGGTGACGGCGATCTGTTGCGCCTTGACGACCACCACGCCCACCTGCGGCACGCTCTTCGGCGCGGCAGGCGCTTCCTGCTTGCCGCATCCGGCCAGGGGCAGGGCGGCGGCCACGGCCAGCAAGGTAAACAGCCCGGCAGCATTGCGTTTGAATGGCATGGAAAACCTCATGTAAGGGTACTAAGGGCGCGAAAAAGCGCGCCGCAAGGGATTATTCTGGAAAACCGGGGTGTTGCAATCAAGGCTAGTCAGGACATTTTGCAAATAGATATGTCTCTTATGATTAGATATCTAACTAAATCATAATATGATTTCCGCAGGAAAACAAGTGCCTGGTATGTTTCGTGTGTTTGTCGGCTGTTTTTTTGCGCAGACCGGCGCAAAGTCAGGGCCCGATCGCCCGCCGCGAAAAGGGATATTCAATCATATTTTGCGAAATCGCGCAGGAGGGGGGCGCGGCGATGGCCGCGCCACGGTAGTGCGAAAATCATCGGAACGTCAATTCCGCACACCGAGGCGCGTCGAGCGGGAGATTACATTAAAGATTTTTGTCGAGGAAGGTTTCCACGTGCTTCCAAAAATCGATGCGGTCGTCCTGGTGCCACCAGCCGTGGCCTTCGTTGGAATAGACGATCCACTCGACGTTGGCGTTGTTCTTGCTCACTGCGCTGCGGAATGCCGTAGCATGAGCAATCGGCACGCGCCGGTCTTCGACGCCGTGCGCGAGCAATATCGGTTGCGTCAGTTTGGCGGCGTTTTCCAACGGTGAGGTCTCCTTGAATATCGCCGCGTCGGCCACCGGGTCGCCGACCAGGGTTTTCATATCGTAGTTCAGGCTGTCCAGCGAGGCGTCGCTCTCGACGCTGGTAAACATCATGTCGATATCGGTCACACCTGCCCATTCGACGCCGCAGCGGAAGAGTTCCGGATTCTTGATCAATCCCATCAGCGTCGCGTAACCGCCGTAGCTGGCGCCCATGATGGCGATGCGCTTCGGATCGGACCACCCCTTTTGTATTGACCATTTGGCCGCGTCGGCAAGGTCATCCTGCATGCTGCGCCCCCACTGTTTCCAGCCGGCCTTAAAGTGTTTGTTTCCGAAGCCCCAACTGCCGCGAAATTCCGGTTGAATCACCACATAGCCGCGTGAGGCGAGGAACTGCGCTTCGCCTTCCCACTCCCACGATGCGCCGCGCAAATACGGGCCGCCATGCACCAGCACCACGGTCGGCAACGGGCCGGAGGCTTTGCCCGGCGGCATCGTCACATACGCGGGAATCGACAAACCGTCGCGCGCCGGATAGCGATAGAAGTCGCGCACTCCCATCTGCGCCGGCTTGATGGCAGGATGCGTGCCGCCGAAGCCGACCATCGCGCCGCTGGCCACGGTATAGATGAAATACTGCGTCGGTTGCCGGTCGGAGCGGGATATCACCAAGACTACCGGCGAGTTCAGGCAATCGGCGCCGCAGGTAATCGTATTGGTCGTCGACTTTAAAGTGCTATCGACTTTCTTTTGAATTTCCTTGAAATGCGGATCGAGCCAGACCGTGGATCTTGCGTCGGTTGTAAAATGGATGCCCAACACTTTATTGGTCAATTGGTCGACTTCCGGCGACCCAAGGAAATCGAAGCCGTCGACAGTGAGAAATGGTTCGCTCGCCATTTCTTTTTTCTTCAGGTCGTACGAAAAAAGAGCGTCGTGGCCGCGATACTCACTGCGGACAAATAGCCTGTTGGCGCCATCTAGGAAAACGGGAATGAATCTCCTGTCTTTGTAACAGTCGGCATTGTCGATTTCCGCCCATTCGTTCGAGCCCGGCGCGAGGTAGGATACGATACAACGTCCTTTGACGTGTGACGAGGCAAGTCGCGGCATGCCATTTTCGTCCAGTTCCCACGCATAGACGTTATGTGGCGTGTTGCTCGTTGATAAATCGGACAACGCTCCTGTCTTGGTGTTGAGCCGGTACAGGTGAGTTGTCTTGACGGTGTGGTCGACGTTATCGAATATGTACTTCCTGACGACGATGTCGTCCGAGCCGTCGTTTAGCGTGCTATAAAATGCGTAGTCGGCGGTCAAGGTCTTGTCCTTGATGCTGCTGCTCAGATTTTCCTGATTGTGTCTCCAATTGCCTGAAATCAGGTGTGTCAGATTCGAGCCGTCGCGATCGACGGCAATTTCGTCCAGATTGCTCTCGAATTCGAGGCGGGAATTCTGGACCGTGAAAGTAAGTCTGTTTTCATTGACCCAGTGCACCGCGACGATGGGGTCGCCATCGGTGGAGGCTACGGCGGTCACTTTGGTCAAGTCCGCAGTGCTGCGCACCGCAACGACCTGGCCGCTGCTGAAATTCCTGGCAACAATGGCGACGTAGTGACCCTGCGGAGAAAGTGCGACGGCGCGGATTTCCGGGTCGTTGAAAAAGCTTTCGACGCTCGGCTTGCTATCGGCGGCGAATGCATGCAGGCTGGCGCACAACAGTAACAGGAAGGCAAACAAGCTGGAAAACGAATGTTTATTCATGGCGGAATTGTCGTTCGGTGGCTGAGAGAGGGGGAAATAGAAAGCGATTTACGTAGTTGCAAAAAATGTAAGTGTATACTATGACACGACTTCTATGCAAGCAATATCGATTGCGCGCAAATTCTCTATATTGCGTCCGTGAATATCTATCGCGAGGCGCGCTCAGGTTTGCCGCGCTGCGAAGTTCTGTCGTAACGCACGGGGCAAAGATGTTTGCAATCCGACGCGCGCAATGGCAATCGACCACAAGCAATGGCCCCGTTCCCTATCGCTCGCAGGTCGGCAGCGAGAATCAAACGCGCAAGAAAAAAGTCCGCAACGCCTTGCGGCGGCGGACTGAAATCACCCAATTGTAGGCGGGTGACAAGGGGAGGTAGTACGGACTTGAATATAGAGGTTTACGTTCTTGAAATCATCTGGTCTTACCTCTCGTTACATTTGTTGTGACCTCTTGTCGATAATTGACAATTGAAACAATTTGTACAATTTTGAACTATCCGCCCGCTGCAGGCCGGCCTAAGGCGCAACGATGCGCGCATCACCACTTGCAGCCGCTATCCTTCTTGTCGGCTGCCATCGCCAATAGAAACAACGGCGCCAGCAGGCCGGTATTGGCGATGTTGTTCCTGCAGTCGGGGCGGGTGGTGCTGCGGATCGCCTTGGCGACCCGGTTGTCGTCGTCCGGTCGATACAAGGGTTTGGCCTGCAATTGGCCGACTGGCGTCTCGCCCCTTTCGCGGTCGTCTTCGGTCACGATGGCGGCCAGACTGGCATGCACTGCCGCCAGATCGATGTGCTTTTCGGCGGCGACCGGATTCGCCTGCGAGACCGGTGCCGTCGCAGTTGGCGGCGGGGGCGTTGGCGCGCCCGCCTGCGCCGTTCTTGCGGTACGCAGCGGGCGGTTCGTCGCTTGCGACAGGTTCTTGCTTTGCGAAATTTCCGGCGCGGGCGGTGGGGCAGGCGGCAATTCGCGCAGCAAGCGCACTTGCAGCGTGTGCAGAACATGCGCGGTCAGCCCGGCGCCGGGCGGCGTCATATTCCACCACCATAGCATGGCGAGGCCGTGCAGCAGCAGCGACAGCGCGATACCGATGGACACATTCGCCGATTTCATGCGCGGCAGCATGGAACGAGCGAATGACGTGCTAGGAAAGCTTGAAGCGGGCATCTGTATCCGATATCTGGCGGTGAGAATCAAGTGATGGTAACCCGGTGCATTGAACGTGTCGACTCGTAGCGGCAATGCCGGTCTCGCGTCGCCTCGGCAAGAAATGCGGAGTTACGCTAAACTTTTCCGTGTGTCACGTGTCCAATACAAGCCGGTTGGACAATATTTTTTCCGGAAGTTCAATTGCATGGCGTCATGCATCGGCTGTCTAGGGGGAACCGTTGTTGAACCGCGACATCATTTCGCTTGGGAGGAATGATATATGTTTTGGGAAAGACGATTGGACCAATGGGCGTCGAACATCCGTAGTCATGCCGCATTGCCATTGCAGCTCGATCTTTGGAACGGGCAACAATTGCAATTCGGCACAGGCTTGCCGCAAGTCATCATCCGCGTGCCGCATGTGTCGGCTTTGAAGTATCTGCTGCAACCGTCGCTGTCTAGTCTCGGCGACGCCTATGTCAACGGCAAGATCGAAGTCGAAGGCAAGGCCAAGGCAGTGATTGCGGTGGCCAATGCGCTGGCGGCGCGCACCTTGAAGCTGGAGGGAAAGTTTGCGCGGGTGGTGCGCAGTTTTCGCCATGACAAGGACAACGATGCCGAAGCGATCCAATACCACTATGACGTTTCCAACGATTTCTACCGCTGCTGGCTGGATGAAAACATGGTCTATTCGTGCGCCTATTTCGAGCGCGGCGACGAAGACCTGGGCACGGCGCAACTGAAAAAAATCGATCACATCCTCACCAAGATCAAGCTGCGCCCCGGCAACACCTTGCTCGACATCGGTTGCGGCTGGGGCGCGCTGGTGCTGCGCGCGGCGGGCAAGTATGGCGCCAAGTGCGTCGGCATCACGCTCTCGGAAAATCAGGCCGAACTGGCGCGCGAGCGGGTAGCACAGGCCGGCTTGCAGGATCGCGTCGAAATCCGCTTGCAGGATTACCGCGATGTCGGCGGCAGTTTCGACCGCATCACCAGCGTCGGCATGTTCGAGCATGTCGGGCTGAAAAACCTGCCCCTGTATTTTGCTGCGATCAACAAGCTGCTGGCCGACGACGGCCTGGTGATGAACCACGGCATCACCTCGACCGACGCCGACAGCGGCAACACGCCCTATGGCAGCGGCGAATTCATCGAGAAATATGTCTTCCCCTACGGCGAAGTGCCGCATATCGGGCTGGCCTTGAAGTGCATGCAGCAGGGCGGGCTGGAAGTGCTGGACGTGGAAAATCTGCGCCGCCACTATGCGAAGACCTGCGGCATGTGGGCCGACAATTTCGAGGCTCACGCCGAGGAAGTGAAAAAACTGGCGGGCGACAAGCGCTTTCGCATCTGGCGCGTCTACCTGGCGGGTTGCCAGTATGCATTCCAGCAGGACTGGATTTCGCTCTATCAAGTGGTGTGCCGCAAGGCCGGGCGCGACCCGGAAGGATTGGATTGGTCGCGCGCCTACATGTATTCAAGTTAGGATGCGTCGAGTCGGCGGGGCGGGTGTGATTCAAACCGTGTGGGAAATATCAACACAATGCGCAAAACCTCCGTCGTTCCCGCGAAGGCGGGAATCTGTTGTGAGCCCGGCCCAGCGAGCGGCTTATGGATTCCCGCTTTCGCGGGAACGACGGAGGGGCTAATGAAGGTTTCTCCAAACTTTGAATCACACACCGGCGGGGCAGTGCGTTTCCCGCATAACCATATGCGGTTAAATTCGTTTGGCTGAGTCGAGCGGTCAATTAGTATTGACAACCCTTTTAGAGATCCCCTTTATTGATCGAATATCGACCACGAATCGACATCCGATTCTCCCTTGTCAACCCGACGCCAGGACCATTGCATCCATGAAAACCCAGTCCGCCCCTGCAGTGCTATCGCTGATCGGCAACACGCCGTTGATCCAGGTCACGCGCCTCGATACCGGCCCGTGCCAGCTATTTCTCAAGCTGGAATCGCAAAATCCCGGCGGTTCGATCAAGGATCGGGTCGGCCTGGCGATGATCGAAGCCGCCGAGCGCGATGGCCGTTTGCAAGCCGGCGGCACGGTGGTCGAAGCGACCGCCGGCAATACCGGCCTCGGGCTGGCGCTGGTGGCGCGCGCCAAGGGCTATCGCGTGGTGCTGGTGGTGCCGGACAAAATGTCGACCGAAAAGGTGTTGCATCTGAAGGCGATGGGCGCGGAAGTGCATTTGACCCGCTCCGATGTCGGCAAGGGCCACCCGGAATACTATCAGGACTACGCGGCGCGCTTGACGCGCGAGATTCCCGGCGCCTTCTTCGCCGATCAATTCAATAATCCGGCCAATCCGCTGGCGCATGAAAGCACCACCGCGCCGGAAATCTGGGCGCAATGCCAGCACGCCGTCGATGCCATCGTCTGCGGCGTCGGATCGGGCGGCACGATTACCGGCTTGACGCGCTTTTTCCGCCGCCATCAGCCGGCGCTGGAATTCGTGCTGGCCGACCCCAAGGGGTCGATCTTGAAGGAATACGTGGATACCGGGCACGTTTCCGATGTCAGCGGCTCCTGGGCGGTGGAGGGCATCGGCGAGGATTTCGTGCCGGCGATTGCCGATTTGTCGGGTGTCAAGCGCGCTTACACGATCGACGACGTGGAAAGCTTCGGCACCGCGCGCGAACTGTTGCGCGCCGAAGGCATCCTGGCCGGCTCGTCGACCGGCACGCTGCTGGCCGCCGCATTGCGCTATTGCCGCGAGCAAACCGAGCCGAAACGCGTGGTGACCTTCGTCTGCGACACCGGCACCCGCTATCTGTCCAAGCTCTACAACGATAACTGGATGATCGACCAGGGTTTGCTCAAGCGCAAAGCGCTGGGCGACTTGCGCGACTTGATCGGTCGCCGCTTCGACGAGGGCGGCGTCATCAGCGTGCAGCAATCCGATACCCTGGTCACGGCCTTCAACCGCATGCGCAGCGCCGAAATTTCGCAGTTGCCGGTGATTCAAGACAATAAGGTGATCGGCATCATCGACGAGTCCGACGTGCTGCTGAAAGTGGCCAACGACGCCGCCCAGTTCCGCAGCCTGGTCGGCGCCACCATGACGCCTCATATCGAAACCCTGAAGCCCGACACCAGCATCGAACAATTGCGCGCCATCCTCGATCGCGGCCTGGTGGCAATCATTGCCGACAGCGATACCTTTTACGGATTGATTACCCGCTTCGACCTCTTAAACCATTTGCGCAGGACGCTATCTTGAACACGCCAAAAAAACCGCTCGCCATTTCGCCGACCGCAGAGAAAGCCTCCGGCCGCTTCGCCACGCGCGTGATCCACGCCGGACAAACGGCCGATCCTTTGACCGGCGCCATCATGCCGCCGATTTACGCCACCTCCACCTTCGTGCAGGAAAGCCCCGGCGTGCACAAGGGCCTGGACTACGGTCGTTCGCATAACCCGACCCGCTGGGCGCTGGAACGCTGCGTGGCCGATCTGGAAGGCGGCGTGCAGGCCTTCGCTTTCGCCTCCGGCCTGGCGGCGATTGCAGGCGTGCTGGAAATCCTCGACGCCGGATCGCATATCGTGGCCGGCGACGACATGTATGGCGGCACCTACCGCTTGTTCGAGCGGGTGCGCCGGCGCAGCGCCGGCTTGCAGATCGACTATGCCAATCTGACCGATCCGGCCAACCTGCTGGCGGCCTTGCGCCCGGAAACCAAGCTGGTCTGGGTCGAAACGCCGACCAACCCGATGTTGAAGCTGGCCGACCTGGAAGCCATCGGCAAGATCTGCCGCGAGCGCGGCATCATCGCCGTGGCCGACAACACCTTCGCCAGTCCGCGCGTGCAAAGGCCGCTGGAGCACGGTTTCGACATCGTCGTGCATTCGACCACCAAGTTCCTGAACGGCCATTCCGACGTCATCGGCGGCATCGCGATTGTCGGCGGCGAACCGCATCAAGCCGCCTGGCGCGAACAGCTGGGCTTCATACAAAATTCTGTCGGCGCGATCGCCGGCCCGTTCGACAGCTTCCTGACCTTGCGCGGCGTCAAGACGCTGGCCTTGCGCGTCGAGCGGCATTGCCAAAGCGCGCTGGAACTGGCGGGCTGGCTGGAACGCCATCCGAAGGTATCCAAGGTCTATTATCCGGGCCTGGAGTCGCATCCGCAGCATGCGTTGGCACGGCGGCAGATGGACGGCTTCGGCGGCATCGTCTCGGTGGAGTTGAAGACCGATCTGGCCGGCGCGCGCCGCTTCCTGGAGCGCTGCGAAGTATTTGCGCTGGCCGAGAGCCTGGGCGGCGTCGAAAGCCTGATCGAACTGCCATCCGTCATGACGCATGCGACCATTCCGGCGGCGCAGCGCGCGGCGCTGGGGATTACCGATGCGCTGGTTCGCTTGTCGGTGGGGATCGAGGATGTCGAAGACTTGCGGCTCGATTTGAGCAATGCGCTGGAGGCGATTTAACGGCGATCGTGGTAGGTAAGGTTGTGACTGATCATTGCTTGTGTTTTTATGTCGAATTCCAACATGGCTACTGATTGGAAGGCCGGAATTTCTGCATGCTTGACGAGAATCGGATAAATCTTAATAATTTGCTAAAGTGTCGCAATTTGCACATCAGATGCTGCGATGGGCAATATTTTGATGTATGCTTTAACAATACAGAAAACGGAGGCAAGTTCTTTCGTTTCTTGCGAGTCCGTCCGATTTCTCGATCACCTGTAAAGAGAGGTGTTTTGCGAGACAGTTTCACCTCGATGCTTTCGGTGAACAGCGCTATAAAATCAATAATGCTGGTATGCTATCACGCTACCATCCAAATCAATTTTCCGATGCCTAACAATATACAAATTCCCCATCAAGACGACGACGACGAGCAAATTTTGCCGCGCGACGCGACCGACGATGACGACGTTAGCGGTGATTCAAGTTCTAAACCTTGGGATCCGGGTAAAATCCGAATTACGACAAAGAATTTCTCATTACGTGAAGTTGTTGAGCAAATAAAGGATGGAGAAATTGATCTTTCGCCAGACTTTCAACGCGACTTCGTTTGGAAGGCGCGTCAACGTACTCGGCTAGTGGAATCTATTTTGCTTGGAATCCCTCTACCTGCGTTTTACTTTAACCAAAGCAGCGACGGTACGTATCAGGTCGTGGATGGTGTTCAGAGACTCTCGACAATTTCTTTGTTTATGAAAGACGGTCACGTTCTTGGCCAATCAGATCTTGAGTATTTACTTAAATTGGATGGCTTGGTATATAGTAAATTGGATCCAGCGGCTTATCGTCGCTTCCGAAGCACACAAATTGTCGTTCACGTTATTGAGCCTCAAACACCGGATGAAGTGAAGTATGACATTTTTAATAGGGTAAATACGCTTGGTAGCCCGCTCTCCGCACAGGAAATTAGGCATGCGATGAGCAAAGATAAGTCCCGAGCGTTCTTAAAGAAACTGTCTGAGCTGGATGCATTTGATAAAGCAACTGGGTGGCACTATTGGCGCAAAGATACCGATTCCGAAGATGGGTGGTCGCGGGATAGTGGGCGCATGACGACTCGTGAACTTGCCTTGCGTTTCTGTGCATTCCGAGAATATTCTGAAGAAGATTATCGCAAATATTCCAGCTTGGATACGTTTCTAGTAGAATTTACTCGAAGAATTGACGGAACCTCAACGCAGGAAGATGTATTGGCACCGAGAATTCTAAATCGCCTTGCGAGGGATTTTGATCGGGCGATGGAAAATGCTCATCACATTCTTGGCAAGGCTGCATTCCGGCGATGGCCCCCCGCAGAAAAAAGACGTGGGCCTATTAATCGGGCCGTATTCGAAGCACAAGCCATTGCACTGGCTGATTATTCGCTGGACAAACTCTCAAAGCATAAAGCGAAAATTGAAAACGCTTTCCGGAAAGCGTTTGACGATCCTGACTACGCTCGCGCTGTTACTGTCGGTACAGGTGCGCCTAATGCCGTCGAATTGAGACTGCATCATACTCGCGATATCTTGGCAAAGATAATGAAATGATCAATCGAATTGATATTAAAGGTTTTAAACGCTTTAAGGATGAGTCATTTCCCATTAATTCTCTGACTGTTCTTGCGGGACTTAATGGTGCAGGAAAAACATCACTAATCCATGCGCTTCTACTGATGCGTTTGGCGTCTTCGGGAGGAGTCAATGACGAAGTAAGTTTGAACAAGGCTGAAGGATTGGAACTTGGTACGGCAGAAAGTGTCCGTAATTGGGCTTCCGGCGACTCGATCGAATTTACAATTCATTCCGCCGAGGCTAACCATTCACACTGGAAATTCGGGGTACCATCCGACGAAGCACTTTACTTAATAGTTGAGAAAAAACCGTTGGCAATTCCTGATGCCTTTAGCATTGAGCCACGGGGATTCACCTATCTCTGCGCTGAACGACTCGGCCCTCGAAGCATTTTAGATGCCTTGCCGTTACCATCTGAAAAGCTGAAAGTTGGGCAACGTGGTGAATTCTGTGCGCAGCTGCTCGCCATTCTCGGTAGTAGGCCAATGGAGCAGTCGAATCGGCTACATCCGAATAGTGATGATGCTGCATTATCATTGTTGAAATATCAGGTCGAGTGCTGGTTAGCCGAAATTGCAACCCCTGTTGAAATCGAAACGGTGCCATATTCTGGTTCCGCGATCACAGCATTGCAATTTCGATCTCCCGGCGGGGAGTGGGTTCGAGCGCCAAATATGGGGTTTGGCGTGTCTTATTCACTTCCAATTATTTTGGCCGGGTTGATTGCTCCTATCGGTGGGGTGATTATTGTTGAGAATCCAGAAGCACACTTGCATCCGGCCGGTCAGTCACGAATGGGCGTTTTTTTGGCGTGGTTAGCTGGTCGAGGAGTGCAAGTTATTGTCGAGACTCACTCTGACCATGTACTGAACGGCGTTCGGCGCGCCATTGGCGAATATGGTTTTCTGCAGCACGACAAGGCAGTAGTCAATTTTTTTGAATCAAAGAGCGGTGACAGTGCCGCAGTTCAGCCATTAATGTTTACCCCGATTGGCGGTATTTCTGATTGGCCGCATGGTTTCTTCGATCAATATCAAATCGATGTTGCGTCACTCGGACGTATCAGGCGCGGGAGCTAACAGTGGCCTTCGTTGTAAATGGTGCAGAATGGCGCTTTGACGGCTGGTCAAGAACTGACATCATAAATTCCATCGAGAAGGTGCTTGACCGCATCATGGTGGCACGAGAACGAAATGAAAAAATATGGATCGGTGACGATTTTCAAACTCGCCCGATGCTCGATGTTCAAGACCTCTGGGGCCTATTTTTTTCGGAAGATTCTATCCTACTGCCTCGGGAACTCGGACATGAAGTTGCTGCATGGCTAGCGAGAGCACCTCGGTATGCCGACGAAAATTTGCCGGAAGGGATGTTGGAAGCTATCGAAATAGGCGTAGATACTGAACCGCAGGAGGTAAATATAGACTTGGCTTGGGCACATCACAACGTCAGAACCGGTTTCGCGGTCGCTTGCCTGGGCATAACTCGTAGTGGAATACATAAGACTAAATCCAGCATTGCCGAGGTGCCTGTTCATTGGGTGCATGACGAGACTTCAAATCGCTGCTTTTGGCGTGATGCTATAGATGTGGAACACGACTCTGCGGAAACTTTGGAGAGGCTGTCATCGCACGCGTTCCCGGATCTATATTTTCCTCCAGGAGTTTGGCACGGATTGAATGACCTCTCGAATGGATATCTTCCTTTGCGAATAGAAATTCGGAAATACCTTGCTGTGTTAAACGACTATGGCTATTGGATTTTCACTTTTCCTCCGCCGGCACTTGATCCAAACGATACAGTAGAGCACGACGTGAATGCACATCCTACGAATCAAATCATTGAGAGGAGATTTTCGGGATTTAATGTCACGATGGCACCAGAAAAGCCGGACGTGCGATCAAGTGAATTGTCCCGAGCAGCCCGAGAAATTACCGTTGAAGGGCGAGTTCTATATTGCGAATGGCACGGAAAGCTAGAAGGACATCAAAATAGGTTGCATATTCATCCACCGATACCAGAATCAGATGATAAGGTTGTAATTGCCATTTTTCACAAGCATCTCTAGCGATTTAAGCAGGGCCAACGCATCAAATTTAACGCAAAATCATGCACTTATGCTCCTTCCCCTTTGCAGGGGCGCCCGGCGTAGGGGGAAGGTTGGGATGGGGGTAGAGCGTCCAAATTACCGTATCACGTATTTTGACCGCTCTACCCCCTCCCTACGCGGGCCGCCCTAACCCTCCCCCTCGCCGGGCGCCCCTGCAAAGGGGAGGGGACGGGTTATCGCATTGAATTCATTGGTATTTTGATGCGCTGGCCCTGCAAGGAGGAGGGAACTTTGCTCATTTTCCTGCCCAGCGCGGTATACTGCCTGCTTTTTAAAGCAGCTGTCTTAACCGTCAGGAAATCATCATGAGTACCTTGCCACCGTGTCCAAAATGCAACTCCGAATTCACCTACGAAGATGGCGGCCAGTTTGTTTGCCCCGAATGCGCGCATGAGTGGAGCGCGCAAGGCGCAGCCGCAGTGGCAGACGAGGGCGCGAAGGTCTATCGTGACTCCGCCGGCAATGTGCTGCAAGACGGCGATACGGTCAGCGTCATCAAGGATTTGAAGTTGAAGGGGTCGGGCGGCGTGGTCAAAATGGGCACCAAGGTCAAGAATATCCGCCTGGTCGACAGCGACCACGACATCGACTGCAAGATCGATGGCTTTGGCGCGATGAGCCTGAAGTCGGAATTCGTCAAGAAGGTGTGAATTTGCCGTCCCGCTATGGCCGCTTGGCGAAGCGCCGCAGCGCCGCTTCTGCCTGCGGTGGCGGGACCGTGTGGCCGCCGTCGAACTCGTCGTAGTAGACGTCATACTCTTCTTCCGCCAGCTGGCCGGCAATGCGGCGGCCGCAATCGACCGGCAAGACCTGGTCGCCGCTGCCATGCGCGACGTAGATCCTGGTTCGTCCGACCCGCTTGGCCGGGCGCATGAAGCCGGGCGAAAATGCCAGGATGTCGCTAAACAAGTCGCCATTGCCCAGTCCCACCGAGAGCGCATACGAGGCGCCGTCGGAAAAGCCGGAAATCCCGATGCGCGCCGCGTCGATTGCATAGCGCTGCATGCTCCAGGCCAGCAGGAAGTCGGTGAACGCGAGATCGACGCCCCAGGCGCCGCGCAAGAGGTCCCAGCTCGCCGCATGCGACTTTTGCGCGATCAGCAAAGCGCCGTGGCGCTTCGCCCATGCGCTGGCCAGGTCGACTGCGCCGCCGTCCAGGCCGTGCGCGCCATGAAAGATCGCCAGCAGCGGCAGAGGCCGGCTTCGCTGGTAACCGGGCGGGACATGGATTTGCGCTTGCAAGCCGTTATCGAAGGTCAACAGATAGCGGCCGGCATCCAGATCCGGTGCGATGGTCGGCGCTAGCGGGCGTGTGCGCAACTGCCCGTCGGCATAACGGCGGGTGAAATCGGCTTGAGATTTTTCCATGTCACGTCCCGGTCTGCGCGCGAGTAGTCTTGCAAGTGTGCCATAGGCAAGCGACGCTGTCTTATTCGTCCCCGGATCGGTGGAAAACGCTGACGCGGTTTCGTCCGCTTTCCTTGGACTGGTACAGTGCGCTGTCGGCATTGGCAATGAGCAGGTCGGTCACATTGCCGGCCTCGGGAACCAGCGCGGCGACGCCGATGCTGACCGTGATAGCAATTTTTTGCCCGTTGAAGTTCATTTCGGCGGTCTCGATTCGGAATCGGATGATTTCGGCGATATGCGCTGCGCCGATTGTGTCGGTCGCTGTCAGCAGCACCGCAAACTCCTCGCCGCCGTAGCGAAAAGCGTCGTCGGTGGAGCGTCTGGCGGTGTCGCCGATGATGGCCGCGACACGCGTCAGGCAGGCATCGCCGGCCACGTGGCCGTAGGTGTCATTGATGCGCTTGAAATGATCGATATCGATCATCAGCATGCCGAGCGAGTCGCGCGTGCGTTGCGCGTGCCGCCATTCGACCTCGTATCTTTCGTTGAAGTAAGCCCTGTTCTTGACGCCGGTCAAGCCGTCGAACCGATTCAGTTCCCGCAAGGCCTGATTGGCTGCTGTCAGCTTCTTGCGCAGATCGCTGAAGGTGCCGGTCAACACGGCCAGGGATGGCAGCAGCACCGAGAACGTAACCCATAGAACCAACTCCGCCGCCGGATTGAAGTGCGCGCCTTCCAAGGTCTTGATCAACGGAATCGTGGCGGCATAGGCCGCCGATGCCAGCAGGGCCATCCTCAGCAATTCGCGCGTGGTGAGTTTGAAGCAGCCGAACGCAAACGCCAACATGGTCGCCATCAGATAGGCGCCGCGCAGCGGACCCGCATAGATTTGCACGTAAAAGGTCAAACCGATCGCCAACGCCACCTGCAGCATCGTCAGGCTGGGATCGCCGGATCGCTTGTTGATATTCAAGCGCATCGCGATATAGATCAAAGAGTTTCCGACCGCCGTCCATCCGGCCCAGACCAGCATCACGTGCTGCGGCAACAGGCCCAAGTCGACCGAAAGGCCGATCGGCACCGCGCACAGCGCGTAAAAACCGACGCTCATGAAAAGTACCTGGATCCTGATCTTTTGCTTTTTATCGTCAGGAGGGAAGATGCTGAACTTGGTCAATTTGGCGATATCCATACAGGGCATCTCTAAAAATCTACTGCGCGGCCTGCGCGGCCCGGCCATCTCGGGTCTGCGATGCTCACCGTACATACGTACGGCTCCGCTTCTCACCCCGACCTTGGGCCGCTCGCTACGATTTTTAGAGATGCCCGACAGTCGTTTGAATATTCCAGGAACTGCCATTGATTCGACTTCATTCGCGGCGGAGGCGCAACCGCTTGTTGCGCCTCCGACACTACACGATCGTTTGTCGGGTGTCGACTGCGCCGCGCAATTGGCGTCCGGCAGGGGCCGCTAAAACAACTCTTCCGGCGCGAACGGCGCCAGCAATTGCAGGGTGGCCTTCAGCCAGATGCCGGCCCCGGGTTCGTCGTCGAGAATTTCCTCGCCGGCGGGGTCCTGGTCTTCGCGGTCGTTGGCGACCCACTCGAAGCCGTTGGGTTTGTCGGCATTGCGCAGCCTGAAGCTGCCGGAGGGGCCGTCGCTTTGCATCAGGGAAATGATTTGCCCTGCCATTTTCGGACTGTCCACGACGATGCCCATTTCGGTATTATCGCGGCTGGAGCGCGGATCGCTGTTCATCGAGCCGACGAATACCTGCTTGTGATCGATGACCGCGATTTTCGCGTGCAGCATCGCGCGCGAAGAGCCGAATTCGAAGATCTTGTTGCGCTGCTTCATGCGCTCCGGATTGATCTCGTAGATTTCGACGCCGAGCTTGAGCATCGCCTTGCGGTAGTGCGAATAGCCGATGTGGACCAGCGGCGCGTCGGAGGCGGCCAGCGAATTGGTCACCAGAACCATGCGCACATGGCGCTCGCTCAATCGACGTATCGCTTCCATGCCGATTTTGCCTGGGATGAAGTAGGGCGAGATGACGATCACTTCCTCTTGCGCCCCATCCATCACATGCATCAGGTTGCTGGTGACGGTGGTGTGCATGCCGCCTTCGGTCAAGCCCGTTACCTTGAGCGGCGAATCGGCGAATACCATGGCCGGCGCCCAGATCAGGTCCAGCTTGCCGCGCTCCAGTTCGATGGCGACCGGATGGTAGCCGAGCGCGTCGACCGCATCCGCCGCCAGCGGCCCGCGCGTTTTCGCAATGCCGAAATCCGGCGCGCGCGGGGTCGCCGTTGCGGCACGCGGATCGTCGGCAACGAAGGCCGCAAGCGGATACACGTAGGCGCTGTTCCAATAGCGGTCGAACACTTCCGACAAATCGCGCACGATGTTGCCGACCACGAACGCATCCATGTCGATGAAGTTGGCGGCGCTCGCATACATGAAATATTCGTCGCCGATGTTGCGCCCGCCGGTGACTGCCATCACGTTGTCGGCGACGAACAGCTTGTTGTGCATGCGGTGGTTGAGGCGCTGGAAGTCGCCCGCCGACAACAGGAATTTGCTCCATAACGCGCTGCGTCCCGAAGGGAAGGGATTGAACAGGCGCACTTCGACATTGGGCAGCCTGGCCAGGCTCAGCAAGCTCTGATCCAGCCCGGTTGTATACAGATCGTCGAGCAACAGGCGCACGCGCACGCCGCGCGCGGCTGCCGCCGCCAATTCCTTGAGCAGCGTCAGCCCCGATTCGTCGTTGGCGATCACGTAGTATTGCAGGTCCAGCGAGCGTTCGGCGCGGCGGATCAATTCGATGCGCGTATCGAATGCAAACGCGCCCAGCGGAATCAGGCGAAAGCCGGATTGGTCGACGTTGTCTGCGGGGGCGGACGCCAGCGCGATTTTCCCGAGCGCGGTTTCATACGGCGCGGAAAATGCCTGCGACGGCGTCTTCGGGTTGCTGTCGGGCAGGCTGGCGCAGCCGGATAAAACGGCAAAGCAAGCAAATAGCGATATCCATGCGCAGAACGCTCGAATATCAAGATTCCGATTCCGCATTGGCCACTCCGCTGCAATTCGATCCTGGGACAAGACCTTGGTCGCTGAGAGTATAGTCGTCAGATTGCTTATTTGCAATTCGCTAACGCGTACGAGCATGCCAGGCAGCAGGGGCGACGTTCAAAACACCCCTTGCAGCGAGATCGACAACAGCTTGGAATCGCCGAAGAACGGCGTCGCGTACTGCGACGCGTCGCGCGACACGTCGTACTGGACCTTGAGCGCGGTGTTCTTCATGAAGTCCCAGCGCACGCTGAGGTTTTGCGTATTGCGTCCTTCGATCGGCTCGGCAACCGTGCGGTAGCGCGAGAAGGTATACATCGGCGTCAGTTTGCCGAAGAAGGTGTAGCCGGCCCCGATCAACATGTATTTGTAGACGTTGTCGACGCCATTGGGCAAGTCGATTTGCTGGTAGCGGTCGATTTCGCTGCGCACGATGAAATTCTTGTAGTCCAGATTGGCGGCCAAGCCCTCGATGCGGGTAAATTCCGAGGGCGAACCGGTCAGCGTGGTCGGCGGGCCGCCCGGATTGTCTTGCCAGATGTCGTCGCGATATTTCATGACCATTGCGCGCACGTCGACCGTGCCGTTGTTGACCGAGGCATAGGCGCCCCAAATCTTTTTCCACGATTCGTTGGTCGGCACGCCGTAATAGATTTGGCTGTCGTAGGCATCGCTGTCTTGCGTGTAATTGCCGTACCACATTTGCGAAGTCAGCGACCAGTTGCTGGGGCCCAATTGGCTCTTGTAGCCGACATTGACCCCATCGTACGAATAGATCGGCCAGCCGTACACGTCCGGCGCCGGGCGCACCCATTGATACGCATAGCCGATATACAGATAGTCGCTGTAGTAGTACAGCGGAATGCGGAACTTGCCGGCCTGGAAGGTCCAGGCGGAGTCGTGCGACGGCGTCAAGGTGACGTAAGCCCAATCGACGGTCGGCCTCGATCCCGCATTCGGATTGGTGGCGCGGCTGACCAGTTGCAGCGTGGCCGAGAATTCGGGCGTGAAGTCCTTCTTGAATTGAACGCCGCCCAGCGTTTCCTGATTGAACTGCAAGCCCTTGCCGTTTTGATAGACGCCCGCATACTCCCAATTCTGGATGGTGCACGGGCATTTCCAGGCCGAGGTCGACGCGCTGGCAAACGGCTGCACGTAAGTCCACGGGGACGTGGTCACCGGCGAATTGCCGCTGACCACGTAGCCGCCGGTCAGATTGTAAAAACCGGTGACGGTGAAGGTTCCGGCATCGTCCAGATCGATTGCATGCGAGAACGCGGGAAGCGCCGCCAGCAGCAGAGTTAGGGGAATCCGTTTCATTACAACATCTCCTCGGAACAAATATTTCGACCAGCGGTCGTCGGGCCGCAAGGCATAGGCATTAGCATCGGAGCGCTTCGGTTATTGCTGCGCAGAAAAGTGTGCGGCATGTCAGGGCACCGTCAAAATGACCTTGACGCCGCTGTCGACCGCGCTTTTTTCGATATAGCCGATTGCATTCGGGTCGGCCTCGATGGCTTTCTTGACTTCGGCGCTGGAACTGTATTCCTTGGGCGGCTTGCCCTTGCCGGTAAACACCAGCTTCGACCAGACTGCCTTGACCTGCGAGGGTTCCTTGTCCGCCACCTTCTTGTAGAACTCGGCGCGGATTGGCGAGCCGTCCGTCTGATCGAGCGGCCTCAAGGCAGTGGAAATGCCCAGGAAGAATTGCGCAATCCGTTCCTGGCTCATGTTGCCGGCCATGTTTTTCGGATTGACGACCACAACCAATTCGGCCAATGCCGGCACGCTGATCGCGCTCAGGACACCCGCCAGGACGAACGGTTTCAATTCAAGTTTCATCATGCACTCCTTAAAATACCGATGACAACGCGAAGCCGATGCCGCTGCCGATGCGCAGGAAGAGTGAAGCGGGGTTGTCCTTTTTCATGGTAAAACATGACCCCGCAAGGAATGATTTCGCTCCAGTGGAAGCGTCACACTGCCGAAAACCCTGCTGCGCTCGACTGGCTGGATATTTTTATTTTGCTATTTATGCGCTTCCACGGCGTCGCATCGATGCGGCGAGAAGCTGTGTTTGTATCGTACAATAAACTTTTGGCGCGGCAACATTTTTCTCTCAACTTTGTTGAGAATTGCGTCTTCTGTTGCGCTGAAATGACGTTTTGGCACTTGCGAAATTGCGACAAAAAGATGACTTGAAGATGACTTGAAGATGACTTGAAGATGACTGCAATGCGGCTGCAATGCGAACGCATAGCAGTGCGTCGAGAGTTCAATAGCGTTTCTTGATCCGGTAATCATGTTGCAACACGATCCGGGTCGTGGCGATCAGGCCGGGCAGGCCGACCAGCAATTGCGTGAGCGTATCGGCGGGCAATTGCCAGATCTGCGCCGGCGGCGGCGCGACGCCGGTGGCCGCCGTCAGCACCGGCGCGACCCAGGCGGCCTCATCGGTGACATCGAGCAAGACCACGCCTTCTGTCGTCGTATGCAGAAAGATTTCGCCGCCGTGGCTCAAGCGAAAGCAGATGCCGTAGCCGGCAGCATTGGCGTTGGGCGCCAGGCGCTGCAAATTGCGGTTGAACTGGTCGATCCAGGCTTCTACATCGTAAGTCGTGGTCAATACGATCCACGGACGTTCATCGTGGTCGGGGGCATCGTCGGAGTGCATGGCGGCGGGCGAATCGGTCGGTTGGGGTGCAATGGAAGAAGTCCGCCACTGTACTACCGAATTGCGCAATTCGGAAAGAATTTCGAGGACGTGCTCGGGAAAAATTCCAAGCCGGCAAAATCCTGGTCTTTTGTCCAGCATGTTGTGGCAAGTTGCCGCAGCTTTCGCCACGCTCAACCGCCTCCATCGGCGGTCGTATTCCCGCCCCGAGCGAGGCGATCGCCAGCCTAGGCGGTCGCCTTGCCGTGCATCCGTCTCTGCAGCGCGTGCAATACCTCGGCGCCGTTGGGCGCCTGCATCGGCAAGGCATGCAACTGAACTATTTCCCGATACAGATCGCCGATTTCGGCGGCTGCGCACTCGTTGATCGGCTCGTCTTCAAATACCGACAGGCCGGCGTCGAATGCGCGCTGCGCGCCGAGCCGTTCGTGCAGCACGGTCTGCGCCAGGCTGGCGCCGGATACGCTGCCGGCAAAGTCGGCGGCGGCTTGCGCTTCGGTCTTTTCGACATCGCTGCCGGCGCTGATGGTGCGCATGTCGACCACCAGTATCCGCAGCGCGGGATTGAACAGGCGCACCTCTTCGAGGTGCTCGATCAGCTTTTCCCGTTGGCCGCTCTGGCCTTGGCGGAACCAGGCCGGAATCAACAATACATTCGACGCCAGCAAGGCCGAATCGGTATTGAGCGAATCGGCGCCGTCGCTGTCGATGATGATTTCCTGGTAGTGGCTGCGCAGGTACGAACGGGGATTCTCCAGGTCCGAGCGCAGCCCCAGCGAGCCGAATACCGCAATTTTTGGCTTGATCCGCTGTTCGTTGCGTTGCTTGCCCCAGTTCATCGCATGCTGCGCCGCGCTGGCATCGAGCAGCGCGACGCCAT
This sequence comes from Burkholderiaceae bacterium, assembly GCA_031291325.1. Lineage (GTDB taxonomy): Bacteria > Pseudomonadota > Gammaproteobacteria > Burkholderiales > Burkholderiaceae_D > PKWO01. Next base: position 27,280 of record JARLJG010000012.1, read on the forward strand.
GGTGCTCGCGCGCGCAATGCGCCGCCAGATTGGCGGCGAGAATCGAGCGATCGCTGCGCGCATCTTTGCTGAAAATGGTGACGATCATGATTAACCCCAAGCAAGTTCAAACTGTCCCGGCACACCGGATCCTCCACTGGTGTCGCCTACGCAAGCTGCAAGCGCGGCGGTGGATGAAATCAGTGTAGCGACGCGGGTGTAAAGATGTCGTAAAAAATAGGCTGCTTCGTGTCAACGCCGCGTAAAAATGCATGGCGCAGACGCTGTGCCGGTTCGACTTGCAAGCCGGTCTTTTTGAATTTTGAATAGCGATATAAATCGTATATACGATTTATTTACAGGTGCAGCGCCAATATTGACAGCATTTTTATGTGGCAATGCCTACCATTGAATCAGCGGTGGCGCCGTGTTCGGCGTCGCCTGATAAAGAAGTGAAAAAGAAGTGAAAATGAAGTGAAAAATTGTGACAGGAGGGAACGGCAATGGCTCTATATGGAAATCTGGTCAGCATGGAAGTGCAGGGCAACGCGCTGCATCGGCACGCCGACGGCGCGCCGAATCCATGGCACACGCGTGCCGCAAGCGCGCGCGCGAAACTCAAATCAATCGCTGCACATCTGCGCCTGCGTCACGTTGCTGCCGGGCGGCACGCTCTGGGTCAGCCAGACGTTGCCGCCGATCGTTGAGCCCTTGCCGATGGTGATGCGCCCCAGGATGGTGGCGCCGGCATAGATCACCACGTCGTCCTCGACGATCGGGTGGCGCGCGTTGCCTTTGATGAGCACGCCGTTTTCATCCGCCGGGAAGCGCTTGGCGCCCAGCGTCACCGCCTGATATAGACGCACATGCTGGCCGATCACCGCCGTTTCGCCGATCACCACGCCGGTGCCGTGATCGATAAAGAAATGGCCGCCGATCTTCGCGCCCGGATGGATGTCGATGCCGGTGCTGGAATGGGCAATGCGCGAAATCATGCGCGCCACGAACGGCGCGCCCAGGCCATACAGCGCGTGCGCGATACGATAGTAGATGGTGGCCGTCATGCCCGGATAGCAGAGCAGGATTTCCGACATGCTGGTGGCCGCCGGATCGCCCTGGTACGCCGCCTGCAGATCGCTGACCAGCAAATCGCGTAGCGCCGGCAATTGCGCGGCGAAATTGCGCGTGATCGACAGCGCTTGGGCGTGCAGCCGGGCGACGTGCGCGGCATCCGAGCCATGCTCGGCATCGTTTTGCCGCGCGACAAACAACAACGCCCGCCGCACCTGTTCGACCAGCGCGTTCAAGGTCGAATTGAGCGTGGTGCCGACGAAGAAATCGATGCTTTCGTCGGTCAGGTCGGTTTGCCCGTAATGCGTCGGAAACAGCGCTGCCGCCAAGCCATCGAGGATGGACGCCAGCGCTTCTTGCGAAGGAATTTCGCGGATGCGGCCCCGATGGCGGATCTTGTGCGTATTTTCGCGCGATTTGCGCAGCGCGGCGACCACGTCGCCCAAGCCCCAGGTGCGATGCGAGCCCAGCGAGGGCAATTCTTCGTCCGCAGGGTCGCGGTCGACGTAGACGATGTGCGAATGTGTATTCATGATGACAGATAATGATTCATGTGAGCGGGGCGCTGTTACGCCCTAAAGATTGGAACATTACACCAAATTCGGAATTGTCATATCCTCATGCGGTGAATGCGACTGCCTGCCTGCGTGCCGCGAGCGCAGCGCCGATCGAATTGCTTTGGCGAAATTCCTGTACCATCGAGGCTTGCTCAAGTCAATATTCGTGAAAGTGTTCGATGGCGTTAGCGGCGACCAATGGGTTTGAAGTATTAAAGTATCGCAATTTCAGTCTGTATCTGGCCGCGCGCGTGCTCGGCACCATCGGCGTGCAAATGCAAAGCGTGGCCATCGGCTGGCAAGTGTATGCGATGACCGGCGATGTCTTCGATCTCGGCTTGATTGGCCTCGCGCAGTTTGCGCCCTTCCTGTTGCTGATCCTGATTGCCGGCCACGTCGCCGACCGCTTCAACCGGCGCAACATCATCCTGGTCTGCTTCGGCGTGCAATTGCTGTGCAGCGCGCTATTGTTCGCCTACACGATGACCGGCTTGCACGCAGTCTGGCCGGTGTTCGCGGTGCTGGCCGTCTACGGCAGCGCGCGCGCCTTCATGATGCCGGCCACGCAGGCGATCCTGATCCATCTGGTGCCGGCGGAGAGCTTTTCCAAGGCGGTGGCGCTGGCCTCGTCGAGTTTCCAGGTCGCCGTCATCCTCGGCCCGACCTTTGGCGGTTTGCTGTATCTGGCCGGGCCCAAGGTAGTGTACGGCATCGTCGCCGCGCTGCTGGTGACTTCGGTATTGCTGATGAGCGGCACCCGCGTCGACGGCCAGACCGATCAGCCGCGCGCGGCGACCTGGCATACCGTGCTCGAAGGTTTGCGCTTCGTCTGGTCGAAACCGCTGGTGCTGGGCGCGATGTCGCTCGACTTGTTTGCCGTCTTGTTCGGCGGCGCCACCGCGCTGTTGCCGGCCTACGCCAACGACGTGCTGCACGCCGGCCCGATTGCGCTCGGCCTGTTGCGCACCTCCACCGGGATCGGCGCCGCGCTGACCTCGGTGGCGCTGGCGTTTTTCCCGATCACCCGGCGCGTCGGGCGCTGGATGTTCGGCGGCGTCGCGCTGTTCGGCCTGGGCACCGTGGTGCTGGGCGTGTCGGACAACCTGATCCTGGCCATGATATGCCTGTTGCTGATGGGCGCCGGCGACATGGTGAGCGTGTATATCCGCCATATCCTGGTGCAATTTGCGACCCCGGATGCGATACGCGGGCGCGTCAGCGCCGTCAATGCAGTCTTCATCGGGGCCTCGAACGAACTCGGCGAGTTCGAGTCCGGCATCACCGCCGGCTGGTTCGGCCTGGTGCGGGCGCTGGTGCTGGGCGGCGTCGCCACGCTGGCCGTGACCGGCATCTGGGCGCGGCTGTTTCCGGTATTGAGCCGCATGGACCGTTTCCCGACGCGCGAACCTCATCACGCCGAATCGCAGGAGGCAGCATGAAATTGACCTATTGGGTGGCGGAAATTCTCGATGGCGAGCGCAGCGAATCGATCGTCGCCCGCACCCGGCACGAGTGCGAACAAAAGCTGCTGGCCTACGGCAGCGCGGAAAAATACGCAGCACCGGCCAAGCGCTCGCTGCTGTACGAAGATGCGTTCGATCTGTTCGAGATGGTCACCGGCCCCGGCGCGGGCCGGGGCATGGGCTAGTTCAGCTCAAATCGGACGCAAGCCGCGCGCATGCACGACGCGCGGATAATTCCTGTCCGACTGCGGCGGTCCTTTGTCGCCCTTGCGGCCGATTTCGAAAATCCAGTTGTCGCCGAAATCGAACGAATAATACAGCTTGCGCTTGGTCTTGCTGACGAAGACTTGCTCGATCGGTTCGACAAAGGCGGTGTGGCCGTCGCTCTTCCATTGGCCGCCGCGCTTGAACCAGATTTTCCTGCCGCGTATCGAAGACGCCACGTAAAAATCGTGGATTTTATCGTCGTCGAAGCCGGTCAGATGCTGGATCAGCCCATGCAGCGACGACAGCGGCATATCGCACGGCACTTCGATGACACGCTGGAATTTTTCACCCGGATAGCCGCCGCCGACATAGTCGATCGACAGGGTGTAGACGTCGTTGGCATTCTTGCCGGGAAGGTAGTTGAAGTACGAACTATTGGAACCGATATGGCCCATGCGTTGCCTCGCTGCGATCAAGTTGCGCGCCGCATGGCGGGTAGGCCATGCAGTGCCGGTCCTGCAGAGGGGCCATGCCTTACGCCATCGATCATGCTGCAAATTGGTGTGAAATCACCAAAATGCGTAAGCGGGTGCAGCGTGATGGTGCATGCACGTCCCCAAACAGGGGTTCGATTGCGCTGATTTCGTGAATTAGCGCAATATGCGGTTAGCTATGCAAAATCAATGCCTGCGGGCAAGATGGTGATCGTTTGATGCTCGGTTGGTGGATCATTTGAATGTTTCATTCGCGGGTGTTCGGAATTGGTCGAAGAGGCTGTCGCCTTGTTGCGACGTCATCCGCCGATAGGTTGATGAATTTGCGGGAATTGGTTATCTCTCGCGGCAAGACGGGTTATGTTGCGCTGTATAGCTTTGAAGCTGACCAGGGTGCCGTCCTGATTCTCGCAATTCGCCATCGACGCGAGGCTGGGAATATTGGGGGGTGATTTCAACCGCACCGTAGGGCGAAATGGGCTGCGATTGGCCATGAACGGTCAGTCGCGCAATGAATCTGAAATTGTTTTAATAATTATTTTGCAATAGCGCCACAACCAGCGATACGTAGGGCAATGGAATGGCTCCTATGATATCACCCAGAATTTAACGACTGGTTCTTCAAACTCTGAAGGATCAAGGAAGTTGGATCGGCTCCGGCCATCAAGGCCAGGAAAGGGATGGCCCCATCAATGCTTTGCGGAGTCAAGCTGGATAATGTTGAACCTGTCGACGCATTGCTCTTTTGCAAACCAATTGGTGTTGAGCCGGTTGTTGACGCAGAACTGCTCACGGGCGTTTTGTAGAAGTTTACCAGCGTATTATTGACGGTCTGCGTATCGGCTACAAGATTTGAACTCTGATTTAGCATACCCGTCAGCCAGGATTTTTGCTCCGCTGTCAGCGTACTGGAGACTACTTGCACTGTGCCGTTATCGGTCACAAAATCCCAATTCTGGCTTAACAGATCGGGACGTTGTGCCGCAATAGCGGATTTGACGCCATTCCAGTCGGCTCCCACTTTTTGCATGGCAGGCGCTATGGCCTTCTGCACACCCGATAGAATTTGCCCATCTTCCTCGTAAACATCCTGGATAGCGTTCACTCCGGTTGTCGAACCGGACGAATTGACGCTGCTGGCACTTTTCGCAGAATTGGAAGTCGCGGTAGAAGCGGGGGCGCTTGTCTGTGTAGATTGGCCGGTCGATTGCACTTGATTGGCAGTTGCTTGCCCCACGAGTTGAGAGGCGGAACCCGTCGATGAATTTGATGTGCCTGTGGCCGTCAACGCTTCTCCGTATGTTCTATAATTGGCATCGAGGATGCTGGGTAGGGTTTGCTCAGCCAGTGTCAAAAAAGATTCGTTATAGCCACCACTCTGTGCTTCGTCCCTACCTGATGTTGAGGTCAGAGCGCCCATAACGATCATTGCTTGATTGACGACTAACGTCACGTCGCTCGATGTCAACCCCTGCGTATCGATATTTTGGCCCGCCAAAGGGTTGGTTCCATCAGGCACACTGGTGGAAAAAAATTCCGGTTCCAGATAGTTTACAAATGCTGCGTTTAACGCACTGCCTTGAGTGCCGGGTGAACCCCACGGCGCGATTTGACCAACGCTGGAAGTATTAAAAATTTTACCATTGTTTTCTCCCAATAGCGTCAGGAAATGGAGTTTTCCATCGACGCTGTTTTGGTTGAGACTGGTCAGCGTCATCCCCAGCGTGTCGTCCGCAGCCATCGCTGCCGTTCCACCGAAGGTGCTGACAGCGATGGTATTGATGGTCTGCGTATCGGCGACAAGATTCTTGTTTTGGTTGAGTATGCCCGTCAACCAGGCTTTGTCGCTATCTGACAAAGTGTTGGAAACCACCTGTATCGTGCCCTGATCCGTGACGATGTCCCAACTCTTATTCAATAAATCAGGCCGTTGCGCGCCGATGACTTGTTTGGCAGCAGTCCAGTCGTTGTTAAACGATTCCATCGCCGCCGCCATGTGCTGTTGGCCGATACTTAGAATCACCGTAGAATTTTGCGCAGCGGCGTACGACTTATATAAGGCAATGCTAAGTGCGCCGGTATTCGCGGCGGCCGGTACTCCCTGGGCGGCTGCGGCGGCTGCACTTAGCGTCACCGTTGTCTGGCTGCTTCCTGTCTGATTGGCGGACTGAACAGTCGGCACCTGCGATTGGGCAATTGCCGCTTGATTGGCGGTAAGAGTGGTGGCGCTGGCTGCCGCACTACTAGGCGAAATTGACGAAATGGGCATATTTTTCCTTGAACACGTCACCATGTCGCCCGGACCCCCATTCGTGCGGGAAGCCAAGAGCAAATTTTTTTACTTCCCGATCGGACGATTCCAGAAACAACTCTCGCCAGCGATCATAATCACCAATTCTTCTTGTATCAATTTATAGATTTCATAAATCGCTCGATGCCAATCCATATGAAGTTGTCGGCTACTAATGGAGAAAATTTAGTATTTAGGTTCATCCGAGTATTTTGTGGGCAAGTCATTTGGCTTCAACGCGAGGCTGGGAATGTTGGTGGTTGATTTCAAGCGCACCGTGGGGCGAAATGCGCTGCGACGGGCTGCGATTGGCCAATTGCGGTCGGTTGGCGGTCGAGTCAATCCGGTAGGGTTTTGCTAATTTTTCAATGGCAGAACGTGTTTTTTGGGCTTTAACATTTGCAGCACAAATGTTCTTCCCCAAGGAGCATTAAACTTCTCGAAACTTGTACCGATAATAACGATGATATGAAGGTAGTCGCGCGTTTCAATTTGAACATGCCTTTTGCTCTTTAAAAGCCAGCGAAGCATCGAGTCAGGACGCCCTTCAAGCAGCCCGCCTCAATGGCAGGTAAATAAAATATCAACGACGACTGATCGTTGATTACACTGCCGGATGAAGTTGCCCAGATAGAAGACGAACCGTTTCGCCTTGACTCCCATTTGGTTCGTGAGGCAGTCGGAATATATTTTTATTTGAGGATAGAATGTCAATATCATCTATATCGGCCAGCAATGCGGCAAACGGCACTGCCTCGCTCACCTTGGCGCAAACGCCGTCTTCGCCAAGCCAAACGACGCCTGTATTGACATCGGGACAGACAAAGGTGACCTTAAGTTCTTCGTCGCAAGCAAATTCAAGTTCCACAGAACTCCCATTTGCGGCTCAGATCGCGATGGCGAACAGTCAATACGTCACCACGTACAAGGCCAACATGAGCCTGGAAAATTCCCAAGCGATTCTTACGCAAGGCCGAACCAACATGGCTTCTGCGATGCAATCCTTCGGCAATGATTGGGATCAGTCCAAACAGAAGATTGCGGCGCAACGCCCGGATCTGTTGAACCAGAAATGGGATATCGCCACCAGCAATGGCAAGGTTCAAGTCGTGTCAAGCACCATGTCCGCCAAGGACAAAGCGTGGCTGACCGGCGTCCTCAACCAAAACACAAACCTGGTGGCCGATACGCAGAAAATAAACACTGTACTCGTCAGCACGTTTGCCGGAACCGCCAGTATGGCTGCGCACGACCCCTTGGGAATGACGTTAACCAGCCTCAATAAAAATAGCGTGGACGGAAGTGTTCATTTCCTTTCGCTATTGGCAGGGGTTGACCAGGAGGGTACTACCACCCTCACCGAATCTTCAGGAACATTTGAATCAGTGGCGGTTGCAGGAAGCAGCAATATTCCCGTCGCTGGAAAAATTTCTGGGCTAAATGCAGAGGCCAACTCTATTCCAGGCTTGCAACAACAGAGTTACGCAGACACATTAAACGTCGCTTACATTCAATTCCTGGAACCCAAATTCGCATCCACAAGCTCAACCGATGGAACCGACCCGCTCGCAGGCCAAAATCTGGACCTAAGTAACTCGCCCGGTTTATTGAGTTCCCTAAATCATACGGGAATTCTGATGTCGACAGCGCCAGCAGCGGGTCCCTTGGTATCGAGCTACAACGCCGCTGGCCTGTCGATTACGGAAGCGCAGACTTCCCAGGCATTGGGGGCAAACTATCGGACGTATGGCGAGGGCTTGTCCATTGAAAACCAACAAAGCGCATCAACGACGGCTAGTCAGAATTCCGGCAGCGGAAGTGCATCGAATGTAACCGTTGATGCCAATCGTTGAGAATCCGGTTTCGGGGCGTCGCGTCGTCCGCTTGGGGTAGTCAGCGGAAATCCAGCAATTCCAACCCTCGCACACCGAGCCGGGATGTCTAATCCGGTTGCATCGCCAGGCGCAATACCGCCTCCTTGGCGGCCTGTTCCACGCCTGCCAATTCCGCCTTCCTGGCGGGATTGAACAGGCGGAACAACAACAAGCCTTGCACCTGGGCCACGATCAACGCGGCGCGCACGCGGTATTGCTGATCCGTGATCGACGGGGTCAGCCCTTGTATCAACTTGAAGATGGCCTTGCGTTCGCGCGCCAGCATCTTGTCCATCAGGTCCGAGGCAAACGGATTGCGCGTGGCCAGCGCCCAGATTTCAAAGAATACCGCGACTGTCACCGGGTCGCTCAACTCGCGCAAAAACATATCGATGGTCGATTGAAACTGCTCGGTGCGCGGCGAGTGCGCCATCGACGCGCCGATCTGGTCGATCTTCTCCTGGAACATGTTCATCGTGTACAGCAACACCGCTTCCACCAGCATGTCCTTGCTATTGTAATAATGCTGGACGTTGGACAGGCTGACTCCGACTTCGCCGGCCACGCGCCGCATCGACAGCCCGGCATAGCCTTCGGCGGCGAAGATGCGGCGCGCGGCGTCGAGGATTTCGTGCGCGCGCTCGAGGCCCTTGCCGGTGGTGCCGGAGCGTTTGCTCTGTAGCGAAGATTTGAGAGTATCGTTCATCGTGGGGCTGGATTATCGCATGGCGATGCAGCGCCGGTGTTGCACGCCGATTGACAAACAGTACGCTTGACCTATAATATCAAAAAACTAGGTCGCGTGACCTATATTATTCTATCCAGGATGGAGACAAGCATGAGCCATAAAGTATATGTTTCCGGGGTCGGCATGATCCCGTTTGCCAAACCGGGCACCAGCGAGCCTTACCACGTCATGGGGGCCAAGGCCGGGCGGCTGGCGTTGGACGACGCGCGCATTGCCTTCGACGATATCGAGCAAGCCTATGTCGGTTACGTCTATGGCGACTCCACCAGCGGCCAAAAAGCGGTGTACCAACTGGGCATGACCGGCATCCCGATTGTCAACGTCAACAATAATTGCTCGACCGGTTCGACCGCGCTGTTCCTGGCGCGCCAGGCGATTGCCAGCGGCGCTGCCGACTGCGTGTTGGTGCTGGGCTTCGAGCAGATGAATGCGGGCGCGCTCGGCTCGGTGTTCCCGGATCGGCCGACACCGTTCGACGCCTTCGATGCGGTCACCGACAAATTGGTCGGCATGCCGGAAATCCCGCTGGCGTTGCGCTATTTCGGCGGGGCCGGCTTGTCGCACATGAAGAAGTACGGCACACAGCTGGAAACCTTCGCCAAGATTCGCTCCAAGGCCAGCCGCCATGCGGCCAACAATCCGTTGGCGCTGTTCAAGAAAGTGGTGTCGACCGAAGACGTGATGAATGCGCCGATGATCTGGCCCGGCGTGATGACGCGCTTGATGGCGTGCCCGCCGACTTGCGGCGCGGCGGCTGCGGTGCTGGTGTCGGAAAAATTCGCCAAGGTCAAGGGACTCGACACGCGCGTGTATATCGCCGCGCAGGCGATGACCACCGATCGTCCGCAAACCTTCGATTCCGGCGACATGATGCAATTGGTCGGTTACGGCATGGCGCAAGAGGCCGCCAACAAAGTGTACAAGGAAGCAGGCATCGGCCCGGACGAAATCCAGGTGGTCGAATTGCACGACTGCTTTGCGCAAAACGAATTGATTACCTATGAAGCGCTGGGCCTGTGCCCGGAAGGCGGCGCGGAAAAATTCGTCAACGATGGCGACAACACCTATGGCGGCAAGGTCGTCACCAATCCGTCCGGCGGGCTGTTGTCCAAGGGCCATCCGCTGGGCGCGACCGGGCTGGCGCAATGCTATGAGCTGACGCATCAATTGCGCGGCACCGCGCAAGAACGCACGGTGGCCGGCGCGCGCATCGGCTTGCAGCACAATCTCGGCTTGGGCGGCGCGTGCGTGGTCACGATGTATCGCGCATCCTGAGTTTATCGAACAATATGGCGGAGACGAGCATGTCCACAGCAGGTAAATTGGCAGGCAAGGTAGCACTGGTATCCGGTTCGGGGCGCGGCATCGGGCGTTCGATCGCGCTGAAGCTGGCGAGCGAAGGCGCGCGCATCGTCGTCAACGATCTGGACGACGCGCCGGCGCAGGAAACGGTGGACGATATCGTCAAGGCGGGCGGGCAGGCGGTGGTCTGCGCCGGCAGTGTCACGTGCGCCGATTTCGGCGAGCGCTTCGTCAAGACGGCGCTCGAGCATTTCGGCGGCCTCGACATCATCGTCAACAATGCCGGCTACACCTGGGACAATGTGATCCAGAAGATGAGCGACGAGCAATGGTACGCGATCATGGACGTGCACCTGACCGCGCCGTTTCGCATCCTGCGCGCCGCGCAGCCGGTGATCCGCGAATTGAGCAAGGCCGAACAGGCGCGCGGCGAACGGGTGGCGCGCAAGGTGGTTAATATTTCTTCGATTGCCGGCACCGGCGGCAACGCCGGCCAGGTCAATTATTCGAGCGCCAAGGCCGGCATCATGGGCATGACGATGGCGCTGGCCAAGGAATGGGGACGCATGAACGTCAACGTCAATTGCGTCGCCTTCGGCTTCATCAAGACGCGCCTGACCGAAGCCTCGGCCGATGGCGACGCCACCGTGCATATCGATGGACGCGACATCAAGGTCGGCGTCAACCCGGAGTTGATTGCGCTGGCGGAACGCCAGATTCCGCTGGGCCGCACCGGCACGCCGGAAGAGGCTGCCGGCGCGGTGTACCTGCTGTGCACGCCGGAATCCGATTACATCAGCGGGCAGACGGTGATCTGTGGCGGCGGTTTATCGATTTGAATGCTAATTAGATCGGCGCGCGTATTTTGCGATGCGAAAATAACTTGGAGCTGCGCGCAATCTCCCGTCGTTCCCGCCTTCGCGCTAATCGTTACCCACAAGTCTTGGCGGTTAGGGCTTCCCCTCGCCCGCAGGCGGGAGAGGGGTGACGTACGCCACTTCAAGATGTGGGTAACGATTAGCGCCTTCGCGGGAACGACGGGGATGAGTTTTGTCAAGCCTGCCCGAATACGTGTTTCTATCCGCGGAAAAACCGAATAACCGAATTTTAGAATATGGCTTGGAGACCAATGAACACCACCTCCCCCTGGATGAACGCGGAACTGGAAGGCTTCCGCGATGCGGTGCGCCGCTTCGTCAATGCCGAAATCGTCCCGCATCAAGACAAATGGAAAACGCAGCAGCACGTCGACCGCGAGGTCTGGCAAAAGGCTGGCGAGATGGGCATGCTGCTGGCCGATATCCCGGAAGAATACGGCGGCTCGGGCGGCACCTTTGCGCATGAGAGCGTGGTCTTTGAGGAGTTGCAATACGCCGGCGACATGGCCTTCGGCCTGCATGTGCATGCGATCGTCGCGCACTATCTGCTCAACCAGGGCACCGAAGAGCAAAAGCGCCAATACCTGCCCAAGCTGGCCAGCGGCGAAACGATCGCCGCCATCGCCATGTCCGAGCCGGGCGCCGGCTCCGACTTGCAAGGCATCCGCACGTCGGCGCTGCAATCCGGCGACGACTATGTATTGAACGGCTCGAAAACCTTCATTTCCAACGGCTACCTGGCCGACTTGATCCTGGTGGTCGCCAAGACCAACCCGGACGCGGGCGCCAAGGGCGTGTCGCTGATCCTGGTCGAGACGCGCGATTGCCCCGGCTTCAAGGTCGGCCGCATCCTGGAAAAAATCGGGCAAAAGGGGCAGGATACCTGCGAACTGTTTTTCGACGGCGTGCGCGTGCCGCAAGGCAATGTGCTGGGCGGCGTGGCCGGGCAGGGCTTTTTCCAATTGATGACCGAGCTGCCCTACGAGCGCACCATCATCGGCGTATCCGGCGTGGCCGCCATCGAGCGCGCATTGCAGTTGACGGTGGCGCACACGCGCGACCGCAAGGCCTTCGGCAAGCCGCTGATCGAAATGCAAAACACGCGCTTCGTGCTGGCCGCAGTCAAGACCGAAGCGACCGTCGCCCGCGCCTTCATCGACCGCGCGATCCAGGACATGATCGACGGCAAGATGGACGCGGTGCAGGCCTCGATGGTCAAATACTGGGTCACCGATCTGCAATGCAAGGTGATCGACGAATGCCTGCAACTATTCGGCGGCTACGGTTATATGCTGGAATATCCGATCGCGCAGATGTATGCCGATGCGCGCGTGCAGCGCATCTATGGCGGCGCAAATGAAATCATGAAAGAGATTATCGCGCGCTCGCTGTAAGGATAGGCTTGCGTGGCGCGCGGAGTGCGGCGATCAATCGCCGCCACCGCCGCCGTCTCCGCCGCCGCCATCGCCACCACCACAATCGCCGCCTCCGCCAGAGTCGCCGCTGGCGCTGCAGTCGGCGTGCCCCGATCCGTGATGGCTGGCCCCATCGTCGGACGAGCCGACCCATGGCAGTCCGCACGCATCGTCGTTCGACGAGCCGCGCGAATTTGAATTGCCGCGCCCGGATTGGCGCCGCGCGTTGCGCATCTGCACGTACAGAAAGGCGACGACCAGAATGCAAAAGATGACGGCCCAAAATTTCATGGCGTTGGTTTTCCCTCAATTATTCATGTTCGGGTGGCGGGCGGCTTCAGTCGGGAATATACCCGGAACATTGGTCGTACTCGGGAGGAATCGCATTCTCCAGTTTCTGCTGCAATTGCTCGATGAGCGTCGTGCCGATTTTAAAACCCTGCTCGAACATTTGCGCGCGCAACTGCGGGGTGACGTTGGCGTAGTGCGACATGAAATTCAAATCCCGGCGCAGAAACTTGGCGAAGGCCGGCGAATAGGCATAGTTGTCGCGGTCGGCAGGGTCGAGTATCGTGATGCTGCGCCGCTGCCGGAGTTTCTCGGGCAGTGTCGCGCCCGCCGGCAGGTGCTGCTTGTTGGCGGCGATATGGTTGTTGAGTTTGATGCTTTCGATTTCCCCTTGCAGCGGGATATTGAACATCGCGTCCAGAAAGCGCTCATTCAATTCGGCGCTGTTATGGGTTCGCGCGCGTTCTTCCTTGGCGAAGAAACGCAGCAACACGATGTGCGTGGCGCCGACATCGATCAGCGGCGCCAACGGCGGGTTGCAGCGCATCGCGCCTTCCATCCAGTGCTGGACTTTGCCGTCGACCGTCACCGGCATCGGCGCGATATACGGCGGACGCGCGCCGCTGGCGAAGAAATACTCTGGCGTCAGGCGCAGCAGTTGTCGCCGGTTGGCGGCTCCGCGCAACGCTTGTTGCTCGGCGGGCGAGGGGTCGCTGCCGAAATACAGGTAGGTCTCGTCGAAATTGTCCGCCCGCGTCGCATTGGTGAAAATGGTCGGCCCCGTGGACGCGCTGAATTGTTTCGCCAGGTCGGCTTCTTTTGCCGTAATCAAGAATGGACTGAAGGCTATGGTGCCCGGCAGGCCGGAAAGGTACGCAATAAAGTCTTCGGTCGCCGTGGTCATATCCGCTTGCGCTTCGCTGACATCCCCGTGCTGTGCGGCGGGCGCGTTCGCGGAGGCTTCCAGGGACTCTTTGAACAGTTGCTTGGCGCTGGTGTGCGCCGCCAGCTTCAGCAAGGCTTCGGTCCAGCGCTGCTGCGAATTGAACCAGCCGGACAGGAAGTTGCTCCAGGCGTCGGGTCGCACGCTCGGCGGCAGCAGCGATATATGCGCCAGCAACGGCAGCTTGCGATAGCACTCGACCAACACCGGATCGCACATCGATTCTTTCGCGTCCTGGGCAGCTAAATAGAGCGCGAGCGGAGTCAACATTTCGACGCAACCTGAAGCGGCGTGGATATGCAAGGTCGCAGCGCCGCTTTTGTTCGCTTTGAAGTTGTGCGCGCGAAAGGCATCGAGAATGCCGGTGGCGTAGTCGACATGGCCGAACGACCCCTGTATCGCCAAAACAATTTTCTTGTCTTTTGAGTCTTTTTTTGCTGGGTTTTTCACAGTGCTCCCGTTGGAAGGTATGGGAACTTCAAGGGATTGCGCAACGCGCGCGCAAAACGGCGAAACGCGATGTCGCCTCAGCGGAAAATTGGCAAAAAATAACTATTCTGTGTTGAGCATCACAAAACTTCAGTGAAAAGGCTCAACCTGGCGATATCTCGGGTTATCATACATTTTTTGGCTAAAAGTGCAACTTTGTTGCGCCATTTATACTAGCGAAACAATAGCGAAACAACAGGATAAGGGACTGTCGTTTCGAGAGGATGAATTCAGATGGTGACGAAAGCGATTCCGGTCTCTGAAAACGACGACAAGTCGTGGTACTACAGTTTGCTCGAGAACGTTTCCCGCACGCTTGAGCTGGAACCCCTATTGCAGCATATAGGGCAAGCCGTCATGCGTATTGCGCAAGTCGACGGCGTCGCCATCCTGCTCAAGGACCCGGTCGAGCCGGAGCTGCGCTACGACCTGATCATTCTCCCGGAACAATTGGCCGATATCAGCGGCGCTTATCGCAAACTTGCCGTGAAGCTCGAGGATGATTACGAAATCACGACCGCTTTCGGCGACGGCAAGACCGCCATCATCGATTTGCAGAGCGTGGCCGCCGCGCATGAAAATACGCGCATCAGATTCGAGCGCTGGCAATTGCAGTCGATGCTGGTTGCGCCGCTTTGCCATGAAGGCAGCCCGATCGGCGTCGTGATGGCATTTCGCAGCGCGCGCGATTTCGGCGAAGACAGCGTCGATCCGATCCGCACAATCGTCGAGGCTTTTTCCACGCAAATTGTCAACAGCGCTGCGTATAGCAGGCTCACCGACAAGATGAAGGCGATCGAAAATGCCGCCAGCGAGCGCACGCGGTTTCTGGAATTCATTTCCGAACTCAATAGCTTGACCGCGTCCGAGCAAATCTTCCAAATGATCGCCGACGAGTTTCTGCGCCACTACGGTTTCGATCTGGCGTTTTTCAGCATGATCGAGGGCGAGAATCTGCGGCAGCAGTGTTTTCGCGTCGGCGCGCCGGAAATCGAGCCTGTCCTTCGGGTGTCCGAAGACTATTATGGCGCGCTCGGGGGTATCAGGTTGCGCGGCGACGAAGGCACGATTCCGGCCTGCGCTACCCGCAACCTGCCGGTCTATGTCGTGGATGCGAGAAAGGTCATCCATTTGCCGATGGCGAAGAACGACAAGGGTATTCTCGACCTGCTGGACGCGCGCGGCACGCCGATGCTGACCTTGCTCAATATCCCGATTTGCTGCAATCGCACGTTGATCGGCGTGCTGACGCTGGAAAGCGTGCGCCAGATCGTGACGCTCACGCAGGCCGACATCGACTTCATGAAGCTGCTGTGCTCGTTCATGGGCACCGCGATCGAAAACGCCAAGCTGTATATCCAGGCCGGCGAACAAAAAGCGCAGCTCGAAAGCACGTACCGGGAACTCACCCATGTCAACCGCGAACTGGTCGAACACGAACGGGCGCTGAAGATCGCCAAGGAAGGCGCGGAGGAAGCGTCGCGCCTGAAATCCGCATTCCTGGCCAACATGAGCCACGAAATCCGCACGCCGATGAACGCGGTGATCGGCATGGCTTACCTGGCCTTGCGCACCGAATTGAGCGACAAGCAGCGCGACTACCTGGAGAAAATTCATCGGGCCGCCAATTCGCTGCTCGGGATCATCAACGACATCCTCGATTTTTCCAAGATCGAAGCCGGCAAGCTCGATATCGAGACCGTCGACTTTTCGCTGCAACAAGTGCTGGGCAACCTCACCACGGTCACTTCCGAGGTCGCCGCCGGCAAGGGCTTGCGCTACCTGGTCGAGATCGCGCCCGAGGTGCCGGAATTCCTCTGCGGCGATCCGCTGCGGCTGGGCCAGGTATTGATCAACCTGATGAGCAATGCGATCAAGTTCACCTACGAGGGCGAAGTCAAGCTGCGCTGCCGGGCGCTGGCAGCGGGGCCGGATGCGGTCGAGTTGTGCTTCGAGGTCAGCGACACCGGCATCGGCATCGCCGAGGGGCAATTGAAGACGCTGTTCCAGGCGTTTACCCAGGCCGACGAATCGACCACGCGCAAATACGGCGGCACCGGCCTGGGGCTGGCGATCAGCAAGCGGCTGGTCGAATTGATGGGCGGCAGCATGAACGTGCACAGCGAGCCGGGCGTCGGCTCGCGCTTCGGTTTCACGCTGACGATGGGGCGCTGCGTCAATCCCGACCTGGTGCCGTCGGCGGTGTCGCGCGAGCTTGACGCCTGCCGCGTGCTGGTGGTCGACGACAATCCCAGCGCGCGCGAAATCCTGACCGGCGCGCTGCATCGCTACGAGCCGCATGTGCGGGCGGTTGACAGCGCGGCTGCGGCGATGGAGGAAATCCGCGCCGCCGACGACAAGGGCGAGGGCTACGAAGTGGTGCTGGCCGACTTCGGCATGCCGGAGAAAAACGGCCTGGAACTGGCCGCCGCGATTGCCGAAGCCGGCTTGCGGCTGGTGCCCAAGGTGATCCTGGTCACCGCATTCCGCCGCGAGGACGTGATGCGCGCCGCCGCAGCCGCGCCGCTGGCGGCGGTGTTGTACAAGCCGATCAATCAGTCGCAGTTGCACGACACCCTGGCCAAGGTGCTGACCAAGGATGGCGGACAGCGCAAGGCCGTGGTTTCCAGGAGGCGCATGCCGCGCTTCGAGGGCCGCAAGGTGCTGCTGGTCGAAGATAACGAAATCAACCAGCAGATCGCCAAGGAATTGCTGCTCTTCACCGGCATGGAACTCGATATCGCCGACAACGGGCGCATCGCGCTGGAGATGCTGTTCGGCGCCGAGCCGGGCGAGTACGACCTGGTGGTGATGGACCTGGAGATGCCGGAACTGGGCGGGCATGCCACCGCCCGCCGCATCCGCATGGACCACCGCTTCGCCGAGATGCCGATCGTGGCGATGACCGCGCACGCGGCTGCCGAAGTGCGCGAAGACTGCCTGCACAGCGGCATGCAGGATCACTTGGCCAAGCCGATCAATCCCGACGAGTTGTATCGAACCCTGGCGCGCTGGATGAAGGCATCGCAGGCGCCGCAAGAGAGCGGCCCGGCGGTCGAGGAAGAAGCGGCGTCCGATGACGCTGCACAGGTGGATGACTATGCCGATCTGGCGGCAGCCGGATTTGCCATTGTCGAGACGCTCGACCGCCTGGGCGGGGACACCGAATTGTTCCGCGATATCCTCGGCATGGTGCCGCGCGTGGCGGGCGAATCGATGGGGAAATTCGACGCCACGCTGGCCGCCGGCGACCTGGAAGGAGCGGAAGCGGCAGCGCACGCATTGCGCGGCATGGCCAGCACGGTCGGCGCGACGCCGCTGACCGAATCGGCAGAAGCGGTCGAGCGCGCCATGCGCGACGGCGGCGCCAGCGCCGCCCAGATCGAGACTTTCCGGCGCAGCGCCGAGGCCGTGCGGCGGGCGGTGGAGCGGTTCTTGGCGGGGTGAGGTTGAAGCACCGTGCTCCGATTTTGGTAGGATGGGCACGCCTTTGTGCCCACGCGGAGGCGGCGGCAGCGTGGGCACAAAAGCGTGCCCACCCTACAAGAGGCTTGGCAATTTTCAGGGGCGCCCTGAAGGCTATTTTGCGAAGATCGGACTGCGCGTTACTTTGAACGCTCACGCAGGTACGCGAAAGCCAGGCGCACGCGCGGTGCCCAGTAGGCGTACAGCGGGCCGCCAAGCAGGGTGCCGAACAGATAGACGAAAACCCCCACGCTGGCAGATAGGCAAGCGCCGAGGAACAGGCGCGACACCGTATCGTGGATGTCGTCCCGCAGCAGGTGGAACACCATGCCTGCCATCTCGGCTGCCGCCCACAAGCCGATCGCCACAAAGACCAGCGCCAGCAGCGCCGCTGCCAGGATGCATGCAGCGCCGGCTGGCGTGCCGACGGCGGGCGGCGCGTCCGATTCGGCAGGGTCATCCTTGTGCAGCAACATGCCGACGCCGCCTTTGAGGAACATCGCGCCCAGCCCCGCCTGCATCATCAGGACGAAGCTTGCCAGACCGGGATACTCGGAAAATTTTGCGCCGCCATAGCTGCCCGCAGCGTAGCCAAGTTGCCATTCCCATGCCACCAACGCGAAAAAGCATAGGGCAAGCAAGATAAATATCAAGCCCGTGAAGATCCGCTTGAGCAGATTCATTTGCGGGCCGGCTTGCGCACGTAGTCGCCGTCCAGTCCCAACGCATGGACGCCGCAATAGGCGGAAAAGCAGTTGCCGTCGGTGCCGACGCTGGCGCTGTTGCCGCGCACCGTGATGCCGATTTCGCAGGCAGTGTCGGGGTCGTTGAAGGTGTAGTTGGAGGCGCCGACGCGCACTGCCTTGCCGTCGGCGTGGCAGACGCCGCGCGGCGCTTGCGTGTCGAGCTCGAAATTGACGCCGCCATCGGCTTGCGAAGACAATTTCAATTCGCCGCTCTCATTGCGATAGACGCCGTCGATGGCAACCTCGGCGGGCAGTTGCACGACCGTCGGCGGTCGCCCGATCACATTGAGCGCGGCAATTTGCCGGCTGTAGCGGGCGCGCAGGCAATTGACCATGGCGTCGGCCTGGTCGGGGATGTTGCTATCCTGGCCGCGACTGCATTGCTCGTCGCGCTCCTTGATCCAGTAGCGCTGGTCTTCGCGCAATTTCTTTTCGTCGCCGTGCGCGGCCAGAATTTGCTTGCGCGCGGCCTTGTAGGCTTCTTGCAGGTCGGCATCGGCTTGCGCCAGTTCCGGTTCCTCGCAAACCAGCTTTTCGATCGGGGTTTTTGCCTTGCCGCAATCGAAGCCGGGTTTGACGACAGAACCAGCGTCCAGCGCCTTGGCGATGGCCTTTTGCAACTCGCCCTGGTTGATCGCGCCGCCGGCAAATTCCAGCAGCAGCACGCGCCCGCCCAGATACGGATGCGGTTCGTCCGCTCCCTGGGCATTGATGACGCGCACCTGGCGCACGCCGCCGTCGATTTGCGCCCGATATTTGGGTGATTTGGCGCACAGCATCGACAAGGCATTGGCAATCGCCGCGCCTTCCTGCTTGCGGTAGGCACGCAGGTCGACATTGAATTGCTGGAACGCATCCAGGTTGCCGATGGTGATCGGCAAGGGCTTGCCGCAGCCCTGGACGCTCAGCAATTCCTGCAAGCCGCCGGTCGGCGTTTGTGCCTGTGCGGCCTGTGCCGCCGGCAGGCATAGCGCAAGGACGCAGAGAGTTCTATGAAACCGCGTGGTCGAGAGCACGATAGCTTGTCCTTTACGTTGCAGTATACATGGCGGCCGAAATGCATACCCGGCGTGTAGCGGGCATGGCAAGCTGCGATCCCTGCCGCTATGCAGTTTTCAGATGCCGGCGAAACGCGTCTTGAATGCAATTTTTCAGCTGTTCGTCATCCCAGGGCGCGGTCAGGAATCTGTAGATATCGCCCCGGTTGACGGCTTGCAGCACGGACTCCAATTCGGTATATCCGCTAAGAATAATACGCATGGTATCGGGATGCAACCTGGCTGCAATAGTGAGGAAAGCCACGCCGCTCATGGTCGCCATGTGCTGCTTGCAGAGGATGACTTGAACCGCGTTGCAGGCAAGCATCTCCAGCCCCTGGTGACCATCGGACGCTTGTAAAATGCGATAACCCAGTCCGTGCAACGCGCGCTGCAGTGCGGTCAGGTTGCCTTGATCGTCGTCGACGATCAGCAAGGTTTGCTGCACGCTGCCGGCATCTGCCGCGATGTCGAGGTGTTTGCCTGCGCCAAGCATCGAACCGAAATCCTCCGCCGGTAGCGGTCGACTGAAATAGTAGCCTTGGATCTCGTCGCAATGGCGGGCGCGCAGGAACTGGAGTTGCGCCTGCGTTTCGACGCCTTCCGCAACGACTTTCATGCCCATGCTGTGGGCCATGCCGATGATCGCCGAGGCGATCGCCGCATCTTCCGGATTGCGCGTGATGTCCATCACAAATGCGCGATCGATTTTGACGATATCGAATGGAAAGCGCTTGAGGTAAGCCAGCGATGAATAGCCGGTGCCGAAATCGTCGAGCGATAACTTGATCCCCATTTTTTTCAATGCCTGGAGATTGCTCGCCGCCGCCGCCGGATCGCTCATGACGACCGACTCGGTCAATTCAAATTCGATGTGCCGCGTATCCAGGCGGCTGTCCCTGATCGCATCGGCGATGGTTTGCAGCACCTGCCCGCGCTTGAATTGGACTGCGGACAGGTTCACCGCCACCGGCACAATCGGAACATGCTGCTTCAGCCACGCAGCCTGTTGCGCGCAGACCGACTTGATTACCCAGGCGCCGATGGGCACGATCAGCCCGGTTTCTTCGGCCAGCGGGATGAATTCCGCCGGTGAAATTTGTCCGCGCTCGGGATGTTGCCAACGAATCAGCGCTTCAGCGCCGACAATACGGCCGTCGACCAGGTCGACCCGAGGTTGGTAGTGCATGACGAAGCGATGCGTTTCCAGCGCAACCCGCAATTCGCTTTCCAGGTTCAAGCGGGACAGGATTGCGGCATTCATCTGCGGCGAATAATACAGATAACGCTCGTCGGACGCCTTCGCCTTGTTCAACGCGATCATCGCATTCCTGACCAATGCTTCCGCTGTGGCGCCGTCTTCGGGATAGATCGCAAGACCAGCCCGTGCCGCAATCTTGACGGCTTGCCGATCGACGCTGAACGGTTGGTCGAAGCACTGGAAGATTTGTTGCTCCAGGATCGGCCAAAGATCGGTTCCGTGACCCAGGCCGGTTACGGCGACGGCGAAGGTGTCGCCGTTCAGTCGCGCCAGGCTGAAAGGTTCCTGCAGCCCGTTGCCAAGGCGCTCGGCCACTTCCTTGAGCACCATGTCGCCGGCATGCCGGCCCATGGCGTCGTTGACCTGGGCAAAATACTGCAGATCGACCAGGATCACCGCCGACACCACATCTTCATGGCCGGAGCCGTGGATGAATTGCGTTAGCCGGTCGTGAAACAGCGTGCTGTTGGGGAGATTGGTCAGCACGTCGTAATAGGCGAGATAATTGAGTCTTTCCTCGCGCTCGATAAACTGCAGGCCAAACGACAAATCGCCTGCCATTTCTTCGAGCAACTTGATTTGGTCGGCGTCGAAAAAGTCCGTTTCCGACGCGAACAGGGTGATCGCCGCGACGCCGTTGCTGCCGGTCGCGATGGGCCAGACTCCCATTGAACGATGGTTGCGCGCCGCCAGCGCGTTGCTAAATGGCGCCAATATGGCGTCGCTGCAAACATCGTTGCAAATGTATGGACGCATTTCGCGCACCGCAATGCGAATCGGCTCGAAATGCGTGGGGTCGCCGATGCCGGTATCGAGCCACATGTCTTCCGTTTCGCCGTCGTTGGCGGCAAACCAGGCGACCAGCTCGTCCTTCTCGGTGCCCGGGTCGACCACGCTGACCCAGGCCATGTTGAAGGCGCCCTGATTTACCGCGACGCGACAAGCCTCTTGAAACAGTTTGTTGCGGTCGCGAATGCGGATAATCGCCGAATTGATTCCACTCAGGACCGCGTACAGCCGGCCAAGGCGCGTGATTTTTCGCGCCTGCTCTTGTTGATCGGTAATGTCTTCGGCGATCCCGGCGATGCGCGCGATTTCTCCGTCCTCGTCGCGGATCGGGAAGCCGCGCGATCTGATCGAGCGTATCTGCCCATCGGGGCGCACGATGCGATACTTGTAGTCGAAGCGTCCGACTGCGTCCCGCTTGGCGTAATCCTGCATGGCTTGCGCCATGTCGTCCGGATGGATGCTATCGCGCCAGGACAGCGGCGCGTCGTAGACGCTCTGGCAGCTGCGGCCCCATATTTCCTCGTAGGTGGGACTGACATAAAACAGTTGCGTGAAGTCGCGATTGGCAAGAAAGAAGGTTTCGTGGATGTTTTCAGCAAGCTGGCGGAACCGTCCTTCGCTTTCCCGCAGTTCTTCCGTTATCCGTCGACGCTCGACGATTTCCAGTTCAAGTTCGCCGACGTGTCCCTGGATTTCGTCGAACAAAACCAGATTTTCGTAGGTCGGCGCCAACTGCGCCGCGAGTATCGCGGCGAATTGCTCGTCTTCTTCGTTAAACGAGTCCGAGCCGAGCTTGTCGGCGATATAAATCCAGCCGTACGGGTGCGATCTCAATACGACGGGAATCAGGAGCGCGCTTTTTCGCAGCGGATGGTTGCGCGACAGGTTATCGAAAGCAGGGTGCTCCTGGATGTTGCGCGTTCTCAGCACACTGCCGTCGAACAATGCGCCATACAGCGAGCCGGTGCGGGGGTCGAGCACCTCGAAAATGGCATCCACGTCGGCATCGGTCATGCCGCGTTGCGAATAGCGTCGGGAGCGGTCGTTGCCACCCATGCCGATTGCGGTATATTTGGCGCTCATGATATCTTGCGCCGCGCCACGGAAAATATTGAGCAACTGCTGGGCATCCAATTCGGATGAAAGGTTCATTCCCAGTTCAAGCAGCGCCGCAGTGCGCAAGCTCAACGCATGAATGTTTCCGGTGGCATACATGCGATGGCTGGGAACGGCAATCTCCGGTTCGTCCGCAAAGCCAGACCCGATGCGCTCCAGGGATGCCGTTTCCAGGCGCTGCTGGAGCGCCTCCAGCGCGGGCAAAACCGGGTTTCCCTTGGCATGGTTGAAGTTGCTGGTTTCGCGCTTCGGCACGTTGGCGACGATACCCAGCGCGGCGCCTACCGTATCGATGATGGTCTGCGGTTCGGACGGCTTGGCCAGCACCGCCGCGACGCCACAGCGTTCGGCAAGCATGCGCGCTTCGCTGGCGCGGTAGGTCGCGGTGTAAAAGATGATCGGTATATGCGCCATGCGCGGATCGGCATGCAAGCGATTGGCAAGCTCGATACCGTCCATTTGCGGCATGAGAATGTCGGAGATGACAAGCGCCACCTGTGCCTGGTGGATAATGCCCAGCGCCTCCGCGCCGTCGGCTGCCTCAAGAACACGATAGCCGGCATATCCCAGCAAGGTCACCAGAAAATCTCGATTGATCGCGCGATCGTCCACCACCAGGATTGTCTTCGACACGGGGCTATCCATCTTGCTTTTCCAGGATCGCCGCAATTTCGGCGAGCAGCACGGCGGGTTCGATCGGGCGCATCAAGAAACAGGTTCCGCCGTAGCGCAGCGCGGCGTCGCGCTCTTTCTCGCCCTGCACCGTGGAACTGATGAAGACGAACGGAACCGTGGCAAATTCGGCATTCGATTTGATCCGCCGCAGCAAGGTTATTCCATCCTCGCCCGGCATGTGAAGGTCGGACAGGATCAAATCCGGAATTTCCCGGCATGCCAGCGCATAAGCTTCCGCCGCAGTTTGGGCCGACGCGACCTGATAGCCCAGAGGTTTCAGCATGTCGCTTAGCAACTCCAGATTGACCATCAGGTCGTCCACCACCAATATCTTGCCGCGTCTTGCCTCGATCACATCGGCAGGCTGCGTTTCGCCCGGCAACTGCGGTTGGCTAAAGGCGCCACGACGGTCGACGTTCAAGTATCGCTCCACCTCGGCGACGAAGGTCTGCGGTTCGATCGGCTTGTAAAGGTAACCGTCGAATCCGGCCTTCAGGCCTTTTTCGCGGTCGCCGACCATCGCCAGCGCAGTGACTGCCAGCAACGGAATAGTCGATAGCCTGGGGTCGCTTTTCAGCGCGCGCGCCACCTCGTAGCCGTCGACCTTCGGCAAATGCACGTCGCAAATGATGAGTTCCGGGACTGTGCTGCGCACCAATTCCAATCCTTCGTCGCCATCGGTGGCAGTCTGGATCTGGTGGCCGAATACGCCCAGCAAATAGCACATCAATTCCAGGTTGGCGGGAGTGTCTTCAATGATGACGATGTTGGCCATGGTGTCATTTTCCTGCAATTAATTCCAGCGTAAACGTGCTGCCGACGCCGAATTCGCTTTCAAAGGAAATCTGGCCATGCAGCAATTCGGCAAGCTTTTGACTCACATGCAAGCCCAAGCCGGTTCCTTCAAACTGGCGCGTGGTCGACGAGTCGATTTGCGAAAACGCCTGAAATAGCTTGGCCCCGTTCTCCGGCTTGATTCCGCACCCGGTGTCGGCAATTTGAATGCGGGTTGCGACAGTATCGCGTTCGATTTGTTGTGCCAGGGAAATGGTCACCTCTCCGCGCTCGGTAAACTTGATCGCATTGTTGGTCAGGTTGATCAATATCTGGCTCAACATCCGGCGGTCGGTTTGAATTTTCGTTTCCGATGGCGGCAGATCGATGCGCATGTGCAAACCCTTTTTTTCGGCCAATGCGCGCAGCGTGTTGGCGACTTCCTCGATCACGCCGATGCATGACAGCGGCTCGAATTGAACCTCCACTTTTCCAGACTCGATTTTTGCCAGGTCCAGCAGATCGTTGATCAACGACAGCAGATGACGCGCGCTGGTCTGAACGGTGAGGAGTTGCTTTTCCTGGATGGCATTGAGCGGTCCGGGCAATTTCATCAACAAGGTGCCGGTGAAGCCGATAATTGCATTGAGCGGCGTGCGCAACTCGTGCGACATATTGGCCAGAAACCGATTTTTCGCCTCTGCAGCGTTTTGCAGCTCAAAATTTTTGTCGGACAATGCGCGCTCGATATGCTTGCGATCGGTAATGTCGCGGATTGCGCTCGAGACCAGCGTGCCTTCTTCCGTTTCCAGCGGACTCAGGCTGATCTCCACCGGAAATTCGGTGCCGTCGCGGCGCAAACCGTAAAGATCCAGTCCGGCTCCCATCGAACGCGGTCGCGGTTCCTTGAAAAATCCGTCGCGATGTTGCGGATGAACATTGCGGAAGCGTTCCGGGACCAGCACGTCCACTTTTTTTCCCAGCAATTCGTCGCGCGAGTAGCCGAACAATTTTTCCGTCTGCGAATTGATCAAGACGATATCGCCGTTGCTGCCCACGATGACGATGGCGTCCGGCGCCGACTCCAACAGCCCGCGAAATTTCTGTTCTGCCTTTTTCCGCTGGCCGATATCGCGTATGGAACTCATTACCAGGGTTCCTTCGTCGGTATTCAACGGACTCAGGCTGATTTCTACCGGAAATTCGGTATTGTCCTTGCGCAATCCATACAGTTCCAGGCCGGCGCCCATGGAGCGCGCGCGCGGTTGCGAAAAAAAGTGCGAGCGATGGCCGATATGCGACACGCGGTAACGTTCCGGCAGCAGCACTTCGATCGGCTTGCCGCGCAATTCGCCTCTTTTATAGCCAAACAATTGTTCCGCCTGGGTATTGACGAGGACGATGCGTCCCATCGGGTTGGCGATGATGATGCCATCCGGCGCCGATTCCAGCAGGTCGCGAAACTTCGACTCAACCAGTTTGGCGTCGCGTTGCACCTTGATGTCGGTGACATCCTTCTTGCTGGTTAACACGAACTCGACTGCGCCCGATGCATCGCGCACGGTCTTGTTGGAAATGTCGACATAGAGGAAAGACCCGTCCTTTTTCCGGCGGATCGATTCGTAGGTCGTGATGCCGCGCTCCAAGGTCTCGGCAAACAACCTGGTTTCTTCCTCTTGCCGGTCTTCCGGCGCGACCAATTGAATGAGCGAGCGACCGATCGCCTCCTCGTTGCTATAACCGAATAGGGATTGCGCGCCAGCGTTCCAATAGACGATGTTGCCGTCTGGAGTCGCGACGATTAGAGCATCGGGAGTTTCGCTCACCAGAAGCTGGATGAAATTTATAGTTGTCAAATTGATGCCCATATACGGATTGCCATATTAAATCTCTCCCTATAGCAACTGTACGCCGACAAAATAATTAATCAACCACTTGGTGTTTATGGGTATTGATTGCGCATCTGCAATGAGAAGCGCCTACGGGCGTCTGGAGCCTATTGGATTGGCCTTCGATTTTGTCGGGATATCCTGCGAGCCGATGCAGGCTATGAATCGATCGAATGCGAGCAATCCTCATTTCTATGGCTGATGCACTCATAGAGGACGCGCAATCCGAAGTCTCGCCACGCATCGTCGATACTTTGCATGCAGGCATCAAAATGAGGGTGATGCCGATGATCTTTACTGTGTTTCTGGATTTGGCATACCTGTTAGAAATGACAGGTATCGGTGAATAAGAGGTTCATCCGAGTATTTTGCGGGTGAAGACATTAATCCGGCGTTTGCGCAGTCCTCCGTCTTTCCCGCGCAGGCGGGAGGCCGCCCCGCGTAGTTTTTGCCGAACCTGCGCGAATGCGTTTCTTTACCCGCAAAAAAGTCGGAACAACCGAAAAAGGGATGTAGGCTGGGATGCCAATCCCAGCAGCGAGCGTTGAAAGCTGGGATTGGCATCCCAGCCTACAATGTTACCGTGCTAAACCACCTTCCCCGGATTCATCAAATTCGCCGGGTCCAGTTCGGTAGGGTGGGGCCCGGTTTTTTGCCCCCCGGGGGGGTTTTCCCGGGGGGCCCCAAACCCGGCGCCCCCCTCGTTTAT
>JARLJG010000013.1 GCA_031291325.1 Burkholderiaceae bacterium
AAGTGGCTTTTTGGCGGCAGCAAGGAAACCATCACGGAAACCATCCAGAAGGGCCGCTCTTCCACCATGCCGACCTTCAAGGACTTCCTGGGCGAGGCCAAGATCCATGTGTTGGCTGCTTACGTGTGGAGCTTGTCGAGCGAAAAATCGGATCAAGCGCAAAATTGATCGAAACGAATGTTGCATGAAGACGCTGCGCAGGCTGGTAATCCCTGCGTAGCTTTTCATGTAAGATCGCAATTCGGCAAAAAGAGAGCAAGTGGTATCGCGCTATAATGGGGAAGTAGGCGGCGCCGCTAACAACCAGAACCTGGAGGTTTCGTGACTTCCCTCAATTTCAGCATGGCCGCGGTTTTCCTGGTCTATGGTTTGGCCTTCCTCTTGCTCGGCTTGACTATCTTCATCCTCAACGAGCGCGATAGCGCGTTGGAATTTTCGCGTGTTTTGTGGTTGCTCGCCGCTTTTGGCATCATTCACGGCTTTCTTGAGTGGCTGGATTTATGGCGCGTCGTGCGCGGAGACAATCCCGGGCTTGCTGCGGCACGTCCGGTCGTATTGCTGATTTCCTTTCTTTTCCTGTTTGAATTCGGGCGTCGGCTGGTGCGTGTGTCGCTGACGTTGGCGCAACGGACCGGCCGCGCCGGTCGTTTGCTGAGTCGCTGGATCTATGCGCCGCTGCTGCTGGGAATCGTGTCGGGCGTGGCGATTTCCGACGAGCCGATGCTGGCGTTGGCAATTTGGTCGCGGTACTTGCCGGGATTTTTCGGTTCTTGCCTGGCCGGTGCCGGCTTTTATCTGTATTGCAAAAATCGTATTGGTGACGATGCCGAAACATCCGACTTTCCCGGCATCAGCGCCGCGTGGTATGTTGCCGCCGCCGCATTCGTCGCCTATGGCGTGGTCGGTGGTCTGATCGGAGCGCGTGGCGACTGGATTCCCGCCTCGGTTGTCAACGAGGGAAGCTTTCTTGCCACGTTCGGCGTGCCGGTACAATTGCTGCGCGCGGGCTGCGCGGTGACGGTCGCATGCTCGGTAGGTTACCTGCTGCAAATATTCAATTATAACAACCGCCGCAAGCTGGCCCACGCGCTGCAAGTCGGGCGACGCGCGCTGAGCGAGTTGTACTGCATCAGGTCGCGTTTCGAGGCGGTCATGGATTCGGCAACCGAAGGTATCGTAGGCTTGGACGACAAAGGCGACATTGTCTTTGTTAATGGCGCCGCGCTGACCATGCTGGGCTACCAAAAGGAGGAATTGATCGGCAAGTCGCTTCGTGTTTTAAGTGACCACACGGCGCCCCCCGAGACCTGTTGGCCAGCTGAAAATTGCCCGATTTTCTCCACCATGCGCACCGGCAAGATACATCGCGTGCGCGACGAGCGGTTTTGGCGTAAAAACCGCACCTGGTTTCCGGTTGCGTATCAGACTGCGGCTCTTTGGGACGGCGACCGCATCCAAGGCGTCGTCGTAGCGTTCCGCGACACGATCGAAGTCAAATTGGCCGAGCGGCGTCTGCATCGGATCGAATTTTCACGCATGGAAGGACGGCTGCAGAAAGAAAGACAAGCCCGCAGCAAAGTGCCGGCGTAAAGGCCAGCCGTCGGTACCTGCCCGTCTTGGTTTATTTACCTTGCGGGCTACCAACAGATTATGTAAACTGCAATCGGTCCCTTTTCAACGATGAGGGGCCCGTCTTTTGCCGCTTGACATAATCTGGAATTCGCATATGAGCACGACATGGCATCCGCACCGCAATTGAAGGCCGACGCGGAAGTGGAGCGCGTCGGTGCGCGACGGGCCAGCATGTCGGTACGTTCTGCGGACGAGTTGTTGCATGAAATTCAAGTGCGCCAGATCGAACTGGAGATGCAGAACGAGCGGCTGCGCGAGGCGCAGGCGGCGTTGAAAGAATCGCGCGACCGCTATGCGAATCTGTACGAATTCGCGCCGGTCGGTTATCTGACCCTGTCCGATTCAGGTGCGATCGGCGACATCAACCTGACCGGCGCGACCTTGCTGGGAGAAGAGCGCGCGCACCTGGCGCAG
This sequence comes from Burkholderiaceae bacterium, assembly GCA_031291325.1. Taxonomy (GTDB): domain Bacteria; phylum Pseudomonadota; class Gammaproteobacteria; order Burkholderiales; family Burkholderiaceae_D; genus PKWO01. The sequence goes on from JARLJG010000013.1 coordinate 2,047, forward strand.
CGACATTTCAGCGATTTCGTCGCCCCGGACGACCAAGACAAATGGCTGCAGCACGTGCGGTATGCATTGCAGCACGAGGGCGCGCAAACTTGCGAGTTGAGCTTGCTGCGCCGCGACGGCACCGTGTTCGACGCTTTCCTGGATTGCCTGCTGACGACGACCGTCGAAGGTGTGGTGCAACTGCGGATGACGCTCACCGACATCACGGCGCGCAAATTGGCCGACGAGATGCTGCGCAAGCTTTCCGTCGCGGTCGAGCAAAGTCCCGCTTCGGTCGTCATTACCAATCAGGACGCTTTGATCCAATACGTCAACCCGCGCTTCACCGAAGTGACCGGCTATAGCGCCGACGAGGCCATCGGGCAAACCCCGCGCATCCTCGGTTCCGGCAAGATGGGCAAGGAAATATACACCGATATGTGGGGCAAGCTGACCAGCGGCCTGCCCTGGAACGGCGAACTCTTGAACCAGCGCAAGAACGGCGAGCTGTATTGGGAAGAATCGCACATCGCTCCCGTGAAGAATCCGGCCGGCGAAATCACCCACTATGTCGCGGTGAAAATCGACGTCACCAAGCGCAAGCAGGCGGAGGAAGCCTTGCGCGAAAGCGAGACCCGCAACCAGGCTCTCATCAGCGCCATCCCGGACATCATCTTCACCTATCGGTGCGATGGCGAATACCTGACCGTCCATGCGTCCGATCCGAGCATGCTGTTTGCGCCGCCGGAGACTCTTCTGCATCGGAAGATCGAGGAAGTGATGCCGAAACCGATCGCCGATCTGTTCATGAAGGCGATTGCCGATGCGATGGAGTCGAACGCGATGCAAGAAGTCCGCTATTCGCTGCCGGTGGATAACGACCAGGAGCGGCACTTCGAGGCCCGCGTGGCTCCCTGCACCGAAGACACCGTCATCTCCATCGTGCGCGACATCACCGAGCGCGAGCGCGAGCGCCGCAGCCGCGAATTGCGCGCGGCGCAACTCTCGGTGCGGCTGGAAGTGAGCGAAGCCGATTTGCTGGAAAGCGAGCAAAGGCTCAGTCTGGCGGCCGATGCGGCCAGTCTGGGCATCTGGATTCGCGACCCGGTGCGCGACGACTTCTGGGCCTCGGACCATTGGCGCACCCTGTTCGGCTTTACCCGCACACAGCGGCTCGATGCGGCCAAGGTCTTGCAAAGGGTCTATCCCGAGGACCGTCCCGCGGTCAGCCGCGCGCTCGGGTTCGGGCGGCAGGACAAGGGTGGGCACGAGTCGGTGTTTCGCATCGAACTGCCGGGCCGACAACTGCGCTGGATTTCTTCGCACGGACGGGTCGAGCTCGATGCCGAAGGCAATCCGGTGCGCATTCGCGGCGTGTCGCTCGACATCACCGCGCGCAAGCAAGCGGAACTCGAAGTCGAACAAAAGCGCAAGGAAGTCACGCACCTGTCCCGCGTGGCGATGCTGGGCGAGCTGTCCGGCGCGCTGGCGCATGAATTGAACCAGCCGTTGATGGCCATTCTCAGCAACGCCCAGGCCGCGCAGCGCTTTCTGGAACAAGACAGCGTCGACTTCAACGAACTGCGCGACATCCTGCGCGATATCGTCGACGAAGACAAGCGCGCCGGCGAAGTCATCCGCCGCCTGCGTCTGCTGTTCGCCAAAGGCGAGACGACGCTGCAAAGCGTGAATATCAACGAGCTGGTGGCCGAAGGCCTGGGCATTCTGCGCAACGACATCATCAATCACGGCGTCACGCTGCAAACCGAATTGGCGCCGGAAGCGCCGACGGTCCGGGCCGACCGCGTGCAGTTGCAACAAGTCGTCATCAACCTGGTGATGAACGCCTGCGATGCGATGGAAGCGGTCGTTGCACTGGATCGCCAGATCGTCGTGCGCACCGCAATCGTCGATGCCACCGTGCGCGTCTCGGTAATCGACCAGGGGGCTGGTATTCCTGCCGGCGGGTTGGAAAAGATTTTCGAGCCTTTTTATACGACCAAGGAGCGTGGCATGGGACTGGGCCTGTCGATCTGCCGCAACATCGTCACCGCCAGCGGCGGACGTCTGTGGGCCGAGAATAATCCCGAACGCGGCGCCAGCTTCCACTTCAGCGTGCCGCTGCAAAGCAAAACCGGCAGGGCAGCATGATCCCGACGCCCCGCGTGTTTCTGGTGGACGATCAGCCCGCCGTGCTCAAGGCGCTCTCGCGCCTGCTCGTTTCGGCGGGGTTCGCAGTGACCGCCTTCGGCTCGGCACAGGAGTTTCTCGATAGCGGCAACGCCGATGCGCTGGGGTGCCTGGTGCTGGATCTTGCCATGCCCGGCATGAACGGGATGGAATTGCAGCAAGCGCTGCTGGCGCGCGCCAGCGCATTGCCGATCATCTTTCTTACCGGCCACGGCGACATCGACACCGGCGTGCAAGCGATGAAATTCGGCGCTGCCGATTTCCTCACCAAGCCGGTCGACGGCGACAAATTGCTCTGCGCGGTGCAAGCGGCGTTCGAGCGCAACCGTCAAATCTTGTCGGACCGCGCCGAGCAGGACGAAATAAAGGCGCGGCTGGACAGCCTGACGCCGCGCGAACGCGAAGTTCTGGAGCTGGTCGTGGAAGGCAAGTTGAACAAACAGGCGGCGGCGGAATTGGGCACGGTCGAAAAGACCATCAAGGTCCATCGCGCCCGTGTCATGTCCAAGATGAAAGTGCGCTCGCTGGCGGAATTGGTGCGCTTGGTCGATCGGCTGGGCATACGGGGGATCGCGCAGGACGCTTAGTTTTTAGCGGCGCCCTATACAAAACAAGAACAAGCGGAGGGTCCATGCTCGAAAGCTTCGATTTTCTTTTCGGTAATAACGGATTCATGCCGCATGGCCATTGTTTTTTGTGGACGCCGGGCCTGCTGTGGCTTTTCTTCATCTCCGATTCCGTTATCGCCCTCTCCTATTACTCGATTCCGGTGGCGCTCTGGTACTTCGTCCGCAAGCGCACCGATCTTCCCGTGAGTTGGGTCTTCGTCATGTTCGGCGTGTTCGTGATGGCTTGCGGGACGACCCATCTGCTGGCGGTCTGGAACATTTGGCACGCCAACTATTGGGAAGAAGCGTCGATCAAGGCGGTCACGGCAATCGCTTCGCTGACCACCGCAGTGTTGCTATGGCCATTGGTGCCGCGCATGCTGGCATGGCCCAGCCCGCAGCAGTTGCGGGAAGCCAATCAGGCTTTGCAATTGGAAGTGGCCAGGCGCACCGAAGTGGAAAGCGAGCTGCGCCGGGCGAACCACGATTTGATGCACCGTGGCACACAACTGGAGAATGCCAACAAGGAGCTGGAAGCGTTCGGCTATGCGATTTCGCACGACTTGCGCGCGCCGCTGCGCGCGGTGCGCGGATTTGCGGAAATCCTGGCGCGCCACCATCGCAGCGACTTGAACGAAACCGGCCAGCATTATCTGGACAATATCGTGACAGCCAGCGCCAACATGGATGCGCTGATTCACGACTTGCTCGGTTATTCGCGCCTGGGCCGCGCGGCGATCAAACGCCAAGTGGTCGACCTCGATCTGTTGCTGGGCCAGATTGCCGCCAATTTCGAGGCGCGGTGCGCGCAACTCGATGCCACGCTGGAGATTCCAGCGGGCTTGCCGGCGATCGACAGCGACCGCACCTTGTTGGCGCAGATATTGAGCAATCTGATCGACAATGCGCTTACCTATCACCGCAGCGAGGTCAGGTTGCGGGTGCAAGTGAGTTGCCGGGACGGCGGCGGCGATTGGATTTTATGTGTTGCCGATAACGGCATCGGCATCGCCGCCGATCAATTGGAAAGGATCTTCATCGTCTTCCAACGCCTGCACAGCGCCCAAGAATATCCTGGCACGGGCATCGGACTGGCACTGGTCAAGAAGGCGGCGCAAGCCTTGGGCGGCAGCGTATGGTGCGAATCCGAGGTCGGTAAAGGCAGTGCATTTTACGTGCGCCTGCCCAAGCAGCTTGACGAGAGTGTCGACCAGGTGTAGCGCAAGGAAGCTGCATCGACAGGCCGGCGACCTGATTTTTGTCTGCTAAAGCCCGCGTTCCAATAAACGCAATTGGTCGCGATATTCAGGCTTCAAGCGGTACAGTTGCGCTGGCCGGTGCGCGCCGCCGGCTTCCATTTCGCCGTCGACCGATTCGAGCATCGCCATTTCCGTCATCTTGCGGCGGAAGCTCACCTTGTTGATCGGCTCCGCCAACAACGCCTCGTACACGCGCTGCAATTGCGGCAGCGTGAAGCTTGCGCCGAGCAGGTAGCAGGGCAAGGACGAATACTGGCTCTTGCTGCGCAGACGCGCCACCGCCGTGTCGACAATCGCCTTGTGATCGAAGGGCAAGGAAAGCTTGCGGTCGACGCAGGCCATCTTGACGTCGGGATGGGCGGCTTTTTCGATTACTTCGTCATGCACCAGCGCGGTGTAGGCAATCGAAACCGACCAGCCGCGCGGATCGCGCGCCGGCCCGGAAAAGGTCGCCAGCTGTTCCAGATAAGGCGCATCGATTCCGGTTTTTTCCCTGAGGACGCGCAACGCGGCGTCGCGCGCGTCGCCGTCTTCCTCCGCATGGATGAAACCGCCGGGCAGCGCGGCCACGCCCTTATACGGTTCGCGATCCCTCTTCAACAACGCGACGTTGAGGCGTTGCTCCTTCAAGGTCAGCAATACGACGTCAACCGTGCAAATCACCTGGTCCACAAATTATCCCGATAAGATTTCGATGGGGGGATTCTAGCGAACTTAGTTACAATAGTAAATAAACTGAAAATATACTCGCCGAAAACGGGATCGTCGCAACCGGTTCAGGCAAATGGAACGACCTGTTTCGTCACCGCGACCGACACGATATACGCAAACACCGCCAACGCGCCGAAGAATGCGCCGGCACGCACGGCCTTCGTCTGGCCCATTCTTAGCGCAACGGTGCCCAAACCGACGTACAGCACCAGCGCCACGAACTTGGCGGTCAGCCAGCCCTGGACGAACGGATATTGACCGATCCATACCGCCATCGTCAGCGCGCTGGCCAGCAGCAGCGTATCGACGATATGCGGAACCGTTCTAACCCAGCGCAGACGTAACATGCTTGAGTCGCGCAACATCCATATCCCGCGCAGCAAAAAGAAGGTGCCGCTGGCGGCGACGCAAGCGATATGAAAATGTTTGATGGCGATATAATTCAAGGCGATCACTTGGTCGATACAATATGTCCGGGATTATACGCGAAGCTTCAAATTGGCCAGGACGAACGCTACCCGATATCCGATCTCAAGCAAATCGAAAACCGCTATAAGGGGAATACATTGTCTATCACTGTACTTGATCCAAAGACCGCCTTGATCGTCGTCGACCTGCAAAAAGGCATCGTCGCCATGCCGACCGGCCAGCCGATCGCGCATGTGTTGCAGCAGGCCGGCGCATTAGCCGATGCCTTTCGCCGGCATGCGTTGCCGGTGGTGCTGGTCAACGTCACCGGCGGCGCGCCGGGCCGCACCGAACAGACGCGCAGCTTCGGCGAGCGTCCAGCCGATTGGGCAGACTTGGCGCCTGAATTGAACCGGCAAGCAGGCGACCATCTGGTCACCAAACGCACTTGGGGCGCATTCACCAACACCGGCCTTGACGACTACCTGAAGCAGCAGGGCGTCACACAGGTAGTGCTGGCGGGCGTCGCCACCAGCATCGGCGTCGAGTCGACTGCGCGCCAGGCGTACGAATTGGGATACAACGTCAGCCTGGCGCTCGACGCGATGACCGATTTGAATATCGATGCGCATGGCAACAGCATCGCGCGGATTTTTCCGCGGCTGGGCGAAACCGGCAGCACGCAGGATATTCTCGCTCTGCTCGACAAAGCCCGCGCGTGAACCTTGGCGCTTCGATCCCCTCGCCATGAAGGCCAACACGCGATCGGTCATGGGGCAGTTGAGCGACATGGATCTGCGCCTGTTGCGCGTGTTCAAGAGCGTGGTCGACTGCGGTGGCATGGCGGCTTCCGAGCTGGAACTCAACATCGGCGTTTCCACTATCAGCCGCCACATCAAGGACTTGGAGACACGGCTTGGGCTGACTTTGTGCCGGCGCGGGCGCGGCGGTTTTTCGGTGACGGCGGAAGGTGAGCGCATCTACCAGGAAACGCTGCGCCTGTTGAACTCAGCCGATCAATTCCGCAGCAGCGTCGACGATATCCACCGCCACATGGGCGGTCAATTGAACGTCGCGATCCACGACAAGACCGCCACCAATCCGGCGGCCAAGATTGCCGATGCGATCGCATTGTTTTGCGAGCGCGCCCCAGGCGTGAGCTTGAACCTGCATGTGGCGCCGATCAATGCGATCGAACGCGGCGTGCTGGATGGCCAATTCCAGATCGGCATTATCCCGACGCATCGCAGTTCCGATAGCCTGGTGTACGAGGACTTGTTCGAGGAAACCATGTTGATGTATTGCGGCGCGCGCCATCCGCTGTTCGACGTCTCGCACGCCAAGCTGGAATGGGGCGATATGCATGCGCACCTTTTTGCCGCCCTCGGTCATCATTCGCCGAACATGAAGATCACGCGCGAAATGCGCCTGTCGCGGGCGGCGACCGGCTTCGACCAGGAGGCGATTGCGACCTTGATCCTGTCGGGCAAGTATCTCGGCTTCTTGCCTGACCATTACGCGGAAGCCTTCGTCGCGCGCGACCAGATGCGGGTCGTCAAGCCCAAGCAATTCCGCTATCAATGCAGCTTCGTCGGCATCTTGAGAAGGTCGCCGCAACCATCGCGCGTCAGCGTCGCGTTTTGGGAATGCCTGTTGCAAGCGCATGGCAAGACGGCGCAGGCGATTTGATTAAAGGCGTCCTAGACGAATGGCGCTTACTTGGGCGATAGATGTGGGTGGAAAAGCGCAGCGCATTCCACCAACTGCGATTGTGCTGCGCAGGCCGTCGCCAAGACACATCGTCATGTTTCGCGGTTCGCATACCTTCGTCGCTTGACGCGCATATGCAATATTTGAACCGTGGATGGTGGAAGGCGCTGCGCTTTTCCACCCTTGTATTATGATTTCGTGGTTTGATAAGAAGTCAGACCATGTTTCAAATCTTGAGGGGCACCTCAAGATCGAGCGGTTGGATGCCGTTTCCACCCTTTGGCCTCAAGCCAGT
>JARLJG010000014.1 GCA_031291325.1 Burkholderiaceae bacterium
GGGGGACGCGCAAGTGGTCGCCGAAACCGGCTGCCCGTGCCCGCTCCGCGGGCGTCGACCGAAGGCCGCGCTCTGCTTGAGAGCACTTAAAACCGGAGGCAGTGCCTAAGCAAGACGTTGATAGCGAGCGCTCTGTTTTTTTCCGGGAGAAAATCGTCGCGGCTCAGGCATTTCGCGCATTTTGCGTTCGTCAGGTAACGCTGCAAACTGCCATACGAAACAGTTACTTACAAGGGGGATAAATTCGGCGGTGCGGGTAAGGAACCAGTTCCGTGCGGTTGGGTCTACTTTAATACGCACTTTGGCCGTGACCTGCGCATGTAAGTTTGGTATTGCTCATACCGGGTTAGATGTACACAGGTCATTTCGAGCAACTTGGAGGGAGGTCAAGGGGTTCGAAAGTTATCTCACATTGCCGACCGACCGACCAATAAATCAATTATCAGTTCAAAATGGACCTTGCGGGAGTTAAACATGATGAAGCACATATGGATGGCCGTATCCTTTGTGGTTCTGTCGCAATAGCGAATCCAAGGCGGATTTTTGGCAGGCGGATTCCGCCCTTCATTAAGCAGGACGTATTTTTCCTGCCAAAGCATAAAATTGGTCGGCAAAAGACAGATCATCTGCGCCTTCCATCATCAGTTGGCCCTTGCGAATCATATGCATGAGTTCGATACCAACGCACGCAGGTCAGCATGACTTCGAGCGGATAATGCAGTCGCTTGATTACCCTGTTACCTTGTGTAGTGCGTCTATCATTGCCTAAATTACGAATTTTGTCGGACCGGCGGTTTAACAGAGACGGCTTATTGCGACAGAACCAATCCTGCACGTCGTGCTGATTACCTGGCTCTTCCAGTCCTGGGATGATTTTTTTACAAAGGGCGGTTTCAAGTATCAGTCTGAAATTTCCCGCTCCGATCCACACAATTCCACAGCTAAATTCGCTCGAAACTAGCTTTTGTTAGCATCATCCTGTTCGTTATGTGAACATGGTGAGAGCTCCGACTGACTTTATCCGTCGTTCCGACTGACTTAATTGGTTAGCGGCTGACTATATTGTGTAAGGTCATCACCCCGGCTTTTTACAATTCTCCCAAATTCAGTAAACACATGTGTTTATCTGAGATCCAGCTTTCACTAAATCCGGTAAGTACTTAATTATCCTGGATATTTGTCTAACGTGGCACGTTGATGCTGTCCCCTAAGTCCTTGACTTCATTGAAAAATTCGTTGTTTTTACTTATTAATAACGCTTGACCGTACTTTGCGCTTCCACTAAAGTGGGCGGCAGTGTGAAAAAGTGTTTTTTTGTGGGGAATTTTACGAATTTTTACGCAATAAGCATTGATAACAACGATTAGCTAATTTCCAATGACGAGGGGGAAGCCAAGGTGTTTCAAGGGGCGTCCGCATTAAATCTCGATGCCAAGGGCCGCATGTCGATTCCGGCCAAGCATCGCGACGCGCTGTTTATTCAGTGCGAAGGACGGGTCACGCTCACAAAACATCCGCATGGCTGCCTGTTGTTTTTCCCGCGCCCGGTATGGGAAAGCCATCGCGAGCAGATTGCCGCGTGGCCGATGTCGGCACGCGCCTGGCAGCGCATTTTCCTGGGCAACGCGTCCGATGTCGAACTGGATTCGGCGGGGCGGATTTTGATTGCGCCGGAATTGCGCAGCGCGGCCGGTCTGGCGCGCGATGTCATGTTGTTGGGAATGGGAAGTCATTTTGAAATCTGGGATGCCGCCAAGCTCGCCGACAGCGAAGCGCAAGCGATTGCCGAAGGCATGCCCGACGTGCTTAACAATTTTTCATTCTGACGGCCCGCGATGAGTCAACTAGCGGTGCCAGTGTTTCAGCACCGAACGGTGTTGTTGGAAGAGGCTGTCGAGGCGTTGGATATTGCCGGACGGCGGGCAGACGGCATCTATGTCGACGGCACGTTCGGGCGTGGCGGGCATAGCGGCAGGATAGTGGGGAAGCTGGGCGAACACGGGCGCTTGATCGCTTTCGACAAGGATGTGCAGGCGATTGCGACTGCGCAGCCGATGTTGTCCGACTCGCGCTTTGGCATCGTGCATGACAGTTTTGCGACGATGGGCGAGGCGCTGGCGCAGCGCGGTGTGGCGCAGGTGGATGGGGTGTTGCTGGATTTGGGAATTTCTTCGCCGCAGGTCGACGATGCGACGCGCGGCTTCAGTTTCAGGCAGGATGGCCCGCTGGACATGCGCATGGATACCACGCGCGGCATCTCGGCGGCGGAGTGGCTGGCCACGGAAACCGAGCAAACGATCGAAAAGGTGATACGAGATTATGGGGAAGAACGGTTTGCTTTTCAGATTGCAAAGGCGATTGTTGCTAGCCGGGCAGTCGGGCCAATTTCAGGCACACGACAGCTTGCCGAGATCGTGGCACACGCAGTCAAAACCCGCGAGAAGGGCAAAGATCCGGCCACTCGTACCTTTCAAGCTATCCGGATTTACATCAATAAAGAGCTTGAAGAACTCGAAATAGGATTGGCCGAGGCATATAGGATTCTGGCCCCGCATGGGAGATTGGTTGTGATCAGCTTTCATTCATTGGAAGATCGCATCGTCAAGCGCTTCATGGCCGCCAAGGTCAACGTCGCGCAGCCGGACCGCCGCCTGCCGATTCGTGCCGTCGATTTGCCGCAACCTGAAATGAAATTGCTGTTGAAAATGAAGCCGTCGGCGGCTGAAATTGCCGCCAATCCACGCGCGCGCTCCGCTGTGATGCGGGTGGCCGAGCGTTTGCCCGATGCGCTGCCGGCACGGGGGCGATCATGAGCGGGCGTCTGAATTTTGTTTTGCTGGCGCTGCTGGTTTTCTGCGCGTTGTCGCTGGTCAATGCCCAGTATCAGGCACGCCAGCTATTCATCGAAATCGAGCGCGCGCAATCGCAGACGCGCCAGCTGGATATCGAGTGGTCGCAGCTGCAACTGGATCAATCCAGGCTGGGCTTGCACGCCCGCATCGATGAGCTGGCGCGGCGCGATTTGAACATGGTGCCGGTCACGCACGAGCGCACCCAGTATATGACGATGGGGGCCAAATGACGCGCAGCAGCGCACGCACGGCGGCCGCCAAGGGCGTGCCGTTTTCCGCCAGCCCGGTGCTGGCGGTGCAATTGCCGGCGTGGCGCTCGCGGGTGGTGTTGTTCGTCTTGTTTGCGGCTTTCTTCGCGCTGATCGCGCGCGCACTGTGGCTGCAGGGAATTTCCACGGAATTTTTGCAAAAGCAGGGCGAATCGCGCTACGCCCGCACGCTGGAATTGCCGGCCACGCGCGGCAAGATCACCGACCGCAACGGCCAGGTGCTGGCATCGTCGATGCCGGTCAAGGCCATCTGGGCGATCCCGGACGACGTGCTGGAAGCGCCCAAGGAAAAGCTGGCCGAGTTGGCGCGCCTGCTCGACATGAGCGATGCCGAACTGCGCAGCAAGCTCGATTCCGATCGCAGTTTCGTCTACCTGAAGCGCCAGGTCGAGCAAGAAACGGTCGACCGGATCAAGAAGCTCGGCATCGACGGCATCGACACGCGCGAGGAATACAAGCGCTTTTATCCTGAAGGCAGCGTCACCTCGCACGTGGTCGGCTTTACCAGCGTCGAAGACGCCGGGCAGGACGGCATGGAGTTGGCGCAGCAAAAAACGCTGGTCGGCACGACCGGCAGCCGGCGCGTCATCAAGGATAGGATCGGCCACATCGTCGAAGACATCCAGTCGCCCCTGAATCACGAACCGCACGACGGCAAGGATTTGGCGCTGTCGATCGACAGCAAGATCCAGTACATCGCTTTCACCAAGCTGAAAGAGGCAGTCGAAAAATACCAGGCCAAGGCCGGCGGCATCGTGGTGCTGGACGTGAAAACCGGCGAAGTGCTGGCGCTGGCGAATCTGCCGACTTACGACCCCAACAATCGCGCAGTCCTGACCGGCGCGCAATTGCGCAACCGGGTCATGACCGATACCTTCGAGCCGGGTTCGACCATGAAGCCGTTTACGGTGGCGCTGGCGCTCGACACCAATCGCGTCACGCCCAGCACGACCTTTCAGACTTCGCCCGGCGTGATGGCCATCGGCCCGGCGTTGATCCACGACTCGCACCCGCACGGGGTGTTGTCGGTCGCGCAAATCATTGAAAAGTCGTCGAATATCGGCACCGCCAAGATTGCGTTGAGCTTGCCGGCCGAGGAAATGTGGGACATGTTTACGACGGTCGGCTTCGGCCAGGCGCCGAAATTCGGCTTTCCGGGCGCGGTGGCGGGGCGCGTGCGTCCCTTCAAGTCGTGGCGTCCGATCGAACAGGCGACCATGAGCTACGGGCAGGGCGTTTCGGTGTCGCTGATTCAATTGGCGCGCGCCTATATGATTTTTGCGCGCGACGGCGACGAGATTCCGCTGTCGTTCCAAAGAGTCGACGAAGCGCCGGTCGGCCGGCGCGTGATCTCCGTCAAGACCGCCCGCGAAATGCGCGCGATGCTGGAGACCGTGGCCAGTCCGACCGGCACCGCGCCGAAAGCGCAGGTGCCTGGATATCGGGTCGGCGGCAAGACTGGCACGGCGTACAAAGTGGTCGGCGGCGTGTATGCGATGCCGCGCCGTTACGTGGCGACCTTTGCCGGTTTTGCGCCGGCCTCCGATCCGCGCCTGATTATCGCGGTGATGATCGACGAGCCGGGCGGAGCCTTGCATTTCGGCGGCGACGTCGCCGCGCCGGTGTTTTCCGATGTCGCGGCCAACGCGTTGCGCTCGATGAATATCGCGCCCGATTCCAGCGTGACCAATATCGTGGTGCCGACCGACGGCTCCGAGGAGGCCATGTGATGCGGCTGACTGCGGCGCAAGTGATTGCGAAAATGAATTGGCTGCGCAAGATTGCGCCCAATGCGCAACTGTCGGCGGATTCGCGCACGATTGCGGCGGGCGACGTGTTTATCGCCTACCCGGTGCCCGGCGCCGATGGCCGCAAACATATCGAACATGCGATTGCGCAAGGCGCGGTCGCGGTCTGGTACGACCCGGATGGCTTCGACTGGCCGGCGGCCTGGGCGCTGCCGCACTTGGCCGTCGCCAGGCTGGGCAGCGTCGCCGGCCAATTGGCCAACGCCTTTTACGGCCAGCCGGATTGCGCAATGTTTACCGTCGCGGTGACCGGCACCAACGGCAAGACTTCGTGCACGCAATGGCTGGGCAGCGCGCTGTCGCGGCTGGGCGAACCGACTGCGGTGATCGGCACGCTTGGCGTCGGCTTGTACAAGAACGGCGCGCCCGACAGCTTTCAGGTCACCGGCTACACCACGCCGGATGCGGTGCAGTTGCAACGGCATTTGGCCAACTTGCGCGACGTCGGCGCGACTGCGCTGGCGATCGAAGCGTCGTCGATCGGCTTGCATCAGGCACGGCTGGACGGCACCCATTTCGATGTGGCGCTGTTTACCAACTTTACGCGCGATCATCTGGATTATCACGGCGACGAGGCGGCCTATGAAGCCGCCAAGACCGCACTGTTCAACTGGCCCGGATTGCAGCATGCGGTAATCAACCTGGACGACGACATGGGAATGCGGCTGGTCAAGCATCTGCGGCGCGTTGCGCCGACCGTCTCGATCATCGGCTACACCGTGCAAGGCAAGTCCGCCGATGGTGTCGCCGTGATCAGCGCCAGCGATATCCGCAGCACGCAGTCCGGCACGGCGTTCCATCTGGTCTCGCCATTCGGTTCTTGTCTGCTGAAAACGCAGATGGTCGGCTTGTTCAACGTCAGCAATGTGCTGGGCGTGATCGGCGCATTGCTCGCCAAACGTTTCGCGTGGCGGCCGATGATCGAGGCGGTGGAAGCCTTGACGGCGGTTCCCGGACGCATGCAGCGGGTCGGCGGGCCGGACGCGCCGCTGGTCGTCATCGACTACGCGCATACGCCCGATGCATTGGAAAAGACGCTGGCGACGCTGCGCCAGGTGGCGCAGCAGCGCGGCGGCGAATTATGGTGCGTATTCGGCTGCGGCGGCGACCGCGACCCCGGCAAGCGGCCGCAGATGGGGGCCATCGCGCTGGCGGCCGATCATGTGGTGGTCACCAGCGATAATCCGCGCGGCGAAGAGCCGGCTGCGATCATTGCGCAAATCGTCGCCGGCATGGGGGCGGCAAAACAGCCGCCGCAAGTATTCGAAGATCGCGCCGGCGCAATTTTGTGGGCGGTCAAGCGCGCCGCCAAGACCGATGTGGTGCTGCTGGCCGGCAAGGGTCACGAAGCCTACCAGGAAATCAAGGGTCGCAAGCTGCCCTTCCTCGATGCCGACCATGCCGCGCTGGCATTGGCGGCGCGCGTGACGATGAAGGGGAATGGCTGATGCAATCCACATTATTCGATTTGCAGCCCTGGCTGAGCGGCGCGACCGCCAGTGCCGATGCGCCATTCGACGGCGTCTCGACCGATAGCCGCAAGGTGGCGCCGGGCAACCTGTTCGTCGCCTTGCGCGGCGAGCGTTTCGACGCCCATGCATTCTTGCCGCAAGTGGCGCAGCAGGGCGCGGCTGCGGTGGTGGTCGAGCGCCGCCCCGAGGATTTGTCGATTCCAGCCTTGGTGGTGCCGGACACCCGCATCGCATTGGCCGAGATCGCGCGCCATTGGCGGCGTCAATTTTCGCTGCCGGTGATCGGCGTGACCGGCAGCAACGGCAAGACCACGGTGAAGGAGATGATTGCGGCGATCCTGGCTGCGGCCTTGGGCGAAGGCAAATTTCTGGCGACTGCCGGCAATTTGAACAACGATATCGGCGTGCCGCTGACGGTGCTGCGGTTCGACCAGAAATGCCGCGCAGCGGTGATCGAGCTGGGCATGAACCATCCGGGCGAAATCGCGGTATTGTCAGCCATCGCGCAGCCGACCGTGGGCCTGGTCAACAATGCGCAGCGCGAACACCAGGAATTCATGGCCAGCGTCGAGGCGGTGGCCAAGGAAAACGGCGACGTGTTGCGCGGCTTGCCGGCCAACGGCACGGCGGTGTTTCCAGCCGACGATCCGTTCACGCCGCTGTGGCGCGCCTATGCAAGCGAAGCCGGGCAGCGCACGATTTCCACCTTCGGCTTTGCCGCCGATGCCGACGTGACTTGCGATTACACGCTGCAGGAATTCGGCAGCGACTTGCTGGTCAAGACCGCCGGGCAGCAGTTTCCGGTGCGCTTGGCCGCTGCCGGCTTGCATAACGTGCGCAATGCGCTGGCGGCGATTGCTTGCACCCTGGCAATCGATGTCGCGCCGGAAGCGGTTCAGCGCGGCATCGAATCGTTTGCGCCGGTGTCCGGGCGCTTGCAGCGCAAGACGGCAAAAATCGGCGCGCTGGTGATCGACGATACCTACAACGCCAATCCGGATTCGGTGCGCGCCGCCATCGAGGTGCTGGCCAACGCAGCCGCGCCGCGCATCCTGGTGCTGGGCGACATGGGAGAAGTCGGCAACGAGGGCAAGAAGTTTCACGAAGAAATCGGCGCTTATGCGCGCGGGCGCAATATAGAACATTTGCTGACGCTGGGCGAACTGTCGCGCCATTGCAGCAGCGCCTTCGGCGCGCGCGCCCGGCATTACGACGATATCGAACAATTGCAGCAGGCGCTGCAAGGCATGGTGACGCCGGCCTCGACCATATTGGTCAAAGGCTCGCGTTTCATGAAAATGGAGCGGGTGGTTCAGCACCTGCTTGGAACAGAAGAACAAGGATCGCATTAATATGTTGCTTTGGCTGGCGCAATACTTTCAACAAGACCTGGGGCCGTTGCGGGTCTTCAACTTCATCACCTTTCGGGCGGTGTTTGCGACCCTGACTGCGCTGGCGATCGGCTTGTTCGCCGGGCCGGCGGTGATCCGCATGCTGGCCCGCTTGAAGGTCGGGCAGGCGGTGCGCCAGGACGGCCCGCAGACGCATTTGATCAAGAGCGGCACGCCGACCATGGGCGGGGTCTTGATCCTGATCGCCATCGGCGTCGCCACGCTGTTGTGGTGCGACCTGACCAACCGTTTTATCTGGCCGGTGTTGATCGTCACGCTCGGCTACGGCGCGGTCGGCTGGGTCGACGATTATCGCAAAGTGGTGTACAAGGACCCGGAGGGCATGCGCTCGCGGGAAAAATATTTCTGGCAATCGCTGATCGGCATCATTGCCGCGCTGTACCTGGCGTTTTCGGTGTCCGCGCCGACCAACACCAAGGTGTGGGAATTGTTCAGCGCCTGGGTCGGTTCCGGCTTCAATATCGATTTGCCGCCCAAGGCCGACTTGATCGTGCCGTTCTTCAAGACCGTCAGTTACCCGTTGGGCGTGTGGGGATTCATTGCGTTGACCTATTGCGTGATCGTCGGCAGCAGCAACGCAGTCAATTTTACCGATGGCCTGGACGGCTTGGCGATCATGCCGACCGTGATGGTCGGCACCGCGCTGGGCTTGTTCGCCTACCTGACCGGCAGCGCCGCGTACTCCAAATACCTGTTCATCCCGCATATTCCGGGGGCCGGCGAATTGCTGATTTTTTGCGGCGCGATGGCCGGCGCGGGCTTGGCCTTCCTCTGGTACAACGCGCATCCGGCGCAGGTGTTCATGGGCGATGTCGGCGCGTTGGCCCTGGGCGGCGCGCTGGGCACGATTGCCGTCATCGTGCGCCAGGAAATCGTCTTGTTCATCATGGGCGGCATCTTCGTCGCCGAAACCGTGTCGGTGATGCTGCAAGTGTCCTATTTTAAGTATACCAAGATGCGTTATGGAACCGGGCGCCGCATCTTTTTGATGGCGCCGCTGCATCACCATTTCGAGCAAAAGGGTTGGAAGGAAACGCAGGTCGTGGTGCGTTTCTGGATCATCACGATGATGCTGGTGTTGTTTGGCTTGTCCACTTTGAAGCTACGTTGAAGAAGAACTTACGTCAATGAATTACGCAGGCAAACACGTACTGGTGCTGGGCTTGGGCGAATCCGGGCTGGCCATCGCGCTATGGCTGGCGCGGTGCGGCGCCGCCGTGCGCGTGGCCGACACGCGCGCAGCGCCGGCACGCCTGGCGACTCTGCGTGAGAGCGTGCCGCAGGCGGAATTCGTCGCCGGGCCGTTCCAGGCGGCGCTGCTGGATGGTATCGATTTCGTCGCCTTAAGTCCGGGGCTGGTGCCGAACCGCGAATTGGCAGAGATTATTCCGGCGGCACAGGAGCGTGGCATTGCGCTGTGGGGCGAGATCGAATTGTTCGCGCAGGCGCTGGCGGCGCTGCGTGCGGAGCGCGAATACGCGCCCAAGGTGATCGCCATCACCGGCACCAACGGCAAGACCACGGTAACCAGCCTGGTCGGATTGTTGTGCCGGCGTTCCGGCTTGAAGACCAAGGTGGCCGGCAACATCAGCCCGGCCGCGCTGGATGTGTTGCGCGCCGCGCTCGATGCCGACGACTTGCCAGAAGCCTGGGTGCTGGAGCTTTCCAGCTTCCAATTGCATGCGACCTACAGCTTGCAGGCCGATGCCGCCACGGTGTTGAATGTCACGCAAGACCATCTCGATTGGCATGGCGACATGGCAGCCTATGCCGCCGACAAGGCGCGCATCTTCGGCGCGCACACGGTGCGGGTCTTGAACCGCGACGACCCGGAAACGATGCGCATGGCGTCGCCGCTGGCGACCCAGATCAGCTTCGGCAAGGACGAGCCGGAATTGGCGAATTGCTTCGGCCTGGTTTCCGAGCACGGCATGCATTGGTTGAGCGTCGCGGTGGCAGCGGAAGAGGGCGAGAAGAAGCGCCGCAGCAAGAAAGACGCGGTGGAATTGCCGCCGGTGTCGATCAATCGCTTGATGCCAGCCGAGGCCTTGAAGATTCGCGGTCAGCATAACGCAATGAACGCATTGGCGGCGCTGGCCTTGTGCCGCGCGATCGATTTGCCGCTGGCGCCGCTGTTGCACGGCTTGCGCGATTATCATGGCGAGCCGCACCGGGTCGAACTGGTGACCACCATCGGCGGCGTCGCCTACTATGACGATAGCAAGGGCACCAATGTCGGTGCGACAGTGGCGGCGCTAAACGGGCTGGGAGCCAGCCGCTCCGGCACCGTCAAGCATCTGCTGCTGATAGCCGGCGGCGCAGGCAAGGGGCAGGATTTCGCGCCGCTGGCCGAGCCGGTCGCCAAATACGTGCGCGCGGTGCTGTTGATCGGCGCCGATGCGCCGGCAATCCGCGCCGCGCTGGCTTCGACATCGACCGAATTGATCGATTGCGCCAGCTTGCCGGAGGCAGTGCGACAGGCCGCAGCCTTGGCGCAGGACGGCGACGAAGTATTGTTGTCGCCGGCTTGCGCCAGTTTCGACATGTTCGACAATTACGCGCATCGCGCGCACGTGTTTGTCGATGCGGTGCGCGAACTGGCGATGGATCGCGGAGAGATCGCATGATCAAGCTCACGCTGCCATCGTTTGCTGCAGCCGCGCCGGCCAAGTCGCTGGCCGGCATCGCGCAACGCTCGAAAATGATGGAATACGACCAGCCGCTGGTGTGGGTGATCCTGATCCTGATGCTGTTCGGCATGGTGATGGTGTATTCGGCGTCGATTTCCCTGCCGGACTCGCCGAAATTCGCCAATTACAAGAATGCGTATTTCTTGCAGCGGCAGGGCTTATTCATCGGCGTCTCGATCCTGGCCGGCTTGCTGGCGTTCCGGGTGCGCATCGAAACCTGGCAGCGCATCGCGCCGTATCTGTTTGTCGGCACGCTGGTATTGCTGGCGCTGGTATTGATCCCCGGTGTCGGCAAGGGCGTCAACGGCGCCAAGCGCTGGCTCTCGTTCAAGGTGTTGAACTTGCAGCCGTCGGAATTGATGAAGCTGTTCGTCGTCTTGTACGCCGCCGACTATACGGTGCGCAAGCAGCAATTCATGCACCAGTTGACCAAGGGTTTCTTGCCGATGGCGCTGGCGGTCGGCTGCGTCGGCTTGCTGCTGTTGCTGGAGCCGGATTTGGGCGCGTTCGGCGTGATCGTCTGCATTGCGATGGGCATCCTGTTTTTGGGCGGCATCAACGGCATCTGGTTCGGCGGCATCGGCGCCACTTTGGTCGGGATATTCAGCCTGGTGATCGTGCTGTCGCCGTGGCGGCGCGAGCGCATTTTCGCTTATCTGAATCCCTGGGCCGATGAGAATACCCTGGGCAAGGCCTATCAGTTGTCGCATTCGCTGATCGCCTTCGGGCGCGGCGAATTGTTTGGCGTCGGGCTGGGCGGCAGCGTGGAAAAGTTGAATTACCTGCCGGAAGCGCATACCGACTTCTTGCTGGCGGTGATCGGCGAAGAACTGGGTTTCGTCGGTGTGCTGGCGGTGGTCTTGCTGTTTTACTGGCTGGTCAAGCGCGCCTTCGACATCGGGCGGCAGGCGATCGCGATGGACATGACTTTCGCCGGGCTGGTGGCAAAGGGCGTGGGAATCTGGATCGGCGTGCAAGCCTTCATCAATATGGGCGTCAACCTGGGTTTGCTGCCGACCAAAGGCTTGACCTTGCCGCTGATGAGTTACGGCGGCTCCGGTGTGATGATCAACTGTATCGGACTGGCAATCCTGTTGCGCGTCGATTACGAAAATCGCGTCTTGATGCGCGGAGGCCGTGTATGAGGCCAAGCTTATGAAACGCTTGATGATTATGGCAGCCGGCACCGGCGGGCATATTTTCCCCGGCCTGGCGATTGCCGAGACGATGAAGGCGCGCGGCTGGCAAGTGACCTGGCTGGGCACCACGCATGGCATGGAATGCGACATCGTGCCCAAGCACGGCATCGAGATGGATACCATCGAATTCAAGGGCTTGCGCGGCAAGGGGCTTGCGCATACCTTGCGCGGCGCTTTCCGGCTGGCGCCGAGTTTCGCCAATTGTTTCCGTATTTTGGCGCGCCGCCGTCCCGACGTGGTGCTGGGCATGGGCGGTTACGTCACCGTGCCGGGCGGCGTGATGGCGAAAATGCGCGGCGTGCCCCTGGTGCTGGTCAATGCCGACGCCGCCTTGCTGCTGTCGAACAAGACGCTGGCGCCGTTGGCCAAGCGGGTGCTGTTCGGCTTTCCCGCCGATTTCGGGCGGGCGGCGGGCAAGGCGACCGTGACCGGCAATCCGGTGCGCAAGGAGATTCTGGAATTGGCGAAGCCAGCCGAGCGTTACGCCGCGCACAGCGGGCCGTTGCGCATCCTGGTGGTTGGCGGCAGCCTGGGCGCGCAAGCCTTGAACGCGTGCGTGCCGCTGGCGCTGGCAGCGCTGCCGCCGGAGTCGCGCCCGATCGTCACGCATCAATCGGGCAAGCAGCACATCGACGCGCTGCGGGCCGCGTATGCAGAGGCCAAGGTCGACGCCGAAGTGGTCGATTTCATCGACGACATGGCGCGCCGCTATGCGGAAGCGGACCTGGTGATTTGCCGTGCCGGCGCCATCACCGTGGCGGAGTTGACGGCAGCAGGTGTCGCCAGCGTGCTGGTGCCCTTCATGGCATCGACCACCACGCATCAGCGCGACAACGCGCGCTGGATGGCGCATCATCAGGCGGCAATCCATTTGCCGCAAAGCGAATTGAGCGCCGAGCGATTGGCGGCCTTGTTGGGCAAAATGACGCGCGAAGCGTGCTGCAAGATGGCCGTGGCGGCATATGAAAACGGACGGCGCGACGCCAACGAGGCGATTGCGAACGTATTGGAAAAATTGGCAGGATCGGCAGGTGCAGCATGAAACATAAAGTCAGAAATATCCATTTTGTCGGCATCGGCGGCTCGGGCATGAGCGGCATCGCCGAAGTATTGCTCAACCTCGGCTATACCGTCTCCGGTTCCGACCTGGGCAGCAATGCGGCCACGCAACGCCTGGCGAGCCTTGGCGCCAAGGTCAGCGTTGGACATGCCGCCGCGCATATCGCCGGCGCCGACGCAATCGTGACGTCGACTGCAGTCAAGTCGGACAACCCGGAAGTGGTGGCGGGCCGCGAAAAGCGTATCCCTATCGTGCCGCGCGCGATGATGCTGGCCGAGTTGATGCGTTTGAAGAGCGGGATTGCGATTGCCGGCACGCACGGCAAGACTACTACCACCAGCCTGGTCGCCAGCGTCTTGGCCGAAGGCGGGCTGGACCCGACTTTCGTGATCGGCGGTCGGCTGACCAGCGCCGGCGCCAACGCGAAACTGGGCAGCGGCGACTTCATCGTGGCCGAAGCCGACGAGTCGGACGCGTCTTTCCTGAACCTGTCGCCGGTGATCGAAGTCATCACCAACATCGACGCCGATCACATGGAGACCTACGATCACAGTTTCGCCAAATTGAAGCAGGCGTTCATCGAGTTCACGCAGCGTTTGCCGTTCTACGGCATCGCGGTGCTGTGCCTGGACGACTCGAACGTGCGCGAAATCATGCCCTTCGTCTCCAAGCCGATTACCACCTACGGCTTCCACGAGCAGGCGCAAGTGCGCGCGGTCGACGCCAAGGCGGTCGGCAGCCATATGGAATTCACGGTGCTGCAAGACGACTACGAACCGTTGCCGGTGCGCCTGAATCAGCCCGGCATGCACAATGTGCAAAACGCCTGCGCGGCGATTGCCATCGCGCGCGAATTGAACGTGCCCGATAGCGCGACGCAAAAGGCGCTGGCGGAATTCAACGGCGTCGGTCGCCGCTTCACGCGTTATGGCGAACTCAAGCTGCCGCCGCGCGACGGCAAACCAGGCGGCACGTTTGCGCTGGTCGACGATTACGGCCATCATCCGGCGGAGACCGCTGCCACGCTGGCGGCGGCGCGCGGCGCTTATCCGGGGCGGCGGCTGGTGCTGGCGTTCCAGCCGCATCGCTACACGCGCACGCGCGACTTGTTCGAAGATTTCGTCAAGGTCTTGTCGACTTGCGACGTGCTGGTTTTGGCCGAAGTGTATTCAGCCGGCGAACAACCGATTGTGGCAGCCGATGGCCGCGCGTTGGCACACGCCTTGCGTGTGGTGGGCAAGGTGGATTTGAATTTTGTCGAAGATATCGCCGAGATGCCGGCGACCATTATCACGATGTTGCGCGATGGCGATGTCCTGATTACGATGGGCGCCGGTTCGATGGGCGGCGTGCCGGTCAAATTGCAGCAACTGTTAATGCAGGAGCAAGCATGAGCGCGAACAATGTAGCGAACAATGCAGCCAACAATAAGCTGGGCAAAGTCGGCGTGCTGTTTGGCGGACGCTCTGCCGAGCGCGAGATTTCGCTGATGTCCGGCAATGGCGTGTTGCAGGCCTTGAAAGACAAGGGGATCGATGCCCACCCGTTCGATCCGGGGCAGCGCAGCCTGGCGGAACTGGCGGCGGAAAAATTCGATCGCGTCTTCATCGCCTTGCACGGGCGCTATGGCGAAGACGGCACCATCCAGGGCGTGCTGGAGCAACTCGGCGTCCCTTATACCGGGCCGGGTGTGATGGCGTCGGCCATTTCGATGGACAAGATTATGACCAAGCGCGTGTGGCTGAGTTACGGCTTGCCGACGCCGCGCTTCGTGGTGCTGGACGCCAAGACTGCGCAGCGCGAGGAACTACACGATGTGCCCGACGAGCTGGGATTGCCCTTGATCCTGAAGGCGCCGCACGAAGGCTCGACCATCGGCATCGCCAAGGTGATCGGTTATTCCGACATGCGGGAAGGATTCGATCTGTGCGCGAAGTATGACGACGTGGTGCTGGCCGAAGAGTTTATTCGCGGGCGCGAACTGACGGTGCCGGTGCTGGGCGCCGGGCGCAGCGCGCGCGCGTTGCCGATCGTCGAAATCCGCGCGCCGCAGGGCAACTACGATTACGAGCACAAATATTTCAGCGACGACACGCAATACCTGTGTCCGGCGCCGTTGAACGAGGTCTTGACGCTGCGCATCCAGTCGCTGGCGGTGCAGGCATACAACGCGGTCGGCTGCCGGGGATGGGCGCGGGTCGACTTCATGCTGCGCAGCGTCGACGACGAACCGTTCCTGCTGGAGATCAATGCCTCGCCGGGCATGACCGGGCATTCGCTGGTGCCGATGTCGGCCAGGAGCGCGGGGGTGAGCTACGAAGATTTATGCGTCGAGATTTTGCGCTCCGCAGCATTGGAATTGAAGCCGTCGGAAAATTGGAAGCCGGCATGAAAAATGGTCGATATCGAACATGTGGCACGACGTCAAAACGATGAATGCGGTGTCGGGCGCGTTGTTCGGCCTGGTCGTGCTGGCCGTCCTGGCGGCCGGCTTGTGGTGGCTTGCGCAAAGACCGATGTTTACGTTGAAGACGATCAGGATCGAGGCGCTGGGGGAGGAGCCGTTGCGGCGCGTCAACGCATCGACCATCAAGGGCACTGCGATCCCGCGCATCCGGGGCAATTTCTTTACCGCCGACCTGGATGGCGTGACGCAGGCGTTTGAAGCGGTGCCGTGGGTAAGACGGGCAGCGGTGCGGCGCGAATGGCCCAATACCCTGGTGGTGGCGCTGGAAGAGCACGCGCCGCTGGGAACCTGGGGCGAGGACGGACGCTTGCTGTCGGTCAAGGGCGACGTGTTTACCGCCAATCTGGCGGAGGCGGAAGAGGATGGCTTGTTGCCCGAATTCGCCGGGCCGGACGGCAGCGAACGGGATGTGGTGGCGCGCTTCAAGGATTTGCAGGATTGGTTTGCGCCGGTCAAGCTCAGTCCGCAGGCGCTGCAACTGTCTGTGCGCTACGCCTGGACGGTGAAGCTGGACAACGGCATGACGGTTGAATTGGGCAGGGAGCAAAGCAGCACCACTTTGCGCGAGCGGGTCGATCGCTTGATCGGGATTTATCCGCAACTGGCGGCGAGTTTGCAGAATCGGATCGAAAGTGTGGATATGCGTTATCCGAACGGTTTGGCGTTGAAGGCAAGCGGCTTGATCGTCGGCTCGAACGGTAAAAAAGGTAAGAACAAGTCCTAAGCGGAACGATATGACAAAAGACGCGAAAAATCTGATAGTCGGCCTCGACATCGGCACCTCCAAGGTAGTCGCCGTGGTGGCTGAAGTGATGCCCAACGGGCGGCACGAAGTGATCGGCCTGGGCCAGCACGAGTCCAAAGGGTTGAAGAAAGGCGTGGTCGTCAATATCGAAGCGACCGTCGAATCGATCCAGCGCGCATTGGAAGAAGCCGAATTGATGGCCGATTGCAAGATCAGGAACGTCTACACCGGCATCGCCGGCAGCCATATCCGCAGCTTCAATTCGAGCGGCATGGTGGCCATCAAGGATAAGGAAGTGACCGCCGCCGATGTCTCGCGCGTGATCGAAACCGCGAAGGCGGTCAACATCCCGACCGACCAGCAATTGCTGCACACGGTGCCGCAGGAATTCATCGTCGACAGCCAGGAAGACGTGCGCGAGCCGATCGGCATGAGCGGCATCCGCCTGGAAGTGAAGGTGCATATCGTCACCGGCGCGGTGTCGGCGGTGCAAAACATCGTCAAGTGCGTGCGCCGCTGCGGGCTGGAAGTGTCCGACCTGATTTTGCAGCCGATGGCGTCGGCCGATGCGGTGCTGACGCCGGACGAAAAAGAGCTGGGCGTGGTGTTGATCGACCTGGGCGGCGGCACCACCGATGTGGCGATCTTCACCGAAGGCGCGATCCGCCACACGGCGGTCATCCCGATTGCCGGCGACCAGATCACCAACGATATCGCGATGGCCTTGCGCACGCCGACTGCCGAAGCCGAAGAGATCAAGTTGCGCTACGGCGTCGCCAAGCAGGTATTGGCCGATCCGGGCGAGACGCTGGAAGTGCCGGGCCTGGGCGACCGCGCGCCGCGCACGCTGTCGCGCCAAGCATTGGCGGCGGTGATCGAGCCGCGCGTCGAAGAATTGTTCGCGCTGGTGCATCAAGTGGTGCGCGAATCGGGTTACGAGGAAGTGCTGTCGAGCGGCATCGTCCTGACAGGCGGTTCGGCGATGATGCCGGGCATGGTCGAATTGGCCGAAGACATTTTTCTCAAGCCGGCGCGCCTGGGCACGCCGGAATACAGCGGGCAATTGGCGGACGTGGTGCGCAGCCCGCGCTATGCGACGGTTTTAGGATTGCTTCTGGAAGCAAAGAAGCAGTATTTGCGCGGTTACGTCGTCACGCGGCAAGACGGCACCGTGAAGGCGATCTGGCAGCGCATGAAAGAATGGTTTTTGGGTAATTTTTAATAAGTAATTCTCAATAATTTTAGTAACCTGAATTTTTTTTGTATAACCCGTAGTTTGCAGTCGCCAGTCGGCGCCCCTTGAGCGATGACTATCGACTGAAAACTGCATAATTTAAGGAGTCCTCATGGAAATCGATATGCTCGATAACACAGCAGCAGGAACCGTGATCAAGTTCGTCGGCGTAGGCGGCGCCGGAGGCAACGCGGTGCAACACATGATCAACAAGGGCGTTTGCGGCGTCGAATTCATCGCCGCCAACACCGACGCGCAGGCGCTGCAATTGTCCAAGGCGCATAACATCATCCAGATCGGCGAAACCGGGCTGGGCGCCGGCATGAAGCCGGAAATCGGCCGCAAACTGGCGGAAGAGTCGCGTGGGCGCATCGAAGATGCATTGCGCGGCGCGCACATGGTGTTCATCGCCGCCGGCATGGGCGGCGGCACCGGCACGGGCGCGGCGCCCATTGTCGCCCAGATCGCCAAGGAACAGGGCGCGCTGACGGTGGCCGTGGTTTCCAAGCCGTTTTCGTACGAGGGGCAGAAGTGCATGGACATCGCCGACGAAGGCCTGGAAGCCTTGTCGCTGCATGTCGATTCGCTGATCATCATCCTCAATGAAAAGCTGGAAGAAATCTACGAAGACGACAGCATGATCGAATGGCTGCAACATGCCGACGACGTGCTCAACAATGCAGTAGCCGGGATCGCCGAAATCATCAACGTGCCGGGCCACATCAATGTCGACTTCAACGACGTCAAGACCATCATGGGCGAGCAGGGCAAGGCCATGATGGGCACGGCGACCGCTTCCGGCGTCGACCGCGCCCGCATCGCCGCCGAACAGGCAGTGGCGTCGCCGCTGTTGGACGGCATCGACTTGTCCGGCGCGCGCGGCGTGCTGGTCAACGTCACCGCCAGCCGCAGCTTGAAGGGCAAGGAAATCAAGGAAGTCATGGCCACCGTGCGCGCTTTCGCGGCAGCCGATGCGTCGATTGCGCAAGGCATTGCCTACGACGACCAGATGGGCGACGACATCCGCGTCACCGTGGTCGCCACCGGCCTGGGCCGCGCGCGCAAGACGGTGCAACTGGTGGCGACACCGGTCATGCGCACCGGCACCCACAACGAGCCGATCCATGCCAATGCCAATACCGGCATGGGGCACGGCACGGCAGCGGGCGGCGCGGCTTTCGACGGTCTGAAAGCGCCGGCGGTCTGGCGGCGCGAGTCGGCGTCCGAAACGGTGCGCGCGTTGGAGAAGAACGGCATGGAAACCTACGACATCCCGGCCTTCTTGCGCAAGCAGGCAGACTGATTTTCCGCTCTCCAGCAGGAAATAGCGGAACAAGGCATACTGCGGTTGGCACGCCGCGCCGGTCGGCGCGGCGTTGTTTTTTGCGGCATCGCGATGCGTCGCGATGCCGTGGCTCAACCACTCTAAAGGAGATCACATGACTATCAAAATCGGCGACCATCTGCCGGAAGGCGCGCTGGCGGAATTCATCGAATCCGCGACCGAAACCTGTGCGATCGGTCCCAATACGTTTCAAGTTGCCGACTTGACCAAGGGCAAGAAAATTGCAGTATTCGGCTTGCCCGGCGCGTTTACGCCGACTTGCTCGGCGCAACATGTCCCCGGCTATGTGAAGCATGCAGCCGAATTGAAAGCCAAGGGCGTCGATGAAATCTGGTGTATTTCGGTCAATGACGCGTTTGTGATGGGCGCCTGGGGCCGCGAGCAAAAAGCGACCGGCGTGGTGCGCATGTTTGCCGACGGCAATGCGACCTTCAGCAAGGCGCTTGGACTGGATGCCGACTTTAGCAAGTTCGGCATGGGCACGCGCTCGCAACGGTATTCGCTGCTGGTCGAAGATGGCGTGGTCAAGCAATTGAATGTCGAATTGCCTGGAAAATTCGAAGTTTCGAACGCCGAAACATTGTTGGCGCAACTCGGCTGATCGTATCGGCATCTGTTGCATTGACGCGGCGCGTGGGTGCCAGTTGTTACTGACCGATCGGTAAGTTGTTATAATGACGGGATGTTGAAACAACGAACCGTCAAACAATTAGTCAAGACCGTCGGCGTGGGCTTGCATTCCGGCACCAAGGTCGAATTGACCTTGCGCCCCGCCGCACCGGATACCGGGATTATTTTCCGCCGCGTCGATCTCGATCCTGTCGTCGACTTTCCAGCCTATGCGCTGGAAGTGGGCGACACCCGCATGGCATCGACGCTGGAAAAGGATGGCGCGCGCGTCTCCACGGTCGAGCATCTGATGTCTGCCTGTGCCGGGCTGGGCATCGATAACTTGTATGTCGATTTGACGGCGGAAGAAATTCCGATCATGGACGGTTCGGCATCGTCCTTCGTGTTCCTGCTGCAGCAAGCCGGGATGCTTGAACAAAACGCCGCCAAGAAATTCATTCGCATCAAAAAGACTGTCGAAGTGCGTCAGGGTGAGGGCGAGCAAGAGAAATGGGCGCGGCTGGAGCCTTACAATGGCTTCAAGATGAAATTCTTTATCGAATTCAATCATCCCGCCGTGGACGGCACCGGGCAGACCGGCGAAGTGGACTTCGCCATCGAATCCTACGTGAAGGAAATATCGCGCGCCCGCACTTTCGGCTTCATGCAAGACGTCGAAGCATTGCGCGGAATCGGCCTGGCGCGTGGCGGGTCCTTGCAAAATGCGATCGTGATGGATGAATACCGCATCCTCAATTCAGACGGTTTGCGTTACGACAACGAATTCGTGCGTCACAAGATTCTCGACGCCATCGGCGACCTTTATCTGATCGGCCACCCGTTGCTGGCCAGTTACGTCGCGCATAAATCCGGCCATGGCTTGAACAACCTGCTGCTGCGGGCATTGCTCGACCAACCGGACGCCTATGAAATCGTCACCTTCGACCAGCTGGAATTAGCCCCTGCAGGCTATGCGCGCCAGGCTGGGGAAGAGTGGGCGCTTAATTAGGGAATATCCCCTCGCCGATTGATGGTCGGTCGGTTTCGGCAAAATTTGCAGCTGTTACAAATGCAGCTTGAAATTGTGATTTTGCCGACTATGATGGTGTTACCACCAAATTGGTTGCTGCGTGGATAGTATTGCATCACGCCACCAATGTTTTCGACGCCGAAAAGTCAAATATCCAGCGTGGCTAGGAGTTGGAACGATGCCTGTTTAGCATCGCGCCGAGTGCCGCTTTTAGTGCGTTGTTGGATGGCGAGCCAGGCAAATTGTTTTCTAGGTCGGCAAGAGCGGAAATTGCCAGTTTAGGCAAGGTCAATTGTTTGACCGCTTCGGATTTGACAATTTTCGGGAATGCTTGCACTTTCAAGCGGATTGCGATAACCTGCCAACCCCGCTTGTTTAAGTTTTCTTGCAATTTAGGTAACTGTTGTTTTAGCTTGCTGGCGATTGCTGCATTGGGTACGGCGAGGTTCAATTGCTCCGCTTCGCAGGACAGCACGCTGCAGGCATCGAACATGGCAGGGAGTATTGCCGCGCAATCTTTTTGCAGTGCGGCAAGGCGCACGACGGTCGGCATGATGGCCGCCATTTTGTCGTGCGCACGTAGGAAATCCGCGGCACCCTTCGCTGTTCGCTTTTGCTGGGTGCCTTGGTAAGGAATAAATGAGGATGGACGCATCATCATTGAACCTTATCACACCTCATCCAGGCAGGACGAGTCGAAGGGATTTACATGCAAATTATTCTGCTGCGCTCGCGTACAGCGACAGCAAAATCGGTGACCTTGACACATCGGCATCTGCTACTGGCAATGCTGTTGCTGATCCTGGCCGTTGCCGGCAGCGCATTCCTGCTCTCTTATTTCGCCTTTCGCCACGCTAACGAATTAAAATTGCCGTTTTTGCAAGATTCGGTTGGTTCGTCGATTCAAGGCGATGCCGGCAAGAAGGACAAGTTCCTGAAAGAAAATCTTGCGGCGATGGCTGCGAAGCTCGGCGAAATGGAAGCGCAACTGATGCGCCTGGATGCATTGGGCGAACGTGTGCAAGGCCTGGCCGGAGTCAAGCCGGAAGAGTTCAATTTCAAGCAAGCGCCCGCGCGCAGCGGCTCGGACGCGTCGTCCACGTCGAATGCATCGCCGCCACCGCCGCCGCCGCCGATCGAAAAAGCGCCGCGCGATTTGAGCATGATGGATTTCCAGCGTAATTTGCAGACCGTCGCATTGGATATCGAGCATCGGTCCGACTATATGAATGTGGTGGAAACCACCTTGATGAATTTCAAGGTGCGGTCGAAATTGCTGCCGACCGTGCAGCCGGTCAATGTCACCTACAATGCGTCGGGATTCGGTTGGCGTAGCGACCCATTTACCGGGCGCGCCGCGTTTCACGCAGGGATCGACTTTCCGTCGCCGATCGGCACGCCGATTGTCGCCGCCGCCGGCGGGGTCGTGGTGGCCGCCGAGTACCATCATGAGTACGGCAACATGCTGGAAATCGATCACGGCAACGATCTTGTGACCCGCTACGCGCATACCTCCAAGATACTCGTGAAAGTCGGCGACATCATACGGCGCGGGCAGCATGTAGCCGACATCGGCTCGACCGGGCGCTCGACCGGCGCGCATCTGCACTTCGAGGTGTTGGTAAAAGGCATACAACAAGACCCGCACAAATTCCTGTCGGCCGGTGCCGAGCAGGCGCGCATCCTGATGACCGATAGCGAGACGCCGAGAGTGCCGACCGTGGCAGCGCGGTAAATGGATGTTTCCGTTGGAGTTTTCCCGATTTCTTTGTCTTTAACGCCACTTTCTCCCGGCCAGGCTCTTGTTTCGTGACGGATAGGCCCAAAGTGTCCGGGGTCGCATGATAAAATCCCTATTTTTAGCCAAAGTCCGACCTGATGCCCGCACGCGGTAAGCATTGGGGGTTTTTACGGCGCTTCTTTTTTAGAACTCAAGTATGTCATTACTGACCCAGATTTTCGGTAGCCGTAATCAGCGGTTGCTAAAACAATATCAAAAAACTGTTCGAGAAATCAATGCGCTTGAACCCGCAATGGAGAGCTTGGACGACGCCGCACTGAAAGGCAAGACGGCAGAGTTCAAGGAGCGCATCGCCAAAGGCGAGACCTTGGATGCGTTATTGCCGGAAGCGTTTGCGGTGTGCCGCGAGGCGAGCCGCCGCGTGCTGAAGATGCGTCATTTCGACGTGCAATTGGTCGGCGGCATGGTATTGCATTTCGGAAAAATTGCTGAAATGGGAACCGGCGAAGGCAAAACCCTGATGGCGACCCTGCCAGCATACTTGAATGCATTGTCGGGCAAGGGCGTGCATGTGATTACCGTCAACGACTATTTGGCGCAACGCGACGCCGAATGGATGGGCACCTTGTATGGCTGGCTGGGCTTGACTACCGGCATCAACTTGTCGCAAATGGAACACGATGCCAAGCAGGTGGCCTATGCTGCCGACATCACCTACGGCACCAACAACGAATTCGGATTCGATTTCCTGCGCGACAATATGGTGTATGAAGCGTCCGAACGCGTGCAGCGCAGCCTGAATTTCGGCATTGTCGACGAAGTCGACTCGATTTTGATCGACGAGGCGCGCACGCCGCTGATTATCTCCGGCCAGGCGGAGGATCATACCGACTTGTACGTCAAGATCAATGCAGTTCCACCGCTGCTGACGCTGCAAATCGGCGAAGAAACGCCGGACGGCAAGGGCAAGGTCGAGGTGCCCGGCGACTATACCAAGGATGAAAAAGCGCATCAGGTGCTGCTGACCGAGGCCGGCCACGAAAAGGCCGAACAAATCCTCGCGAGCATGGGCTTGCTGCCGGAAGGCGCGTCGTTGTACGACGCTGCCAACATCACCCTGATCCATCACCTGTACGCTGCGTTGCGCGCGCATACGCTGTATCACCGCGACCAGCATTACGTGGTGCAAGAAGGTGACGTGGTGATCGTCGACGAATTTACCGGACGCCTGATGACCGGTCGCCGTTGGTCGGACGGCTTGCATCAGGCAGTGGAAGCGAAGGAAGGCGTCAAGATCCAGAACGAGAACCAAACGCTGGCGTCGATCACCTTCCAGAACTATTTCCGCATGTACGCAAAGTTGGCCGGCATGACCGGCACCGCCGATACCGAAGCCTACGAATTCCAGGAAATCTATGGTCTGGAAACCGTGGTCGTGCCGCAGAACCGCCCGAATCAACGCAAGGACCGACACGATCAAGTCTATAAGTCGGCGCAAGAAAAATACAATGCGATGCTCATCGACATCCGGGATTGCTACCAGCGCGGGCAGCCGGTGCTGGTCGGCACGACCTCGATTGAAAATTCGGAGTTGCTGTCGGGTATCCTGACCGAGGCGAAGCTGCCGCATAACGTATTGAACGCCAAACAGCATGCGCGCGAGGCGGAAATCATCGCCCAGGCCGGGCGTCCGCAAATGATTACCATCGCCACCAATATGGCCGGTCGCGGGACCGATATCGTGTTGGGCGGCAACGTCGAAAAGCAAATCCAGTTCATCGAAGCCGATGCTGCGATCAGCGACGCCGACAAGCAGCAAAAATCGCAGCAATTGCGCGACGAATGGCAGTCGCTGCACGACCAGGTGGTGGCAGCCGGCGGCTTGCATATCATCGGCACCGAGCGGCACGAATCGCGCCGGGTCGACAACCAGTTGCGCGGACGTTCGGCGCGTCAGGGCGATCCGGGTTCGTCGCGTTTCTATTTGTCGCTGGACGACCCCTTGTTGCGCATTTTTGCCGGCGACCGCGTGCGCGCCATCATGGATCGTCTCAAGATGCCGGAAGGCGAGCCGATCGAAGCCGGCATCGTTTCGCGCTCGATCGAATCGGCGCAACGCAAGGTGGAAGCGCGCAACTTCGATATCCGCAAGCAACTGCTGGAATACGACGATGTCGCCAACGACCAGCGCAAGGTGATTTATCAGCAGCGCAACGAATTGCTGGAAGCCAGCGACATTTCGCCCCTGGTCGCGTCGCTGCGGCATGGCGTTTTCAACGACCTGTTGCGCACCTACGTGCCGGAAGAGTCGCTGGAAGAGCAATGGGACGTCAAGACGCTCGAATCGACGCTGGCCAACGAGTGGCAACTGCAGGTCCCGCTAAGCGCCCTGCTCGATTCCGAAGCGAACCTGACCGACGACGACTTGTTGCAGCACGTGCAGAAGGCAGTCGACGATTCATACGAAGAAAAAGTCGGCATCGTCGGCAAGGAGTCGTTTGCCGGATTCGAGCGCAGCGTGATGCTGCAAAGCGTCGATTCGCACTGGCGCGAGCATCTGGCTGCGCTGGATCACTTGCGCCAAGGCATCCACCTGCGCGGCTATGCGCAAAAAAATCCGAAGCAGGAATACAAGCGCGAGGCATTCGAGCTATTCGGCCAGATGCTCGACATGATCAAGAATGAAGTGGTCAAGATCATCATGACCGTGCGCATTCAAACGCGCGAGGAAATCCAGCAGGCGGAGCAGGAACTGGCGCAGTCGCACGTCGAAAACGTGCATTACCAGCATGCCGACTTCAATGCCGAGCTGGCGCCGGAAGAGTTATTGGCGCCGACTGCGACTGCGGGCGCGGACGAGCACAAGGCGCAACCGCACGTCAATCATGCGCTCAAGGTTGGGCGCAACGACCCCTGCCCGTGCGGCAGCGGGAAAAAGTACAAGCAGTGCCACGGCAAGCTGACCTGATCGTTGCATGATTCGGTGGTGAAAAGAGCGGGCTTCCCGCTCTTTTCGCATTGTGCAACGGGTGTTTCGTATTTGTCGATTGCTGCGCCGGGACAAGCCCTTAATCTGCCGTTGCAGCTACAATACCGCTTTGCCCAAACCTTTGCGAGAACACGTCATGGCCGTTAACCTCCCTTACCCCGTTGCCGCTGAATTGTTGCCCGTCGCCGGAATCGAACTTGGCTATGCCGAGGCCGGCGTGCGCAAAGCCAATCGAAAGGATTTGCTGGTGATGAAATTGGCGCCGAGCGCGACCGTCGCCGGCGTGTTTACGACCAATCGCTTTTGCGCTGCGCCGGTTCAGGTTTGCAAGGCGCATTTGGAGGGCTTGCATATTTCCGCGTCGCCGATCCGCGCGCTGGTCGTCAATACCGGCAATGCCAATGCCGGCACCGGCGAGGCCGGCCTGGCCGATGCCAACGCCACCTGCGCGGCATTGGCCGAACTGCTCGATTGCGAAGCGGCGCAAATCCTGCCGTTTTCGACCGGCGTGATACTGGAGCCGCTGCCGGTCGAGCGCGTCAAGGGAGGCTTGCCGCAGGCGATCGCCAATCTGAAGGCCGACAACTGGTACCACGCGGCGGAAACCATCATGACCACCGATACGCAACCGAAAGCAGCGTCGCGCACCGTGCAAATCAACGGCCAGACGGTGACCCTGACCGGCATCAGCAAGGGCGCCGGCATGATCAAGCCGAATATGGCGACCATGCTGGGCTTCGTCGCGACCGACGCCAAGGTCTCTCAGCGTGTGCTGGAACATCTGGTCAAGGTGGCAGCGGACCAATCTTTCAATTGCATCACGATCGATGGCGACACTTCCACCAACGATTCATTCATCTTGATGGCGACCGGCGTGGCGGCGGCTGAAGTGACTGACATCGATACCCCCGAATTCGCGGTGTTGTCTCAGGCGGTGATCGGCATTTCCCAGGAACTGGCGCAAAAAATCATCCGCGACGGCGAAGGCGCGACCAAGTTCATCACCGTCACGGTGGAGGAGGGAACCTCAGTCGAAGAGTGCCGCAAGATCGCCTATTCGATCGGCCACTCGCCCCTGGTCAAGACCGCCTTCTTCGCTTCCGATCCGAATCTCGGGCGCATCCTGTGCGCCATCGGCTATGCCGGCATCGACGATCTCGACGTCAGCAAATTGAATCTTTACCTGGACGACGTGCTGGTGGCCAAGCATGGCGGGCGCAATCCCGAGTATCGGGAAGAAGATGGCCAGCGCGTGATGCAGCAGAGCGAAATCACGGTGCGCGTCAAACTCGGGCGCGGCAGCGCCGCCGCCACCATCTGGACCTGCGATTTGTCGCACGACTACGTGAGCATCAATGCCGACTACCGCTCTTGATTCGCCTATTCGATTTGCAGGAGGCATCGCATGAATGACTTTGCGCAATTGTTGGCGCGCGCTGAATCGGTACTGGCGCGCCTGGAGGCAATCTTGCCGGTGCCCGATGTTGTGCCGGACCTGGCTACAGGTTTCGCCTTCCGCTGGCGCAAGCGCAGCAGCAGTGCGCGCGGATATCTGCAGGCGGTGCCCCACCTTTCGCCGATTGCCTTGTCCGATTTGCAAAACATTAAAACGCAAAAAGCCGCCATCGAGCAAAACACCGAGCAATTCGTCGCCGGCCGACCCGCAAATAATGTGCTGCTGACCGGCGCGCGCGGCACCGGCAAGTCGTCGCTCATCAAGGCTTGCTTGAACCGCTATGCGCAGCAAGGCTTGCGCTTGATCGAAGTCGACAAGGACGACCTGGTCGATCTGCCCGATATCGTCGATCTGGTTTATGGAAGGCCGGAGCGCTTCGTCATATTTTGCGACGACCTGTCGTTCGGCGAAGGCGAGAGCGGTTACAAGGCGCTGAAAGTGGCGCTGGACGGCAGCATTTCGGCGCAGTCGGACAACGTGCTGGTGTACGCAACCTCGAATCGACGCCACCTGTTGCCGGAACATATGTCCGACAACGCCAGTTATACGCATAACGACGACGGCGATTTGCATCCTGGCGAAACAGTCGAAGAAAAAATCTCCTTGTCCGAACGATTTGGCCTCTGGCTCTCGTTCTACCCGTTCAAGCAAGACGATTACCTGGAGATCGTCGCCCATTGGCTGCGGCATTTTGGTTGCGATCCGGCACAGATAGCGTTGGCGAGAGACGAGGCATTGCGCTGGGCCTTGCAGCGCGGCTCGCGCTCCGGGCGCGTCGCCTGGCAATTTGCCAAGGACTTTGCCGGGAAAATGCGTTAGCCGATCGCATCGAACCAGAGGAAATGTAATGCAGCAACCTGCACCAGCGCCGATCGACGTGGCAGTCGGCATCTTGATGAAAGCCAATGGCGATGTCTTGCTGGCACAACGACCGCCCGGAAAGCCGTATGCTGGCTACTGGGAATTCCCCGGCGGCAAGGTCGAAGCCGGCGAATCGATCTTCGACGCGTTGAAGCGCGAATTCGAGGAGGAACTGGGCCTGCAAGTGCAATCGGCCGAGCCGTGGTGCGGGGTCGAATATGTGTATCCGCACGCGCATGTGCGGCTGCATTTTTATATCAGCCGCGATTGGCAGGGCGAACCGCAAAGCCTGGAGGGGCAGGCATTCGCCTGGCAAGGGAGCGTCGGCGTTGCGCCGCTGCTGCCGGCAACCATTCCACTGATCGAATGGCTGGATAAATTACGTAGTGAATTGGAAGGAAGGGTATGAAGATTATCGTGTTGGGTAGCGGCGTCATCGGCACCGCATCCGCCTATTATTTGGCGCAGGCCGGGCATGAAGTGACTGTGCTCGACCGCCAGCCGGGGCCAGGACTGGAAACCAGCTATGCCAACGCTGGCGAGGTCTCGCCGGGTTACGCTGCGCCTTGGGCCGGCCCCGGCATTCCGGTCAAGGCGATCAAATGGCTGTTAATGCGCCATAGCCCGCTGGCGATACGTCCTAGCCTCGATCCCAAGATGTGGTCGTGGGTGTTGCGCATGTTAAGAAATTGCACCTCGGCGCGCTACGAGATCAACAAAGGGCGCATGGTGAGCCTGGCCGAGTACAGCCGCGATTGCCTGATTGCGTTGCGCGCGGCAACCGGTATCGAATACGATGCTCGCACGCAAGGAACCTTGCAGCTATTCCGAACCCAGAAGCAACTCGATGCCTCGGCGGCGGACGTGGCGGTTTTGCAGCGTTATGGCGTGCCGTATGAATTGCTCGATCCAGCCGGTTGTATCGGCGTCGAACCGGCTTTGGCGCATGTGCGCGAAAAATTTGTCGGCGCGTTGCGCCTGCCCGGCGACGAAACCGGCGACTGCTTCAAATTCACGCAAAGTTTGGCCGGCATGGCGGAAAAACTCGGAGTCGATTTTCGCTACGGCGTTTCCATCGATCGCTTGCATGCCACCGGCGGCAAGATCGAGGGCGTGCAAACCTCGGCGGGCCTGCTCAAGGCCGATGCGTATATATTGGCGCTGGGCAGTTATACGCCGGCATTGCTGCGCGGTGTCGATTTGCACGTCCCGATTTATCCGATCAAAGGCTATTCGATCACCGCGCCGATCATCGACGCCGCGCGGGCGCCGGAATCGACCATCATGGACGAGACCTATAAAGTGGCGATCACCCGTCTTGGCGACCGCATCCGGGTTGGCGGCACCGCTGAAATCGCCGGCTTCGATTTGCGATTGCACGCGCATCGACGCGATACACTGGTGCATTCCGTGACCGATTTGTTCCCCGATAGCGGCGACATTGCGCGCGCCGAATTCTGGACCGGATTGCGCCCGATGACGCCTGACGGCACGCCGGTAATGGGAAAAACCCGTTATCCCAACCTATTCATCAACAGCGGCCATGGCACCCTAGGCTGGACGATGGCATGCGGGTCGGGGCGGGTATTGGCGGATATTGTATCCGGCAAGAAGCCGGAAATCGGGATCGACGGGCTGTCGATAGCGCGTTACAAGCAATAGTTGTTGCGCCCGATGGTGTCAATGTGGCGAAGCGCGATCTTCGTCCTCGATATTTTCGGGCGGATTCACCGCCGGAATCACGTATTTTTCCTCGGCCCAGGCGCCCAGATCTATTTGTTTGCAGCGTTCGCTGCAAAACGGTCGAAACTTGCTCTGTTCGGACCAGACCACTTTTTTGCCGCAGGTTGGGCAATCGACTTGTGCTGCCATAAGTAACCGGATTCTCTAGAAATTACAAAGCGTCAGCTCGAACGGCACGTCATTTTCATATGACTTCGGCTTCACTTCGCCGCCTTGCGACATGAAACGTACCCACAGCATGTATTTGTTGGCGGAAATCTCCGGGATTGCCGCCAAGGATTCGTCAATCGACAAGCGTAACATCTGGTAAACCTTGCCTTGCAACATCTGCTGGTAACTGCCCGCTTGCGCAATCATCTTGGTCGACCGGCCCGATTCGCGCAACAGGCGCAGGACGATGCCGATGGCGTCGAACAGCGGCGCCAGCGGAGCAAACCAATTGGAGATGTCCTGGCCGCGTTGCTCAGCCGGGTGTTGTTGCCAGGCATGGTAAGACGGCAGGTCGAATTCGCAAGCACCGCCGGGGATGATGGTGCGCCCGCGTATGCTCATCAGCCACTCGTTTTCGCGGATGTGCTGCCCGGTTTTTCCCTGCGCGGCAATGAGTGCAGTGCTGATGCGGTCGACTTCGGCCAATACCGCATCGAGGCGCTCGGCCTGGACATTCGGATTGGATTTGAAACTGAGCAATGTCTGCTTTTGCCGCTCAAGTTCCTGCAGCAAATCCGACTTCAAGTCGGCCCGACCGGCAACCTCCAGCATTTCAAAAATCGTCGACAAGGCGACATGGTGTTGGAGCGGATGCGATTGATTCAAGAAAAATGCGAATTTTTCGTACAGATCTTCCAACCGCAACAAGGTGCGAATACGCTCGTTGAAAGGGTATTCGTAGACAATCAAAATGGCATCTCTCGCAATGTTGGGCCGGATAAGGAACGCGGATTCAAAAACATTCCTGTCAATTACGTGATTCTGAACGAACGCGTGAAAAATTACAAATGTTGTGCGTGATTTATTACCGCTGATTGCGCCAACGCACAGTACAACGCATGCAAACGATCCACTTGCGGCTCCAGCGCCGTCGGATCGCCATCATTGACCAGCACGTCGTCGGCTGCCGCCAGGCGCACGGCGCGCGGCGCCTGGGCTGCCATGATGGCACGAATCTGCGCTTCGTCAAGCGCGCTGCGCCGCTGTACGCGTAAAATTTGCGTTTGCTCCGGGCAGTCGACCACCAACACGCGCGATACCCGTTGCTTCCAAGTCCCGGACTCGATCAACAAGGGCACCACGAACATCAGGTAATCGCCTTGCGCCTGAGCGGCGGCGGCATCGACCGCATCTCGAATCAACGGATGGACGATGCTTTCCAGCGCGATTTTCGCTTCCGGGTCGGAAAAAACCAGGTCGCGCATTTTTTTGCGATTCATGGCCCCATTTGGCAACAAGTATTCTTCGCCAAATCGCCGCTCGATTGCCGCCATCGCCGCGCCATGTTCGGACGTGACCTGGTGGGCGACCACATCGGTATCGATCAGCGCCGCGCCGCGCGCGGCAAACATGTCCGCGACCATGCTCTTGCCCGATCCGATGCCGCCGGTTAATCCGACCGAAAACGCGGTATCGATGTGCGGATGGCGGCTCATTGCTTTCTTAGTTGGCTGCCAGATAGGCATGCAGCAAAGATTTACCGAAAAGCAATGCAATCAAGCCGGCGCCGGCCAGATAAGGGCCGAAGGGAATCGCGTTCTTGCGATCGTGTTTTGCCAATACAATCAGCGCGATGCCGACCACCGAGCCGACCAGTGCAGACAAGAGCACGATCAAGGGCAGCATTTTCCATCCCAACCACGCACCGAGCGCCGCCAGGAGCTTGAAATCGCCATTGCCCATGCCATCGATTTTCCTGATCGCCTTGAAAACCGAATTGACCAGCCACAGCGCAAGATAGCCCGCCACTGCGCCGATTACCGCTTCCTGCAGCGGCACGATCATGCCGAACAGGTTGACCAGCAATCCGCACCACAAGAGCGGGTAGGTCAGGCTATCGGGAAGGAACTGGGTATCGGCGTCGATGAAGGTCATCGCGATCAACAGAAAGGCGAATACCAGGCTGGACAAACCAAGCCAGCCGCTGCCGAAGTGCCAGATCAGGAAGGCCGACAATCCGCCGGTCAATAGCTCGACCATCGGATAGCGGATGGAAATCGGGTTCTTGCACTCGCTGCATTTGCCTCCAAGCACTAGATAACTGATCAGCGGAATGTTTTCCAGCGCGGTGATCCGATGCTGACAAACCGGGCAGGCGGAGCGCGGCAAAGTCAGGTTGTATTGGTCCGTGTGCGGTAGCGTAACCTCGCTTTGGTAGGTGATGGATGTAATCGGGGAGCCGAGCTTTTGCGCCTCTTCCCGATTCTGGCTGTCGAGCGCCAGGTAATCGTCGGCTTCGCGTTGCATCATGCGCGGCAATCGATGAATGACGACGTTCAAGAAACTGCCGATCAGCAATCCAAACAAACCTGCCACCGCCGCCGGAAAATAATTTCCGGGGGCGGCGAAAAATAAGAGGTCTAACATCATCAGACGACCGAACCCAGTTTAAAGATCGGCAAATACATGGCAACGACCAGACCGCCGATCAATACGCCGAGAATGACCATGATCATCGGTTCCATCAGGCTGGACAAGGATTCCACCGCCTCATCGACTTCTTCTTCGTAAAAATCGGCGACCTTGCCTAGCATATGGTCAAGCGCGCCCGATTCTTCGCCGATGGCGACCATTTGCGTGACCATGCTGGGGAAGACATTGGCATTTTGCATGGCAGCGGTCAAACTGGTTCCGGTGCTGACTTCGGTCTGAATCTTTCTCGTGGCATCTTGATACACAAAGTTGCCCGACGCGCCGCCGACGGAATCCAGCGATTCGACCAGCGGCACACCGGCGGCAAACATGGTAGCGAGCGTGCGCGTCCAACGGGCGATGGTGGCTTTCCGAATGACGGCGCCGAAAATAGGCGCTTTAAGAAGAAGCGTATCCATCGTGCGCTGCATTTTTTCCGAACGCTTCCAAGCCTGGAAGAAAAAATAGAAAAACGCGAATATTCCGCCGAATATCAGATACCACCATTTTACGACGAAGTCGGAAATGGCCATCACGATCAGCGTCGGCGCCGGCAGATCCGCCCCGAAACTGGAAAACACTTGTTTGAATGCCGGCACCACAAAAATCATGATGACCGCCGTGACGACGAATGCCACCACCAGGATCGATATCGGGTAAAACAACGCGGATTTGATCTTTCCCTTGATCGCGATGGTTTTTTCCTTGTAGATCGCAAGCCGCGTCAACAAGTCTTCCAAAATGCCGGCTTGCTCGCCGGCACCGACCAGATTGCAAAACAACGCATCGAAATACAGCGGAAATTTGCGAAAGGCTTGATTCAAGCTGGTGCCGGTTTCGACATCCGAGCGCAGATCTTGAATCAGCTTGGATACCGATGGGTTGGCGTGCCCTTTGGCGACGATTTCAAACGACTGCAACAACGGCACACCGGCTTTCATCATGGTTGCCAGTTGGCGCGTGAACAAGGTGATGTCCTTGTCCGTAATTTTCTTGCCGCTGGAAAACGTCTTCTTCTTAACCTTGGATACCAAGATGCCCTGGCGGCGCAAAGTCGCGCTAACCAATGCCTCGCCACCGGCACGCATCTCGCCTTTGATGGTTTTGCCGGACTTATCCTTACCCTCCCAGGCAAAAATGGTCTCTTTCGCCTGCTTTGCATTGGTGACCTTACGTGCTGCCGTTACCATACTCACACCCCTTGTTATTCATTGGTGCAGCCAAGTACTTCTTCCAAACTGGTCAATCCCAGCCTTACTTTCACCAGACCGGACTGGCGCAATGTCCTGACACCGTCGAGGCTGGCTTGCGCCTCGATTTCCAGAGCCGTGCCATGGGCCAGGATGATGCGTTCGATATTTTCGGTAATCGGCATGATCTGATAAATCCCGACCCGCCCCTTATAGCCGCTGCCATTGCACCGTTCGCATCCGACTGCCTTGTACGGCAGCCAACTGCCATCCAACTCTTCTTCCCTGAACCCCGCTTCGATCAGGGCTTCGTCCGGGATCACGGTGGTCTGCTTGCAGGTGCAAAGGCGCCGTGCCAATCGTTGTGCGGTGATCAGGATCACGGCCGAGGCGATATTGAATGGCGCCACGCCCATGTTCATCAAACGCGTCAGCGTCGCCGGCGCATCGTTGGTATGCAGGGTGGAGAACACCATATGCCCGGTTTGCGCGGCCTTGATGGCGATGTCGGCCGTCTCGAGATCGCGAATTTCACCGACCATGATGATATCTGGATCTTGCCGCAAGAATGCCTTCAACGCGACCGGGAAAGTCAATCCGGCGCGGTCGTTGATGTTGACCTGGTTGACGCCGGGCAAATTGATTTCAGCCGGATCTTCAGCAGTCGAAATGTTGATGCCAGGCTGATTCAGGATATTCAAACAGGTGTACAGGGATACCGTTTTTCCCGAGCCGGTTGGCCCCGTCACGAGCACCATCCCGTACGGCCGCTGGATCGCGGCCATCAAGGTTTCCTTTTGATCGGGATCGTAGCCGAGCGCTTCGATTCCCATCTGGGCCTGGGTCGCATCCAGAATACGCATGACGATTTTTTCGCCGAACAGCGTGGGCAGCGTGCTGACGCGAAAATCGATCGACTTCGTCTTCGACACCACCAATTTCATGCGGCCGTCTTGCGGCACGCGCTTTTCGGAGATATCGAGTTTGGAGATCACCTTGATGCGCGACGCCAGCTTTTCCTTGATTGCCAGCGGCGGCTGCGCCACTTCGCGCAAGACGCCATCGACCCGGAAACGGATCCGGTAATATTTTTCAAACGGTTCGAAATGCAAGTCCGAGGCGCCTGCGTTGATGGCGTCGGTCAATATCTTTTGCAGAAATTTGACGACTGGCGCATCGTCGATGTCGGCTGCGACCGCCGCCGCCGCTGCGTCGTTGGCGCCGGACAAGTCGGTGTCGGCAAAATCGATATCCAGATCGTCGCCGATCATTTCGGTCAAGTTTTGCTCGGCCGATTGACCCAGTTTCTCGATCATTTTCAGCAGAGCTGTATGCTCGACGATGATCGGCTCGACCATTAGTTCGGTCTGGAATTTTATCTGATCGAGCGCCTGGGTATTGGTCGGGTCGGAAATCGCCACCGAAACCTTGTTGCCGCGCTTGGCCAGCGCCAATACCCGCTGGCTTTGCATCAGCTTGGGGTCGATTACCTTGTCGGGCGAGAAGCTGAGGTTAAACGAAGAAAAATCGAGGATCGGGTAGCCAAATGCTTCCGAGCAGAACGTCGCGAGCGCACGCGCATCTATTTCCCCACTTTGCAACAAGACGTCGATAAATAGTGCTTTTTCGACGGCAGCCTTTTTTGTCAGCGTCTCGACTTGCTGGGTCGAAATACGCCCGGCTTGCAGCAAAGCACGGGCAAGCCCGGACATCGCAGCATTGGAGGGGGGGTTAGGGAGCACTGCAGCCATGATTTCACGTTGGTAATTGTGCCGAATACATCAAAATAGCATTAAATAATGCCTCTAGGCACCTGATTTGTAAAGATATTGCATCCAAGCGCGGCTAAAAGTCTACAGCATGTTCCAGGTTTTGGGCAGCCGTGCCGCGATTCGACCGTCTGTCCACGCTTTTGGCGCGGCATCGAGGTCGGGCCGTCGCTTGTCGAGGCGACCGGCGGATCGCTATTTCCGCAGCGCCGCCTTGACGCGAGATCCGCGCGCGTTCGGCTTCATGTTGATTAGTTTAACGACTTTGATTGCCTGATGCTGGACTTGAATGATTTCAATGACGCAATCGGCAATTTTGACGCTGACGTTGGCCTCGGGAATATCTTGCAGCAACTCGAGCAACAGGCCGTTGAGCGTCTTGGGCCCGTCGAGCGGGAAATTCAATCCCAATCGTTTGTTGATATCGCGCAGCGCGGCGGTTCCTTCCAACAGGCATTCGCCATGACTGTCCCAGCTGAAGGTGTCGGCGCGCGCCGCGCCGGGAACCGAGGTGGTGAATTCGCCGATCATTTCTTCGATGAT
Organism: Burkholderiaceae bacterium; assembly: GCA_031291325.1. Classification (GTDB taxonomy): domain Bacteria; phylum Pseudomonadota; class Gammaproteobacteria; order Burkholderiales; family Burkholderiaceae_D; genus PKWO01. The sequence continues at coordinate 35,107 of JARLJG010000014.1, forward strand.
ATCGTCCAATGTCACCAAGCCTTGCACCTCGCCATACTCGTCGACGATGATGGCAAGCTGGACATGGTTTTCCTGGAAATTTTGCAATTGCGTGAAAACGTCGGTGTCTTCGGGAACAAAGTAAGGCGGGGTCAGCAATTCCTTGAAATGTTCCAGCGTCAGGTCTTCTTGCTGGTTTAGCAGTGCAATTGCCTTGCGGACATGCAAAATACCGACGATATGATTGATTTCGCCTTCATACACTGGCAATTTGTTGTGATAACAGGTGGTGAGTTGGTGCTTGATCTCGTCGACCGGAACCGAAAGGTTAAGCGCCTCGATGTGGCCGCGCGGAACCATGACATCTTCAACCGAGATTTTTTCCAGATCGAATAGGTTAAGCAAAATGCTTTTATGCTTTTTCTGCACGAAATTGCCGCCTTCCAAGACCATGGAGCGCAGTTCTTCCGGCGACAGGCGGTGATCGCGCGCTGAGTCGCCGGTTTTGATATGCAGAACAGCCAAAAGACCGGAAACCAGCAAGTTCACGACCCATATGATGGGCTTGGCGATGGTCATCAGAGGGCGCAGAACCATGCTGGCAACAAGCGCGATGCGTTCGGGATAGGTCGCGCCGATGATTTTCGGCCCGATTTCGGCAAAAACGATCAACGCAAAAGCAACCGCCGCAGTGGCGATCGTAATTACGCGTTCATTATTGCCGAAGGTCCAGATAGCAATTGCAGTAACCAGCGCGGTTGCCAGCGCGTTGATGAGGGTGTTGGCAATCAACACCAGGGATAGCAGTTTGTCGGTGCGATCAAGCAGCCATAGGGTGGTGGTTGCCCGTTTGCTGCCGCGCTTGGACAAGTGACGCAGCCGGTGCCGGTTGGCGGCCATCAAGGCCGTTTCGGACATCGCGAAAAAAGCAGACAGCAAGATCAGAATTCCGAGCGCGAGCAGTTGCACCCATAAAGGAATGGCATCCACGGCGTCACCGTAAGGAAGTTTGCATAGAACCCGGTCTGAAAAGACAAGTGGACGGATCACTTGCCCTCTGTTGGACATCGTGAAACCTGGTCGGGGTGAGAGGATTCGAACCTCCGGCCTCTACGTCCCGAACGTAGCGCTCTACCAGGCTAAGCTACACCCCGATTGTACAGAATGTTTACCGCATCAATTATCCGCACCACCCCATCATAGACAAACTTAGTGGTTGCGGTCTACTGCGAAAGTCGATAATTTTAGCAAAGATTCTTTGAATTGGCTATCCTTGAGCACGGCGATGGCGTTGCTGGCCCGCTGCGCGGCCAATTCCGCTTGCCGTTTCGTGTAATCGAGCGCGCCGCATTCGGTGATCGCTTTCAGGATATCGTTGAAATGCGTCTCGTCGCCGTTTTCGATGCAGGTGCGCACCAGTTGCCTTTGTTGTTCGCTTCCATTGCGCATCAGATAGATCAGCGGCAGCGTCGGTTTGCCTTCGCGCAAGTCGTCGCCGACATTCTTGCCGATGTCTGCCGCCACGCCCGAATAATCCAATACATCGTCCACCAATTGGAAGGCGGTGCCGAGCGAGCGACCGTATTCGGCGCAGGCGGCGACATGGTCGTCGGGCGCTTCGCCGATCAAGGCGCCAAGCTCGGAAGCGGCCTCGAACAGCTTGGCGGTTTTGGAGCGGATCACTTGCAGATAGCGTTCTTCGGTAACGTCGGGATCGTGCATGTTGAGCAATTGCAACACTTCGCCTTCGGCGATCACATTGGTGGCATCGGCCAGAATCTCCATCACGCGCATATCGCCGACCGACACCATCATCTGGAAGGCGCGCGAGTAGACGAAGTCGCCAACCAGCACCGAGGCCGCATTGCCGAATAATGCGTTGGCGGTCTGCCGCCCGCGCCGCAACGACGATTCGTCGACGACATCGTCGTGCAACAACGTCGCGGTGTGAATGAATTCGACCACCGCCGCCAGCAGGTGATGATGCGTGCCGCGATAGCCGCAGGCATTCGCAGTCAGCAGGACCAACACCGGGCGGATGCGCTTGCCGCCGGCGCTGATGATGTATTCCGCGATTTGGTTGACCAGCGGGACCTCGGAGTGCAACTCCCTGCGGATCACCGTGTTGACCGCATCCATATCCCCGGCGATTGATTGGAGAATGGCATTTTGTGATTGGTTGGCAGCAAAAGACAAGATATTACCTGCAAGTATCGTCAATGGCGGGGATTATACGATGACATGTCGCTCTTGCAGAGCATGCCTTGCAATTTGAATGCGCGGCTTATCGGAAATAGGCATGAAAAAGGCGTGAAAATGCCGGGAAATAGTGTCAATAAGATATTTTTTCGTACCAAAGGCTGAAAATGCCACGTTCGATCGCGCATGTCAATACCTTTTGACGGAAGCGCTAAGTCCATGTATAATTTGCGGTTCTTCAGATTCTTTCCGTGCTTTTGCGGAAAGGTCGAATAAAGTCCCTTAATTAATTTGATGAGGTTTCACATGTACGCGGTCATAAAAACCGGTGGCAAGCAATACAAAGTTGTCGCTGGCGAAAAATTCAAAGTAGAACAGATACCGGCAGACATTGGTTCCGAAATCACCTTAGATCAAGTGCTCGCAGTGGGCGCTGGTGACACCATTAAATTTGGTGCGCCCTTGGTCGAAGGTGCGACGGTACTGGCTACGGTTTTGGCGCACGGTCGCCACGATAAGGTAAAGATTTTCAAGATGCGTCGTCGTAAGCATTACCAGAAACACCAAGGCCATCGCCAAAATTATACCGAATTGCAAATCGTATCGATCAACGGCTAAGCCAAGCGCTGGCATCGATCGATCTAACCAGATACCAAGGAGTCTGAAATGGCACATAAAAAAGGCGGCGGCACTACGCGCAACGGTCGTGATTCGGAATCGAAACGACTGGGAGTAAAAGTATACGGCGGCCAGGCAATCAACGCCGGCGGCATCATCATTCGTCAACGCGGCACCAAGGTGCATCCTGGCGAAAACGTCGGCATGGGCAAGGATCACACCTTGTTTGCGCTGATCGATGGCAAGGTGAAGTTCACCATCAAGGGTGCTGCGCAACATCAATTTGCTGTTGTCGTACCCGCTTAATTCGGCGACTACGCCGCACTGAAGCATGCAGGATAAGGCGCAAGCCTTCAATCAAAAGGCTCTGCCAATGGTAGGGCCTTTTTAGTTTCCGATGTTACGCACTGACGTTGAAAATTGCCCCATACGAGTTCCCTCCTCCTTGCAGGGGGAGGGTTAAGGAGGGGGTAGGGCGGTCGAGATATGTGATACCGTAATTTCGGCGCACTACCCCCATCCTAACCTTCCCCCTGCAAAGGGGAAGGGACTTGTTCGTGACAGATTCCAGCATTAGTGCGTAACATCATCTAGTTTTTTTGGCGGTAAATCATGAAGTTTATTGACGAAGCGAAGATCGAAGTTATTGCCGGCGACGGCGGGAACGGCTGCGCCTCATTCTGTCGCGAAAAATTCCGACCGTTCGGCGGGCCGGACGGCGGCGACGGCGGCAAGGGCGGCAGTATCTGGGCGGTTGCGGATCGCAATGTCAATACGCTGGTGGATTACCGCTTTTCCAAATTGCATAAAGCGCGCAATGGCGAGAACGGTCGTGGCGCCGATTGCTACGGCAAGGGCGCCGACGACATCATGCTGCGCATGCCGGTCGGCACCCTGATCATCGACAACAACGACGGTGAAATCGTCGCCGACATGACCGAGCACGGCCAGGTCACCCTGTTGGCCAAGGGCGGCGAAGGCGGCTGGGGCAATATCCATTTCAAATCCTCGACCAATCGCGCGCCGCGCCAGAAAAGCGACGGCAAGGAAGGCGAGCGGCGCGAATTGCGCCTGGAATTGAAAGTATTGGCCGATGTCGGCCTGCTCGGCATGCCCAACGCCGGCAAATCGACTTTCATTACGGCGGTATCGAATGCGCGCCCGAAGATCGCAGACTATCCGTTTACGACCTTGCACCCGAATCTGGGCGTGGTGCGCGTGAGCCATGAAAAGAGTTTCGTCATTGCCGATATTCCCGGCTTGATCGAAGGCGCGGCAGATGGCGCCGGCTTGGGAGTGCAGTTCCTGCGGCACCTGCAGCGCACCGGCTTGCTGCTGCATATCGTCGACCTGGCGCCGTTCGACTCGGTCGATCCGGTCAAGGAAGCGAAGGCAATCGTCAAGGAATTGCAGAAATACGATGAATCCCTTTACGAGAAACCGCGCTGGCTGGTCTTGAACAAGCTCGACATGGTGCCCGAAGCCGAGCGCAAGAAGCGCGTCAAGGACTTCGTCAAGAAGTTCGGCTGGAAAGGCCCGGTATTCGAAATTTCGGCACTGAACCGCGATGGCTGCCAAGACCTGGTCGTCGAAATCTATAATTATCTGGCTGAGAAGAAGCAGGCTGAACAACGCGCCGGCGAAACCCAGATGGTGGAAGAGGCGCGCGGCATTGTCTCGATCGATACCGACGATCCACGCTTCAAAGTGATCGAATAGGGCCATCGAACAATAACCTGAACGCCATCGAGGGGCGTGCCGCCCCGGAAAATCCCATGAATTCCGTAATCCAAAACTCCAAACGCCTGGTCATCAAGGTCGGCTCGTCGCTGGTGACCAACGACGGCAAAGGACTCGATCACGCGGCAATCGCCAAGTGGGCAGTGCAGATCGCGCAATTGCGGCAGTTGGGCAAAGAGGTCGTGCTGGTCAGTTCCGGCGCGATTGCCGAAGGCATGCAACGCCTCGGTTTCGACAAGCGCCCGACCGGAATCCACGAATTACAAGCCTGCGCAGCGGTAGGGCAGATGGGCTTGGCACAGATTTATGAAACCAGCTTCCGCGCCCACGACTTGCGCACGGCACAGGTGCTGCTGACCCATGCCGACCTGGCCGACCGCGAGCGCTACCTGAATGCACGCTCGACGCTGTTTACCTTATTGCGTTTGGGCGTGGTGCCGATCATCAACGAGAACGATACCGTCGTAACCGATGAAATCAAGTTCGGCGACAACGATACGCTGGGCGCGCTGGTGGCCAATCTTCTCGAAGCCGACTCCTTGATAATCCTGACCGACCAGCGCGGACTGTATACCGCCGATCCGCGCAAGGATCCGGCGGCGCAATTCGTGCATGAGGCCAAGGCCGGCGATGCCGCACTCGAAGCCATGGCCGGCGGCGCAGGCAGCAGTATCGGGCGCGGCGGCATGTTGACCAAGATACTGGCCGCCAAGCGCGCCGCGACTTCCGGCGCCCACACGGTGATTGCCTGGGGGCGCGAGGATCGTGTATTGACCCGCTTGGCCGGCGGCGAGGCGATCGGCACCCAATTGACTGCGCAAACCGCGCAACTGACCGCCCGCAAGCAATGGATGGCCGACCATTTGCAAACTGCGGGCACGGTGGCGCTGGATGCCGGCGCGGTGCAAAAATTGACGACCGAGGGCAAATCGCTGCTGCCGATCGGCGTGATCGCGGTCAGCGGCGACTTCGGGCGCGGCGACATCATTACCTGCACCGACGAATCGGGGCGGGCGATTGCACGCGGCATGAGCAACTATGCGAGTTCGGAAGCGCGCCGCATCATGCGCCACGCGTCGTCGGAAATCGCGGCGATTCTGGGATTTGTCGAAGAGCCCGAATTGATCCACCGCGACAACATGGTGCTGATCTGATCCGGGCGTCGCGCCTGCGTCTGGCTGCCCGCTACATTTGCCTGGATTCGGGCCGGGGATAGCGCAGGGTTTGCAGGATTTGCTTGGCTTTGCCGGCGATCGTGCTGCCCGAGCAGAAATAATTTTGCGCCAATTCGGCGTGCTGCAAATTGGGGCCGGAAGTGGCAATCGGCGTCCATTCGGAGTTGCGTGCGCGCGTCCAGGTGCCGTCCGCATTGCCTACCGCATACAGTCGTTTCTCGAAACTGCTGCAGCGGATTCCTTCATAGCTGATATTCTTGGCACCACCGGCGCTGGTTCCGATAATTGTATAGCGGATGATGCCGTCGGTATCGACCGTAAGCGATTTGGCGTCGATGGCGAACGATTGCCGGGTGCTGCGGCTGACGTAGAACGACAACAGGTTTTCCGCAACCGGCGGCGCTGGAACCTGCCAATCGATTTCCGGGGTTTCTTTTTCCTTGGCGTCCGGGTCGTCCCCAAACAGGTTCAACGCGTGGCCGGGAAGGCTGGCAATGGCGAGCGCCGCCGCGAGCAGGCAGGTGCTGGCCCATTTCTTGTTCGATGCCGGTTTTTGCGACAAAGGTATCATGTAGTCAATCATGGTAGATAGAAATTATTCTGTGGTCGGATCGGCCCCGGGAGCTTTCGGCGCGCCGGAATGTGGGGTTTGCTGGGCTGGGCGCGGGCCGCGCGTAACGTGCCGACTCGCGCCGGGCGACTGTGGGCGCGTCAGAAAGCGTGATAATTCCTGCAATGCACGTTGATACACGTCGCGCTTGAATTCGATCACCACGTCGAGCGGCACCCAATAGTCGTGCCAGCGCCAGGCGTCGAATTCGGGATGATCGGTAATGCGCAAATTGACGTCGCAATCCCGGCCCATCATGCGCAGCAAGAACCAGATTTGTTTCTGGCCGCGATAATGCCCCCGGATTTCACGCTTGATGAAGCGATCCGGGACCTCATAGCGCAGCCAGTCGCGCGTGCGACCGATTATTTTGACGTGTTCCGAGCGCAATCCGACCTCTTCCTCAAGCTCGCGAAACATCGCTTGCTCCGGGGTTTCACCAAATTTGATGCCCCCTTGCGGAAATTGCCATGAGTGCTCGCGTACCCGCTTTCCCCACCACACCTCATTCTGGGTGTTGAGCAGAATGATGCCGACGTTCGGGCGGAAGCCTTCACGATCCAGCATATTGCACCTCAAAACTTTCTGCGGCTAAATCTTCCACTCCTAGCGTTCGGCGCACTTGCCACTACCGGGTACCTCTACAGCCTGCCACCCTGCCTATTCGTGGGGCGGCACGGCGGCACGTGCGGGCCCGTCGAGCCATGCACGGCGACTTTTTGAGATGCCCAACCGTCGTCGATCCAGCCAACAAGCGGCATGTTTCGGCAATCTGCAATCATTTGTGCGAAGAGTGGGCGCATCAGCCAGCTAATCCTTTAAAATTGAGTTGATTATAACCCTCTCTTTTTAAAAAGAATTCATCGTTATGCGCGCCTCCCGATTTTTTATTTCGACTCTCAAAGAAGCTCCTTCCGACGCCGAAGTCGTCAGCCACAAGTTGATGCAGCGTGCCGGCATGATCAAACGCCTCGGTTCCGGCATTTATACCTACATGCCGATGGGTTTGCGGGTCATCCGCAAAGTGGAAGCCATTGTCCGCGAAGAAATGAACCGCGCCGGGGCGGTCGAGCTATTGATGCCGCTGGTGCAGCCGGCCGAGCTTTGGCAAGAGACCGGGCGCTGGACAAAAATGGGACCGGAATTGATGCGGGTCAAGGATAGGCATGGCCGCGATTTTGCGATCCAGCCGACCTCGGAAGAGGTAATCACCGACGTGGTCAGGAACGACATCAAGTCCTACCGCCAGTTGCCGATCAATTTTTACCATATCCAGACCAAGTTCCGCGACGAGCGTCGCCCGCGCTTCGGCTTGATGCGCGGACGCGAATTTACGATGAAGGATGCCTATTCGTTCGACCGCGACGTCGCCGGCATGCAAAAATCGTATCAAATCATGTATGACGCCTACGTGCGCATTTTCGACCGCTTCGGCCTGCAGTTTCGCGCAGTGGCCGCCGACAACGGCGCCATCGGCGGCTCCGGCTCGCACGAATTCCATGTTATCGCCGATACCGGCGAAGACGCGCTGGTCTATTGTCCGACTTCCAGCTACGCTGCCAATATGGAGGCCGCCGAGGCTTTGGCTCTGTCTCCGTCACGCGCAGCACCGGCAGAACCCTTGACCAAGACAGCGACGCCGGGCAAGGCCAAGTGCGAAGACGTGGCGCAATTGCTCGGCCTGGAATTGTCGCGCACCGTGAAGTCGATCGTCCTGACCGTCGAAAAGGAAGTGCCAGGGGGGATCGAGAAGGAAATCTGGATACTGCTGTTGCGCGGCGACCATGAACTCAATGAAGTCAAAGCCAACAAGATTCCCGGCCTGGGCGAATATCGTTTCGCCACCGAAGCGGAAATTGTCGAATGGTTCGGCACCACGCCGGGTTACCTGGGGCCGATCGGCGCCAAGAAGCCGGTCAAGGTGGTGGCTGACCGCACGGTCGCCAACATGAGCGATTTCGTCTGCGGCGCCAACGAAGTGGATTACCACTTTACCGGCGCCAACTGGGGCCGCGATCTGCCGGAGCCGCAAGTCGCCGATTTGCGCAATGTCGTCGCCGGCGATCTCTCGCCGGACGGCCAGGGCGTGCTGGCGATCCAGCGCGGGATCGAGGTCGGGCACGTATTCCAGCTCGGCACCCGCTACTCGGACGACATGAAGGCCACCTACCTCGACGAAAACGGCAAGCCGCAAGCGCTGCAAATGGGTTGTTACGGCATCGGCATCACGCGCATCCTGGGTGCGGCGATCGAACAGAATTTCGACGACAAAGGCATCATCTGGCCGACTTCGATCGCGCCGTTTGAAGTCGTTTTGTGCCCGATGGGCTACGACCGCAACGAACTGGTCAAGAACGCTGCCGACCAGCTTTATGCGACGCTGCAGGCCGCCGGCATCGACGTCATCCTGGACGATCGCGGCGAACGGCCAGGCGCCATGTTTGCCGATTGGGAGTTGATCGGCGTGCCGCATCGGATCGTGGTCGGCGAGCGCGGCTTGAAAGACGGCAAGCTCGAATACCAGGGGCGGCGCGAGAGCGCGGCCACTGCGGTTGCACTCGATGACGTGCTGTCGTTTATCGAAGCCAAGTTGAAGGCCTAGGCTGAAGTCGTTTGAAGGCGAACGGCAGGCCGCTGGAGCTTGCCCAAGCCATTTGCAGGAAATCGAATATGCAGTATGAATACAAGGTGTCGGCAAGCCGGTTCAGCAAGCTCGGCCCCCTGGCGCGCCGTCTGGTCGCCGTCGTTCTGTTGTGCGCTTGCTGCCTCGACGCCAGCGCCGGCAATCAAAAAGAAGAAGCGATGGCCGACTCGGTGCGGCTGGCCTTGTCCAAAGCCATTACCGATTCGCGCCCGCCCAATCTGCAGTTTTCCGACATCAAGGATCGCATCAACTACCTGTATTGGCGCGGCGAGATGTCGGAGCGGCTCAAATCGAAATTGCCGGACCTGCAGGTCCGGCAGGAGTTCCTGCACACGGTCTGGTACGAAGCCAAGCGTGCCGGACTCGACCCGCAAATGGTGCTAGGCCTGATCCAGGTCGAATCGGGATTCCATAAATATGCGGTGTCGCCGGTCGGCGCGCGCGGCTATATGCAGGTGATGCCGTTTTGGACGCGCACTATCGGCGATGGCGACCCGCAGAAGCTGTTCGACATGCAGACCAACCTGCGCTACGGCTGTTCGGTGCTGCGCATGTATATCGATCTGGAGGCCGGCAACCTATATCTCGCGCTGGGCCGCTATAACGGCAGCAGAGGCCAGGCCGAGTATCCGAATGCGGTGCGCGCGGCTTGGACGAAGTGGGATTACAAGGAATGAGCAGGCAATGAGCGGACATCGGTAGAAACAAAAACGCCCGCGCGATGCGGGCGTTTTTGTTTGGCGTCTGGCAAAAAATATTATTTCAAGTGGTTGGAGATGAGTTTGGTCATCTCGAACATCGACACTTGCTTCTTGCCACCAAACACGGCTTTGAGCTTTTCATCCGCATCGATCATGCGCTTGTTGAGCTCGTTTTGCAGATTGAACTTCTTGATGTATTCCCAGATCTTCTTGGTTACTTCGGTGCGCGGCAGCGGCGTTGCGCCGACGACGGCGGCCAGGACTTCGGACGGCGTCAAGGCTTTCATGAAGGCTGCATTGGGTTTGCGCGGGGTTGCCGGCTTCGCTGCTGCTTTCTTGACGGCTGGCTTGGCTGCTGCTTTTGCCGGTGCCGCTTTCTTGGCTACCGGTTTGGCTGCTGCTTTTGCAGCGGGCTTTGCCGCTGGTTTGGCTGCTGCTTTGGCGGCAGGTTTTGCGGCCGGCTTGGCTGCTGCTTTTTTCGCCGGTGCTGCTGCTTTTGCTACGGGCTTCTTGGCTGCTGCTGCGGGTTTTTTCGCGGCAGGTTTTTTCGCGGCAGGTTTTGCCGCCGGTTTTTTTGCTGTTGCCATCTTCAAACCTCCTTCACAGATGTGTTGGGAAATCGCGTCATTCACGCACCGCTAATAGTGGTGCGGTTTCTTTAGGGATGCAAGTGTTTTTTGCGCGAAGTCGAATGAATTTGTGGGGCTAGCGCCACGCGCTTCCCATAGGAGAAAAGCGAAATGACCTGCGTTTTCCCTGGGCGCCGCATTGGTGCGGCCATTCGGCGGGATGTTTATGGCGCAAACGGGGGCGCAAGAAAAGCGCCGCCCGGTTTGAAGAAAACCGTCCAAGCCATTGCTGCATAAGGCTTTTCTCGCTCTGCGGGGAGGCCGAAGAGCAGTCGAAATCGGTTTGCCGCTTGCTGCTGCTCAGCGCATGCCGGGCATCATGCCCTTCATGCTGCGCATCATTTTCATCATGCCGCCGCCCTTGAGCTTTTTCATCATCGATTGCATTTGCTCGAATTGCGCCAGCATCCGATTGACTTCCTGCACCTGCACGCCGGCGCCGGTGGCAATGCGGCGCTTGCGCGAGGCCTTGATTAATTCGGGCTTGCTGCGCTCTTGCGGCGTCATCGAGTTGATGATGCCTTCCATGCGCCGCACTTGCTTTTCGGCCTGGTCCATATTGGCGTTGCCGGCAGCTTGCTGGAACTGGGCCGGCAGCTTGTCCATCAGGCTGGAGAGGCCGCCCATTTTTTTCATTTGCCCCAATTGCGCCTTGAAGTCGTTCAAATCGAACTTGCCGCCGACCTTGATCTTTTGCGCGAGATCCTGTGCGGCGGCGATATCGACGCCCTTGCGCGCCTCTTCCACCAAGGCCAGGATGTCGCCCATGCCGAGGATGCGGTCGGCCATGCGGCTCGGGTCGAATGCCTCCAGCCCGTCCAGCTTTTCTGCCACGCCGGTGAATTTGATTGGCTTGCCGGTGATGTGGCGCACCGACAGCGCGGCGCCGCCACGGGCGTCGCCATCGAGCTTGGTTAGCACGATGCCGGTCAACGGCAACGCATCGTTGAAGGCTTTGGCGGTATTGACTGCGTCCTGGCCGAGCATGGCGTCGACCACGAATAGCGTTTCGATCGGTTTGACGGCAGCGTGCAGCGCCGCGATTTCCTGCATCATCGCTTCGTCGATGCCGAGCCGCCCGGCGGTGTCGATGATGAGCACGTCGTGGTAATGCTTCTTGGCGAAATCCAGGGCCGCCAGCGCGATGTCGACCGGTTTGTCGGTCGGCAAAGAGGGGAAGAAATCGGCGCCGACCTGGGCGGTGACGGTCTGCAACTGGCCGATTGCCGCCGGGCGGTAGACGTCGGCGGAAACCGTCAACACCTTCTTCTTCTTTCGCTCGCGTAGGTATTTGGCCAGTTTGCCGACCGTGGTGGTCTTGCCCGCGCCTTGCAAGCCGGCCATCAGGATGATCGCCGGCGGCTGGGTCGCAAAATTCAGTTGCGACGCTTCCGGGCCGAGATCGGCACCCATCAGCGATGCCAGTTCGCGCTGCACCACGCCAACCAAGGCCTGGCCGGGCGTAAGCGAGCCGATGACTTCCTCGCCCAGCGCCTTTTCCTTGACTTTGGCAATGAATTCTCGCACTGCAGGCAAGGCGACGTCGGCTTCCAGCAGGGCCAGACGCACTTCACGCAGCATTTCTGCGGTGTTGGTCTCGGTTAAGCGCGCCTCTCCGCGCATGGTTTTGACGACTTTAGCGAGGCGTTGGGTCAGATTGTCGAGCATGGGGGTCGATGTATATTAGGAAATAAGGCGATAAACAAGGCGAAAGGCGGCGCGTGGATCGCTTCCCGCAGGCGCTGCGACATTCTACCCGATACGCCTGTCTGCCGGCTATTTGCGCGGTCGGCAACCGGCGCTGCGCGCGCTTCGACATATATAATAAAGCTTATTCGTTGGACAAAGCCGGTTTTGCCGCCGTTCCACCAGGGCCGGAGCATCAAAATTCTAATGAATTCAATGCGATAACGTGTCCCCTCCCCCTTGCAGGGGGAGGGCTAGGGAGGGGGTAGTGCGGTCGAGATACGTAATGCGGTAATTTGAGCGCTCTACCCCCATCCCAACCTTCCCCCTACGCCGGGCGCCCCTGCAAAGGGGAAGGAGTGTAAGTGCCTAATTTTGCGTTAAATTTGATGCTCCGGCCTTGGCCGTTCCACGCAGATCGGCGTTGCGGCTCCTGCTTCCGGTACACTGTCTGTTTGGGTGTCGACGCCCGCATGGTATACACTTATCGCATGCATATTCTCTTTATCGGCCTGTCGGCCTTATTGTATTTGACCGCCACCTTCATCCCGCTGCGTCGGCGCACGGCGATTTCGGCGATCGTCGTTGCGGGTTGGCTGGCGCATGCGTTGGCGCTGAATGGCGAGATCGATGCGCATGGGGCGTTGCGGATCGGCTTTGCGGTGATGCTGTCGGTCACCTTGTGGGTATCGGTCGCCGCCTATTGGCTGGAAAACCGCAACTATACGCTCGATAGCTTGCGCATCTTGGTATTGCCCTGCGCTGCGGTGGCTGTTTCGTTGCCGATCCTGTTCCCCGGCGAATTGATGCAGCTGGGGAATGTCTCGCCCTTGTTTTCCTGGCATATCGCGGTTGCGATGATGGCTTACAGCACATTGACGATTGCCGCCTTCCACGCCGTCCTGATGGCTTTGCAAGAGACCCGCCTGCATGCCCGTCCAGGTGCAGCCACCGGCTGGTTCGAGTCGGCGATCGATCGTTTGCCGGCGCTGATGACGATGGAGCGATTGCTGTTCAGGTTGATTTTCTTTGGTTTCATATTGCTGACATTCACGGTCTTGTCGGGGGTGGTGTTTTCCGAGCAAGTCTTCGGCCGGGCAGTCAAGTGGGATCACAAGACGGTCTTTACGACCGCATCATGGATACTGTTCGGCGCTTTGCTGGCTGGCCGGCAATGGCGCGGGTGGCGCGGCAAAACCGCCTTGCGTTTCACGCTGACCGGGTTCGCTGCGCTGTTTTTCGGCTATATCGGCAGCCGATTCGTCTTTGAAGTGGTGTTGCACCGCGCTTTCCTATGAAATATTTGATTTGGTTGCTGGTTGCGTTGGCTGTGGTGGTGTGGTTAAAGCGCGCTCGGGCTGCGCTTTCCGGTTCGCCAGGCAAGGCGGACAATTCCTCACGTCGCCGCGAAAGCGAAGCGATGCTGCAATGCGCACAGTGCGGCATACATATTCCGGCGTCGGAAGCGTTGACTGATCGCTCTGGTGTGGCATTTTGTTGTGACGAGCATCGTGTTCAACATGCCGGTCGTTGAGGCTTGACGCCGGCAATGCGCTTTCTTTCTCTCCACCGCAGTATCCTGCGGCCGTTCCAGACCTCGACCATGCGTTCGCCCAACCTGCGCGAAAGCTTTTGGCGGACCCTGCTCACGTTCAACATCACGCGTGTCGTCATTGCGGTCTTGTTATTGCTGTACGTGGTGTTCGGCAGCAAGAAACTGGGCGCCGACACCGAGCAGTTCTCCTATTGGCACACCTGCGTCGTCTATCTGGTTCTGGCAATCTCGTTCGCCGCATTTGCCTTTTATTACCGGGCCCGCTTCGTGCTGCAGATGCTTTTCCAGATTGCGGTGGATATCACTGCCATCTCCCTGTTGTACACGGCGGCGGGCGGCGCGCGCGGCGGGCTGGCGATCTTGTACCTGTTTCCGCTGGCCGGCGGCGCGGTCTTGCTGCCGCTGGTATGGGCATTATTCTTTGCCGCGGCGGTCACCTTGTTTCTATTGGGGGAAAGCGGCTATCAGATTTTCGCCATGTCGGGCGATGCTACGTTGTCGCAATCGGGGTTGTACGGCGCCTTCTTCTTTGCATTGGTGTTCTTGTTCAATCGCCTGGCGGCGCGGCTGATCAATCAGGAAGATCTGGCGCACCAGCGCGGGCGCGCGCTGCAGATACAGGAAGCCATCAATCGCCTGGTGATTGCCGATATGGGCGACGGCATCCTGGTGGTCGGGCGCGACAGCAAGGTGCAAATCAGCAATCCGGCTGCCGAGCGCATGCTGGGCTTGTCGTCAAGGGTCGCCGGGCCGAAATATCGGCTCAGCGATTCGCCGGCGCTGGCGCCCATCGCCGAAGCATTTTTCGAATGGCTTGAGAAGCCGACCGATCAAAAGCTTTCCGACGCGTCGACCTTTGTCGTGGTCAAGCCGGGCGACGACGCCAACCTGCTGGTCCCAACCACGATATGGGGCTGGCGCAGGGAATTGACGGTGCGGCTCAAATTGCGTTTCGGCGCCGTCAAAGCGATCGGCATGGAAGGCGACCGCACGGTGATCTTCCTGCAAGACGTGACCGAGATCGAAAATCAGGCGCAGCAATTGAAGCTGGCTTCGATGGGGCGTTTGACTGCCAGTATTGCGCACGAAGTGCGCAATCCGCTGTCCGCGATATCTTACGCGTCCTCGCTGCTGGCCGAAGATTTTACCGAACCGGGGCCGCAACGGCTGCTTAATATCATTGCCGACAACGTCGCGCGCCTGAACCAGATGATCGAGGATATCTTGAAGTTATCGCGCAAGGCGCAGTCGGGCAATGTGCCGATTGTGCTGGCGCCGTTCCTGTCGGAAATATTCGCCGAACTTCAGGAAACCCATTCGGTAGCGCCCGGCGTATTGAAAATGGAAGAAATGGACGGTCACAAGGTCCGCTTCGACCCATTGCATCTGCGGGAGGTGGTAGTAAATCTGTTGTCGAATGCATTGCGCTATGCGAGTAGAAAGCCGGGCAGCGTGAACTTGCGCCTGGTTGCGGATAGCGCCGGGCGGCTCGAACTGCATGTGCGTGACGATGGCGTAGCGATCCTGCCGGACGTGCGCGCGCATTTGTTCGAACCGTTCTATACGACCTCCAGCAAAGGGACGGGATTGGGCTTGTATTTAGCGCGTGAACTGTGTTTGAATAACGGCGCCATGCTCGATTACGAATATCGAATGGAAAAGTCGGCGGACGGAACGGATCAAGCGCACGGCAGATTTGTGGTTACCTTTGCCGTTGCCGCCGACGCGCAGTGATTTTGTTGCTATGATCCAGAATACAAGACTCAATCATCGGCAAAGACAGAAAACCGAACCATGACTTCCCCCCGCATTCTAGTTGTCGACGACGAACCCGATTTGCGCGAGCTATTGGAAATTACCCTGGTCAAAATGGGGCTGGATGTCGACAGTGCCGAATCGCTCGACGTGGCGCGCGCCTTTCTGCGCAGCCGCGAATACGCGCTGGTATTGACCGATATGCGCTTGCCGGACGGCCTCGGCATAGAATTGGTGCGCGAAGTGGCGAGCGACCACAAAAATCTGCCGATTGCCGTGCTGACTGCGTTCGGCAGCGCCGACAATGCGGTGGCCGCGCTCAAGGCCGGCGCCTTCGATTATCTTTCCAAGCCGGTTGGCTTGGATCAGTTGCGCATGATGGTGCAATCGGCTTTGCGCATCAGTAGGCCCGACGAACGAATCGGCGCCAACGCCGAAAAGCAGCCGTTGTTGCGCCTGATGGGGCAATCGAGCGCGATGCGCGAATTGCGCGCGCAAATCGTCCGGCTGGCGCGCAGCATGGCGCCGATCGCCATTACCGGCGAATCGGGCAGCGGCAAGGAACTGGCCGCGCGCGATATACATACGCAGAGCGCGCGGGCCGACAAGCCTTTCGTCGCCGTCAATTGCGGCGCAATCCCGGAAACGCTGATGGAGGCCGAATTTTTCGGTTATCGGAAAGGCGCGTTTACCGGCGCCGTCGAAGACCGGGATGGATTTTTCCAGGCGGCCAATGGCGGCACCCTGCTGCTCGACGAGGTGGCCGACCTGCCGTTGCCGATGCAGGTGAAATTGCTGCGCGCGATCCAGGAGCGGCGCGTCAGGAAACTGGGAGCGACTGCCGAAGAAACGGTCGACGTGCGCATCATCAGCGCGACCCATCAAAGCCTGGCCGAGTGCGTCGAGCGCGGCAATTTCCGGCGCGACCTGTATTATCGACTCAACGTCATAGAGCTGAGTTTGCCGCCGCTGCGCGAGCGGGTCGACGATATCGGCATGCTGGCCAATTTGATTTTGACGCGCCTGGCGGCTGGCGGACCGCAAACGGTATTGGCTGCCGACGCGCTGCGTGCGCTTGAAGCTTATCCGTTCCCCGGCAACGTGCGCGAATTGGAGAATATTCTTGAGCGCGCAGTCGCTTTCGCCAACGACGGTGTGATCGAAGTCGCCGATTTGGCCTTGAAGCCCTGTGCGCCGAGCAGCGCGGTGCAAGATGGCGCGTCCGATGGCATGGCCGTCGCGCGAGTGGAGGCGGCCACTGCCGCGCCTGCCAATGGCGCGACGCCGAACGGATTGCCCGGTTTGCCGTGCAACTTGCCCAATCACCTCGATGAGGTGGAACGCGAAATCATCCGACGCGCGTTGGCGAAGACGCAATTCAACCGAACCCAGGCCGCGGAATTGCTCGGCATCAGTTTTCGGCAGTTGCGTTATCGCATGCAAAGGCTGGGCGTCAATGAGTCCGACTAGCGCGGAAGATGCGCCGTCGCTGGACGACGACGGCTGGCATCGGCTGGCCGCGCGGGTGCCGTCGCCCAACTTCGACGACCGAACGGAGGGCACTGCAATCAGCTTGCTGGTGGTGCATAACATCAGCCTGCCCGCCGGCCACTATGGCAGCTCTTATATTAGCGATCTGTTTTGCAACCGCTTGGATTGCGAGGCCGATCCGAGCTTCGCGCAATTGCGCGGTGTTCGCGTTTCTGCGCATTTCCTGATCCGCCGCGACGGCCAATTGATTCAGTTCGTGTCGACCGCAGCGCGCGCCTGGCATGCCGGCGTCTCTTCGTTCGGCGGCAGAGAGCGCTGCAACGACTTTTCGATCGGCGTCGAACTGGAAGGATGCGACGCCGACGCGTTTACCGACGCCCAATACCAAGCGTTGAGCCGCTTGACCGCCGCGCTGCAACGGCGCTATCCGCTCACCGATGTCGCTGGCCACCAGCACGTCGCCCCTGGCCGCAAGACCGATCCCGGACCATTCTTCGATTGGCTGCGTTACCGCACCTTGCATGCGCAATGCCAACCGCAAGCGCTTACTCACGCGCCACTGCGCTTCTTTGCTTTCGGTTGAAAAGTCAACCGCATCGCAACAAAAATAAATGTCATTCTGATAGAAAAAGTTATTGCATCCTGCCGATTCGCGCACTAGAATTAGTGCAAATCACGGTTTTTGCACTAGATATAGTGTTTGTCGTGATTCCTTCTTTTTGATTATCCAATTTGTTCCGCTAAAATCCATGCGGAGCGATTGATGCTGAGCAGGGCTTACGAGCAAGCCCTTCTATATAGAGAGTTGACCCGGTTGCGACAGGCAAATCACCGTGAGTTCACGGCGATGTAAGTGTCGTATTGCCGAAATTTTTGTGAACACCCGCGCGTCGGGGTTTTGACGATAACCATACGTGACAGCCGAGCTGTCCAAAACGATTGCCTTCGGAGGATTAGCGCCATGCAGACTACCCAAGAAATTTCCGTAAAATCCACCTCAGACCATGGTCAGAGCGCTGTCCTTGGCGGCGCTGGCGTGTCGTCCGGCAGCGGTCCCGCTGGCCTGGCCGACTACCGGATCATCCGCCGCAATGGCGCGGTGGTCGGGTTTACTCCATCGAAAATCTCGATCGCCGTCACCAAGGCCTTCCTGGCGGTCAACGGCGGGCAGGGCGCGGCCTCCGCGCGCGTGCGCGAACTGGTCGAGCAATTGACCGCCAGCGTGGTGTCGGCGCTGGTGCGTCGCCAACCGGCTGGCGGCACCTTCCACATCGAGGATATCCAGGATCAGGTTGAACTGGCATTGATGCGTTCCGGCGAGCATGACGTCGCGCGCGCCTACGTGTTGTACCGCGCCAAGCGCATGGACGAACGGGCGCAGCAGCGCAACGCCAAAGAGGCCGGCGCTGCGCCGCAGATCCACGTCACGGAAGGCGGTCAGCGCCGTCCGCTGGATCTGGATCAAGTGCGCGCGCTGATTCTGGCCGCCTGCGTCGGCCTGGAAAAGCATGTCGACGCCGAAGCCATTTTTACCGAAACGGTCAAGAACCTGTACGACGGCGTGCCGGTCGAGGAATTGCACAAGTCGGCCATTTTGGCCGCGCGCGCCTTGATGGAGAAAGACCCGGCCTACAGTCAGGTAACTGCGCGCCTGCTGATGCATACGATCCGCAAGGAAGTGTTCGGCCGCGAAGTCGCGCAGCACGATGCGCACGAGCACTACCTCGACTACTTTCCGAGATTCATCAAGAAAGGGATCGCGGCGGATTTGCTGGATAGCAAACTTGCCCAGTTCGATTTGAAGAAACTGGCCGAAGCGCTGGTGCCGGAGCGCGACCTGCAATTCGGCTATCTCGGCCTGCAAACTTTGTATGACCGCTATTTTCTGCATATCCAGGATGTTCGCATCGAAATGCCGCAGGCTTTTTACATGCGCGTGGCGATGGGCCTGGCGTTGAACGAAATCGACCGCGAAGCCCGCGCCATCGAGTTTTACAACTTGTTGTCGAGCTTCGACTTCATGAGTTCGACGCCGACCTTGTTCAATTCCGGCACGCAACGCTCGCAACTGTCATCCTGCTATTTGACGACCGTGTCCGACGACCTGGACGGCATTTACGAAGCGATCAAGGAAAATGCCTTGCTCGCAAAATATGCCGGCGGCCTCGGCAACGACTGGACGCCGGTGCGCTCGCTGGGCGCGCACATCAAGGGCACCAACGGCAAATCGCAAGGCGTGGTGCCGTTCCTGAAAGTGGTCAACGACACGGCGGTGGCAGTCAACCAGGGCGGCAAGCGCAAGGGCGCGGTGTGCGCCTACCTGGAAACCTGGCACATGGATATCGAGGAATTCCTCGACCTGCGGAAAAATACCGGTGACGACCGCCGCCGCACCCACGACATGAATACTGCGAACTGGATCCCCGACCTGTTCATGAAGCGCGTGATGGAAAAGGGCGACTGGACGCTGTTTTCGCCGAGCGACACCCCTGATCTGCACGACAAGGTCGGCCGCGCGTTCGAGGAAGCTTATACCGGCTACGAAGCCAAGGCCGCGCGCGGCGAGCTGCGCCTGTTCAAGAAGATTGCGGCGCTCGACCTGTGGCGCAAGATGCTGTCGATGCTGTTCGAGACCGGCCATCCGTGGATCACCTTCAAGGATCCGTGCAATATCCGCTCGCCGCAACAGCACATGGGCGTGGTGCATAGCTCCAATCTCTGCACGGAAATCACGTTGAACACCAACGAGTCCGAGATCGCGGTCTGCAACCTCGGTTCGGTAAATTTGCCGGCGCACATGAAAGATGGCGCGCTCGACCAGGTCAAACTGCAAAAGACCGTGCGCACCGCGATGCGGATGCTCGACAACGTGATCGACATCAACTATTACGCGGTCAAGAAGGCACGCGACTCGAATCTGCGGCATCGTCCGGTCGGCTTGGGCATCATGGGCTTCCAGGATTGCCTGCACCTGATGCGCACGCCCTACGCGTCGACGGCAGCGGTCGAGTTCGCCGATCGTTCGATGGAAGCGGTCTGCTATTACGCCTACCTGGCATCGACCGAGTTGGCCGAAGAGCGCGGGCGCTATAGTTCCTATCGCGGATCGCTGTGGGATCGCGGCATCCTGCCGCAGGATTCCTTGAAGTTGCTGGCCGCAGAGCGCGGCGGCTACCTGGAAACCGACCTGTCCGAAAGCATGGATTGGAATGTAGTGCGCGAACGCATCAAGACCTACGGCATGCGCAATTCGAATTGCGTGGCAATCGCGCCGACGGCGACCATCTCCAACATCATCGGCGTGGCCGCCTGCATCGAGCCGACTTACCAGAACCTGTACGTGAAGTCGAACCTGTCCGGCGAATTCACCGAAATCAACGAATACCTGGTGCGCGACTTGAAGGCGCGCGGCTTGTGGGATGAAGTCATGATCTCCGATTTGAAGTATTTCGACGGCAGCCTGGCCAAGATCGACCGCATCCCGCAGGATTTGCGCGACCTGTACGCGACCGCGTTCGAAATCGAACCGTCCTGGCTGGTGGAAGCGGCATCGCGCCGGCAGAAATGGATCGACCAGGCGCAATCGCTGAACATCTACATGGCCGGCGCGTCCGGCAAGAAGTTGGACGAGACCTACAAGCTGGCCTGGTTGCGCGGCTTGAAGACGACCTATTATCTGCGCACCATCGGCGCTACCCATACGGAGAAGTCGACGTCCAAGACCGGCGCGTTGAACGCGGTGTCGGCCGACGGCGGACTGAGCGGCGGACGGGCTGCCGCCAGCGTGGCCGCGCCGCAAGCGAATGCAGACGACATCGCCGGGCCGGCTTGCATGCTGCGGCCAGGAGACGCCGGATTCGAGGAGTGCGAGGCTTGCCAGTAAGTCCCTGGTCATTATCCACAAGTGGTGGCGCTGTATTCCCCTCTGCCCGCAAGCGGGCAGAGAGGAGCCAAGCACTTGCATGCACTTATGGGCAGTGACCAGAGTAAGGTCGCAGGTTTGAGTAGATTTCCTGAATATTTGAACTACATTTATAAGAGTGCATCCGACTACCGAAGCAAGCTGCACGTGCAGGTAGCCAAGTGCATTCATCATCGCTAAGCGAGTAAGGATATATACCATGCTAAGTTGGGATGACGACGTTGCCCCCTCAATCAATCCCGCCAACGCGCCCCGGTTGACACCGGAGCCGGCGCTGGCGAGCGCAGTGCCTGCGTATTCAAATGCCCAGGTTGGCGCGCGTGTCGGCGCGAATGTCAGCGCGCAGTTCGGCAATATAGCGCTCGACCCGGCGCTGGTCGCCAAACCGGCGGTCGCAGTCGACCTGGAGCATCGTGTGAATGCCGCCGACAAGCGCATCATCAACGGCCAGACCGATGTCAACCAGTTGGTGCCGTTCAAATACAAATGGGCCTGGGACAAATACCTGGCCGGCTGCGCCAACCACTGGATGCCGCAGGAAATCAACATGCAGCGCGACATCGAATTGTGGAAAAGCCCGAACGGCCTGACCGAAGACGAGCGCCGCCTGGTCACGCGCAACCTGGGTTTCTTCGTCACTGCCGATTCGCTCGCGGCCAACAATATCGTGCTCGGCACCTATCGCCATATCACCGCGCCGGAGTGCCGCCAGTACCTGTTGCGGCAGGCATTCGAAGAGGCGATCCATACGCACGCCTATCAATACATCGTCGAGTCGCTCGGTCTGGACGAAGGCGAAATCTTCAACGCGTACCATGAAATCGAATCGATCCGCGACAAGGACGAGTTCCTGATTCCGTTCATCGACACGCTGACCGATCCGCGTTTCGAGACTGGCACCGCAGTCAACGACCAGAAGCTGTTGAAGTCTATAATCGTCTTCGCGTGCTTGATGGAAGGCCTGTTCTTCTATGTCGGCTTCGCGCAGATACTCGCGCTCGGGCGGCAAAATAAAATGATGGGAGCAGCCGAACAGTATCAATATATTTTGCGCGACGAGTCGATGCACTGCAACTTCGGAATCGATTTGGTGAACACCATCAAGATGGAAAATCCGCATTTGTGGACTGCGGAATTTCGCGACGAAATTAAATCGTTGTTTTTACGTGCGGTAGAGTTGGAATATCGTTACGCAGAGGATACAATGCCGCGTGGAGTGCTTGGATTAAATGCTCCGATGTTCAAGGGATATTTACGATTCATCGCAAATCGTCGCGCACAACAAATCGGTCTTGATCCGATGTTTGCGCAAGAAGAAAATCCATTCCCTTGGATGAGCGAAATGATCGATCTGAAAAAGGAACGAAACTTTTTCGAGACCCGCGTCATCGAATACCAGACAGGCGGTGCGTTGAATTGGGAATAGAATCCGGTTTGCAGCGTCTGACAAAGCAGTAAAGAAAAGCAGATTGCAGTCCGTAAAAGAAGAACGACAAGACTGCAAGAAGACTGCAAGAAATGAAAGGGTAAAACCAAACTTAATGGACAGTACAAGACCGAATCGATCTTATCTGTTTGCGCCGCTCTATCCGAATAGCTCGGATAAGGCGGCTTTTTCTTTGAAAAAAGGTTTGGTTTTTATCGAACAGCATTCCTGCGCCGGCGCGATAGCCGGCGTTTTTTTTGGCGACGGATCGGGCGTTTTTACGCTGCCGGTGTGCCAAATTGGCTGAAGCGCTGCATATCGAGGGGATGCAGCAGTTCAGCTGGTGCCGAATTCATTAGCGCAAACAGACGCATGCTTGCGCCGATGAATAATCCACCTGGAACATCGCGATGAACCAGGGGGGTTTCCAACTTAGTAGCTTGATTTTTTCCATCACGTGAAGGAGAAACAAATGGCAACAGCCGCAAAGAAAGCCGCAGCGAAACCCGCTGCGAAGAAAGCCGCTCCGGCAAAGAAGGCCGCAGCTCCGAAAAAGGCTGCAGCAGCAGCCAAGCCGGTCGCAAAGAAAGCCGCAGCTCCGAAAAAGGCCGCAGCAGCCAAGCCGGTAGCGAAGAAAGCCGCAGCCCCTAAGAAGGCCGCAGCAGCAGCCAAGCCGGTAGCGAAGAAGGCAGCAGCCCCTAAAAAGGCAGCAGCAGCCAAGCCGGTAGCGAAGAAGGCAGCAGCCCCTAAAAAGGCAGCAGCAGCCAAGCCGGTAGCGAAGAAGGCCGCAGCCCCTAAAAAGGCAGCAGCAAAGGCCGAAGCCAAGCCAGCGGCAAAGAAAGCAGCTCCTAAAAAGGCTGCTGCACCGAAGAAGGCTGCAGCGAAACCTGCAGCACCTGCTCCAGCAGTGAAGACGGTATTGAATCCGGCAGCAGCCTGGCCGTTCCCTACCGGCACACGTCCGTAATATCCAGGTTCGCTTGGAAGCCTGATTGAGTTCGGGCACAATTCCCGTTGTGTGGCCGTCGGTCGCGCAACGGGATTTTTTATTTGGGAGCGCCTCGTGCTATATAGTATTCTTTCGCCGATCGTCAATACCGTGGCAAGTTTTGTGGGCGGTATCCTGTTGCTGCGCTTCTGGATGCAGGCGGTGCGCGTGCGTCCGCCGACGGCGGTGGCGCAATTTATCTATGCAATGACCGATTGGCTGGTCAAACCCTTGCGCCGCGTCGTGGCCGGATTCGGCGGCTATGACTGGGCCAGTTTGATTGGCGCAGTGATCGTAGTCGTTTTGTTGGGCGCGCTGGATGGCTGGCTGCAAGGCAGATTCTGGTGGCAGGCGATCCTGGTGCTGTCGATTTCGTCCCTGCTGCGATGGATATTCTACGGCTTGATTGGAATCATCCTGGTCGGTGTCGTATTCAGCTGGATTAATCCGCGTGCGCCGATGGCGCCTTTTATCTATGCGCTCGGCGACCCGATGTTGCGGCCGGTGCGGCGCATTCTTCCGCTGATCGGTAACTTCGACTTGTCGCCGCTGGTCGTCTTGCTGGTGCTGCAAGTGCTGCTCTCGCTGGTTCTGCAATTGGCGGGAAGCTTGATCGCCGCGCTGCTATGAGCCAGCCGTGGTGCACCGCGCTGGCCGATGGCGTGCGCCTGTCGGTGCGCATAACGCCGAACGCGAAGAAAACCGAAGTGCTCGGCATCCTCGACGACGCCTTGAAGATTAAGCTGCAGGCGCAGCCGATCGAAGGCAAGGCCAACGAAGCATTGATCCGTTTCATCGCCGACAAGCTTGATTTACCCCGGCGCGCCATCGTCATCACGCACGGGGAATTGAACAAGCACAAGTTGCTCAAAGTCGAAAGTCCGGGCTTGACGGTGGAGGCCGTCAAGCAAGCGTTTCTATAAATGGCTGTTCGGATTTCTTTGTGGGCAGAAACACGTTTTCATGCTGGCTTGCCAAAAATATCCCCGTCGTTCCCGCGAAGGCGCTAATCGTTATCCACATCTTGAAGTGGCGGACGTCACCCCTCGCCCGCAGGCGGGAGAGGGGCGGGGCGGGCGGCGTAGGCTGAGGGAGTATGCCAAGTGTGATACAGGCTGCGAACTTGAATATTTTTCCCATCAAGCCCAAGAAATTTCAGACTTTCTAATTTGACTTTAAGGGTCTTGGCA
>JARLJG010000015.1 GCA_031291325.1 Burkholderiaceae bacterium
CTTGTATTCGGATCTGCGGGTGCAACAGAATTTCGGCGCGTTGCAAAACGCTTACGGCTCGATACTGGCGACCCTCGGAACCGATCCGCTGCCTGAAGAGATCGGCGGCCACGATGTCGCCACGCTGAGCAAAGCGATGGAGCTCGCCGATCACCGTAGCCTGGACGCTATCGTCGGGGCAAACTCTAGTGTGAAGAATAGTCAATGAAATTTTGCGGCATGCGTGATTTGAAAAGAATAGGCAACTTGGGGAACTTAGGCAACTTAGGGAACTTCAGCAGAATAGGAAAAATCGGCGGCGCGGCCTTGCTCGCGTTCGCCGCCTCCGGCATTTCCGCGCCGGCTTTTGCCGCCGATGCGACGGTGGATGCCGGCAAGGATGGTCGCATTCGTGTGCAGTTCGTCGCCTTTCAGCAGAGCGTGTTGTCGAGCGAATTATCGGCCAAGATAGCGGCCATGCCGTTTCGCGAGGGCGATACCTTCCGCCAGGGCCAGACCCTGGTCAGCTTCGATTGCGGTCTGTTCCGCGCGCAATTGAACAAGGCGGAAGCGTCGGCCGAAGCGGCGCGCCAGACCTTGAAAGTCGATCAACGGCTGGCGCAATTGAATTCCATCGGCGCATTGGACGTTGAATTGGCCGCCTCCAAGGTCAAGGAAACCGAAGCCGAGGCCGGCGCGATGCGCGCCACGGTCAGCAAGTGTGTGCTGCCTGCGCCATTCACCGGCCGCGTCGCCAAACTCGATGCGCAAGCTTTCGAATTTGTTGCGCCCGGCAAGCCGCTGTTGGAAATCCTCGACACGCGGCGCCTGGAACTGCAAATGATCGTGCCCTCCAAATGGCTGGCGTGGTTGAAAGTAGGTGGTCACTTCACCGTCAAGGTAGATGAACTGGAGCGCGAATATACGGCGCGCATCGTGCGCGTCGGCGCGCGTATCGATCCGGTCAGCCAATCGATTTCGCTGGCCGGCGAAGTGGAAGGCGCGCATCCTGAGCTGCTGCCCGGCATGAGCGGCGCAGCTGCGTTCAAGGTCGAAAAGTGAGCCAGGCGTATTCCAGCAGCCCGGCGGCGCCGCAAGACCCCGCCGTGCGGGAATTGGCGACCCTGTTGCAACTGGGCCGCCGCGCGCGCGAAGCCGAGAGTGTCGAAACCATCGGCTTCGTCGCGGTCAATGAAACCCGCCAATTGTTCGAGTACCGGCAAGCCGCGCTGGGACGCGTAGGCGGCTTGGGCCAATTGCTGCCGGCGCAGGTGATGGCGGTATCCGGCTTGCCGCAGCCTGACCCGCAAGCGCCCTACGTGCAATGGCTGGCGCAAGTGTTCCGCTATCTGGATCAGCAAGACATCCCCGAACCGGGAGCTGCCGTGCGTCCAGTGCATGCCGCCGATTTGCCGGAACTGCTGGCGCGCGACTGGGCCTCGTGGCTGCCCGAACATGCATTGCTGTTGCCGCTGCAGGGCCCGGGCGGGCATTGCCTGGGTAATTTATTGCTAGTGCGCGAACAGCCTTGGGGTTCGCATGAAATGCTGCTCGGCGCCGAACTCGCGCATGCATATGGTCATGCGTTGGCGCGTTTCGTCGCTGTCGAGAGCTGGCAGCACAAGCTGCGCGGATGGTTGCAGCCGACGCGCAACCGCTGGAAGATCGTGCTGGTGTTGTTGGCAGTATGCCTGTGTCCGGTGCGGCTGTCGGTGTTGGCGCCGGCGGAAGTCGTGCCGCTCGACCCGTTTCCGATCCGCGCGCCGCTGGACGGTGTAATCGACAGCTTCCATGTGCGGCCCAGCCAGCAGGTAAAGGCTGGCGACCCCCTGTTCGATCTGGATACCACGGTCTTGCGTTCGCGCCTGGGTGTCGCGCACAAGGCGTTTGACGTCGCCAGCGAAGAATACCGGCAGGCCGCGCAGATGGCGTTGAACGACGAAAAGAGCAAGCTCGAGATGACTTTGAAAAAGGGCAGCCTCGATGAAAAGGCGGTGGAGCTGGATTATTCGAAAGAGTTGCTTGACCGCGTGCAAATCAAGGCGCCGCGCGACGGCGTCGCAGTATTTGCCGATGTCAACGAGTGGCAGGGACGGGCGCTGACGGTCGGCGAAAAGGTCTTGACGCTGGCCGATCCGGCCAAGGTCGAACTGGCGGTATCGCTGCCGGTGGCCGAAGCCTTCGATTTGCAACCGGGTGCGCCGGTCACACTTTATCCGAACGGCTCGCTGTTTACTTCCTACGACGGCACGCTCACCAGCGCCGCTTATCGCGCCGAACCGACGCCGGACGGCGTGCTCGCCTATCGGCTCAAGGTGCGCTTCGACAGCGGCGAAACACTGCCGCGTCTGGGCCTGATGGGCACCGCCAAGGTGCGCGGCGGCTGGGCGCCGTTGAGCTACTATGTGCTGCGCCGTCCATTGGCTGCCGCGCGTCAATGGCTAGGTTGGTAAAGCGCCTTGCTACCCGCGCTACGCCAGGATTTGAGCCTGCATTCAGGCCCGGACGAGCAGGACGGCTCGCCGACCTGGACCTTGCACGATCCTGCCGCCAATCGCTTTTATCGGCTCGGCTGGTCCGCGTTCGAGATCTTGTCGCGTTGGCCGCTCGACGATCCGCAAGCGATCTTGAATGCAGTCAGTCGCGAAACCACGCTGCGCGTCGACGGCCAAGACTTGATGGCGGTCATCGAATTTCTGTCTGCTTACAACCTGCTCGATGCAATCGGTCCTGCCGACACCCAGCGCTTGACGCGTGCAATGGGCGCCGCCAAGCTGACCCATGCTAAATGGCTGTTGAAGAATTACCTGTTTTTCCGTATGCCGCTGGTCCGCCCCGGCGCCTTCCTGGATCGGTGTGCGCCCTACGTGAAATGGGCGTTCGACCCGCGTTTCTGGGTGGCTATAGTCTGCACCGCCTTGTTCGGCCTGTACCTGGCGTCGCGCCAATGGGACCAATTCCTGCATACTTTTTCCGCCTACGGCAGCCTTGCCGGATTCCTGGGCATCGGCGTGGCCTTGTCGTTTGCCAAGGTATTGCACGAGATGGGGCACGCGTTCACCGCGCAGCGCTTCGGTTGCCGCGTGCCGACGATGGGCGTGGCCTTCCTGGTGATGTTGCCGGTGCTCTATACCGATACCAATGATGCGTGGAAGCTGCCGACCAAACGGCAGCGCCTGACCATTGTCGCTGCCGGCATGCTGTCCGAATTGGCGCTGGCCGCGCTGGCCACGGTGGCCTGGAGCTTTCTGCCGGACGGTCCGCTGCGTGCCGGCGTGTTCCTGTTGGCGACCTCGACCTGGATCGTGACCCTGGGCATCAACGCCAGCCCGTTCATGCGCTTCGATGGCTATTTCCTGCTATCGGACTGGCTCGACATGCCGAATCTGCACAGCCGCGCCTTTGCGCTGGCGCGCTGGTGGATGCGACGGCATTTATTCGGCTGGGAAGATGCGCCGCCGGAGCTGTTTCCGGCGGCACGGCAACGCTTCCTGATTGCGTTCGCGCTGATTACCTGGATTTATCGGCTGGTGGTGTTTCTCGGTATCGCGTTTTTGGTGTATCACATCTCCTTTAAATTGCTGGGTATTTTCTTGTTGATGGTGGAACTGGGGTGGTTTATCGCAATGCCGATCGTCAATGAATTGAAACTGTGGTGGAAGAACCGGGCGCTGATGCAGTGGAACCGCGCTACGCGCCGCAGCGCGGCGATTGTCGCCGTGTTGCTGGCTTTCGTGCTGCTGCCGTGGCGCAGCGAAGTGCGCGCTCCCGCCGTGCTGGGCGCGGCCCAGGCGCAGGGCTTGTATGCGGTCGCTGCCGCGCGCGTGGTCAGCGCGCCGCTGCCGGTCGGCAGCGAGGTCGCCGCCGGGCAAGTGCTGGTGCAACTGGAATCGCTCGATCTGCGCTTTCGCCTGGACCAGGAACAGACGCGCGAACGCTTGCTGCATTGGGAACTGGAACAGCAGCCGTTCAATGAAGATTTGCAGAAGCAGGGCGGCGCGCTGCGCGAGCGCTGGGTCGAAGCCGCTGCCAGTGTGAAGGGATTGCAGGAGCAGGTCGAGCAATTGATCGTGCGTGCGCCGTTTGCCGGGCGCATCGCCGACGCCGACGAAAGCATGGTGCCCGGCGCATGGCTGGCGCAAAAGGAAAAATTGTTCGAAGTGGTCGGGCCGCGCGGCAGCAAGGCGGAAGCCTTCGTCGGCGAAGACGCGCTGCCGCAATTGCAAGTCGGCAGTCATGCGACCTTTGTCGCCGACGGCGCCGGCATGCGCAGCGCCGAATGCCGGGTCGAAACCATCGATCGCGTCAATATAACGTCGCTCGATTCCTTGTATTTGGCATCGACTTTCGGCGGCGCTATCCCGGTGCAAAAAGACAAGCAAGGCGCGCTGGTCCCGACCGAGGCGTGGTATCGCGTGCATTTGGATGGGTGCGACAGCGCGATTGTCAACCCGGCGCGCGAATTGCGCGGC
Source organism: Burkholderiaceae bacterium (assembly GCA_031291325.1). Lineage (GTDB taxonomy): Bacteria > Pseudomonadota > Gammaproteobacteria > Burkholderiales > Burkholderiaceae_D > PKWO01. Next base: position 4,452 of record JARLJG010000015.1, read on the forward strand.
GTCATGCATCTGAAGGGCGACTGGAATAGTATTGCGGGCAGCTATCTGCGGCGGGCGATAGCGGCGGTGCAGCGCGAGATGGGGTTTTAGCGAGCGTATATCGGCTTTCAGCGACAAGCAGGCCTTTGCGTTATTATTGACGGCCTTGAATATCGCTCGCTTTTCCCCATCTGGGCACTTGATACCCATTTCCTTCCGAGGCCCCGCATGCCGCCGCGCATTTTCATTGTCGTTGTTATTTGTCTCGTCGGCCTGTTGCATGCGTATATCGGCTGGCGCATCTTGCCGGATCTGCCGCTGCCGGCGATTTACGCGGTTCTAGGCGGCTTTTGGCTGCTGCTGTCTTTCGTGCTGATACCGTTGGGATTGTTGTCGCGGACGATCACGATGCAGCCCTTGTCGGATCGCCTGGCCTGGGCCGGCATGTTGGCGATGGGCTTCTTTTCTTCGCTGCTGGTGCTGACGATATTGCGCGATATCGCTTTGTTGTTGGCCGAGCCGTTGAACCTCCACCGTGCATTGCGAGCCTTCCTGACCCACGATAGCGCGCTGGCAGTGCCGCTGCTGGCGTTTGCAGTCAGTTTGATCGGTTTTTTCAACGCGCGCCGCGTGGCGGCAGTGCGTCGTGTCGATGTGCCGATTGTCAATCTGCCACTGGCCTTGCACGGATTTACGATCGCGCAAATCAGCGATGTCCATGTCGGAGCGACCATCAAACGCCCCTATCTGGAAGCGATCGTCGACAAGGTCAACCACTTGCAGCCCGACATGATCGCGGTGACCGGCGACCTGGTCGATGGCAGCGTTGCGCGTTTGCACACGCATACTGCGCCGTTGGCCAATCTTGTAGCGCGTCACGGCGCCTATTTTGTGACTGGCAACCACGAGTATTATTCAAATGCAGAAGAATGGGTCGCCGAAATAAAGCGCCTCGGCATCGCGGTCTTGGCGAACCAACACGTGTTGCTGCGGCACGAGCATGCCACCGTGCTGGTGGCGGGCGTCAACGACTATGGTGCGCATCACTTCGACGCAGCGCAGCGCAGCGACCCGCAGGCGGCGCTCAAGGGCTCGCCATCGCAGATTGCCGTCAAGATTTTGCTCGCCCATCAACCGCGCTCGGCCGAAGCGGCGGCCGAGGCCGGCTTCGACCTGCAACTTTCCGGCCATACGCATGGCGGGCAATTTTTCCCGTGGAATTTTTTCGTGCCGATGCAGCAACCTTTTACTGCAGGCTTGAATCGCTGGCATGACATGTGGGTATATACCAGCCGTGGCACCGGCTATTGGGGACCGCCGAAGCGGCTGTGGGCGCCGTCCGAAATTGCCTTGCTAAGGTTGGTGCCGGCGGCGCAATGACTGCTTGTAATAACAGGCAAACATTTGCGCTAGATCAAAAATGCGAGTGTCACGTCGGCGTAATATCGAGCGGTCATAATGCTGTCCTCCTCGTCCATTCTGACACCTCCTTAAGAATGGAATTCGCCGCCGTTTAGGCGGCTTTTTTTTGCCGTCGCAAGGTATTGGAATTGCTACATCAATAGCGCCTTGACTCTTCGAGAAACCAGAATCGGCAAGTAATCCTGAATACTTGCAGAGTTTTTCATGTGCGCCAGGATATCTTCGTACAGCGGTTCGACTTCGTCGACTGTACGGTGCACTTCGGTGGCCAGCCTGCCGATGATGCGCAAGTGTTTCGATCGTTCTTCGTGGCTGGTGTAGGGTGAAACAGGAATTGCGGGGTCGGGCATTGAGTAGTTGTGATGACTAAAGTTCATCGATATGGCGCTCCCACTAGGGATAAATCAAAAGCAAGCCAATACAAACGGCTTGCAACGACTCGATCATCGACCGCCAGATCGTCTTTGATTTCCAATGTCGAGTCCGGTCGCACAGTCTATCTTATACGAAATTTCCCAAATGTCTTTGGTAAATTGATAACTGCTTGCGACGCGAGCCTTTATTTTAACAGACTGGACGAGCATTACAATAGACGCAAAATTGTCATTCTGCGTCCCCTGCGTAGGCTGCGCGGGTATGCTGTGTTCGGGAAGTAGCGCCGGGACGATGCGGCCCTAATAACGAAAACAGCCATCGACAAGATGGCTGTTCGGTGCCGCCCTGCCGGACACGGATTCAGCTTTCCTCAGCGGCGATGAAGCGATACGCCAGCGCCCCCAGCAAAGCGCCGACGATAGGGGCCACCCAGAATAGCCAAAGCTGCGCCAGCGCCCAATCGCCGACAAACAGCGCGACGCCGGTGCTGCGCGCCGGATTGACCGAGGTGTTGGTGACTGGAATGCTGATCAAATGAATCAAGGTCAGGCCGAGGCCGATCGCAATCGGCGCAAAGCCGGCAGGCGCGCGCTTATCGGTGGCGCCCAGAATAATCAGCAGGAAGAACATCGTCATCACCACTTCGGTAACCAATGCGGCCAGCATCGAATAATGTCCAGGCGAATGTTCGCCATAGCCGTTGGACGCAAAGCCCTTGGCGACATCGAAAGCCGGACCGCCGCTGGCGATCACATAGAGCACGGCAGCGGCGGCAGTCGCGCCGAGGACTTGCGCCACGATATAGGGCAAAAGCTTGTTCGCAGGAAAGCGGCCGCCGGCCCAAAGCCCGACGGAAACAGCCGGATTCAAGTGGCAACCGGAGATATGGCCGATCGCGTAAGCCATGGTCAATACCGTCAAGCCAAACGCCAGTGCAACGCCGGCAAAACCGATGCCCAAGCCAGGAAAGGCAGCGGCCAGCACCGCACTGCCGCAACCGCCGAGCACCAGCCAAAACGTCCCTAGAAATTCTGCGCCAAATTGTTTCATCTACATCTCCTGTTCAGTGTGGAAAGACCTGAAATACAAATCTCGTCAAACGAAAGAACGCCAATTTAACATAGGTGTCGCAGCCTGCACATATAGAAAATGCTGAATTATGAATTGTTCACAATCCCTGCGCGTCCCTCACTTTAAGGCGGGTTTCACGAAGAAAAGATTACTCGCTTAATTGCTGCAGCATGTACAGCCGTTGGTAAATGCCTGCCGGGATTTCCATCAAGCTGTCGTGCGAGCCGGATTCGGCGATGCGACCATGATTCAACACAATGATGCGGTCGGCGTCGCGGATGGTGGAAAGTCGATGGGCGATGGCGATGATGGTGACTTGCCCGCGCAATTCGGCCAGCGCGGTTTGCACTACTTGCTCGGTTTCGCTATCGATGTGCGAGGTCGCTTCGTCCAGGAACAGGATGCGCGGCTTGCCGGCCAGTGCGCGGGCGATGGCGATCAATTGCTTTTGCCCGGTCGACAGGCGCGCGCCGCCTTCGCCCAGCGGCGTATCGTAACCCTGTTCCAACGCGCAGATGAAGCCGTGCGCCTTGGCGGCGCGCGCCGCCGCCTCGATCTCGGTCTGGGTCAAGCCGCGCCCCATGTCGATGTTTTCGCGTGCGGTTGCCGCCAGCAAAAAAGGGTCTTGCGGCACCAGGCCGACGCTGGCGCGAAACGCGGTGTCGCCGATGCTCGCCAACGGGATGCCGTCGATCTCGATGCTGCCGCTTTGCGCGTGGTAAAAACGCAGCAGCAGGCTCAGCAAGGTCGATTTGCCGCTGCCGGTGTGACCGACGATGCCGTAGAAACTGCCGGCGGGAACGTTCAGGCTCAAGTCGTGCAGCACCGGCTGCGTAGCCGCGTAGCCAAAGCTGAGATGGCGGATCGCCACCGCCCCCTGCGTGATGCGGGCGTCGAGCAGATTGGTTTCCGGTCCGGCTTCCTGCAGCAATTTGTTGACGCGCGCGGTCGATATCACCGATTGCTGCAACTGGCTGAATTGCAGCGTAATTTGAATCAGCGGATCGATCACGCGGCCAATATAGCTGACGAACGCATACAAAATCCCGGCCTCCACCGCGCCGACCGGATGCGCGCCGAAACTGTAAATCACCGCCGCCAATAGCATGATATTGAGCATATCGAGCGCCGGGCGCAGCAGCCAGGCGTTGGCGCGCAGTTCGCCCAGGCGCGCGTGGTAGTGCGCTTCGTTGGTCTGGCCGAAGCGCGCATTGAAGCGCAGCGTGGCATTGCTCGCCTGCAGCACGGTCATGCCGCCGATCGATTCGGCCACCTGCGCATTGATTTCGCTGCGCAGTTCGCGCGCGCGGCTGACCGCCGGCGCGCTCCAGCGCTGATAAAACCAGACGATCGCGATCACCACCGGAAACAGGGCCGAGACGATCAACATCAAATGCCAATCGAGGAAGGCCATCGCGATCATGGTGCCGACAATGACGATGCTGCTATCGAGCATCACGAACAGCACCTGGATATACAGGGTCTTGACGGCCTCGGTATCGTTGGTGACGCGGCTCACCAGTTGCCCGGTGATCGCCTTGTCGAAAAATGCCATCGGCAGGCGCAGCACATGGCCGTAGACTTGCTCGCGCAGACGCCGCACCGAGCGCATCGCCAATCCGGCCAGCCGCAGCAATTGCAGATAGCGCAGCAGGCTGGCGGCCCAGCCGCTCAACAGCGAGCCGAGCACCAGCGCGACCATGCGCGGCCAATCGAGGTGGCGCGGCAGCAGATAATTGTCGATCAGCGCCTTGCCCAGCAACGGGCCGAGCACTTCCAGGCCGGCTGCCAGGATCAGCCAGCAGACGCCCAACACCAGATGGCGGCGCTCGGGGCGCGCCGCGCTGCGCAGCAGCGCTACTGCTTGCCAGGTTTCAGAGCGCATCGAGACTCTCTTCCAATTGCTGGTATTGCCACTGGCTGGCGTACCAGCCCTGTTCGGCCAACAAGTTTTGGTGGGTGCCGCTCTCGACGATCTTGCCGTTGCGCAGCACCACGATCTGGTCGGCGTCGGCGACCGAACTGAGGCGGTGGCTGACGATGACGACGCTGCGCCCGCTCTGTGCGCGCCGCAAATCCTGTAGGTGTTGCAGGATTTGCGCCTCGGTGCCGGTATCGACTGCCGACAAGGCATCGTCGAGCAGCAGCAGCGGACTATCGGCCAGCAGCGCGCGGGCAATCGCCACCCGTTGCCGCTGCCCGCCGGACAAGGTGATCCCGCGCTCGCCGACCAGCGTGTCGTAGCCTTTCGGCAGACGCATGATGTCGTCGTGCACGGCGGCCAGCCTGGCGACGTTCTCGATATCTGCGCGGCTGGCGTTCGGTTTGGCGAGCGCAATATTGTCGGCAATCGTCGCCGAAAACAGGAACGATTCCTGCGGCACCCAACTGATTGCCTGGCGCAAGATGGCCAGCTTGTATTCCTGCAACGCGTGGCCGCTCCAGCGCAACGTGCCGCTTTGCTGTTCGTACTGGCGCAGGATCAGGCGCAGTAGGGTCGACTTGCCGGCACCGGTCGCGCCGACCAGGCCCAGGGTTTTGCCGGGCGCCAGCGTCAGCGATACATGGTCGAGTGCCGCGTGCGCCTGGCCCGGATAGGTGTACGAAACCGCATCCAGAACCAGGTTGCCGGGGCGCAGCGTAGCGAGCGCGCCGGCGTCGTCGATTGCCAGCGGTTCGCTGAGGATAGGTTGCAGCCGCTTCCACGCTGCCTTGCCGCGTTCGATCAGCGACAACACCCAGCCCGCCGCAAACGCCGGCCAAATCAATTGGCCCAGATACATGCTGAAACTGGTCAATGCGCCGATGCTCAATTCTCCATGCCAGACCAGGTAACCGCCCAAACTCAAGGTCAAGGCAGCGGAACAGGTCAGCGTAATGCCGACCGCCGGCTCGTACGCGGCTTCCCAGCGTTGCGCGCTCAGGCTGGAGGCGGCGGCATCTTCAGCCAGCGTGGCGAATTGCGCGGCGCTGCGTTGCTCCAGTCCCAGCGCGCGCAGCGTGCGCACGCCGGCCAGTGTTTCCTGCACATGGTCGTTGAGGCGGCTGAAGCGGTTTAGCGAATCGCGCCAGGCATCGTGCACGCGGGTGGAAACCAGCCAGAAGGCGACCGCCATGAAGGGAAACGGCAGCAGCGCGATCAGCGTCAGACGCCAGTCGACGCCCCAGATCATCATGCTCAACACGATGAGCAGCGTGGTGCTGCCGTCGTAGCCGGCCAGCATCGCTTCGCCAGCCGCCATTTCGATCGCGTCGATGTCGTTGGTGGCCAGCGCCATCAAATCGCCAGTGCGTTGCTGCTGGTAAAAGGCCGGCCCTTGCAGCGACAGGCGCGTATACAAATGGGTGCGCAATTCCATGCCGAATTGGTAGGCGGCGGCAAACAGCTTGAGACGCCAACCGACCCGCAAACCGTAAATCACCACGCCCATGCCAACCGGAATCGCCAATTGCCACAGCAAAGCGCTGCCGGCAAGGCGTCCTGCCACCAGCGCGTCGATGATTGCACCGATCATGCGCGGGATGAAGGCGATCAAGATGGTAATGCCGGTCAGCATGCAGGCCGAGGCGGCGTAAGCCTTCCAGTGCCGGTAGACGAAATTGCGTATCAGTTGGAACAGCGTCATGTATGCAGGTGTAGGCAGCCGATCACGCGATGCGGCGGAAAGACGTCATTATACCGGCATCGGGCAAACGTCTTTGCGCGGGAAAACAGCGCCGGCGCCGACCGCTGGCGCAATGATTAAAAACATACGAGAATGGCAGGTGACTTTGCGGAAAAATATGACCAATCCTTCATCCGGCATCACCGACGACCGACAAGCCTACGACGTTTTCAACGGCGACGCGGACGGCATTTGCGCGTTGCATCAATTGCGGCTCGCCGATCCGCGCGACGCCATCCTTGTGACCGGGGTCAAGCGCGATATCGCGCTGTTGGATAGAGTTCCTTTGGGTCGGGCGCGCGACATTTGCGTGCTCGACGTTTCGCTCGATGCCAACGTCGATGGGCTCAAACGCTTGCTCGATGATGGTTGCCAGGTCGATTATTTCGACCATCATGCGGCGCGGCAGGTGTTCGCGCATCCGCGCCTGCGCCTGTATTGGGACGAAGCGCCGGACATGTGCAGCAGCCTGCTGGTGGACCGCCATTTGCGCGGGCAGTTTCGTCCTTGGGCCGTGGCGGCGGCCTTCGGCGACAATCTGGAGCCGGTCGGGCGGCGGATGGCCGCCGAGATGGGCATGCCGGAGCCGCAGGCGCAAGCATTGAATTTGCTGGGAACGGTATTGAATTACAACGCCTATGGCGAATGCATCGCCGATCTGCATATCGCTCCCGATCGCTTGTACCGCGCGCTGCAGCCGTTTGCCGACCCGTTCGCATTTATTGCCGAGGCGGACGAATACAAAGTGCTGCTGGAAGGCTATCGGCACGATGCCAAACAGATGGCCGGTTTGCAACCGCAATGGAGCCAGCCGAGCGCGGCCATCTACGTATTGCCGGATGCCGCCTGGGCACGGCGGATTTCCGGCGTGTTTGCCAATCGCCTGGCGGCGGATGCAGCGGGTTGTTCCTTTGCGGTGCTGACCGGACAAAGCAATGGCGGCTACAGCGTCAGCGTGCGCTCCGGCGCGCCGACGACCAAGCCGGCGCATCGCTTTTGCGAATCCTTCGAGACTGGTGGCGGGCGGATGGCGGCGGCTGGCGTGAATCGGCTGCCGGCCGGCGAAATCGAGCGCTTTGCCGCGCAATTTTTAGCCTACTTCGGCACACTCGGCACGGAACTTGGCGGCTAACCCGGCGATGTACGTTACAATGACGCCTGAAGCAAGCCAGACAGCCGCTGGCTATCGCCGCAAGGCGATGGCGGGAGGAAGGTCCGGACTCCATAGAGCAGGGTGACGGTTAACGGCCGTCCGCCGCGAGGCGAGGAATAGGGCCACAGAGACGAGCGTATTAAGTTACGGTGAAACGCGGTAACCTCCACTCGGAGCAATTCCAAATAGGCACGCGTTGAGGTTGCTCGCGGAGCGTGCGGGTAGGAAGCTTGAGCCGTGGAGCAATTCACGGCCTAGAGGAATGGCTGTCATAGCGGGGCAACCCGCCGTAACAGAATCCGGCCTATCGGCTTGCTTCATTTTTGTTTCTGTAAAAATTCATGTAGAGTTCTCATTCAGGCGAACGGCTGCATTGCCGTCTGCGTCATTTCACCCGGATAAAGAGCAGCTCAAAAAATTTCCATGAACATACACATTACCATCGGCCCGCTATTGGCCTTGATCGCCGGCATCCTGATTTTGCTGATGCCGCGCCTGTTGAATTTCATCGTGGCAATCTATTTTATTGCGATCGGCCTGATCGGCTTGTTCGGCCTGGGCGCATTCCACCTGCATTGAAGACGTTTATCCAACCCGATATGAAAATATGCATCGTCGGCGCCGGCGCTATCGGCGGATTCATCGGCGCGCGCCTTGCCGCAGCGGGCCAATGCGAAGTCAGCGCGTTGGCGCGCGGCGCGACTTTGCAAGCGCTCAATTTGCACGGCTGGCGCTTGCAGCAGGGCGGCGCGCTGCTGCAAAGTCCGACGCGGGCGTCCGACCGGGCGGATCGACTCGGCGTGCAAGACGTGGTCGTCATCGCGGTCAAAGGCCCGGCGCTGGCTGGCGTGGCGCAATCCATCGCGCCGCTGTTGGGGCCGCAAACCATCGTGTTGCCGGCAATGAATGGCGTGCCCTGGTGGTTCAGCCAGGGTTTCTGCGGCTTGGGCAGCGCGCCGTTGGAAAGCGTGGACCCGGGCGGTAAAATCGCCGCGCATATCCCGTTGGCGCAGGTGGTCGGCTGCGTCGTGCATGCCAGCACTTACACGAGCGAGCCGGGCTTCGTGCAGCACAAGATGGGGCAAGGCTTGATTATCGGCGAGCCGCATGGCGCGGCGCAGGAACGCACGCGCCGGCTTGGCGACTTATTGAGCGACGCAGGCTTTGAAGTCGGCATTTCGGCCAATATTCGCTACGATATCTGGTACAAGCTATGGGGCAATATGACCATGAACCCGATCTCGGCGATGACCGGCGCCACCATCGATAGAATTCTGGACGATCCCTTGCTGCGCGACTTCTGTTCCGCCGCGATGCGCGAGGCAGCCGAAATCGGCAAGCGGATCGGTTGCGAGGTGTTGCAAAGCACCGAAGACCGGCACGCGGTCACGCGCAAGCTGGGCGCATTCAAAAGCTCGATGTTGCAAGATGTCGAAGCGGGCCGGCCAATCGAACTCGACAGCATCGTCGGCGCGGTGCAGGAGATGGGCGCGCGGCTCGGCCTGCCGACGCCGAATATCGATGCGCTACTCGGACTCACGCGTTTGTTCGGACGCATGCACGGTCTTTATCCGCAGTAATCAAGAATTTTTGCACGAAGGCCGTACGCCGGAAAATGTCTTCTCGCGCATGGATTGTCGGGAGGGTCATATCTTTCCATCGAGAATCGCATGAAAACAATAGCTTGGCGCGGTGGTTCGCCACAAAGACCGGAAATCGAAACCATGCATGGGAATACCGACATAAACAGATGCTTCATTTGATCTCATGCGTGACCTGGACGGGATATCGCTTCACCAAAGCATCTTCGCAACCATCGCTCCAGATCATCCACGTAGGTGAAGATCACCGGAATCACAAGCAGACTCAGCAGCGTTGATGTCAGCAAACCCCCTATCACAATAATTGCCATGGGTTGCCGGAAGCTTGGTTCGGCGCCCATTCCGAGTGCATTGGGCAGCATGCCGGCAGCCATCGCAATGGTCGTCATCAGAATCGGACGCGAACGTTTTTGGCAAGCGTCCATCAAGGCCGAAAGTCTGTCCATGCCATGCCGTTGGCGGGCCATAATCGCATACTCCACGAGCAGGATGGAGTTCTTGGTGACAATGCCCATGAGCATCAGCAATCCAATGACGGACGGCATCGAGAAACTCATACGCGTCACCAGCAGTGAAAACAATGCGCCACCCAGCGACAATGGCAAGGCGCACAAAATCGTCGCCGGTTGCAGGAAGTCATGAAACAGCAGCACCAGCACTGCATAGACACAGAAGATGCCGATCGCCATGCTCAAGCCGAAACTCTGGAACAGTTCACTCATGTTCTGCAATTCACCCTGCTCGATTGGATGCACTCCAGCCGGTAATTGCCTGAAAGCGGAGAGCTGTCTGGCTTCTTTATCCACCTCGCCGAGAGTGCGTCCGTTCAGTTCAACCGACAGCGTGATGTTGCGCTCGCGGTCAATGCGGTCAATTTGTGCAGCGCCGCTGCCCATTTTCAGATCGCCCAGTGAGGCAATGGCAATTTTGCCGTTGCTGCCGACAACCCGCAATTGTCCAATGTCTTCCATGGAGGCACGTTGCGACGGATCGATGCGCACCCGCAAAGCGATCTGGCGCTCAGGCAGATTAAGCTTTGGCAGCGAACTGGAGTAGTCACCGTAAGTGCCGATACGAATGGCGTCGGCAACGTCGGCCGCTGTTACGCCTAGTGCCGAGGCCCTGCCGGAGTCCGGCATGAATTGAACTTCCGGCTGTTGGAGCGCCGCGCTGGAGCTGACGTTGCCAATGCCTTTCAATGTCCGCAATTGCGTTTCCAGTGCGGCAGCAGCGGATTCGAGCGCACCCGAATCGCTGCCTGCCAGCGTTATGTCGAGTTTTTCGCCATTGCCGCCATTGCCGACGGCCACCCGCACACCAGGAAGATCGCGCAGGACTCGGCGCATATCGTCCTCGACCGCGGACTGTTTTTGATCGCGCTCGCTTCTTGATGCCAAATCGACCGTCATGCTGGCTTTGCGCACCTTGCCCACAGTGTCATTGCCGCCGGCCCCGCCGCCATTGCTGTTGCCAGTGCCGACAGCAGAAAAGACGCTCTTCACCGCCGGCAATGTCCGCAACAATTTTTCCGCCTGTTGAGTAAGAACACGCGTTTCCTGGATCGTGCTGCCGGGAGAGAGTTCCAGCGTCACCTTGGTTTGCGACTTGTCCTGCGCCGGCATAAATGCGGTCTTCAGCGCCAGCGCCAAGGCAATCGACAACAGCAGAAAGCATCCTGCCGCCAATGCTGTGCGTCGAGGATTTTCAAGGCAAGCCCTGACCCATGTCAGATAACGGGTCATGAGCGCGCCATCGCGCTCTGTCTCGGTGCTCGCCTTGAGCAGATACGCTGCCATCATCGGCGTCAACAGACGCGCCACCAGCAGCGACATCAGCACAGAGACCGACGCGGTGATGCCGAATTGCCGGAAAATCAGGCCAGGAATGCCGGACATGAAGGCGGTCGGCAAAAATACCGCCACCAGCGTGAACGTGGTGGCAATGACCGCCATGCCTATTTCATCTGCCGCTTCCATCGCTGCCTGGTAAGGCGTTTTCCCCATGCGCAAGTGACGCGAGATATTCTCGATCTCGACAATGGCATCGTCGACCAGAATGCCGACCACCAGCGATAGCGACAGCAAGGTGATGGTATTGAGCGAATAGCCGGCCAGGTAGACGAAACCGAAGGTCGGAATGATAGACAGCGGCAGTGCAGCAGCCGATACCAGCGTGGCGCGCCAATCGCGCAGAAACCACCACACCACGATGATGGCCAGCACGGCGCCTTCGAGCAGCATATCGATTGAGCCATTGTAGTTGTCCTCAATGGCAGTGACGGTATTGCTGGCCTCAACTATATTGACCTGCGGATGTGAAGCAGCGAATTTCTTTACTGCCGCGCGCAGAGAACGCAAGACGGTGACATCCGAATTGCCGACGGCACGGGTAATCTGCACGCCGATAACAGGTTTTCCGTCACGAAAGGCGTAGGAACTGCGCACGTCGGTGCCATCGCTGATCTTGGCGATTCTATCGAGCCGCACGCGGCGGCCGCCGCCAGTGGCGATGCTCAGCGCCCCCAGTTCTTCGATTGACCCGACGCCGGCCAGCGTCCGGGTGGATTGACGCTGCCCGCCGACATCGGTTTGTCCACCGGAGCGTTCCCGCTGCATCGCCTTGAGCTGCGTCGAAATGGTTTCTGCTGTCAACCCGAGTCCGGCCATTGAGGCCGGATCCAGATCGATACTGACTTCACGATCGATGCCGCCGATGCGGGTGACGCTGGAAATGCCTTTCACGGCGAGCAGGACTTTGCTCAGGTCATTGTCGATAAACCACGACAGATCCTGCTCGTCAAGTGTAGAAGAGCTGGCGGTATAGGTCAGCAGCGGAGAGGAGACGCCTTCGCTTTTCGATACTGTCGGATCGCTCATCTCCGAAGGCAAGTCGGCACGCGCGCTGTCGACGGCGTTGCGAACCTCGCTGAGCGCCGCCTGGGAATTTTTTTCCAGCTTGAAAGTGACGCTGATGCTAACCGAGCCATCCGTGATGGTGGTGGTGACGTGATCGAGCAGCGTGAGCGAGGTCAATTTGTCTTCGATCTTGCGTGCCACCTCATTTTCCAGTTGCGAGGGAGCCGCGCCTTCGAGCGTGGCGGCAATAACGATGGTCGGCAGATCCATGTCTGGAAAGTCTTGAATCTGCAGTTTTTTGAAGGCCATCAAGCCCACTACAGTCAACAGAAAAAAGCACAGGATCGCCGGTACTGGATTGCGGATTGACCAGGAAGAAATATTGATCATGTGGCATCTCGTGTATTCTGTGCTGCCGGCATGACTTTAACCGCAGCGCCGTCGGACAGGAATGCCGCGCCACTGCGCACAACGTTGGACTGTGCATCAAGACCTGAAACAATTTCGACCTCGCCCCCTCTTCGACGTCCGGTGACGACGGTGCGACGTGCCACTGTCGTCTGGTCGGCGCTGAGAACATAGACATCGCTGCGACCATCGCGCAATACCAGCGCCGTCTCAGGCAAGGTCAGCGCGCGTTGCTTGCCCAGCTCGATGCTGCCGCTGGCAAACATGCCCGACTGCGCGGCACTACCGGCCGGCAGGCTGACATAGACAATCGCCCGTCCGCTGGAGGTGGAAATGGTGGGGGCGGTCAGTCGCACCTGGCCCTCGATCGATTTGCCGCCAGGCAGCCGGACATGGGCCAGTTGGCCGGTGCGAATGCGCGCGAGTTGCTGTGGATTCACCTCCGCTTGCCATTCTATGCGCGACTGCCGCACGATCCGGAACAGCTCGGTCCCTGCGCTCACAACATTGCCGAGCAAGGCTGATCGGGATGAAATGATGCCGTCATCCACGGCCACGATGCGAGTTTGCGCCAACACAATTTGCTTGCTCTGTAAATCTGCTTCGGCAGACTCGAGCGATGCACGGTCGGCGGCTTCGGTGGTGCGATATTCATCAATTTTCTGTGCTGACAGCGCGCCTCCTCCGGCCACCATAGCGGCCCGTTTTACATCGGCCTGCGCACCGTCCAGATTGGCCCGCGCCTGGGCCACCGTCGCCTGCTGCTTGCGCACGTCGGCTGCCGCGCTGGCCGAAGCAAGCTCTGCGAGCAATTGGCCGCGCCTGACGACGCTGCCAACATCAACCAACAGCTTCGTGATGCGCAGGCTGCCGGTTTCGGCGCTGATGACCGCTTCCTGCCAGGCGGCCAGATTGCCGTCGGACTGGATCGAGTCGGGCCAGTCTTGGGAAACGGGTTTGACCACGCCGACGGTCAGCAGCGGTACCGGCGTTGAAACAGCTGCAGGTGTTGCGTTTGGGCGCAACAGCCACCACGCGACGCCGGCCACGCAGATGGCCAGCACGGCCATGATTAATTTGCGATGACGAAATACCTTCACTGTGTAGATCCTTGTGAATATGAAGTGGGGATGGCAGCCTGCGGCGCGGCGGCGTTGTTCTCGGCCTTCCAGCCGCCGCCCAATGCCTTGTACAGCGCGATCCAATAGCGGATGTGGTTGCGCCGCTGCTCAATCAGGGTGACCTCGGCGGAAATGGCGGAACGGCGCGCATCTTCGAGTGTAAGCAAGGTGTCCAGCCCGGCGCTCCAGCTTTGCTCCTTGGCGTTGGCATAGCGCTGGTACTGATCGGCGGAACGCTTGCTGTCTTCGCTCTGGCGCGCAGCGCCGTCGAGATCAATCAAGGCCTGCTCGACCGACTTGATGGCGCTGCGCACCGAACTTTGATAACTGGCTAGTTGCTTGTCGTAGGTTGCCAGGGCACTGTCGACCGCGGCTCTTTTCTTGCCGGCGTTGAAAATGGGGATGGATAGTGAAGGACCAAATGACCAGGTGGGGGTTGGCGTCGACAAATTGGTTGCTGAAAGTGCGATGGATCCGGACAAGCTCAGACTGGGGAAGCGATCGGCGCGCGCTTCGCCTATCGCCGCATAGTAAGAGGCCAGCATGCGTTCCGCCGAAGCCAGATCGGGCCGCTGACGGATCAGGTCGGCCGGCACGCTGCTGACATCGAAGCTGGCAGGTTTCGGCAAATCCGGCGCTGAAGAGCGATCGATGATGCCGCGAACAACTGTCTCATCGGCGCCGGTCACTGCAACCAAAGACTTCACAAGCTCTTCGCAGGAAACATGCTGCCCTATGGCGGTCGAGGCCGCACTCGCAGCACTGGCTTGAGCAAGGTAACCGTCGGACTCGGCAGACAGGCCGGCCGATACCGCAGTACGCGTCATGTTCAGCGTCTCTTTCTGCGAATCGGCGAGATTCCGATAAGCCAGAAGCAGTAACTTGCACCCGCGATATTGCACATAATCGTCCGCCACTTCCGCTGCCAATGACACGCGAGCATCGTGCCAGTCATCGACGCTGGCCTGTGCCTGCGCGCGCGCATATTCCTGGCTGGATCGATTCTTGCCGAACAGATCGATTTCCCAACTGGCGTCGAGCTCACCGCTGCGGCTGGTCGACGTTGTGGCCACTTCGCTCACGCCTGTATTGATTGACTGCTTGCTGCGGCTAACTGAAGCAGTGCCGGTAACGGAAGGCAAGAGCGCAGCGCTATCGGATACCAGGGCGGCACGCGCGATCTTGATCTGAGCGATGGCTTTTGCCAGGTCCGGGCTGTTAGCCTCTGCCGTGCCGATCAATTCGGCGAGCGCCGGATCGTCGAAGCTGGCCCACCAGTCAACCAATGCCTGAGTGCTTCCGCCATGTGGTCTTTCGGCATGCCAGGTGCTGGCGATCGGCAACGCTGGCGCCTGATAAGGCGGCTGCAAGGAACAACCGGCCACGCTCACGCCGAATGTTGCCGCCAGCAGGTATTTTCGTGAAACAAGACTGCAGATTCTGGTCAAGTGGGACATGAATTGGAAAATGAAATTCTTGGATATATCTTAGATGTATGGATGATGCCGTGTAAATGTGTACAGAATATGGAGATTGCGTATGACGGGAATTCCAGGCTGTTTGGCGCACAGTTAACCGTGTATAGTCACTTCCACGCCGGCTTCTGTTTGCCCTCAATCCCATGAAGATCAGTCTCGCATTCAAACTCTTCTCCGTCTTACTGTTGACGTGCATCGCGGTCTTCGCGGCGCAGGCAATTATTTTGCGTATCAGCGTGCAAGAAGATTTTTTTGACTATTTGAATTTCCAGGAGCAAGACCGGATATCGGAAGCGCTTCCTCGCTTTGCTAACGCCTACCGGGAACACGGCAACTGGAACTTTCTGAAGGGAGACCTCAGAACGTTTCTTGGACTAATACTTCAGCAGCCGGATCTGGAAGTGCAGCGTGGGGAGTTGCCAATAGCAGAGCAAACCGGAGCGGGAGTTAGAATGGGTTTACTCGACATTCATTTGAAGAGAATCGCAGGCAATCAACTGCTGGATGAAAACTCTGTCCGGCGCCCCATTGTCGTTGGAGGTGAAGTGGTAGGCTGGCTGGGTATCGTCCCGATACAAAGAGTTCTCTCACCCAATGAAGCTCTCTTTCTTGCGAAACAACGCAAGACATGGCTGATTTTCGGTTCAATTTCAGTGCTGTTGATCGCTCTGCTCACTTTCGTTCTGTCGCGCCCGGTAAGGCGCCGGATGCACAGCCTGGCGCGCGCGACACGTCAGCTTGCCGGCGGCGACTACAGAATACGCATTCCGGTCGAAACCATCGATGAGATCGGTGCGCTGGCGCAGGACTTCAACAGGCTGGCTCAGGCACTTGAACTTAACGAGCGCGCACGGCGGACCTTCATGGCCGATATTTCGCACGAATTAAGGACCCCGTTGGCCGTCGTTCGGGCAGAGCTGGAGGCCGTGCAGGATGGCGTGCGCGAGCCCAATGCCCAAGTGCTGCAGGCGATGCACCAGGAGGTCAAGCAGTTGGGCAAGTTAATTGACGACTTCAACGATCTGGCGCTAACCGATGTCGGCGCGCTGACCTATCGGCGCACATCCGTCGACGTCGTGATGATCCTAAATACTGCCTTGAACAGCATGCTAGGCCGCTTTGCCAGCGCGGGACTGCTGCTAGAGAGAGAGATTGTCGACAACCACCTCATCATCTCCGGGGATGAACGACGACTGCTGCAGTTATTTTCCAACATCCTGGAAAACACGTTGCGCTACACCGATGCCGCAGGACACGTGCGCATCGCTTGCAAGAGCACAGGAAGATCGGTGCAGATTACGATGGAAGACAGCGCTCCCGGAGTTCCCGCCGATAAGTTGCCATTTCTGTTCGAGCGCTTCTATCGCGTAGATGAGTCGCGCAACCGCGCCAGCGGCGGCAGCGGCCTGGGCCTGGCGATCTGCCGCAATATCGTCGAAGCACATGAAGGCCGAATCACCGTCCACCCCTCCGCGCTCGGAGGATTGCGTCTGACGATTGAGTTGGAACTGTCCATACAATGAATCCGATACACCACCATATCATGATCGTCGAGGACGAACCTCGGCTTGCTGCCGTGTTGGGCGACTATCTGAGCAACGCAGGATACACGCACTATTGGGTGGCAAATGGGAATGATGCGATTCCGGCATTCCATATTGAGCATCCCGACCTGGTGCTGTTGGATTTGACGCTGCCTGGGCGTAATGGCATCGAGATTTGCAGGGAGTTACGTGTGCAATATACGGTTCCTATCATCATGATTACTGCGCGCGTCGAAGAGATCGATCGGCTGTTGGGGTTGGAGGTGGGTGCGGACGACTATGTATGCAAGCCATTTAGCCCGCGCGAAGTAGTGGCCCGGGTCAAGGCAGTCTTGCGTCGCAATTATCCTGTTCAGAACGATGTGCTGGCGCCTCCAATCAAGATTGACGAGGAAATGCATCGAGCAAGCATTCATGGAACTGTCCTTGATCTCACCTCTGTTGAGTTTCGTCTGCTCTGCATATTGCATCGCTCGCAAGGCAGGGTTTTTTCACGCGATCAGCTACTCAACCATTTATACAGCGACCACCGTGTTGTCAACGATCGCACCATCGATAGTCACGTCAAAAATTTGCGCCGAAAATTGGCTGAGACCGGCGGTGATGAGAATTGGATAAAATCGATCTATGGCGTTGGTTATCGCATGGAATTGTAAGCCCGGCTAGCCGTCAGTCGGCAATGTGAGATAACTTTCGAACCCCTTGACCTCCCTCCAAGTTGCTCGAAATGACCTGTGTACATCTAACCCGGTATGAACAATACCAAACTTACATGCGCAGGTCACGGCCAAAGTGCGTATTAAAGTAGACCCAACCGCACGGAACTGGTTCCTTACCCGCGCCGCCGAATTTATCCCCCTTGTAAGTAACTGTTTCGTATGGCAGTTTGCAGCGTTAGCCGGCGAACGCAAAATGCGCGAAATGCCTGAGCCGCGACGATTTTCTCCCGGAAAAAACAGAGCGCTCGCTATCAACGTCTTGCTTAGGCACTGCCTCCGGTTTTAAGTGCTCTCAAGCAGAGCGCGGCCTTCGGTCGACGCCCGCGGAGCGGGCACGGGCAGCCGGTTTCGGCGACCACTTGCGCGTCCCCC
>JARLJG010000016.1 GCA_031291325.1 Burkholderiaceae bacterium
GACAGCACATTCACCCGAATACCGGTGCCCTTCAGGTCCTCCGCCCAGCTCCGCGCAAGGTTGCGCACCGCCGCCTTGCTCGCGCTGTAAGCAGTCATTGTCGGGGCTCCCGTGGTGCCGGCGCTCGATCCGGTCAGGATGATCGAACCGCCCTTGCCCATCAGCGGCAGCGCCTTCTGAACCGTGAAGATCGTACCCTTCACGTTGGTGTCGAAGGTTTCGTCAATGTGCAGGGCGGTGTTCTTGCCGAGCACAAGCGGGCTTCCCGCCCCGGCATTGGCGAAGACGATGTCGAGGGTTCCGCGCTCGGCCTTCACCGCCGCGTACAGTCGGTCGAGGTCGGCCAGATCGGAGACCGAGCCCTGCACCGCGCGGGCATTGGGTCCTAGCTCGGCCACGGCAGCGTCGAGCGCTTCCTGCCGGCGGCCAAAGATGAAGACGAAGGCGCCCTCCTCGATGAAGCGTTTTGCTGCGGCCCTGCCGATGCCGGTTGCGCCGCCGGTGATGACGGCGGTCTTTCCATTAAGTCTGTTCATGTCATGCATCCTTCGTTGGGGTTGTACGGAAGCAGGGAACTGCCTCTTGACGAGTAGTATGCGGCTCTGCTAACCTAAGTTCAAGTATGCACTTTTAGGTAAGTATCAAAAAATGACGACATCTTCTGAAACCTGCGATCCCGGCTGCGGTCTCAATGCCACGCTTCGCATCATCTCGGGCAAGTGGAAACCGCTGGTCCTGTTTTTCCTGCGAGACGGACCGAAGCGCTACGGCGAGCTCAAGCGCTTGATCCCGGGTGTCAGCGACAAGGTGCTGATCCAGCAATTGAAGGATCTGGAAGCCGATCGCGTGCTGGCGCGAACCGACTACAAGGAGGTGCCACCGCGCGTGGACTACGCGCTGACCGCGCTCGGTCGCAGCCTGGCCGACGCGATCATCCCGCTGTGCACCTGGGGAACCGAGAACATGGTGGAAATGGCAAGCATCTTCGCCAAGCGCGACACTTTGCCCTAACAGGATGCGGATAAAGCGCTGAGTCGGACGACATTCCGCATTCGTGGGGAGCGGCATCCGATCAGACTATCGGGATACGCGATTCGAGCGCTCTGGCCCATGTTTTGTGGCAGCGACGCTGGAGCCGTCCGGGAACAGGCAAATCCGGCGGTGCGCGCATAATCTACTTTAACCTGACCGAAGAAGAAGTTGTGTTGCTCGTGGCTGTATATGCCAAGGCGGACAGAAGCAACATGACGCCTTCCCACATCAGAAAGGCGGTGTAATATGGATATCAAGAAAATGGATATTGAGGCTGTTGCCAAGGCCATTGAGGTCGATGCGGGAGAATCTCTCCCCGATCTGCGGCAAGCCCTGAAGGAAGCCAAGGCCGGTATAGCCGGACGTGTCACGACGCCCGAACAAATCCTCGTGCGTCAGGCACGCGAAAAGTCCGGGCTGACGCAAGCAATGTTTGCAGAGCGGATTGACACGCCGGTAGCAACACTACGAGATTGGGAACAAGGCC
Organism: Burkholderiaceae bacterium; assembly: GCA_031291325.1. GTDB lineage: Bacteria > Pseudomonadota > Gammaproteobacteria > Burkholderiales > Burkholderiaceae_D > PKWO01. The sequence continues at coordinate 1,520 of JARLJG010000016.1, forward strand.
GCTTCGCGCCGCCCTGAGGCGTGCTGTGCCTGCTGCGTCTGATTATCAAGCATCCCGAACTGTCACAGGAACTTGCGTCTGCATGAAGAAACAGGCGCTGCGCGCAGTGAAACGAGACTCCATCAACGTGAATGCACGGGCGATGCGGTATTTTGGTGTTTTGACGCAAATTAATGCGAGCCTGGCCCCTTTGATTCCGATACCGCGCCACATAGCTGCTATCGCCAAAACCTGTCAATGTTGACAGGATGCCATTAAAAAAAGAATAAAATATAATGTTTAGTCAACAATTTGAGGGTACAACCTCAAATGCGCGAAACTGATGATGCTTTTTAATTAACATACATAACTAGAAGCGAACGAGTCAATGGCAGAGTCAAATCAATTTTGTACGCTTGCCGCGCAAAACTATCCGAAATGGACAAGTTGGCAACTGATAATGTCGAGAGTAACGCCCAACTGGAAATGGTTACACTCCTATGGCGGAATTGAGCAGATATGGGCATATAAAAGGGCATGGGTATCCTATAACAGATTGCGCATCCTCTCCGCAGCTAATTTGCAGCAAATTCCTCCCCTTCTCCTTGGCTGCGTCGCTTACAACGAAGCCGGCGGAAAACCTCCTTCCGTTAAGCATCATGTCGTCTTGCCCGCGCGTCAATACCTGCCGGGAACGGGCGGCCCGATGGCAACGTCCGAGGGAGCGATCAAGATCCAGTTGGCAAGCGCATTGTCCGCGATGGGCTACAATGGTGAGCCGCTAACTCATGCGCAGCAAGATGACCTAACCGACTGCCTTGAAACCGATATTTTCAATATCGACGTTGTTGCGAAGTTCCTGCGTCAGATGATTTTATTCGACTACCCAGGAGCCAATACCAGGGCGCTTACAGACGAGCAATTTATGGTGGCGGGGTGTCGCTATAACCGAGGCACGGCTCGATCATTAAAGGATTTACAAGAATCGATATCTTCGCCTAAAGGTTCGTCAAAGCGGGATTGGTCTTCATACGGGAGGACGATGATAGAGCATCGCGCCGAAGTCCGAAAGTTATTGGAAATTTAGAATGTCAATTCGCAAATTTTTAATTGCACTGGTCGCGCCGGTTTATTCGTTATTGGTGGCAGCGTTGATTCTCATAGCGACTAGCTCGCCATACGAAGCTATGATTGGCGAGACTTCCGATGGAAAAGTAACGACGTTTTGCGATCTACCAAGGGAAACTGACGACACGTCCGATGTTTTCATGCCGCTCACTGCAATATTGGTGCTTGCCATTTTGGTGGCCGGGGCGGTGCAATCCTATCGTGCGCGACGCATCCGGCCTTCATTGGTTTGCGGAGTTCTCTTGACGCTTGTTTGGGCATACTTCTTCTTTTTGCGAAGGATTGGCTGCTGATGCGCGTAAAAAAAGGGATAAGACGCTCCGGATATGCAGCGCGGGTACTAGCGCTATGCCAGCCCAACATTCGACGTTCGCAAAGTAAAAACATTTTAATGCGTCACTGACCCCTTCGATTACAATTGAACATAAACAAGGTATTTAGGAGAAAGCAATGCCAATCAAGTCAAGTGCAATAATCCAGAAATTCTGATGGACTTCATTTCAAAAAAGCATTCAAAGGCAATTATTTCGCACCCAACCAAATTGCAAACGAAAATTGATTTTCCAGATGGACTCGTAGTAAATGTTTTCAACACAGGAACAGTGAATTTTCAGGGAAACAGCTATGAAAATTATACTGCATCAGACATCATCAACGTAATCGAAGCCATTAATCGAGAATAAATATCTGGCAGTTTCTTAGCCACAAATGTCGCCAAGGAGAACCAATAGTGCCATACGATACTTTTACCGTAAACCAAGATATTGTTGCTGTCGACATTCAAACCATGGGTGATATGTCGATGGAGGACTACAACGAGTACTTGAGAAATGGGCTTTTGACAGTCGACCATCATGACATACTTCGGTCTGTGCCAGCAGGGTATCCGATTGCAGTCACAAAGAAACAATTCAGTGCTCTCATGGCATATCTGAAGGAAATCGAGCGGCGAGTTGGTGTTTCCAATCCTGGGTAGCACGAGCGCAATGTGCTTTATCTATTGCGCCATATGTGACAGTAGTACGCGCCATAGCGAGCAAGGCAACATGCGGCGCAATACCCTGCGCTATTGCCCTACCGGTAGCTCCTTACCGAGTTATTGAAGGGGTACCTGCACAATTGAAATTACTTCGCAAAAAACTGGAGTGTAATACCGTCCAACGAAATCAATGTCGCACTCCACATTAACATGCCTTCCGTAGTACCGTTTATAGAGGCCGGCATTTTTCGCGTTCATCACAAGTTGAATATTTTCCAGATACCCACGCTGCAATTCCGGGTGAACGTCACGATCCATGCCTTTTGTCATGCGCGTTATATCCACCGGCGTGTCGAGTTGTAATCCCGGATAGGTATGTCCTGGCTTGGGCTTATCATTTGTTCCAGGGGCAAGCCCGGAGCCGTTCTGAATAGTGCCGCTAAGGACGTATCTGCCGTAATTCACGGAATTGACAGGGGCGGCTTTCGTCGACACAATAGTGGACGCATTGACCAATATTAGAAGTGCAGGTACGAATTTTTGAATGAAGTACATCGAAGACCTTTGTAGTATCTTTATCAAATTAATAGATAGAGGCAAAAGCAATCAAAGTGGCCAGCGTGGTATTAAGAGCGCTCCCAAACCGAGCAAGCAAGTGCCATCACGATTGGCGCCTCAATCCAACCGCACAGACCCATCCGGCCCCCAATTGACCTTGGTAATCCCCGGCTCCTCCTCTTCAAGCCGCTTGGCCTCGGCCTCTTGCGGCGTCATTTCGCCTAGTTGCACGCGCAATTCGTTGAACAGCCTTAAATCCTCGCGCGCCTTGTCGCGCCGTTCCAGGGCCTGTTGCATGATGCCGTTGATTTCTTCGGATTGCCACGGCTTGGCGATGTAGCGGAATACTTCGGCCTGGTTGATCGCTTGCATCAGCGTCTCGAAATCGGAATAGGCCGAGAGCATCATGCGCACCGTGTCGGGCTGGATTTCCTTGTATTTCAACAGGAACTGGACGCCGTCCATCGCCGGCATCCGATAATCGGAAATGACGATATCGAACGGCACTTCCACGCTGCGCTCCAATGCCAGACGCGGGTCGGTGAACACTTCGACCTGGATCTCCGGCCCCAGGTCGCATTGGCGGATACTGCGCTTCAATGCGCTGAGCACGTTGGCTTCATCGTCGACCAGCAGGATTCTTCTCATGGGGCGCTCCGTTCATGGCGTATGCAGATCGATAGTTTGGGGCCGGTCGCGGCGGCTTCGAAATCGCGGATTTGGCGGATCATCCTGTCGTCGATGACATGCTCGGCCGATAGCAGCAAAAAACCTTCGCGCGTGATCAGGTCGCGGGCTATCACCATGCCGGGGCGCAAATCGACGGTGTGGATGGTTCTTTCCTCGACGACGACGCCGCTCCTGACGTGATCGTGGTCGCGCGGCGGCGCAACGCCGTTCAGCAGTTCGTCGAAGGCCTTGACCGCCAGCGGGTCGTAGCGCTTGCCGCTGTTTTGCATGATGATCGCATATGCCTCTTCCGGGCGCAGCTTGCGTTGCAGCAGGACGCCGACCTGCAAGTTGAAGTAGTCGCTGGCCAGCGCCAGGATGCGGGCGCCGGTGGGGATGTTGAATCCGGCCAGGTGGTCGGGGTAGCCTTCGCCGTCGAAGCGCTCTTGCTGCGAGCGGATGATCTTGGCCGCTTCGCGCAAGTCTTCCAGCGGCATCAGCAATTGTTCGCCGCGCACCGGGTATTTGCGATACAGGCCGAGATTTTCGGCGCTCATGGTGTTGACCGGCATGCGCAGCAAATCGTCGGAGAAGGCGATTTTCCCGATATTGTGCAGCAGTCCGGCGACGAACATGTCCTGGCTTTCGGCAGCGCTCAGGCCCATGCCGTTGGCGATGCGGCGCGCGAGGTCGGCCACCTTGCGCGAATGGCCGGCCAGCGCGGGGTCGCGCATTTCGATCAGGCTGGAGAAAATCTTGATCCCGGTGAGGAAATTATTCTTCAGCTTTTCGTTGGCGCCGACCAGCGAATCGAGCGCGGACTTGAGTTCTTGCGTGCGCGCGGCGACTTTGCTTTCCAGGTTGGCGTTCAATTCCCGCAGCTCGTCGTTTTGCCGATGCGTGATCTCTTCGAGCCTGTGCTTTTCGCGCTCGAGCTCCTTGCGTTCGAGCGCATGGCGCACGATCAGCAGCAGGTCGCTGTCGTTCCACGGCTTGGTGATGTAGCGGTAGATTTCGCCGCGATTGATGGCGTCGAGAATCGATTGGATATCGGCATAGCCGGTCAGCAACAGCCGCACCGTGTCGGGCCATTGGGCGCGCACGCGCTCGAGGAATTGCGCGCCGTCCATTTCCGGCATGCGCATATCGGAGATGATGAGATCGATCGATTCGGCTTCCAGCACCGCCAATCCGGCCTGCCCGCCATCGGCCAGGATCACGTTGTAGCCTTGCGCGCGCAGCAAGCGGCGCAGGGACGACAGGATATTCGGCTCGTCGTCGACGCACAGTATCTTGGCGCGCGCAACCGGCGTCTGCTCGGCCGGTGGCAAGACGCTGCTCATGGCTGGGCCTCCGGCGCAGCATGCCGTATCGGCAGGCTGATGCGAAATGTCGTGCCTTTGCCCAATTCGCTTTCGACTTCGATCTGGCCCCGGTGCTTCTGGATGATGCCGTACGAGAGCGACAAGCCGAGTCCGGTGCCTTTGCCGACCGGCTTGGTGGTAAAGAAAGGATCGAAGATGCGGGCCAGGTTTTCCTTCGCAATTCCGCTGCCGTTGTCGGAAATCTCCAGCACCGCGCGGTCGCCGACGGCCTTGGTGCGGATCGTGATGGCGCCGCGCGCCGGCCCGATCGAATGGGCGGCATTGACCACGATATTCATGACGACTTGATTGATTTCGGAAGGCAGGCATTCGACTTCGGGCAGGTCGCCGTATTGCTTGACGATGTCGGCCTTGTACTTGACTTCGTTGTTGACGATATTCAAGGTCGCGTCGATGCCTTGATGCAGATCGGCCCACTGCCAATCGGAATCGTCCTGGACGCGCGAAAAATCCTTCAAGTCCTGCACGATCTTGCGGACCCGGACGATCCCTTCTTGCGATTCGCTCATCAGCACCGGAATATCCTCTTTCAGGAAGTCGAGTTCCACCTTCTTGCGCATGGCTGCCAGCCCGTCGGCAACTTGCCGGTCGGCGACCTTCGCTTCAGCCGCTTCATAGGCCGCCAACATTGCAAACAAGCGCTCGAGATAAGTCGACAAGGAATTGAAGTTGGAGAAGATGTAGCCGATCGGGTTGTTGATCTCGTGCGCGACACCGGCGGCCAGCTGGCCGATCGAAGCGAGCTTTTCCGACTGCACCAGTTGCGCCTGCGCGGTCGACAGCTTGGCATTCAACTCGGTCAGTTCGGCGTTGCGGACCAGGAGCTGGGTTTCCACCACCTCGCGTTGTTTGACATCCTCTTCGAGCAGCGCGTTGGCGCGCGCCAATTGATCGGTGCGATTGGCGACCAACTGCTCCAGGTGGAGCTGGGTCTGGTACAGGCTCAGTTCCGCCAGTTTTTGCCGCGTGATGTCCTGCATTACCTGGATCGCGCCGACGACGACGCCTTGCTCGTTGCGCAAGGGCGCGGCCGAGACGGACAGCCAGCGGCCGCTTTCGCCCAGTTGCCGGAAGAAATCCTCGGCTTCGTAGGCGTCGGGAATCGACGCCGAGCGCCGGAATTTGTCCTTATAGTAAGCGTCGACCAACTCCTCGCCGACGCCGGAGACCACAAAATCGGCCATTACCGGCCGCGCCTTCTCGTAAAAGGGTTGCCACTGATCGCTGGTTCCGATCATTTCGGCCGCGCTGCGGCCAAGCATCTGTTCGCACGCCTTGTTCCAATGGGTGATGACATGATCCAGGTCGATGACGAAGGTCGGCGCAGGATTGCCATCGGTAAATGAAAACGGCGACACTGCGGTCAACGAAGGGGGTCGATTGCAATTTGCGTTCACTGCCGTCTCGCTGCGCTCGTTGTTCATTCTCACGCCTGCATGGCGAGGAGTATTTTGGACGCTTCGTCGAATTGCGCTTCGGTTTGCCGATAAATCTTTGCCAGCACGTCGTCGGCAAGATTGAACTTCCGCCAGACCGCTTCGGAGACCGGGTACACCAGATCGCTTGGATCGTCGGAAAGATCGAGCGCATGGACGATGCAATCGGCCAGGTGCACGACCGCGCCCAGCATATCGGGCTCGCTCACGTCGGGTGCATGGTGGCTGGCGATCGCATTCTGGATCAGCGGCGGAAATTTCCAATGCGAGGCCAGCGCGCAGCCTACCATCGCATGATCGATGCCCAACACCTGCTGTTCGGCATCGAACATGTAGCAGTCTTTTTCCTTGCGATACGCCGCCACCTCGGCATAGTGGCGCGGCGACCCGGTCACCAGCACCAGGCGTCCGATATCGTGCAGCAGGCCGACCATGAAGGCGCGATCCGGGTTCGCCTGCACCTGCTCGGCCAATATCCTGGCGCACAACGCAGTGCCGATCGAATGCCGCCAAAAGGCCTCGAAATCGAAGCTGGCGTGTTTGCACGCCGCGAAATGGGAAATCACCGCAGCCGACGTGACCAGGGTGCGCACGCTATTGAAGCCGAGTATGGCAATCGCCTGCGAGATCGTCGATACCGTGTTGGAGCGTCCATAGAACGAAGAATTGGCCAGCCGCAGCGTCTTGGCGGACAAGGCCAGGTCCTTCGACAATTCGCCCGCCAGCGTGTTGGCATTGGCATCGTCGTTATCGAGCGTGGCGATCAATTCGCTGACGATGACCGGCACCGCCGGCAGATCGTGTATGCTCTTGACGATGTCGCTCATTGCCAGGGCGTTCACGCGCCTTCTCCCAAACGGTAGCTGCGCACGCTTTGCATCAGTTCGCTGCTGGCGGGTTGAGCGCCGCTGTTCCTGAACAATTGGGAAATGCGCTCTTGCGCATAGCGGCGCTCGGCCTCCAGATCGCCCTCCGCAGGGGGCGCAGCCAGCACCGACACGCGCTCCAGGCCGCGCGCGCGCAACATGGCGAGCATCGCTTCGGTCAGTTCGGCGCCGCCGGCTATCAGGGTTTCGCCGTGGGCGTCCAGCACCGGACCGGAAAGTATCATGCCGGGTTCGGCATCGTCCAATTCGCGCAGCACGTTACTTGGTTTCATGTCTTCACTCCCACCGGGGACAGGGTCATCAGTTTGCCGCGCGACCGCGATGCGTGTCCCATGCGCCTCGAAATCACTTCATAGAAGGAACCGCCCACTTCCACCATGCACGGCTGGTTGCCGCTGCTGTCCGTCGCGTGGTTCAGGTCCGGGATCAGTTGCTTGATGTCGCTGCCCAATATCGAGGCCGTCTTGTCGAACAATGACTGCGCCGCATCGTTGGCGAAAACCGCCATGTCGTCGTCGTCGACGCCGATCACCGCCAGCGGAATCTGCCGCAACGCCTCGCGCACGATATCCAGGCTGATTTCGTCGCGCGCGATCTGCTGCTGCTTCATTTTCACCAGCTCTTCGAGCTTGCGATTGGCCGCCGCCAATTCCTGGTTCGCGGTGGACACTTCCAGATTCAGGCGGCGGTTCTCGTCGGCCATTTCCTTGCGCCGGAACGCTTCTTCGATGTGGCCCTTGAGTTGCTCGTCGTCCCACGGCTTGGTCAGGAACTTGTAGATCGCGCCCTGATTGACCGCATCGGTCACCGAATGCAATTCAGTGTAGCCGGAAAGGACGATGCGCACCGTGTCCGGGTAAAGATTCTTGGCGATGCCGAGGAATTCGACCCCGGTCATGCCCGGCATGCGCTGATCCGAGACGATCACGTCGACCGCTTGTTGCGCCATGATGTCCAGCCCGGCCTGGCCGCTGCCGGCGGTCAGGATCTTGAAGCGCCCGCCCCGCAACAAGCGTTTGAGCGCATTGAGGATATTCGATTCGTCGTCGACCAGCAGCAAGGTGCGCGGCGGCTTTTCAAAGCGCAGCAGCCTGCTCGGCAGGCGCATATCCTGTTGCAGCATCTCGCCCATGTGGGCGGCGTCGGTCGGCTTGCTGAACAGGTATCCTTGAATCTCGTCGCACATGTTCAGCCGCAGAAAGTCGCATTGCGATTCCGTTTCCACGCCTTCGGCGATGACGCGCATGCCCAGGCTGTGCGCCATCGAAACGATGGCCTTGACGATCGCGGCGTCGTCGGCCGTTTCGATATCGCGCACGAACGATTGATCGACTTTCAAGACATCGATCGGAAAGCGCTTCAGATACGAAAGGCTGGAATAACCGGTTCCGAAATCGTCGATCGACATATGCAGGCCGAGCGCTTTGAACCGATGCAGGATGTCGATCGAGCGCTCGACATCGGTCATCACCGAGCTTTCGGTCAACTCGATTTCGAGAGAGTGCGCGTCCAGCCCGGTCTCCTGCAGCACTGCCGCGATATATTCGACCAGGTCGGCCTGCGCGAACTGCCGCACCGACAAATTCACCGCCATCCGGAATTTTCCGCAGCCCGCGTCTTGCCAAGCCTTGGCCTGCGCGCACGCAGTGCGAATGACCCAGGCGCCGATCGGCACGATCAACCCGCTTTCTTCGGCCAAGCCGATAAATTCGGCCGGCTGCACCTGGCCGCGCTCCGGGTGATTCCAGCGCACCAGCGCCTCCATGCCGACAATGCGGCCATCGCACAAGTCCACCTGCGGCTGGTAATGCAAGACGAATTCCTCGCGCTCGAGCGCCAGGCGAAGTTGACCTTGCATTGCCAGCCGTTCTTCGATCCGCACACTCAACTCGGAGGTGTAAAACTTGAAGTTATTGCGCCCCGCCTGTTTCGCGCTGCCCATCGCGGCATCGGCGTTCTTTATCAATGTTTCGATCGAATCGCCGTCCAACGGGTAGACGGACAAACCGATGCTGCAGGTGACATGCAATTCGCGCTCGGCCAGTATGATCGTCTCCGACACCACGCTCAATATCCTGCGCAGCATCTCGCTCAGATGCGGATCGGCCCTGGCGGCCACGGTCACCGGCTGCTTGTTGCCTTCGGCCGGCGCGCCATGCAGGTCGGGCAGGATGATGATGAATTCATCGCGGCTCAAGCGCCCCACGGTGTCGCTGCCGCGCACGCAGGACACCAGACGGTCGCCGACGATCTTGAGCAGCTCGTTGCCGATATCGTGTCCGAAAATATCGGTGACCGCCTTGAAGTGGTCCAACCCCAGCACCAGCACCGCGATTTCCTGCCCATGCCGCTCGGCGCCGGCAATCGCCTGCTTGAGGCGGTCGCAGGCCAGCGAACGGGTGGCCAATCCGGTTATTTCATCGTAATTGGCAACGCGCTCCAATTGCGATTCGGCGGCGCGGCGCGCGTTCAATTCCCGGGCAAGCGCCTGGTTCTGCTCCAGCATCTCGCGCGATGCGATATCGAGCGAGCGTTCGATCATCGCGCGATCTCGATCGGCGCCCTCATAGGATTCGCCGACGGCGTCGAATAAAGCGGCATAGTCGGCTGGCAGCGTTTCAAACTCTCCAATGAAACGCTTGATCTGACGCTGCAGCAACGGATGCATCGATCAAACCTCGCAAAAAGTGGTTATCGTCATGGTCTGGTTGTGCAGTTCGCAAGCGTCGCCCACACCGTGCGGGGAAATCTCGCCATAGGAGTAAAACCCGGACAGCACGGCGTCCTTGCCCAGCACATCGCGCACGCCCTCGACTTCTTCCTCGACGCGCTGTTTGAGGACCAGCTTGCGGCCCACGCAACTAATCAACAACGCCAGTTGCACCGGATGCCCTTGCAACGCATCGGCGCCGATTTGCGCAGCATCGGAAGCACCCGCGATCAAGCCATCGAAATTGGCCTTCATCAGCCGCACATGACCGCCCTGCGGCATGTCGCCGGCGAAGGTCATGCTCTGCGCCGCTTCGTCGATCCCGAGTATGGTGCGCACGACGGCGCTTTGCGCGCCGCCCGTGCCGGCGCGCTCCGGGTAGCGCAGCGAAAGCGGGAACAGCAGCGCCGACACCGGCAACTGGTCGGCATGCTCCCCCAAGTAATGTTTATATAATTGCAAAGCCGGTTTGCCGTCGAGATCGTATAGCACGTTGCCGTCGGAACGCGTAATCTCGCGTTCCAGTCCGAACGAATCCCATCCGCCCTGCGAGCCGTAGCCGATCTTGATACTTTCACCATACAAGCCGACCACCGCAATTTGACCCTCGGCCGGCACGCCGTCGGCGCACACCAGCGTGCGCTTGAAATGGGGGCCGTCAGCCGACAGTCCACCGGTCACTTCCACCGATGGCGGCAACTTGTCCCGCAAGCCGCGCACCAATTCCGTGCCATTGACCTTGAGTCCGTCGGAAAAGATCAGCACGTGGCGCAGCTTGTCGCCGGGCAAAGCATCGACCAGCGCTTGCCCGACCGCAAAGCTTTGCGACGCTTCGGCGATCTCGGCCTTGGCCAGACGCACCTGAGTATGGGCGAAGCTGGCGACGGTGACGACAATGGTATCGTCGCTGACGCTGGCGCCGTGGATTTCGCCGGCGGTCGAACAGCCGGCGATGATGGCGGAGGGATAAGCGGCGCGCACGGCAGCGAAATTGGCAGGATCCCCGAGCATTGCCGTGCTGCCGAAAATCAATGCCAGTTGGCTGCCGGCCGGCGCCGGCATGGGGGTCAATCGCGGTAGTTCGCCGGCACTGAAAACTGTCTGAGAAACCTGCATCACTTTCTCCTATGCGACCTTCCCGACAACGATACACCTTCCCAAAAACTTATGCTGGGTATTCTTCAACCTGACCCCGTTTTGCCGACCAAACCGTGGCCGGCAATCGATCAGGCCTTGGGCAAGGTTACGCCGCGCTGCCCTTGATATTTGCCGCCGCGATCCTTGTACGAGGTTTCGCACACTTCGTCGCTCTCGAAAAACAACACTTGCGCGCAACCCTCGCCGGCGTAGATTTTCGCCGGCAATGGCGTGGTGTTGGAAAACTCCAGCGTCACATAACCTTCCCATTCCGGCTCGAACGGCGTGACGTTGACGATGATGCCGCAACGCGCGTAGGTCGACTTGCCCAGGCAGATGGTCAAGACGCTGCGCGGGATGCGGAAGTATTCGACCGTGCGCGCCAGCGCGAAGGAATTGGGCGGGATGATGCAGACATCGCCCTTGAAATCGACGAAGGATTTTTCGTCGAAGTTCTTGGGATCGACGATGGTCGAATTGATGTTGGTGAAAATCTTGAATTCGTTGGCGCAACGGATGTCATAACCGTAAGAAGACGTGCCGTAGGAGACGATCTTTTGGCCGTTGGCGACACGCACCTGGCCGGGTTCGAACGGCTCGATCATGTCGGTTTCTGACGCCATGCGGCGTATCCATGCATCGGATTTAATGCTCATTGGGATTCTCGGGTTGGTTGTATTGCACCGGGGCAAACGCGCGCTTGGTGGACGCCTTTCCCGGCTTTTCCACGATTTTACGTGAAAAGCGCCGGTTCTCGGCCAAAACCAGGTTCACCCGCCGAAAATAGCCCTCTTTTCTGTTGCTCAACCAATGCCGCAGGTCGACGCGGTGGCGTCCGGCTGCAGCTTTGCCTTGGCTTTTTCGACCCGCACTTCGTCCGACAAGAAAACGCCGTTCTTGACTGCGGTAAGCTCGGCCAGGATCGATATCGCGATTTCGGCCGGGGTCTTGCTGCCGATATACAGGCCGACGGGCCCATGCAGGCGCGCCAATTGCGCGTCGCTCAAATCGAAGGACTTCAGCCGCTCGCGCCGCTTGGCGTTATTGCTGCGCGAACCGATGGCGCCGACGTAAAAGGCAGCCGATTTGAGCGCTTCCATCAAGGCCAGGTCGTCCAACTTGGGGTCGTGCGTGAGCGCGACGACGGCGCTGCGGCTATCGAGTCGCATCGCAGTCACCACATCGTCGGGCATCTCATGCGACATCTCGGTGCCGGGCACCTGCCAGCCATCGCGATACTCCTCGCGCGGATCGCATACCGTGACGCGAAAATCCATGCCCACCGCGATCTGCGCCAGAAAGCGCGACAATTGGCCGGCGCCGATAATCAACAAGCGCCAGCGCGGGCCGTAGACGGCAGTCATCGCGCGCTCCGATATCTGCAATTGCTGGCCGGCATCGGCCCGCGCCAGTTGCACTTCGCCGCTGGCCAGGTCGAGGCGGCGCGCAGTCAATTCGTTGCGCTCCAGGCATTGCAGCAGTTCGGCGATCCGGCTGCGCGCCGACAAGGGTTCGATGGCCAGTTCGATGGTGCCGCCGCACGGCAGGCCGAAGCGGGCCGCTTGATCCGACGTGATGCCGTAAGTGACGATTTCCGGCACGGTGCGCGTAATCCCCTCCCTGCGCACGCGCTCGATCAAATCGTCTTCGATGCAGCCGCCCGACACCGAGCCGATCACGCTGCCATCCTGGCAAATTGCCAGCGTCGCCCCTTGCGGGCGGGGGCTGGAACCCCAGGTCCGGATCACCGTCACCAGTTCGCATCGCAAACCGGCGTCGATCCACTGCCGGCATGCTTTCAATACTTCGAGGTCTATGCTATCCATGTCCAATCCGAAAGCCGCAAATAGTCGAGCGGAACAAGCACGCGGCGTCGCCGTCAAGCCTGGCGATTCGATCGCGATCAAACTTCGCGCGCTTAAACCCACACTATGCCACGTTCGGGCTTGACCCGAACAGGGCCGCTATTCCAGCTTTTGCCCGAAACGCTCGAAACGCGGCGCCCAATTGCCCTTGATGTCGGCCGAAACCAGAATCCGCACCGCCCGTCCGATCAGCAGTTTGCGCGGCACCAGGCCGATGTAGCGGGAATCGGCGCTATCGTCGCGGTTGTCGCCCAGCATCAGGAATTGATCCGGCGGAATTTGCAGCGGGCCGAAGTTGTCGCGCGCGGCGATCTGCGGCAGCCATTGGATCGTGTGCGCCTGCGCGCCGCTGCGCTCGGTCATGCGCAGCGCCTGCAACGCTGTCCCGTTCACGTCTTCGGTCAGGCTCGCGGTCGCTTGGTAGCTTGCTTCGCGGCCATTGACGATCAGTTTTTTGTCACGCATCGCTATCATGTCGCCGGGAACGGCGGCGATGCGCTTGATCAGGCGCGTGCCGTCCTTCGGCGAGGAAAACGTGACGATGTCGCCGCGCTGCGGCTCGCCGATGTGGGCCAGGATACGGTCGGTCAACGGCACTTTCAAATCGAAGGCAACGCGATTGACAAAAACCACGTCGCCTTCCAGCAGATTGGGGCGCATCGATCCCGACGGAATCGGATTCCAATCGGCCACGGCGGTGCGGAAAATGCCGAACAACAACAGAAACAGCAGAAAATTGCGATTGTTGCGCAGGTAATTTTTCAATTTTTCCCCCTTATTTGGCCGAACCGTTTGATTCTTGAAAACAATAACGAAAAGCAACAAACAATTGGTCACATCGAACTTCCGGGATTAGAGGGAGCGCCCACGACAAAGTTCATTCGGGGCTCGACTCGATTGCTCACAACAATTCAATTGCAGATGAAAACCGACATGGTATCTATTATTGATACATATCGCCAGATGATATATACTTTCAATAGATACCAAATAGGTGCCAAATAGGTACCGACAAGGAGATTCAAATGCCATCCACTGCCAAACTTTTCACCACAGGACGCAGTCAAGCAGTACGGCTTCCGATGGAATTCCGGTTTCAGGGAACCGAAGTCTTCATTCGTCGCAACCCGGCAACGGGTGAGGTCGTTCTAACGCCCAAGCCAACGTCTTGGCAAGAGTTTTTCGAGCTTGCCGACCGCGCCGACATCCCGGCCGATTTCATGAGCGACCGCGAAGACCTGCCTGCTGACGAAAGAAACCTGTTTTGAGCCGCGTCATGCTGGACACAAACACGGCAAGCTACGTCATCAAGGGCCATCCGCCGGAAGTTCGCCAGCGACTGACCGCGCTACCGATGGAAAGCGTCGTCGTCTCGGTTGTCACGCAAGCGGAACTGCTTTACGGCTTGGCGCGCAAGGGGCATCCGGCGGCCTTGGCAAGACTCATCCGCGAGTTTTTGCTGCGCGTCGAAGTGTTGCCTTGGGATGGAGAGGCCGCAACCGTCTACGGCGATTTGCGATCATCCTGCACCGCTTCCGGCATCGCTCTCGGCGCTCTCGACATGATGATTGCCGCGCACGCGGTAGCGGCCAAAGCGATTCTCGTTACGCACGACAAGGCTTTTTCCCTTGTTCCGGACGGTGTCCTCGCCGTCGAGGACTGGATCATCAAGGCGTGAGGATATAACAGTCGACGGCGGGCAAGATTATTGCCCATGCGGACGCTTGTACGTTGTTCCGCGTCGGCACGACGGCGTGCCTCCCTACGCGACTTGCGGACTCAGTGAATATCCTTGTCGTCCAGATGCTCGACCTCGGTCTGCACGATGCTGACCGGCTTGCCCTTGGCCAGCCGCCAGAAATAGTACAGGTAGCCCGACAAGCCATACAGCACGAACAGGATGAACAAGACCTTGGGCGGGTCGACCGAGACCAGCACGAAGACCAGCACGATTGCGAAGATCGTGATGAAGGGCACGACCTTGCGGAAATTCACGTCCTTGAAGCTGTAGAACGGCACGTTGGTGACCATCGTCAAGCCGGCGAAGATGGTGATGCCCCACGCCCACCAGCTCAATTCCGGGCCGACGTATTGCAAATCGTCCATCGCCCAGATGAAGCCGGCCACCAGCGCCGCCGCTGCCGGGCTGGGCAAACCCTGGAAAAAGCGCTTGTCGACCACGGCGATATTGGTGTTGAAACGCGCCAGCCGCAGCGCCGCACCGGCGCAATAGACGAAGGCTCCCAGCCAGCCCATCTTGCCCAGGCCGAGCAGCGACCACTGATAGATCACCAAGGCCGGCGCTGCGCCGAACGAGACCATGTCGGACAGGCTGTCGTATTGCGCGCCGAATTCGCTTTGCGTGTTGGTCAGGCGGGCCACGCGACCGTCGATGCCGTCCAGGATCATGGCGGCGAAGATGGCGATGGCGGCATGCTCGAACTTGTGGTTCATCGCCATCACGATCGCGTAAAAGCCGCAAAACAAGGCGCCGGTGGTAAAGGCGTTCGGCAGCAGATAGATCCCGCGCCGACGTTTGACGATCACCGGCAGGTCGGTGCCGACATATTGCTGTTGCGCCAATTTATTGCCGCGCACCAGCTTGGGAAAGGCTAACCTGGCTTTGCCCTTGCGACGATTGAAGCTTGCCATGCTGCGTCCGTTTCCGTTGTGGTCAGAATTCAGCGAGAATGGTTTCGGTGGCCGACACCTTGTCGCCCACCGCGACCTTGGGGGTGGCCGACAGCGGAAGATAGACGTCGACGCGCGAGCCGAAGCGGATGAAGCCGTAACGCTGGCCGCGCGTCAGGCTGTCGCCATCCTTGACGTAGCACAGGATGCGGCGTGCAACCAGGCCGGCCACCTGCACGCACGTCACGGTCTGGCCATTGCTGGCGGTGATGGTGAGCGCGTTGCGCTCGTTTTCTTCGGAAGCCTTGTCGAGATCGGCGTTGACGAACTTGCCGGGGAAGTATTGAACCTGTTCGATCTTGCCATCGACCGGGGCGCGATTGGAATGGACGTTGAAGACGTTCATGAAGACGCTGATTTTCAGCGCTTCGCGGCCCGCATAGGGGTCTTGCACCTTGGCCACCACCACGATGCGGCCATCGGCCGGCGACAACACTGCGTTTTCCTTCAACGGGATGGTGCGGCCCGGATCGCGGAAAAACTGCAATACGAACACGGCAATGATCCAGAACGGCGTCGACCAGGCGCCGGCAAAGTAGGTGACCAATGCCGCCAATGCCACGGACAGCGCAAGAAACGGCCAGCCTTCGCGGGCGATGATGGGATGTGGGTAATTGCTCAATGTGACTCCGTTTATCGATTCATACAAAACTGCCCGCACGCTGCGACGCAACAATGGCGTTCGCAGCGCTATTGCAGCCAGCATGATACCTAATTTCCTGGCAACATCGGGCAGGATTTTGATTTATGGCACGCTCGAACGAAAGCGCCGGGGGAGTTCCAATCGGACGCGATGCATGACGGCGCTGAAAATCGGCGGGTCACTTGGTCGCTTCGTCAGTCGCTTTCTGCTGTTCTTCGACGGCCTTCTGCTCCACCGCGCCGACATTCTTCGCCTTTTGCAAGGCTTCGCGCTGGGTCTTGATGATGTCCGGCGGCGGGCCTGCAGGTTTGCAGGCGGCCAGCACAAAGGTGGCTGACAGGGTGACGGCGATGGTCTTCGATAACTTCATGATGTCCTCACTTGAATTTGATATTTGCCACGATGCGCAACTGCTGTGTGGTTTCTCCAGGCTCGAAACTCGGCTCTTCGACCGGCGCGGCTGACTTGCTGGCAAAACGCGCCATCGCGGCGGGTTGCGCCATCGGCGGCGCGTAAGCGCCAGTGGCCTCGAAATCGACCGATTGCAGCAGCGCATCCGACGCGTTGCGCCCCATCGCCTTGGCAATGAAACCGATGCGCTCGGTCAGGTTTTGGTAGGCCGCTTCGATTCGCTGCTGATCCAGCTTCTTGCTGGTGGCCGGCGCCAGATCGAATTGCAGGCCATTCAAGGACATGGTCTGCTGCGCGGCGGCGACCAGCTTCGGCAAGGCGCCGAGATTTGTGGTGGTCACATCCAGATATTGGCCGACGCGCCAGCCGATTGCCTGCTTGGGATTGTTGTTGGGCGCACTGCCGACGCCGCCACTGTCATACACCGCATAGGTATAGTAGCCGCGCGTCTTGAGGACCGCCGACGGGTCGCCTTGTTTGACGATTTCGATCCCCTGCTTCATTTTCAGGTTCACGCGCGAGGCCGCGCTGGCTTTGTCCTTGTCCTGCTCCTCGATCGACAGCGTGATATGCGCCTGGTCGTTCGCATGCGTGACCTCGCCATAGGCTGGAACCACGACCAGCGTGCCGTGAGATTGCTCAGTGGAAGCCGCCGTCTGCGCGCCGACCGGCTCCATTGCGAATAGCGTTGTGCAAACGAGAATGGAAAACAATTTGGCGTTCAGACGCGACATGCAAATGCCTCCGGGCAACGATATAGGTGTTTGACTAGGTCCCGACAGTGTACGCCGCAATCTGAAAATCGCACATAATAATTATTGATATAACAACATAAAATAAATTCACCGTTATGTTACAAAATAAAATATCCGAAAGCACTTATTTTTCCATTTTTGCTGCCGTTATCTAAATCAGATACCCGGCAATGTGCGTTTTTCAGGCAGGCGGGCATCCGGCTTTATAAGGAATTGCCATGTCTATATCGTCCATCAACCAATATAGCGCGACTTACACCAGCAAGCAGGTGACGAGCAACAGTTCGGTCAATAGCAGCACCCAGGTTAGCGGCATTTCGGGAAGCAGCTATAGCGTTGCCGGCGCGACCGGCGCCAACACCGGCGGCGGTTTTGCTGCAGCCGTCAGCCAGGCATTGGCACAGATCGGCGTGACGCCGACTGCCACCGGCAATTCTACCGGCGGCACGGCCTCGTCGACCACGCAAACCTCGGCGCAATCGTTCAGTGCGCTGGTGCAGAGTTTGTATGCAGCGCTACAGTCTGAATCGGGGACGCAATCGACTGGAACGACATCTTCGGGTAGCCAAAAGTCGAGCGTTCTTGGGGGCAACCGACACGGCAGCAGCGCAACAAGCAGCATTGAAAGCGGGCTGCAAAGCCTGCTGCAGCAACTTTCTTCGTCCGGTTCGTCCGACACCAGCGGCGGCTCCGACACTGCCGACACGGGCACATCGTCCTCGTCCGGCTCGGCGATCGACAACCTGCAAACCAGCTTCAACAATCTGCTGAGCGCCACCGGCAATACGAACAGCGGCGCGACCTTGCAGAATTTCCTGCAAACGCTATCGCAGGATTTGCAGGGCGCGCCATCGACCGGGAATGTGATCAATACTGTCGGTTGATTTGCGAGCGGGCATAAAAAAAGCTGCACCTGCGTGCAGCTTTTTTGCTTTGGTTGTTCCGACTTCTTTGCGCCGCATAAAAAGTCATTTGCGCAGGTTAAGTAAGAACACCCTCCGTCGTTCCCGCGAAGGCGGGAACCCATAGTGAATTGGATCGAGCTAACGCCGCTTGGATTCCCGCGGGGCGGCCTCCCGCCTTCGCGGGAATGACGGAGGGTTGTGCAGGCTTCAGCGACACATTAGTTCTTCGACTGATCGACCAATTTATTTTTTGCGATCCAAGGCACGGGAAGGCGAAAAAAAAGCTGCACCTGCGTGCAGCTTTTCGCCTGAGCGCGGTGTGCGCTTGCAAGCCCACAACGCATGATGCCCTACTTCAGCAAGCGCTTAGTTCTTCGATTGGTCTACCAACTTGTTCTTTGCGATCCAAGGCATCATCGCCCGCAGCTTGGCGCCGACTTCTTCGATCTGATGCTCGGCAGTCAAACGACGGCGCGAAATCAAGGTCGGTGCGCCGGCCTTGTTTTCCAGGATGAAGCTCTTTGCGTATTCGCCTGTTTGAATGTCTTTCAAGCATTGGCGCATCGCGTTCTTCGTGTCTTCGGTGACAACCTTCGGCCCGGTCACGTATTCGCCGTATTCGGCGTTGTTGGAGATCGAGTAATTCATGTTGGCGATGCCGCCTTCATAGATCAGGTCGACGATCAGCTTCAATTCGTGCAGGCATTCGAAGTAGGCCATTTCCGGCGCGTAGCCACCTTCGACCAGGGTCTCGAAACCGGCCTTGATCAGTTCGACGGTGCCGCCGCACAAGACTGCCTGTTCGCCGAACAAGTCGGTTTCAGTTTCTTCGCGGAAATTGGTTTCGATGATGCCGGCACGGCCGCCGCCGTTGGCCATTGCATACGACAACGCGACATCGCGGGCGTAGCCGGATTTATCCTGATACACGGCGATCAGGTGCGGCACGCCGCCGCCCTGGCTGTAAGTCGAACGCACGGTGTGGCCCGGCGCTTTCGGCGCGATCATGATGACATCGAGGTCGGCGCGCGGCACGACTTGGCCGTA
Organism: Burkholderiaceae bacterium; assembly: GCA_031291325.1. Classification (GTDB taxonomy): domain Bacteria; phylum Pseudomonadota; class Gammaproteobacteria; order Burkholderiales; family Burkholderiaceae_D; genus PKWO01. The sequence continues at coordinate 20,705 of JARLJG010000016.1, forward strand.
GTGGACGTTGAAGCCATGCGCGAAGGCCAGCACTGCGCCTTGCTTGGCGTGCGGAGCGACGTTTTCGGCGTAGACCTGGGCGATGTTTTCATCCGGCAGCAAGATCATGATGACGTCGGCAGCCTTGACCGCTTCGTCGACTTCGGCGACGTTCAAGCCGGCGTTCTTGACCTTGTTCCAGGAAGCGCCGCCCTTGCGCAGGCCGACCGTGACCTTGCAGCCGGAATCGTTCAGATTTTGCGCGTGCGCGTGGCCTTGCGAACCGTAGCCGATGATTGCCACATTCTTGCCTTTGATGAGGGACAGGTCGCAATCTTTATCGTAAAAAACTTTCATGATTTTCCTAACAAGTAAATAGTGTAAATTCTTATCTGATGTTACGCGCCGAGGTCGAATACCAAGAACAGATTCCTTCCCCCTTGCAGGGGCGCCCGGCGTAGGGGGAAGGTTAGGATGGGGGTAGAGTGCGTAAATTACAGCAACACGTACTCGACCGCACCACCCCCACCCTAGCCCTCCCCCTGCAAGGGGGAGGGGACTCGTACTGGGCAATTTTAGCGTCAGCGGGTAACATCAATTCGTATCAAACCTTGAGGATGCGCTCGCCGCGTCCGATGCCGGAGCCGCCGGTGCGGACGGTTTCCAGAATCGCAGTGCGTTCGATCGAGTCGATGAAGGCGTCCAGCTTGGTCTTGTTGCCGGTCAATTCGATCGTATACGTCTTCTCGGTCACATCGATGATGCGGCCACGGAAAATATCCGCGGTGCGCTTCATTTCCTCACGCTCCTTGCCGACTGCGCGCACCTTGATGAGCATCAGTTCGCGCTCGATATGCGAGCCTTCGGTCAGGTCGACCACCTTGACCACTTCGATCAGGCGGTTCAAGTGCTTGGTGATCTGCTCGATCACGTCGTCCGAACCGGAAGTCACGATGGTCATGCGCGAGAGCGTCGCGTCTTCGGTCGGCGCGACTGTCAGCGTTTCGATGTTATAGCCGCGCGCAGAAAACAATCCGACCACGCGCGACAAGGCGCCAGCTTCATTTTCCAGCAATACAGAAATGATATGTCGCATGTTACAGATCCTCCGAACCCAAGAGCATTTCAGTCAAGCCTTTTCCTGCCTTGACCATCGGCCAGACGTTTTCGGATTGATCCGTGATGAAGTTCATGAACACCAGCTTGTCCTTCAACGCAAAGGCTTCGCGCAGCGCGCCATCGACATCGCGCGGCTTCTCGATCTTCATGCCGACGTGGCCGTAGGATTCAACCAGCTTGGTGAAGTCGGGCAGCGAATCCATGTACGACTCGGAATAACGCGAACCGTAATCGATCTGCTGCCATTGCCGCACCATGCCGAGGAAGCGGTTGTTCAACAGGATGATCTTCGGCGTCAGATGATATTGCTTGCAGGTGGCGAGTTCCTGGATGTTCATCTGGATCGAGCCTTCGCCGGTGATGCAGGCCACGGTCGCATCGGGATTGGCCATCTGCACGCCCATTGCATACGGCAAGCCGACGCCCATCGTCCCCAGGCCGCCGGAATTGATCCAGCGGCGCGGCTTGTCGAACGGGTAGTATTGCGCGGCCCACATCTGGTGCTGGCCGACGTCGGAAGTGATGAAGGCATCGCCCTTGGTCACTTCCCAGACTTTCTGCACCACCGATTGCGGCTTGATGACTTCGCTTGAAGCCGGATAGCTCAGGCAATCGCGTTCGCGCCATTGATCGATCTGTTTCCACCATTCGCCCAAGGCCTTGGTGTTGGGGCGGGCATCGGGGGCTGCGTCGAGCTGCGACAGCAATTCCTGCAACACGTCCTTGACGTTGCCGACGATGGGAATATCGACCTTGACGCGCTTGGAAATCGACGACGGGTCGATGTCGATGTGGATGATCTTGCGCGGATGCGAAGAAAAATGCTTGGGGTTGCCGATCACGCGGTCGTCGAAACGGGCGCCGATGGCGATCATCACGTCCGAGTGCTGCATCGCCATGTTGGCTTCGTAGGTGCCGTGCATGCCGGGCATGCCGACGTAGTGTTCGCTCGAGGCGCGGTAGGCGCCCAGTCCCATCAGGGTATTGGTGCACGGGAAGCCGAGACGGTCGACCAGCTTGTTCAATTCCGGCGCCGCATTGGCGAGCACCACGCCGCCGCCGGTATAGATCATCGGTCGTTCGGCGTTCAACAGCAGTTGCACCGCCTTGCGGATCTGGCCGGCATGGCCCTTGTCGACCGGCTTGTAGGAGCGCATCTCGAGTTCCTTCGGATACTCGAACGCGCACTTGTGCATGCTGATATCTTTCGGGATATCGACCAGCACCGGGCCGGGACGGCCGGTCTTGGCGATATAGAATGCTTTCTTGATCGTCAACGCCAAATCCTTGACATCCTTGACCAGGAAATTGTGCTTGACGCAGGGCCGCGTGATGCCGACCGTGTCGCATTCCTGGAAGGCATCCTGCCCGATCGCGTTCGACGGCACCTGGCCGGAAATCACCACCATCGGAATCGAATCCATATAGGCGGTTGCCAGGCCGGTTACCGCATTGGTGACACCGGGGCCGGAAGTGACCAGGGCGACCCCCGTTTTGTGCGAACTGCGGGAGTAGGCATCGGCTGCATGAACGGCTGCTTGTTCATGCCGCACCAGGATATGCTGGAATTTGTCTTGATTGAAGATGGCGTCGTATATATAGAGCACCGCTCCGCCGGGATAGCCGAACACATGTTCGACGCCCTCTTCGGCAAGGCAGCGCACGACTATTTCCGCGCCGGTAAGTTCTACGCTCATTACTCAGTTCCTTTCAAGGTCCATTGGAAATTGATCGGATGCTCTGTCCTGGCGAATCCGGTTATGGCGACGCTACCGTGGCTTCCCTTCTTTGTGCGGTGACGCCAATCCGTTGCGCACCCGTGGATGCGATTCAAAATGACGCTGTACGCGACTCGTTCAGCCGGGGTTATCGAAGCACTACACCGAAATTCTCGCGCTTATGGCACGGGTTAGAGCAAACAGCTTTCAACACTAAAAGCACGTCCGTTTGAGATGCGGCGTTGTGAGCCGCGCGCAAACAGACCATAGTTCCCCTTCAAGATGATGAAGGGACTGATACACTAATGCGTCACACCATTTTGGTCAAGTCAAATTCGGAAAAATGCCTTGCAAATCAAGGATTTTCCGCAAAAACGCCCACAAGCGCGCCCTTTTTTGCTAGCATGCGCACAGTTTTGCCGATCTTCGGCATATCTATTGTCTATTTTTTTACACCCTGGAATTAAGCTGGGTGCGCCGTCAGAGCGCGCCGCATTGCATGGCAACCGATAAAGAACTCTCCGACTTCCTCGTCACAGTCGAACGTCGCTCATTCAAGCAGGCCGTGTATGCGGTCCGAAAGGACGAAGTCGCGCTCGATATTGTGCAAGACGCGATGATCAAGCTGGCAGAGAAATACGGCGACAAACCAGCCGCCGAACTGCCGATGCTGTTTCAGCGTATATTGCAAAATACGATACACGACTTTTTCCGGCGCGAAAAAGTCCGCAATACCTGGGTCAGCCTGTTTTCCAGCATGGGCGGCGACGCCGACGAGCACGAAGACTTCGACTTGCTCGAATCGTATGCCGCCGAGGAAGGCACCGAGGCGGCGGAATCCTCCGCCGACAAAGTCGAACGGCAGCAAGTATTGACGCAAATCGACGAGGAAATACAAAAACTTCCAGCACGTCAACGGGAAGCCTTCCTCATGCGTTACTGGGAAGACATGGATGTGGCCGAAACGGCCACCGCAATGGGATGTTCGGAAGGAAGCGTAAAAACGCATTGCTCCAGAGCAACACATACCCTTGCAGAAGCACTAAAAGCAAAAGGAATACGGTTATGAACAACGCTCAAGAACTCAACTTCGGTTACAAAGTGCGCCACGCACTCAACGAAGGACTCGACACGCTCCCGTCTTCGACGGCGGAACGTCTTGCTTCTGCGCGTAAAGCAGCATTATCCCGCAAGAAAAGCGATGCTCCGCTGCGGGTGCTGGTGCGCAAGAACGTGTTGGCCGGACAAGTTGGCAACTTCTTCAGCGAGCCGTTTTCGTGGCTTGGTCGTCTTGGCCTGGCAATTCCGGTCGTGGTGCTGGTGATCGGCTTGGTCGGCATCATTCAATACGAGCAACAGCAACGCATTACTGAAACGGCGGACATCGATGCCGCCATGCTGACCGACGATTTGCCGCTGACCGCTTACGCGGATCACGGCTTCAACGCCTACCTAGAGAAACGAGCAGAGTAAGCATGGTGTTCCCGACCCACGCTGCCGTTACCGCCCGCCCGCTGCGGGCGGTATTTATTTTGGCTATCCTGTGCTGGCTTTCGATGGCTGCTGCGGATGCCCAACAGCCTGCACCGGTGCCCGCAGTGGTGACGCCCGCTGCGACACCCGCTGCTGCGCCCGGCGTGGTGACGCCCAGCGTGGCGACGCCCGGCGTAGCGACGCCCGCCCCGCTTGCCAAACCGACAGCCACCACCAGCGCTGCGGCCAAAGCGGCCAGCCTTGCCGGCAAACCGGATGTCAGGCCGCTTTGGACGGAGTTGACCCCGCTGCAGCAACAAGTGCTGGGGCCGTTGGCGCCGGAGTGGAACAAACTCGACAGCAATCACAAATCCAAATGGTTGGCCATCGTCGGCAAATTCACGACGATGACTCCCGAGCAACAAATCCGCCTGGAAAAGAATATCAGCGATTGGGCCAACATGACGCCGGAGCAGCATCGGCTCGCACGCGAAAGCTATGCCCGCGCCAAAAAGCTGGATGCCGAACAAAAGGCCGCACAATGGCAGCAATATCAACAATTGCCTGAAGAACAAAAGCAAAAACTGGCGGCTGACGCCAAGACTAGGAAACGCATCGCCAACCTGCCTAGCCTGCAAAACAAACCGAAAACCGTGGATCCGTTGAAATCGGCGAAGAAATCGCCGGCCAACCGCGCACCGGCGACTGCCAATCGTGTCGCCTTGCCGCCCGCACCCGTGGTTGCGGCACCGGCTGACGCAGCGCCCTCGGCAAGCGTCACTGTCCCCGCGCCAGTCGCGCCGGCAGTTATTGCGCCTCCCGTCATCAAGCAATAGCCGCCTTGATTACCGCTGCCCCGCCGCTACGGCGCCGTCTCGCCAGCCTGGTATATGAGACCGTGCTGTTGTTCGGCGTGACCGCTTTCTCGACGTCGATCTCGCTATTGGTTGCCGTCTTGTTCCAACAATTCAAGTCGCCGTATTTTCAGCAAGCAACGGCGACCTTCACATTTTTTGTGTTCGGCCTGTATTTCATCTGGCTCTGGACGCATGGCGGACAGACTCTGCCGATGAGAACCTGGCGCATCCGCGTGGTCGCAGCGGACGGCAGTCCACTTGGTCCGTGGCGCGCGCTGGGCCGCTACCTGCTCGCCTGGCTATGGGTTTTGCCGGGGTGGGCCGCCGCTTCGCTATTGCATGTGGTGGGCTGGCAATTCGGCCTGGCGCTGGCGCTCAACTGCCTGGTCATGGCAATCGCCGCGCTGATCGACAAAGATCGCCAATTCCTGCATGATCGCCTGGCCGGCACGCGCCTGATTGTTGCCGCGTAAATAGCATACAGGCGCGCACGCCTGTTTGCTTGCCGCCACATCGCTTATATTGGAACACTCCTCTTCGCTTGCGAACAATATGACGCCGCGCAAAATCATCATCCCCATCCCGAATCGGGATTTCGATCCGAGCGAAGTGGCGCTGCCATGGCAAATCCTGCGCGCCGCCGGCCATATCGTCGAATTCGCCACACCCGATGGTGGCCCTGCCAGCGCCGACCCGTTGATGCTTTCCGGCGAGGGGCTGGACCCCTGGGGCTGGATACCTGGCTTGAAGAAAATCCGGCTGATCGGCTTGTTGCTGCGCGCCGACCGCTACGCCCGCAGCGCCTACCGACAAATGCAGAAGGATCCGCAATTCCAGCAGCCGAAACGCTACGATGCGCTGCGGGTCGACGATTACGACGCGTTGCTGTTGCCGGGCGGCCATGCAAAGCGGGTCAAGGCCTATCTGGAAAATGCGGTGCTGCAAGCCTTCGTCGCCGACTTCTTCGAAGCCAGGAATGCGGCGGGGCAAGCCAAGCCGGTCGCGGCAATCTGCCACGGCGTCGTGTTGGCGGCGCGCGCGAAATCGAAGACCAGCGGCAAATCGGTGCTGCATGGCCGCAAGACTACCGCGTTGACCTGGCAATTGGAACGCAGCGCCTGGCATTTGACCAAGTATTTTGCACGCTTCTGGGACCCGGATTATTATCGTACCTACCGCGAAAGCGGCAGCGAAGCGCCCGGCTATTGGGGCGTGGAACAGGAAATCCGCCGTGCACTGGCAAGCGCTGCCGATTTCGTCGACGTGCCCGCCGACGCCGCGCATCGTTTCCGCAAAGCCAGCGGCATGCTGCGCGACCGCATCGACGATGCGCGACCGGCCTGGGTGGTGCGCGACGGCAATTACATCTCGGCGCGCTGGCCGGGCGATGTGCATACCTGGGCGCGGCAATTCGTCGATATGCTCAATGAACTCAAAGGAGAAGCGCGATGATACTCGGACTGCGAACCGCCATTTACCCGGCGCCCGACCTGCAAGCTGCGAAAGAGTGGTACGAACAGGTGCTCAAGCGCAAGCCTTATTTCGACCAGCCGTTTTACGTCGGCTTCGCGGTCGGCGGCTTCGAGTTGGGCCTGGTGCCGGACGGCGAACCCAGCGTTGCCGGCACGCAAGCGCTGTGGGGCGTGGCCAACGTCGATGTCACGTTTGCGCGGCTGCTGGAATTGGGGGCGAGCGTGCTGGAGCCGGTCACCGCTGTGGGCGACGGCATCCGCGTGGCGGCGCTAAAAGACCCGTTCGGCAACCGCTTCGGCATCATTGAAAATCCGCACTTCAAGGCGGCTGAAGTCGAATAAAGCGATGCTCGATCCAGAATACCTGGCATTGCTGGTCAAGCGCGAAATGCCGTATGGGAAATACAAGGGCCGCCTGTTGGCCGATCTGCCGGGGCATTACCTCGGCTGGTTCGCGCGCGAAGGCTTTCCCAAGGGCGAGCTGGGAACCCTGCTGGCGTTGATGTATGAACTGGATCACAACGCGCTGCGGCACTTGCTCGATCCGCTGCGCGGGCGTTAATCGACGTCAGTCGAGGTCGAAGGGCCGCGTTTTTTGCGCATACAGATTTTCCATTATCGCCGTTTCACGGGCCACAATCGTGGCGACGAATTCCCTGGGTTTGCGCATCCGTTTGAAGGCGTCGAAGCCGCGCTCAAGGAAATCATGCAGCGCGACCAAGCCGACCAGCCTGGCCGGCTTGCGCATCATGACCAGCGTCGCGCCGAGCAGCGGCACCCGCACCAGCTCGCACAAGGATGAGCCGACCGAATGGATATACGAGATTTGCCGCTCGCGGTCGCTACGCGAGGCAACTTGCCGGTAAGCCGCCGCATAGCTGTCGTCGCCAACACTCTCGCCCAGACGCGCTGCCATTGCCCGATCCAGCGCCTCCGACAGCGCATCGAGTTCGATCGCTTCGGCAATCGTGCGCAGCGCCGACACCGGCAGCATGCGTTCCATCATCGGAATGATGCGTTCGATATCGGCGTCGCGCTGCGTGAAGTCGTGCGCGCCGTATAAATCGTCGAGAAAAAACTGCGCGGCGGCGCTGGTTTCGGCGACGGCGAGCAAATCGGCATGCGTGCCCGCCATGCGCGCCGCCTGGAACCGGCGCAACGCGACGCGGGCAGCAGCCGACCCCGGATCGGCGGCAGCCAGTTGCCGCTCCAACACTGCCGCTTGCAAGTCGCGCCGCAGGCGGGCGACAATTTCGTGCTTGTCCATTGCAATTTGCTCTTTTGCTAATTTTGCAGTAGGTGCTTCCACCATCATTATGCGCCCGCAAGCGTCGTCGCACGTGCCGACAATGCGCCGCACTCTAGTATCAACACTCTATTTCGCCGGCTTCGCGGTGCCGCGACTTGCGGTACACTCCAAACACAATATTCACATAATACGAGACACAGGATGCCCTCAACACCCTTACCCTCCTCATCGCGCCGAACTTTCCTGAAAGTCGGCTTATTCGGAGCCGTTGCGCTTGCCGCCGCCGGCGGCTTGTATCGCGCGTTGAAGACTCCCGCCCAGCCGAACCGCTTTGCGCTCGACGGTCCGGCGCGTGCCGCGCTGGCGGCGATTGCCGGCGCCATGCTGGAGGGCGCGCTACCCGCCACCGCCGACGCTGCTGACAAAGCAATCGACCATACCTTGCAAGCGATTGCCGGCCTGCCGTTGGCGACGCAAAAGGAAATCCAGGATTTGTTCGGGCTACTGACGCTCGGCCCCGCGCGCCGCTTCCTGGCCGGTGTGCCCGACGATTGGGCCAGCGCCAAGCGCGAAGACGTGAACGCCTTCCTGCAAAGCTGGCGCATGCACCGTTTCATGATGCTGCAAAGCGCCTATCACGCGCTGCATGATTTGATTATCGGCGGCTGGTATGGCGACGAAGCGACCTGGGCGTCGATCGGCTATCCCGGTCCGATCAAAACGCTTTCGTAAGCAAACCCTGCGCGTCACCCCCGGATTCACCAAGGATTCTGCATGACTGACACCAACAATAGCCATACTCCAATCGTCGACCCGATCCAGGCCGGGCTGGCCGCCGGCTGGAAAGTGATCGACGCCGCCACCCTGACCGACCATCTCCACCTCGAAGCCGATGTCGCCATCGTCGGCACGGGCGCCGGTGGCGGCGTCACTGCCGAAATCCTGACGCTGGCCGGATTGAAGGTGGTGCTGATCGAGGAAGGCGCATTGAAATCGTCGTCCGATTTCAAGATGCGCGAAGCGCAAGCCTACCCCGCCCTGTACCAGGAATCGGCCGCGCGCAAGACCAAGGACAAGGCGATCAATATCCTGCAAGGGCGCACGGTCGGCGGCTCGACCACCATCAACTGGACATCGAGCTTTCGCACGCCGCCAGGCACGCTGCAATACTGGCAAAGCCATTACGGCTTGAAGGACTACACAACGGAAGCGATGGCGCCGTGGTTTGCGATGATGGAAAAACGCTTGCACGTGGCCGAATGGGAAACCGCGCCCAATGAAAACAACGACGCGCTCAAGCGCGGCGCAGCGATCCTGAAAATCCCGACCGCCGCCATCCGCCGCAACGTCAAGGGTTGCTGGAACCTCGGCTATTGCGGCATGGGTTGCCCGACCAACGCCAAGCAATCGATGCTGGTCACCACCATTCCCGCCGCGCTGGCCGGCGGCGCCACGCTGGTCACGCATGCGCGCGCCGATATCGTGCGCATCGCCAAGGATGCGGTCGACACTTTAAATTGCCAAGCACTGTCAGGCGATGGCTTGACGCTGTCCGGCAAGAGCGTCACCGTCAAGGCCAGGCATTACGTCGTGGCAGGCGGCGCGATCAATTCGCCGGCGCTGTTGCTGCGCTCGAAGGCGCCGGACCCGAACGGCTTGCTCGGCAAACGCACCTTCCTGCATCCGACCGTGATCTCGGCTGCGCTCTTCGCGCAAGATATCAACGGCTATGCCGGCGCGCCGCAGACGATATATTCCGACCACTTCATGGATACCCAGCCCATCGACGGCCCGGTCGGCTTCAAGCTGGAGACGCCGCCGATCCATCCGGTGCTGTTTTCGACCACGATGGCCGGCTTCGGCGCAGCGCATACCGCGACGATGAAGCAGTTCAGCCGCGCCCAGGCGATGCTGGCCTTGCTGCGCGACGGCTTCAACGAAAATTCGGTGGGCGGCAGCGTGCAATTGCGCGACGACGGCTATCCGGTGCTCGACTACCCGATCAGCGACGCCATCTGGGACGGCGTCAAGCGCGCGATGCTGACGATGGCCGAAATCCAGTTCGCCGCCGGCGCGCAGATCGTCTACCCGACCCACGAATCGGCAAGCGGCTATACCACCTGGGCCGCAGCCAAACAAGCCATCGAAGCCCTGCCCTACCAGCCAACCTTGACGCGCGTGGTGTCGGCGCACGTGATGGGCGGCTGCCCGATGTCCGACGACACCAGGCTGGGCGTGGTCTCGTCCGCCGGCCTGTATCACGGCTTGAGCAACCTGTCGGTGCACGACGGTTCGCTGTTCCCGACCTCGATCGGCGCCAATCCGCAATTGTCGATCTACGGCATCACCGCGCGGCTGGCCAGCGGCCTGGCGGAAAAATTGACCGGCAAGCCCGCCCCGAGCCTGAACGCGTCGGCCTGACGCCCGATTGCGATGGTCGCCCGGCTCACGCGCAGGCTGTTGCTGGCGCAACTGCTCGCTGTATTGTTGGTTGCCGGCGCCGCCGTCATCTGGGGCCATGTCCCGTGGCCACTCGCCGCGCCGCTGGGCGTGGCGGCAGTATTGCTGGTGCGCCTGACGATCATCGCGAATAATTTTTTCATCGCATGGCGCTATCGCAGCGAAACGCCGAGCAACCACACGCTCAATTGGCAGCAGGCGGCAGCGCTGTTCTTCTACGAATTCTATGCGTCGCTATGGAGTTCCAGCTATGCGCTGCCGTTCAAGACATTCTCCAAGCGCGCCGCCCGCCATCCGAGCGGCTTGCCGGTATTGCTGATCCACGGCTACGGCGGCAACAGCGGCTATTGGCATGCGATGAGCAAAGCCTTGGTGCAGGCGAATATCACGCACCACGCAATCGACCTGGAGCCGATGCTGACGAACATCGACAACTACGTGCCGGCGATCCATCGGGCGATTGAAACCTTGTGCGAAGAAAGCGGCAGTCCGCGTATCATCGTGCTCGCGCACAGCATGGGCGGGCTGGCGACGCGCGCCTACATGCGCGACCACGGCAACGCACGCATCGCGCAATTGATTACCCTGGGCACCCCGCATCACGGCACCGGCATCGCCAACTTCGGCCCCGGCATGAACAGCCGCCAGATGCATTGGCGCGGCAACGCCACCGACGGCACGCCCAGCGCCTGGCTGCGCAAGCTGGAAGCCGGCGAAGACGCCGTCACCCGCGCCCGCATCGTCTCGATTTATTCGCACCACGACAATATCGTCTCGCCGCAGACATCGTCGCATCTGGACGGCGCGCGCAACATCGAATACCAAGGCATCGGCCACGTGTCGCTGATGCTGCACCCGCTGATCCGCGCGCGCGTGCTGGCGGAGATTCGCAATGCGTCGGCGCGTAGCGTGTAAAAATGTAGGGTGAGCACGTTTTCTGTGCCCACGCGGAATTTGAATCAACCATCTCTTGCCTTATTGCCGGCGAACCAAGGCATCTAATGAAAGCTATTTTTTAACGGTGGTCGGGTGGTAATATAAAGGCTGTGAGTTATGATTAACGTTGACCGCGTGGGCAGAAAATCTGCCCACTCTACTCGGCTTTATTCTCGACCGTGGCGACAATTCGGTCACCTCTACGTTATGCTTTGTGAAATTGAGGTAAATCTTCCAATGCAGAATTACAACCCTTATGAGCCGCCAAAAATAAAATCGGATGTTGTTTCACCCGTAAATCGTGCAATAGGTAAAAATCTTGGATTTAAATTTACGATTGGACTGTCCTTTGTTTGGTTGGTAGTACTTCCATTTGTGTGGGCATTCAATTTCAGTAAAAGATTTGATCTTTCATATTACCTTGCATTTCTTTCCTATCGACCGGAATTGATATGCGTAATACCAAGTGCAATTCTGTTAGTGGCAACTTGGAAATTTCGTAAATGGGCCGTTTCAGGCTTATTTGTTGGGGCTTTTCTATTACCTATAATGAAAATTTCTCTCGGTGGTTTTCCCTCCAATTCATCTTGGATTGTTGGAAGTTTCTTATTTTTTTCATTGTCGCTACGCCTAAGATTTTTGCTCAAATTAAATGCATAACAGATCAATCGACAGAAATCGCCAATGACTATTTCACCTTTATTCATGGCCGTCGTTGGCGGGACGCGTTCATTGCATTACCCCACTCGGCTTGAAGCCTTAACGCGCATGGATAAGCAATCAACATGAACAAGCGTGAAGTTCGGATTGATTCGTATTTTTCACTTGAAACAGATTTGGCGGCGGAAATGCAATCGTGGCCGGAGTTTGTCAACGGAGAAGGCTACAACGTGACATTGAAATCCGATACAGAGGAAGTTTCAACAACACTTGAACACAATGAAGATCAACCAATTGTAGTTGTACGTGGTCGAGGCGATGGTCAGCTGTTCAACTCCGTGCTCGGCGCGACATTGTTTGCGATGGCCGGTAACAGCGACGATTTGTGGACACGAGTCATGCGATGGCGCGAAACTTGACTAGCCAACTTGGGTAATGAAATGGACAGCACGTAGGTTGGGCTAACGCTTCACCAGCCCAACAATCGGTCGGCCAACGTAAAGGAAATATCAAAAGGCCCGCGAACGGGGCGCTGAACGAATATTTTTCACGGTCTTGCGAGCGGCGGATGTTGGGCTGGTGAAGCGTTAGCCCAACCTACGATACTGGACGGCGCGCGCAACATCGAATACCAAGGCATCGGCCACGTGTCGCTAATGCTGCACCCGCTGATCCGGGCGCGCGTGCTGGCGGAAATTCGCAATGCGTCGGCGCGTAGCGTGTAAAAATGTAGGGTGGGCACGTTTTCTGTGCCCACGCGGAATTTGAATCAACCATCTCGTGCCTTATTGCCGGCGAACCAATGCATCTAATGAAAGCTATTTTTTAACGGTGGTCGGGTGGTAATATAAAGGCTGCGAGTTATGATTAACGTTGACCGCGTGGGCAGAAAATCTGCCCACCCTACTCGGCTGAGCAACCAACGAAAGCGACGTAGATATGGCTTTGGAAAAAATGAAGAAATTGTTCGGCATGAGTGGTGGAAATTCTTCTGCAACCCTGAAGGCACATTGCTGACATGCCTTTCGCTAATTTGCCTCTCCGTTGCCCGTGCTGCTATTTCAAGACGTTACCTGAACGTGGGGGCTATGACATTTGTCCCGTTTGCTTTTGGGAAGATGATGGGCAAGACGACGATGATGCTGATCGAGTGCTTGGCGGACCCAATGGCAGTATAAGCCTTACACAAGGGCGTGCAAACTTCCAAGAATTCGGCGCATCGCGGCGAAAAGATCTTCCTCATGTACGTCAGCCGCGCCGCAACGAGAAATAAAAATGGCGCCGACCATACTATAGTTTCGTAGGTTGGGCTAACAGCTTCATCAGCCCAACATTCCATGTTCGCGCCGCCGGATGCATTATCCGACGCGCTCGCCGCCTGCGCCGTCAATGTTGGGCTGGTGAAGAGCATTAGCCCAACCTACGAAATTTTCTCCGTATGGCTCCCCTCGCCCGCTTGCGGGAGAGGGGATGGGGGAGAGGGAGCGCCACGACTCATTTTTGAATACCGCAAACCCGGATCGAGCAATCAGGGCAATCGCAAGGTCGTCGCTCTTGCGATCACCCTCTCCCCCACCCCTCTCCCGCAAGCGGGCGAGGGGAGTCAATCCACGCATCAAAAATGAATCCCCCGCAACAACTGCTGCAAGGCCATCTGGTCAGCACTCATTTGCAGCCACTTCTTGTCGCCGTCCTTCTTTGCCGCATCCGAATCGGGGAACATGCGGAAGCTGGTGTTCATCACGATTTGCGCCAGGCGCGGCACCAGGGCATGCACGACCACGCCGAGGATGCCGAGGCGGGTGGCGATGCGCACCGGCTTGTAGACGACCGCCTGGACGATCAGGTCGGCGGCTTCTTCCGGCGACAGCGTCGGCACGTTTTGGTAAATCCTGGTCGGCGCGATCATCGGGGTGCGCACCAGCGGCATGTTGATGGTGGTGAACTTGATGCCGATATCGGCGAATTCCGACGCGGCGCAGTCGGTCCAGGCATCGAGTGCGGCTTTCGAGGCGACATAAGCGGAAAAGCGCGGCGCGTTGGTCAGCACGCCGATCGACGAGATGTTGATGACCTGCCCGCGCTTTTGCGCGATCATGTGCGGCAGCAAGCCCATCGTCAGGCGCAACGCGCCGAAATAGTTCAACTGCATGGTACGCTCGAAATCGTGGAAGCGGTCGAAGCTCGATTCGATGCCGCGCCGGATCGAGCGCCCGGCGTTGTTGACCAGCACGTCGACCCCGCCGTGATTGGCGATCAGCAATTCCACGAAGCGGTCGCATTCGGCCATGTCGGCCACGTCGACCGAATAGGTGATGACGTCCAAGCCGGCGTCCTTGAGTTCTTTCTTGGCCTGCGCCAGCTTGTCTTCGTCGCGCCCGCAAATGATGGTGATGGCGCCGGCTTCGGCCAGCTTGTGGGCGGCGGCCAAGCCGATGCCGGACGAGCCGCCGGTGACCAGCACCACCTTGCCGGCAACTTGCCCGTGCAGCGTGCGGTCGATGAACAGGGCCGGGTCGAGATTGCGCTCCCAGTAATCCCAGATCGGCGCGGCGTATTCGTCCAGGTGCGGGCACTTGATGCCGCTGCCCTTCAACGCCGCCGCCGCATCGCGGTTGTCGAAGCGGGTCGGATAGTTGACGAAATCCAGTATGTCATCCGGCAAGCCGAGGTCTTTCATGATCGCGTGTTTCACGCGCCGCACCGGGGTCAGCGACAGCATGCCTTTCTTGACCGACTTCGGGATGAAGCCGAGCAAGGCGGCGTTGATGCGCAAGCTCATGGTCGGCGCGTGCGCGGCGCGGGCGAAGGTATTGAGCACGTCGCCGACGCGCATCGGCTCCGGGTCGGTCAGATGGAAGCAATTGGCGCTCAATTTTTCCTGGTGCGCGATATGGTCCATCGCATCGACCACGTAGTCGACCGGCACGATATTGATGCGCCCGCCTTCGATGCCGATGGTCGGCATCCACGGCGGCAGCATCTGGCGCACGCGCTGGATCAGCTTGAAGAAATAATACGGGCCGTCGATCTTGTCCATTTCCCCGGTCTTGGAATCGCCGACCACCATGCCGGGGCGGTAGATGCGAAACGGCACCTTGGCTTCTTCGCGCACGATCTTCTCGGATTCGTGCTTGGTGCTGAAATACGGGTGATCGAGGTTTTCCGCCTCGTCGAACATGTCTTCGCGGAAGATGCCTTCGAACATGCCGGCGGCGGCAATCGAACTGACGTGATGCAGCCATTTGGCGCCGATCGCATTGGCCAGCGCCACGGTCTGGTGGGTGCCTTCGACGTTGACGGCCATCTGCAGGTCGGCGTCGGCCTTCATGTCGTAGATGGCGGCCAGGTGGAAGAAATGATCGATATTCTTGTTCAGCAGCTTGAGATCGTCCTTGGAGAGGCCCAATTTCGGCTCGCGCAGATCGCCGAAGACCGGGATTGCGCGGGTTTTCGACGTTTCCCAATATTCGAGCAGCGCCGGCACCTTGTCGCGGCTGGCTTCGCGCATCAAAAAGTACACCACACTGCCTTTACGGGCGAGCAATTTCTTGACCAGGCGTTTGCCGATAAAACCGGTTGCTCCCGTAACGAAATACTGCATGTTGTCTCCTTTTGTATGCGGTTTATAATGCTGCAATGATTGCAGGGTCGGCGGCGCTTGGCAAGCGGTGGCGTCGCCAATGTTGCAAGGAAAGCCATCTTCGTCCGACTAGAAGTGGTGCTCTATCGCATTAGTATCTCGTCTCTATTTTCGGCGCATAAACTGGTACAGTACAAATCATTGGGCACTCGGTCACCACCTAGCGGAGAATATTATGGTAAAAAAATTGAAGGCCTTGGCGAAAGAAGACGATAAGCAATTGTCGGACGCAGTGCGCGCCTCGGCACAGCAGATCTGGCAAGCCGGCCTGGGCGCATTTGCGAAAGCACAGGAAGAAGGCGGCAAGGTATTCGCAAAACTGGTCAAGGAAGGAACCGACTTGCAAAAGCGCACTCAGAAAATGGCGGAAGACAAGGTTTCCGGCGTCACCGACACCGTCACCAAGACCGCCGACTACGTCAGCAAGCAGGCGACCGGCTCGTGGGACAAGCTGGAACAGGTGTTTGAAGACCGCGTGTCGCGCTCGCTGACTTCGCTCGGCGTGCCGTCCAAGAAAGACATCCAGGCCTTGACCAAGCGGGTCGAGGAATTGAGCAAGGCGGTCGCCGCGCTGTCCGGCAAGAAACCGGCTGCAGTCAAGGAAAGCGCCAAGCCGGCTGCCAAGAAAGCGGCGCCGAAAGCTGCGGCCAAGGCAGCGCCAAAAGCCGCCGCGAAGGCTGCACCGAAGGCGGCGGCAAAACCGGCAGCAAAATCGACCGTAAAATCGGCAGCAGCAAAAAAACCAGTCGCAAAGGCGGCCCCAAAGCCGGCGGCGAAAAAAGCAGCACCGAAAGCAGCCAAAGCAACGCCGGTAGCGCCTGCAACGCCGGCAGCAGAGGCTGGCGCGGCGGATTAAGCAATCGCGTTGTTGAGCAGTGCCGGGCGTCGCCCAGTCTGTAGGGTAGCGAAGGGGCTTGTGCACTGCACAAGCCCTTTTTCACGTCTGCGCTATACAATGAGATCATGACTGCCACTATCACTCCCCTCTCCCGGGTTCGCGCCCAGCGCGTGCAGCCTTCCGCCAAACCCCGCATCGGGCTGGTGCTGGCCGGCGGCGGGCCGCTCGGCGCGGTGTATGAAATCGGCGCGCTGGCGGCCATCGAGGAATCGATCGAAGGCCTCGACGTCAACGACGCCAGCGTCTACGTCGGCATCAGTGCCGGCGGCATCATCGCCTCGGGCCTGGCCAACGGCATCACGCCGCATGAAATGTGCCGCTTGTTCATCGAAAGCGATACCGAGCACGATGGCGGCGTCCAGTTCAAGCCGGAACTGTTGCTGCGTCCAGCCTGGACGGAATTGCGCAAGCGCGCGCAATCGGTGCCGGGCCTGTTGGCCGGCTCGCTGCTCCACTTTGCGCGCGGTCGCGGCAAGCGCACGCTGGCCGATTCCTTCGAACGCATGAAACGGGCGCTGCCGACCGGCATCCTGTCGGGCGACGGCATCCACGAATTCCTGCAGCACACCTTCAGCCAGCCGGGCCGCACCAACGATTTCCGCCAATTGCGGCACAAGCTGGTGCTGGTGGCGACCGATGTCGATTCCGGCGAGGCGATCTGCTACGGCCAGCCCGGACTCGACGATGTCCCCATCTCCCGCGCCGCGCAAGGCAGCGCGGCGGTGCCGGGCCTGTTTCCGCCGGTCGAAATCAATGGCCGCCACGTGGTCGACGGCGTGCTGCGCAAGACCCTGCACGCCTCGATCGCGCTGGAACACGGGGTCGACCTCGCCATCTGCATCAATCCCATCGTCCCCTACAATGCCAGGGTCGCGCATGGCGCCGGCAAGATCGCCGATGACGGCTTGCTGACGGTGCTGTCGCAAACCTTGCGCTCGATCATCCATTCGCGCGTCAAGCGCGGCATGGACAGCTACCAGCGCAGTTACCCGGAGTCCGACATCCTGTTGTTCGAGCCGAACGAAGAAGACGCCGAAATGTTCTTCACCAACCTGTTTAGCACCTCCAACCGCCGCCGCATGTGCGAAAACGCCTACCAGGACACGCGCATCGCATTGTGGCGCAACCGCGTCGCCATCGACCGCAAACTGGCACGCCACGGCCTGCACCTGAAATTGCCGGTGCTGCAGGACAGCAGCCTGACCCTGGTGCAAAACCCGCCGCGCAACAAGAAAGACCGCTTCAAGACCGACAAGCTGGGCCAGGTGCTGGATCAGTTGGAACACACGTTGAAAGTCGCGGGAGGGTAAAAATTGCGATCTTCGGTGGTATGCTTAAACATATAAACGCCATGACGTAAGAGACCCCCTGCCATGCAACAAAAAGCTCCGCGCCGGACCCGTGAACGCATCCTCGAACTATCGCTGCGCCTGTTCAACGAATTCGGCGAACCGAACATCACGACCACCGTCATCTCGGAAGAAATGAATATTTCTCCCGGCAACCTGTACTACCATTTCCGCAACAAGGACGACATCGTCAATTCCATCTTCGGCCAGTTCGAGAAGGAAATCGATCGCATGCTGGCGGTGCCGGCCGATCGCCGTCCGAATATCGAAGACGTCTGGCTCTACCTGCACCTGATGTTCGAGCTGGTGTGGCGCTACCGCTTCTTTTACCGCGACCTGAACGACCTGCTCTCGCGCAACCGCAAGCTGGAACTGCACTTCAAGCAAATCCTGGCGCACAAGATCAAGGTGGCGCGGCAACTGTGCGAAGGCTTGCGCAGCACCGACGCGCTGGAAGCGACCGACGCCGAAATCGACGCGCTGGCCACCAACATGGTGGTGGTGGCGACCTATTGGCTATCCTACGAATACGTGCGCAACCCGCGCAAATATACCGAGCAACAGGCGATTGCCGATGCGCTCGCGCGCGGCTGCTACCAGGTGCTGTCGCAAATCGGCCCCTACCTGCGCGGCCCGACCCGTTTACTGTTCGAAAAGCTGGCTGAAGAATACATCAAGAAAATCAAATAGGAGACCGACATGGCTTGGAGCAAATTCCCGTATCCCGACCCCGCCTACACCTACACCGCCGCCAGCCTGAAAAAGAACTGGGCGCGCCTGCATGCCGGCGATGCCGAAGCGTTTCCGAAAGATGCGGCGCTGCTGGAAGCCTGGATCAGCTTCCATGCCGGCGACTTTGAAAAAGCCGCCAAGCAAGGGCTGGCGCTGGGCATCCCCGGCTACGCGGTCGCCAACAAGGCCACCTGCATCTACGCCAATTACCTGGAAAAATCGGACGCCAAGAAATTGAAATTCTACGAGGAAGTCGCCGCCCGCTGCGAAGAGCAGCAAGCCGCGCAACCGAAGGATGCCTCCGGCTACTACTGGCACGCGTACGCGCTGGGCCGCTACGCGCAAGGCGTATCGATCGCCAAGGCGCTCGCGCAAGGGATCGGCAGCAAGGTCAAGAACAGCCTCGACACGACCGTCAAACTGGCGCCGAAACATGCGGACGCGCATATCGCGCTGGGCGCCTACCATGCCGAAATCATCGACAAGGTCGGCGCGATGATCGGCGGCCTCACCTACGGGGCCAAGAAGGACGAAGGCATCAAGCTGTTCAAGAAAGCGCTGACGCTGAACCCCGACTCCGCCATCGCCCGCATCGAATATGCGAACGGCCTGGTGATGCTGGAAGGCAAAAAGAAGATGGAAGAAGCCGTCGCGCTCTATAAGGAAGCCGCCGAGTTCGAGGCCAGGGACGCGATGGAACGCCTGGACGTGCAAATGGCGATAGAGGAGCTTGAAGATTGATGAAATCCCTTTGCGTTTATTGCGGCTCGTCGTCCGGCATCACGCCGAACTACGCCGACGCCGCCCGCAAGCTGGCGCAAGCGCTGGTCGAGCGCAAGATCGCGCTGGTCTACGGCGGCGGCAACGTCGGCCTGATGGGCATCATCGCCGATGAAGCGATGCGCCTGGGCGGCCATGTCACCGGCGTCATCCCCAAAGCACTGGTGCGCAAGGAAGTCGGCCATCGCCAGATCAGCGAATTACATATAGTCGAAAATATGCACGAGCGCAAAGCCATGATGGCCGATCTGGCCGAAGGCTTCATCGCCATGCCCGGCGGCATCGGCACGCTGGAAGAATTATTCGAAGTGATGACCTGGGCGCAACTGGGTTTTCACGACAAACCGATTGGCGTGCTCAACGTCGACGGCTATTACGATGCGCTGCTGGCGTTTCTTCAGCATACGGTGCAGCAAGGCTTCCTGAGGCCGCAGCATGAGGGGCTGTTGATGGTCGAACCTGACGTGACGGCGCTATTGCATCGTTTCGAGACGTTTGAGGCTGAGCCGCATGATAAGTTCTTGAATATGGTGCGGGAACAGGGGTGAGGGTTGCAGGGACAACGTTACCCCCGCGACTCATTTTGTTCCCGCTGCGCCCGCATATAGTTTCGCTGCACCTCACTCTTCCCGGCAAGCTGGCGCTCTTCAAGAAATACGGCAAGGCGCGGCAAATGCTCCCGGTTCGCGAGGAAGTTCGCGCGTTCTCTATCCAGTTGAACCGGCTCCCGACAGCCGCCGCAGACCACATGCGTTTTCGAAAGAAAGGGAATTGTCTTGATCGTGAAGAACGATACCCACTCGGTTTCTTTCCAGTGCTCCCAGGTGCGTTTTCGGTGGCAGCGATAGCAATAGCAATCTAGCGCCGGACCGACTTCCTTCGCTTCCTTCACCCATCCGAACATGATTAGCATTGGCCCTCCCAGAAGTTGTGATTGGCATTGTCGCGCGACCCGAGCAGGCCAAACCTGATCTAATTCGACGAGCGAAATAGCCGCTGCGACGCTGCCCGCAAAAAATAACCGCCAGTTTAACCGTGATCGATATCGGTCGGTGTCTTTTTCCACACCAACGGCAGTGTGTCGGCGAAAATCAATGGAATCAGCGTCGAATATTTCGACAATTTTAATTCGTCGTTACCCCCTTATTTGATTCTACAAATCCCACTGCTCAACAAACGACCGAACTGGGCTGGGTCAGCCCGTAGGTTGGGCTACAAAGCCCAACATCAACCGTTCGCAAGATGGGGTCATGCTGAATGTTGGGCTGATAAAGCGTTAGCCCAACCTACCCTACTGATCGAGAAGCGAACCAGCGCCAGATTTGCCGCCGCATTGCAGACGAGATCGACATGATTGGTTACGTCATCCGCCCGTGCCACGGCGGAGACAACAAGCAGTAGTGACAGTGCAAGACAGTACAAAGCGCCAAGCGGCATGGCCATCTCCCTCGCAAGTCTGGAAATTCCATAAAATCGCAGTATCAGCGAAATTCATCCGGCGACTGGAAAAAGAACGGCTGCTAACACTCATTGAGGGCCGTTCAACGTATGAAAAGTCCGATCAGGCAACTTCCTTGGCGCTGACAATCGATTTCGACACCAGTCCGTATTCGATCGCCTCCGGCGCCGACATCCAGAAATCGCGCTCGATATCGGCCGTCACTTTTTCCAGCTTCTGTCCAGTTTCCCTGGCGATCAGGGCGCCGATTCTTTCGCGCACGCGGATGATTTCGCGCGCCTGGATCGCAATATCGGAGGCCTGGCCGCCGACGCCGCCGCTCGGCTGATGGATCAGGAAGCGCGTATTCTGCAGGCAGAAGCGGCGCTCTTTCGGCACCGACAGGAATACGTTGACTGCGGCGCTGCCGACCCAGCCGCTGCCGATCATGTTGACCGGGGCGTCGATGAAACGGATCACGTCATGGATCACGTCGCCCGATTCCACATGGCCGCCCGGCGAACAGACCAGGAAATTGATCGGCTCCTTGGATTCGCCAGCGAGGGCGATCAATTGGCGCACGACATCGCGCGCGGCGGTATCGTTGATCTGGCCGAACAGCAGCACGGTGCGTGACTTGAACGCCTTCTCTTCGAGAAAAGCGTCGCGCTGGGGCGAATTGGTTTCCACTGGTTCTTCCATGATGTGCCTCTAAGGTGTTGGGGAATTGATAGTTATCCAAAGAGCCAGTGTAAACCAAAACGCCTCAACAAATCGCGAGGGCCTTTTTTGCGACGACCGTTGAATAGCAATCGGTGCAATCGGAACAATCGGCCAGCGAGTCGGGCACCGCGTTTAATTGGCAGTAGACGGCTTCCCCAACATCGCTTGCTCGCCATGCACGGCGCGCGCCATGCTGTTTGCAATCACCCCGTGATAGATGTCGACCACGCGCTGCGCAGCGGTGGCTGCATTCCAGGTCTTTGCATATTCGCGCCCATCGGCGCCGACCGACATGCGCAAGGCGCGGTCGCGCAGCAACAGCGACACCTTGGCGGCGAAGTCGCCGGCGTCGTCTTCCGCAACCAATGCGCCGCGATTGGGGGAGAGGATATCGATGGTTCCCATCACTGCGGTCGATACGACCGGAACGCCCAACGCCATCGCCTCCAGCAGCACCAGGCCCTGGGTTTCGGCGCGCGATGCGAAAACGAACACGTCGGCGGCGCGGTAACAATCCATCAACTCGGTTTCGCGATCCAGGTAGTCGATGAACATCACGTTGTCGACCAGACCCATGCGTTTGACGCGCCGTTGCAGGCTGCCTCTTGCCGGCCCCTCGCCGCAAATCAACAGCAAGATTCGCGGGCGCGTGCATTTTAGCCGCGCGGTCATGGTCAATAGAAACTCAATATTCTTTTCGTGCGAAATGCGGCCTGCGAACAGCAATACCGATCGATCCTCTGCAATGCCGTGCTTGGCGCGAAACGAACTGCGCACGCCGACCTTGAATTTTTCCATCTGAATCCCGGTGGGCGCAATATGGATCGGCGAGACGCAGCCGTATTGCCGCAAGACCCGGCTCATGGCGGTGGAAGGCACGATCACCGCATCGACCGCATTGCACTGCGCGCGCGTAAAGCTGCGCGTAATCCAGCGTGTCGAGAACTTGGGCAGCACGGGCACGTAGTGATACAGCAATTCTTCAAAGAAGGTGTGATAGGTTTCCACCGTCGGTATGCTCAGCAATCGCGCCAGTTTGACGCCGACATAGTGGGCCAGGAAAGGCGTCTGAATATGGACCAGGTCGAATTTCTTTTCGCGAAGCTGCGGCAACAGTTCGTATATCCTGGCCGCCTTCATCAGGCGATCTTCGGGGTCCAGCAAGACATATCTGGAATCGATGCGCGTGATATGCGCCTCTTCAGGATGCCCAGCCGGATAGGCCGGCGCGATGACATGCACTTCGTGCCCGAGCTTCAAAAGCTCCTGCTGAAACGTCAATATCGAGGTTGAAACTCCATTTATCCGAGGAAAGTAAACATCCGACACCATCAAAATTCGCATTGTTGCTTTCCCATTCTTAATTTTCCAATTGGACAAGGTTCCAGTCTTTGCTGTCGCTATTGTGCGCGCTCACCGATATCCATGATAAAACGCGTTACTAAAACCGGAACCCTGCATAAAAGCAAGTCCGGTGCCAACGTAGACGTGAATAAGGAATTGACCGATAAAGCGATCCAATACAACCCGTGAAAGCATGGAAGCACGAGTTATCGCGCTTGAAGCGCTCTGCAAATTTTATTTCCATGCAAAACTTGTCGACAAGTTTTGCAATGAAAGCCGACGGAACTGGGCCGCTTAGCGACGCGCAATTTGCGCAGAATCGTGATGCAACAGCGGAATCGGGTCAGAAATTGCAGACCGAATCGCGCGCTTCGACCCTGAAGTATTGTTTTTCGAGCAGCGCATTATGTCTCGGTTCCCAGGTGCTCGCCTGCCCGCAGTCAACCAGCGTCGAATTGAGCGTCGCCCATGTCCTTATATGCAACAGCCGCTCGCGGGTGGTAAGGTTTGCCGGCCTGAATGCGTTTGAATAACCGGCATATCGCGCTATCTTGACGCATGCATAGGGCGCTTCCGACAAGGCATCGACGACCGTTTTCGCAGTCGCGATATGGTCGGCGTGATCGAATGGATTCAGCCTGCCATCCTCATCTTGAATATTGACCTGCACTGCTCCCGCAGTTCCGTGCGCCTCGCGCACAAGAATGCCCCTTACCAACGCGATCAACTCGCCGTAATTCAATTCCAACGCGCCATCGACGGACACGATCCTGTCGATCTTGTTCGACCTGAGAGACGCGATACTCTGGAATTTTGTGCTCTCGTAGCCGGCGCCGAAAACATTTCCGTCGGGCAAGCGCAGATTATAAAACACGACTTTCTCGCCAATCGATTGCCGAGAAAGTTCATGCGCCTGGACCGGAACCTTTTCTTCGACGACACGGACATCCTTGCTATTACTCAAGCCAGCCCAAAATTTAACGGCGTCGATGTGAGCCAGCTCGCGCGCATGGTAGAAACTTTCGCAGTTTCCATTGGGGCTGTCGCCGTTGCCGTCGTCGCCGGCAGAAAAGACGATGAACACGACCTTCGCACCGTTCTTCTCGATCTCGTCCCAGGCATTGCGCGCCATGAATAATTCGATATCGTCCGGGTGCGCGGCGATGTAGAACGACGTGCGGTTGACGCTGGCGGCGGGATCGGCGACCTGATATTGCAGTCCCGCGCAGCCGCCCAAGCACAGACATGCCAATATGCACATCCAGGCTTTGAATAGAATTTGTTCGATGCGAGACACGATGCTCCGTTTGAAGTTTATCTGTGGTCGGAACGCCGGTTCTGCGGACACCATTCCGATTAACGGGGCGCAAAATGCGGCGATGCGGAATACGTAGCACGAATTGCGCCATACGAACCCGGCTTTTGAAGCATCGAAGCGCGCCGGGTATATTACCGCAGCACGCTGTCTATCAAATGCTCAACATTCTCGACTCAGTATCAACAAGAGAAGTCGATCAGACCCGTAAACAGGGCGATCCACAATCCGAGGAAACTCCCCAGCGCCAAGCCGGCTGCAACGAGAATCAGCCGCAGCACAGTCGTTGCAATGATTTTCGATGCCGGAGCGCTGCTTGTGGCGCTAACGGAATCGCCCGCAGCGTATGGTGGGACTGGGACGGTCATTGCGTTACTCCGGTGGCGCGGCTGCGATTGGCGATGCGGCGCGCTATTGCGCCGCTCAAATCGTCAGCCGAAAAACTCGTCGATTTCACTGCCGCCAGAATGGCGGCGGCGTCCATTCCGCCGCTGCGCGAAGCTTCGACCAGGCTCCAGGTGCGCGCGGCGCGGCGACCGATCCGGCAATATAGAAGAATCGGCTTGGGGCTGTTGGCAATCGCCTTGTCGAGCGCAGCGACCGCAGAATCCGGAATATCTCCGCGCGGCACCGGCACGTAGGCGAAACTTATTTGTTCGGCGCGCGCCGCCGCGTCGATTGCAGTCGAGGGCGGCTGATCCGCCGCTTCGCCGTCCGGTCGGATATCGATGACGGTCGCAAAACCCTGCGCCTTAATCTGCGCAAGCGTTGCCGGGCCGATTTGCGCGGTGACCGCAATGCCCGGCGCCAGATTGCTGACCACTATGGGCGGCACACGAGTCCACTTCGCATAGGCTGCCGAAGCCACCACATAGACAATGCCGAGCAAGACGGCCAGGACAAAAATTTTTCCGTTGCTTATGGGTTTCGAGAGTCCTAGCTTCATTGTGTTGGATAGGCCGGAAAGGAAACGATAAGTTCGCCGCGTGCATACGCGATTTGTCGACGAGTATGCGTTTGCCTTTCTGGAAAATCCAGAGATTCAGCGCCGGTATCGAATCAAGCCACCTGCGGTCGTATATTCCGCTACCAGCGCAAAGGAAAGTCGCGCCCACGGCATCCTGGGCAATGCGACGTAACCGCTTGACGCCGGACTTTTGACTACGCCTGCAACGCCTGCCTGAAATCATCGAGCAAGTCAGCACTATCCTCGATCCCCACCGAAACCCGGATCAGCGATTCGGCGATGCCCATCGCGGCGCGGCGCTCTGGCCCGATCTCGTAAAAGATCGTGTGCGCGACCGGGATCACCAGCGTGCGGGTGTCGCCCAGGTTGCTCGATGCAATCGCCAGTTTCAGGCGGTTCAGGTAATCGAAGCAATCGATGCCGTCCTTCAGCTCGAAGCTGAACAGGCCGCCATAGGCGCGGAATAGTTCGCCGGCCAGCGCGTGCTGCGGATGCGAGGCCAGCCCCGGATAATGGACCGCCGCCACGCGCGGATCGGCTTCCAGCATCTGCGCTAACGCCAGCGCATTCGCGCACTCGCGCTCCATGCGCAAGGCGATGGTTTCGGCGCCGACCGCCAGCGCATGCGCGGCCTCGGGGGCCAGGGCCGCGCCGAAATCGCGCAAGGCTTTGGCGCGGATCTGCGCGATGCCCCATTGCGCAGTCGGGAAGCGTTTGTAGGATTCGTAGATATTCGGGAAGCGGCCCCAGTCATAGACGCCGGTATCGGTCAGGCTGCCACCGAGCGCGTTGCCGTGGCCGCCAACGTACTTGGTCAACGCATTGATCGAAATGCCGGCGCCGACCGCCTTCGGCTGGAACAGGTAGGGCGAAGTCATCGTATTGTCGACCACGTACAGAATCCCGCGCGCCGCGCACAGCGCGCCGATGCGCTTCAAGTCGGCGATCTGGGTGCGCGGATTGGCGATGGTCTCGACGAACACGATGCGCGTGGCCGGCGTAAGTGCCGCTTCGACCGCCGCCACATCTGTGGCATCGACGAACGACAGCGTGCAGCCCAACCCTGCCACGGTTTGCCACAAGCTGCTGGTATTGCCGAACAGGAAAGACGACGACACCACATGATCGCCCGTGCGCAACAGCGACTGCGCCAGCGCGCCGATAGCGCCCATGCCGGAAGCGAAACAGACCGATGCCGTCCCGCCCTCCATCTTGGTGACCTTGTCTTCCAGCGCCGACACCGTCGGATTACCCTGCCGCCCATAGCGGTAACCGGATTGCTTGCCCTGGAATACCGCCGCCAGCTCGCGCGCATCGGCATAAGCGAAAGCCACGCTGTTATGCACAGGCTTGTGCAAGGAGCCATGCTCGATCGGCTTTTGCCGGTCGCCGTGCAGGATGGTGGTGGTAAAGCCGTATTCTTTGTCGTTTTTGCTGGTCATAATAAAAAACCCGTCGTAGCGTGCGCTAAAACGGGTTGATGAGCATTTCATATCCCTTTTTAGCGGCACTTGTTATGGGACTGCGTTCCGTACCTGTGTGGAACTACCCAGGCGCCCGCAAGCTGAAGCAAATCGGCGCAATACCCTATCGTATCTTATATTTGAGGAAATGCAAAATGGTGGCGAAAAGAAATGGCGGGGAATATACTAATCCAGGTCGAGATGCCGTGCCGCAACTGGCGTATCGATGTTGAATCGGAACGGCACCGAATCTCGCATTTCAAAAATAAATAAAAAGGCCATATATGAGACAAATTGGAACTACGGTATTGGCAAGCGTGCTCTGTTTCACCGCGATGTCGGCCTATGCCGAAACCGCCTCCGAGCAAGCCGCAAAGGCGCTGGTCAAGAAAGCGATTGTCCAAATCAAGAAGGTCGGGGTCGACGCCGCCTGCAAGGACTTTGCTGCCCCCAAGGGCGGATTCATCGACGGCGAGCTGTATGTCTTTGTGCAAGACCTGAACGCCAAGATGATTTGTCATGCAGTCAATCCCAAGCTGAACGGCAAAGACCTGGCTGAACTCAAGGACGCCGACGGCAAGTATTTCAACAAGGCGATGGTCGAATTGGTCAAGACCAAGGGCAGCGGGTGGGTCGACTATCACTGGGTCAACCCGACCACCGGCACAATCCAGGCAAAGTCGAGCTACGTCGAAGGCGTCGAGGGCAACCTGGTTGGCGTAGGAATCTATAAGAAGTAAGGACACGCCATGACGCCCGGTTCGCAGTGCGAACTAGGCGTCCGGCTGCATCGCATCCGATTCGACGACCTGCACGCCGCACGCAGTTTGCTGCGACGCCAACACCATTGTGCGCGCCACCGCGTGCGCGGACACGGATCGATATTTCTTGGGCAGCAGCCGGTTGCCCACCTTCAACAGCGCCAGAGCGAGGCTCTCGCCGGCGCGCTGCTCGGTGCGTTCGCCGGTCAGGAAGGATGGCCGGAATATCGTCACGGCGTCGTAGCCGAGCGCGGCAATGGCTGCTTCCATCTCGCCTTTCACGCGATTATAGAAGATCGCCGAATGCGCATTGGCGCCCATCGCCGACACCACGTACAGGCGCTTGGCGCCCGCCTGTTGCGCTTTGCGGGCTGTTTGCACGACGTAGTCGTAATCGACATGGCGAAATGCAGCTTGCGAGCCGGCGACCTTGATCGTCGTGCCGAGACAGCAGAACATCGCATCGCAGGCGGGCCAGTCGGCGGCAGCGAGTTGATCGAAATCGACAACGTGCCGGATCAGCTTCGGGATGGCGCCAAGCGTATCGATCGGGCGGCGCAGCATCGCATGCACCGCTGCCACGCCGGCCTCGTCACACAGTTGCGCGATCAGTTCGCGCCCGACCAGGCCGGAAGCGCCGACTACGCATGCGGAGATTGCCATGTTGGTCCCGTCAGGTTGTCCTGCAACACAAACTTATTTACCCGCCCCAAGTATTGCTTGTCGGCGAAAGTCGCAGCTCGCTGCGCCAGCGATTCCGGCGCGAGCATGTGGCAATTCCCACCACCATTTGCCGATCGCACATATTGCGTCGACAATTACTGTTTCACGCTCTGAAGAGGGCTTAGCACCAAATCAGTGGCTTCCCTGATTTCTTTTGGATCGGAAAAAAGATCGCTACGCAGCACGCCTTTCTTCTTCTTTACATCGCTTTGGTAAGGAAGAAGGATACCGCCATACGTCGTGAACTCCCATTCACCCTTATCATTGAAAGCCATCAACTCCAATGATAAACCAGCCGCTGTTCCATCGTATTCGTACTTCAAATTCGACATGAGAACCTCGTCCTTTTCGTGCTCCGCTCTCGTCACACCGTCCCATGAAGCGCTACTGTGCGACACTTTCGCCGATTGCAAGACGAATCGCGGCGCCAGCACCATCGAACAATCCACTTCGGCGGCTATCCGTTTTACCAACGAACTCAATGCCCGTACATAAGCATCCGGGCGAAACCGACCGCTTTGCGGATCATAAATTCCGCCGACTGCAGCGACCTCTTGCCCCCAGGTTTCGACGTAATTCTTTTCATCGAGCACGGCGACCTTATAGTTTGCGCGTTGCAATTGCGCGTACAGTTGTCGATTGACGACGGACCCGCCAGAAGCAAATTGCGGAGCATCCACCTTCGATGGCAACAATACAATCCGCTTGGAACGATCGGGGGCCTGGAAATTTTTCGCAAACTTGTTATCAGGCTGCACGACGTCAGAAGTTGCACAGCCGGTCAACAGCGAAGTCAATATGGCCAAAATGAGGTAACGCATTGTCTTCCCGATTAAATGAGGTGTTTTTTGAATTCTACTGATGCACCGAGTGCCGCATCGCAAAAAGCCGCTGCTCGACGTAGGTCGTTCGTTCCAAGGCATATGTAGGTAAACATTGTTCCCCCTGTCGCTAGCACCCGGTCGTAACGACCGACAAGGTGTACTGCTGATTGCCAGTACCCCATGCATTGCCGTACGTTACGCTGCAATTGGCCGGCGTCGGCGCAGATTTCAATGCAAATGTTGTATACGGGTTGGAAACCGAGATCGTGAAACCGGAGTAGCTGATCGTATTATCGACCAGCCCCGTATTGATGCCGGTTCCGGCGCCAATCCATCCGTAATTCATGCCGTAGGTCGTGCCATTGTAGGTCAGGCTTCCCATCTGGGCGTTTATGTCACAGCCTGTGCTGGCATTGAGAGCGCACAGGAGGCGAAAATTCGACGCGGACTCGGTAATGGCGCCCGCCAACGCATTGACCGCCGCGATACGGGCCGATTGCGAGATATTCTGGTACGACGGTAGTGCTATCGCCGCCAGTATCCCGATGATGACGATAACCGCCACCAGCTCCAGAAGCGTGAAGCCCTGCTGGGATCGCGGCTCTATCCTCTGATTAAGTGCCTTCATGGGCGCTGTAATTTGAATCGGCAAAAAAGGGCTGAAGACGGCTCACGGCGAATCGAAAGCAGTTGCCGCGTGCAACCGATAATCGGCGACCGCGACTGCTGCGCGCGGCGATCCATTGCAAATCGATCGGTCGCCGCGTGTGCGCGTCCCTCATTTCCGCACCGCGCGACGGCGCGCCAATCGGCTAGTCGACGTGCGCCAGATTCAAATTCAACTGCGAGCGCACCGCATCGTCGTTCTCCGGCTTTGCATCGTTGCGCACGGATTCGAGGCGGTCGAGGTAGTCGCGCGAGATGTCGCCGGTCACGTAGACGCCGTCGAAGCAGGATGCCTCGAAATTCTTCAGCAGCGGATTGACGTCGGAAATCGAGCGCTTCAGCGCTTCGATGTCCTGGTACACCAGCGCGTCGGCGGTGATTTCGCGGCACACTTCTTCGTCGCTGCGGCCGTAGGCGATCAATTCGTTGCGGGTCGGCATGTCGATGCCATACACGTTCGGGAATTTGACCGGCGGCGCAGCGGAGGCGAAGATCACGCGCTTGGCGCCGGAGTCGCGCGCCATCTGCACGATCTCGCGGCTGGTGGTGCCGCGCACGATCGAGTCGTCCACCAGCAGCACGTTCTTGCCCTTGAATTCGGAGCCGATTGCATTCAGTTTCTGGCGCACCGACTTGCGGCGGATCGCCTGCCCCGGCATCAGGAAGGTGCGTCCGATATAACGGTTCTTGATGAAGCCTTCGCGGTATTCGAGATTCAGCTTGAGCGCCAGCTCCATCGCTGCCGGACGGGAAGAATCGGGGATCGGCATCACCACGTCGATCTCGCCGTGGCTGAATTCGCGCTTGATCTTGTCGGCCAGGTATTCGCCCATCTTCAGGCGCGTGGCGTAGACGGAAGCGCCGTCGATGATCGAATCCGGGCGGGCCAGGTAGACGAACTCGAACGCGCACGGGTTCATGGTCGGATTTTCCGCGCATTGCTGGTTATACAGCTTGCCATCCATGTCGATGAAAATCGCTTCGCCCGGAATCACGTCGCGCAGGAAGCGGAAACCCAAGCCTTCGAGCGCTACCGATTCGCTGGCGACCACGTATTCCTGGCCTTTTTCGGTATCGTTGAAGCCGATGCACAAGGGGCGGATGCCGAACGGATCGCGGAAGGCGAGCAAACCGTAGCCGGCGATCTGCGCCACCACCGCATACGAGCCGCGCACCCGCTTGTGCAGCGCGGCCACGGTCTTGAACAACGAGGTCGGGTCGAGCGAATAGCCGGTGGTGGCTTCCTGCATTTCGTGCGCCAGCACGTTGAGCAACACTTCCGAATCGGAATCGGTGTTGATGTGGCGGCGGTCGTTCTTGAACATCTCGATCTTGAGCTGTTCGACGTTGGTCAGGTTGCCGTTGTGCGCGAGCGTGATGCCGAATGGGGCATTGACGTAGAACGGCTGCGCTTCTTCCGCGCTGGACGAGCCGGCAGTCGGATAACGGACCTGGCCGATGCCGGCGTTGCCCATCAGCGAGCGCATGTTGCGGGTGCGGAAGACATCGCGCACCAGGCCGTTGGCCTTGTGCATGCTGAACTTGTTGCCGGAATTGGTTGCGATCCCGGCAGCGTCCTGACCGCGATGCTGCAACAGCAGCAGTGCGTCGTAGATCAACTGGTTGACGGGGCTATGGGAAACGACGCCGACTATGCCACACATGGTGGACTCCTCAAACAATCTAAAACATTTATACCATTAAAACTTGACATACCTTGCGATATTGTCGGGCAAAAAGGGCTTGGCCGCGTGCGCTGCGGATTCCGCATACGGGCTCAGTTGCGCATGCCGCCAGAAATCCTGCTGCGGCAGCGCGGTCATTCCGCACAACGTCACCGCCACCAGCGCAATCACCGCGCCGCGCAACAATCCAAATACTGCTCCCAGGCCGCGATCGGCCAGCGTCAAGCCGGTCGCCGCGATGATCGAATCCAGCGCCATCGCCAGCAGCATGATCAGCAACCTGACGCCAATGAACAAGGCGATGAAGGCAACGATCAGGCGCGTCGCCTGGCCCGGAATAAAATCCGGCAACAGCAGCGCCAGCGCGCCGCCGTAGGCATTGGCCACGACCAACGCCACGATCCAACCAACCAGCGACAACAACTCCTTGACCAAGCCGCGCATGATGCCGATCAGGGTCGAGCAAGTCAATATGAACAAAAGAACATAATCGAAAATCGTCATGCTGCCATCAGGCGCTACGACGGCATCAACTTGCCGTTAAACCCGAGCTTGCCGAGCTTCACGCGCGCACTCTCCGCTTCATCCTTGCTGCCGAACGGGCCTACCCGTACCCGTATGCGCACACCCGCATCGGTCGGCACCTTTTGCACATACGACTTGAACCCGGCTTCGGTCAACTTGCCTTGCAATTCGGTCACTTTTTCTTCCGATGCCAGCGCGGCCACCTGCACCACGAATTTGCCGGGCTTCTTGTCGGCGCTCGGCTTGGCATCGCTGTCCTTGCCGTCCAGGATCGCAGCGGCGCGGGCATCGTCGTGCTCGGGTTTCGCTTGCGGCTTGGGCTCGGCGGCGTGCTCCACCTTCACTGGCGGCTTGACCTCGGCAGCTTCATGCGCCGGTTCTTGCGGCTTGACTTTGACGGAGGCGACAGCAGCCGCGCCGGCGGGCGTCACAGTGGTGGGCGGACTGGCGGTTTGCGCCGGCATTTTAACAGGAGTTGCGGCAGGCGGTGTGGCAGCGGCAGCATTCGGCTTGGGCATCTGCACCAGTTGTTCCTGCTGGCCGAGGGAGGCCGCCGCCGACACCGAAGCGGCAGGCGCGCTGGCAGCGTTGGGGGGTGGCGCTGTCGTTGTCGCTGAAGCTGGCGCCGCAGCCGGCAGCGCGGCGCCTGGCTTGTCCTTGGACGGGATCTGGACCGCAATATCTTCGGACACGGGCTTCGGCTCGGAATCGAGGATCATCGGCAAACCGATAATCATCGCCAACACCAACGCGACCGCGCCAACCAGGCGGCGACGTGCGCGCTTCTTTTCGGGCAATACGGGATCGACCGGCGAATTCGCTTCCTTGGTCGACTTGCCGGATTTGCGTTTGCGTCCGCGCGCCAGTTGCGACTCCTCCTCGGCGCGCGAATAAAATTCGCCTTCGCCGGATGGAGTTTCCTGCTTGCTTTTACGGAGGAACGAGAACAAGCCCATGCAATCAATATCGAGTTATCAACGATTTCGGGCCGACATCACGCCGGCGACGGTCAAGAACGATCCGAAAACCACAATTCTATCATCCTCCCTCGCTCGGCTCATCGCATTTGCGTAAGCATCTGCCGGCGACGTGAATTTTTCGATACTTTTCTCTTCGCCCGGCTGCTGATTCGGCGTCACGCCGGCTCGCAATAATTTTTCTTCGATCTGTTGCGCGCTTGCCGCACGCGGCAGCGGCAAATCGGTCACGCACCAATGGTCGACGATGCCTTTCAACTGCGCAATCACGCCGTCGATATCCTTATCCAGCATAGAACCAAACACTGCAAAAGTGAATCGATGAAATCCCATATTGCCGAGATTTTGCGCCAGCGCTGCCGCCGCATGCGGATTATGCGCGACATCGAGCACCACCGTCGGTCGCCCCGGCAACACCTGGAAACGCCCCGGCAGATCGACCATCGTCAAGCCGTTGCGCACTTCCTGCGCGCCGACCGGCAAGCGGTCGCGCAATACTTCGAGCGCCGCCAGCACTGCCGACGCATTCAATAGCTGATTGGCGCCGCGCAGGTTCGGATAGCCGAGCGAATTGCGGCGTTGTCCGCGACCGCCGTAATTCCATTGCTGCTTGTCGCCGGAATAGTTGAAATCGCGCCCGAATAGCCACAGGTCGGCGCCGATCTGTTCTGCATGCTGCACCAGCGATTGCGGCGCCACCGGATCGGCGCAGATCGCAGGTTTGCCGGCACGGAAGATTCCGGCTTTCTCGAAACCGATCTTTTCGCGCGTGTCGCCGAGGTAATCGACGTGGTCGATATCGACGCTGGTGACAATCGCAACGTCGCCGTCGAACACGTTGACGGCATCGAGCCGTCCACCCAGGCCGACTTCGAGGATCACCGCATCCAGATCCTGCTGCGCAAACAAATGCACGATGGCCAACGTGGTGAATTCAAAATAGGTGAGCGAAATATCGCCGCGCGCCGCTTCGACCGCCTCGAAACTGGCGATCAAGGCCGCATCGGACGCGCATTCGCCGCGCAGCCGCGCGCGCTCGTTGAAATGCAGGAAATGCGGCTTGATATACAGGCCGACGCGGTAACCGGCGCGCAACAGGATCGATTCCAGCATCGCGCAGGTGGAACCCTTGCCGTTGGTGCCGCCGACCACGATCACCGGACATTTAAAGCGGATGGCTAGCCGCTCCTTGACCTGGGCGACACGCTCCAGGCCGAGGTCGATGGCCTTGAAGTGGCGCGACTCCAGCAAGGCGAGCCAGTCTGCGAGTGTGGTGGGATTGCTTTGCATCTTATGTTACGCGCCGTGCTCCCCTCTCCCGCAGGCGGGAGAGGGGTGGGGCGGGCCGCGTAGGCTGAGGGCCGTTGATCGAAGAGAAGCCGTCAACATCCGATAAATCATTTCCATTAATGCCTCGTTATTCCAAAAACGCAATGCGGCGATACCATGTGCATGCCACTATTCGCTATAGCTGCTATCCGGGAAGTGCTCCACAATTATTCTTCCTTTCTTCGATCAATCGCCCTCAGCCTACGCGGCCCGCCCCACCCCTCTCCCGCCTGCGGGAGAGGGGAGCAAAGTGCATCGCGTGAGTAAGCATCCCAAAGCACATATGGCGATGATTTGAAAATTAAAAAGCCCGGATGGTCCGGGCTTTGCGTAAATGGTGCAGGAGTTCAGGCCAACACGTCCGCCGGCTGATTCTGCAGCAAAGCCAGCAAATGCGCGATTTCTTCACGCATTTTGCGACGGTCGACGATCATGTCGATTGCGCCCTTCTGGATCAGGAATTCGGCCCGCTGGAAGCCTTCCGGCAATTTTTCGCGCACGGTGCTTTCGATCACGCGCGGGCCGGCAAAGCCGATCAAGGCTTTCGGTTCGGCCATCACGATGTCGCCCAGGAAGGCGAACGAAGCCGACACCCCGCCCATGGTCGGATCGGTCAATACCGAAATAAACGGCAATTTCTTTTCCGCAAGCTTGGTCAAGATAGCCGTGGTTTTCGCCATTTGCATCAATGACAACAAGCCTTCTTGCATACGAGCACCGCCGGTTGCTGTAATACAAATAAGCGGCACTTTTTGTTCCAGCGCGACTTGCGCAGCGCGCACAAAGCGTTCGCCGACCACCGAACCCATCGATCCGCCCATGAATTCAAACTCGAAGCAGGCGACCACGACCGGCAAGCTCATGATGGAGCCGCCCAGCACGATCAACGCATCGGTCTCGCCGGTGGCGTCCATCGCCGCTTTCAAGCGGTCCGGGTATTTTTTGCTGTCCTTGAATTTGAGCGTGTCGACCGGCAATGCCTCTTGTCCGATTTCATAGCGACCGCCGGCATCCAGCAGCGCATCCAGGCGATCGCGGGCGCGGATGCGCATGTGGTGATCGCATTTGGGGCAGACATGGATATTCGATTCGAGATCGGTGCGGTACAACACTGCTTCGCAAGACGGGCACTTGACCCACAATCCCTCGGGAATCGACTTGCGGGTCGCGGCTTCTGACCGCTGAATACGGGGGGGCAATAGTTTTTCCAGCCAACTCATGGAAACCTCTTTTCAAATTTGACCTGCCGCATTGTACAGCCGCTTGGCGAATGCGCCAAGTTTTGGCAGATTAACAATACACAGATCAATGACCGCCGGTTTGGCTATCAAGTCGATCCAATATGTCCAACGCCGTCTGTACGTCACCTTGAATCGCCAATGCGCGGAACCGATTTTCCGTATCCCACGCTGCCAGTGCCTGCGCGCTCATTTCTTCCATCAGCTTATTAACGCTTAAGCCACGGCTCCGAGCAAGCGTTTTCAAGCGCAAAGCGGTGCTTTCCGGCAAACGGATTGTGAGTGTGGTCATCGCATTTTCTCCAAATTGCAGGGCCAACGCATCAAATTCAGCGCATAATCAGGCACTTACGCCCCTTCCCCCTTGCAGGGGGAAGGTTGGGATGGGGGTAGAGTGTCCAAATTACCGCATCACGTATCTCGACCGCCCTACCCCTCCCTACGCGGGCCGCCCTAACCCTCCCCCTTTGTATGGACCCTGCTCCAAATCGGCTTTTTTGTCACTCAACACGAAAATTATGCTAATCTAACCAATATGTCTACCGCCCTCTCTCCCATCGTTTCGGAATTCGACACAGCCGAACAAGCCGAATCATATGACCGTTGGCTTCGCGCCAAGGTGCAAAGATCGCTGGAAGATCCGCGCCCAAGCATCCCTCACGACCAAGTGATGGCGAAGGTTCAAGCCATTATCGACGCCAAGCGCAAAGAGAATGCTGCTCGTTCAGTGGCTGCGTGAGGCTGAAGACGATCTTGTCGAAATCGTTTCTTTCATCGCCGACCGCGACGAAATCGCGGCACAGCGCCTGAAAGATGCCATCGAGTTCGCTGCGTCAAGAGTTCCCGAACATCCTTACCTGTATCGCCTCGGCGTAGTTCCAGGCACACGCGAAATCGTTGTTCACCCCAATTACATCGTTGTATATCGCATCGCGTCGACGTGCGTTGAAATTGTCAACGTGGTGCATGCTCGACAAGAGTATCCCTGACGCCCTGTCTCCATAGCAATAAGCAGGGCGAAAAAGGGTATTTCCGCCCTGCTTGCAGAAGATCAAGTCATTACTTGGTGGGCTTACTCGTCCAGCGCCTTGCGTATCCCGCCCAAAAACGTCCGCACCGCATCGACCGCCTTCTCGCGCGGCGAATTTTCCAGTTCCTGGATGATGCGGCTGCCGATGACGACTGCATCCGATACCGTCGCCACCGCCTTGGCCGTGGCGGCGTCGCGGATGCCGAAGCCGACGCCGATTGGCAGTTTTACATGCTTGCGGATCGCTGCCAGGCGTTGCGCGACTTCCGTGGTGTCGATATTGGCA
This sequence comes from Burkholderiaceae bacterium, assembly GCA_031291325.1. GTDB lineage: Bacteria > Pseudomonadota > Gammaproteobacteria > Burkholderiales > Burkholderiaceae_D > PKWO01. The sequence goes on from JARLJG010000016.1 coordinate 57,324, forward strand.
GCGCCGGTCACGCCCTTCAACGACACGTAATAGCTGAAGCCGCTGCCGACCTTGGCGACTTGCTCGATGCGCTCTTCGGTCGAGGTCGGCGATAGCAGGAAGATCAAGTCCAGCCCGTTGGCGCGCATGCTTTGCGCGAATTCTTCGCATTCCTCGGGTGGATAATCGACCACGATGGTGCCGTCCACGCCCGCTTCTTTCGCGGCGTCGATATAGGCTTGCTGGCCGATGCGTTCGATCGGGTTGGCATAGCCCATCAGCACGATGGGCGTGCGGTCATTGGTCTTGCGAAATTCCGCGACAATGCCGAACACATCGCGGATGCCGATGCCGAATTTCAACGCCCGTTCGCAGGCGCGCTGGATCACCGGGCCTTCGGCCATCGGGTCGGAGAAAGGCACGCCGAGTTCGATCACGTCCGCGCCGCCTTCGACCAATGCATGCAGCAAGGGCAGCGTCAGTTCGGGCGCAGGGTCGCCGGCGGTGATGAAGGGAATCAGCGCCTTGCGCTTTTGTGCCGCCAGGGCGGCGAATGTGGCTTGGATTCTGGACATGATTTATACCGCCTTCTTCGCGCGTTCGGCCACTGTATGCATATCCTTGTCGCCGCGTCCGGACAAATTGACCAGGATGATCTTGTCCTTGGGCAGCGTCGCTGCGAACTTGGCCGCATAGGCCAGCGCATGGCTCGATTCCAGCGCCGGAATGATGCCTTCGATGCGGCAGCACTGATGGAATGCCGCTACCGCCTCGTCGTCGGTAATCGACACGTATTGCGCGCGCCCGCTATCTTTGAGCCACGCATGCTCGGGGCCGACGCCAGGGTAATCGAGGCCAGCCGACACCGAATGGGTTTCGATGATCTGGCCGTTGGCATCTTGCAGCAGATAGGTGCGATTGCCATGCAGCACGCCGGGCGAACCAGCCAGCAGCGAAGCCGAATGACGCCCGGTTTCAAGGCCGTCGCCGGCTGCTTCGACGCCGATCAATTGCACATCCGGGTAGTCGATATACGGGTAAAAAATCCCCATCGCATTCGAGCCGCCGCCGATGCAGGCAATCACGTAATCCGGTTGGCGTCCGGCCAATTCCGGCATTTGTTCTATGCATTCGGCGCCGATCACCGACTGGAAGTCGCGCACCATCATCGGATACGGATGCGGGCCGGCAACCGTGCCGATGATGTAGAAGGTGTTTTCGACGTTGGTGACCCAGTCGCGCATCGCTTCGTTCAACGCATCCTTCAAGGTCTTGGAGCCGGATTCGACGGGGACGACTTTCGCGCCCAGCAATTCCATCCGGTACACGTTCTGCACCTGGCGCTTGACATCTTCGCTGCCCATGTAGACCACGCATTCCATGCCGAAGCGGGCGCAGATGGTGGCGGTGGCGACGCCATGCTGGCCGGCGCCGGTTTCGGCGATCACGCGCTTCTTGCCCATGCGCTTGGCGAGCAGTGCTTGCCCGATCACGTTATTGATCTTGTGTGCGCCGGTGTGGTTCAAGTCTTCGCGCTTGAAGTAAATCTGCGCGCCGCCGGCGATCTCGGACCAGCGCTTGGCGTGGTAGATCGGGCTGGGGCGACCGACGAAGTGTTTAAGTTCGCTGTGGAATTCGGCCAGGAATTCCGGGTCTTTGCTGTAATGCGCGTACGCGGCCTTGAGTTCGCTCAACGCATGGGTCAGCGTCTCGGAAACGAAGCTGCCGCCATACGGGCCGAAGTGGCCGCGTGCGTCGGGCAGGTTGTAATGGGCAGCTTGAATCACTGCCGCCGTGTGCAAATCAGTGCGCAGGTTGTCGCGCGGATTGATGATGGTCATAGAGTTCTCTCATGGGATGCTTGCATCTGCCGCCTGCACCGCGTCGACAAACGCGCGGATTTTGGCGACATCCTTGATGCCCTTGCTGTGTTCGACGCCACTGCTGACGTCGACCGCATACGGGCGCACGCGCAACAACGCCTCAGTGACGTTTTGCGCGTTCAAGCCACCACTTAAAACGACCCGAGGCGCGAGTTCTTCTGGAATGAGAGCCCAATCGAAAACCTTTCCACCACCGCCATAACCATCGACGAATGCATCGAGCAGCAAGCCGGCGAACAATGGACTGGCTGCGCGATATTCGTGTTCGTATTCTAGCAAATCTTCCGACCGCAGTCCCGGTTGCACCCGAATCGCCCGCAAAAATGGCCGATTGACCGCCTTGGCTGCCGCGCAACACTGGTCCAGCGTCTCGTCGCCGTGGAATTGCAGGATCGACACCGGCGCTTGCGCGACCACGGCGGCGACCTCCTCCGCACTGGCGTTGACGAACAAGCCGACGCTGCCGATGAACGGCGGCAGCGTGGCAATCAAGCCGGCTGCGGCTTGTGGCGCTATGTAGCGCGGGCTGGCTGGGTAAAACACGAAGCCGAGCGCATCGGCGCCGGCCGCCAGTGCCGCTTGCACGTCTTCGGGCCGCGTCAGGCCGCAAATTTTGATGCGGGTTCGGTGCATAGGCTGGGTCGATTCGCAATTTTATGTCAGAAACGGCAACGCCACGTCTTCCTGCGGCAAGCCCCATGCCGGATCATAATCGACTTTCGCCAGATACAGACCATCCGGCATGAAAGTGGGCGCCGCCCGTTCGCGCTGGCCGGCGTCGAGGACATCTTTTAGCCACTGCGCATCGCGCGCGCCGGTGCCGGTGAAAATGAGCGAACCGACGATGTTGCGCACCATGTGGTGCAAGAAAGCGCTGGCGCGCAGCGTGAACACGATCAAGTCGCCGCGCCGCACGATGCGCACTTCGTGCATGGTCTTGACCGGCGACTTGGCCTGGCATTGCGACGAGCGGAATGCCGAAAAATCGTGCGTGCCGAGCAAATGATTTGCCGCAGCCTGCATCTTTTCGATATCGAGTGCACGGAAGACCCAACCGGCACGCCCGACCAGCAGCGGCGAACGCACGGGGTTGTTATACAGCAGGTAATGATAGGTGCGCGCACGGGCGGAAAACCGCGCATGGAAATCCTGGCCGTCGTTGCCGTCAATGCCGAAGCTGACATCCCAGGCCCAGCGCACCGCAATCGATGGCGGCAAATAGGCATTCAAGCCGCGCGTCCACGAAAACATGTCGCGCTCCAGTTCGGTATCGAAATGGACGATTTGCTCCAGTCCGTGCACCCCGGCGTCGGTGCGCCCGGCGCAGGTTGTCAGAATCTCGGTCTGCGCGAATTGCCGCAGCGCTGCCTGCAATTTATCCTGCACCGTGTTGCGCGTCGGTTGCGTCTGCCAGCCTTGCCAGGGGGAACCGTCGTATTGAACTCCGAGGGCGATGCGTTTCATCATAATCAAAAACAAACGGGCGCATGATCGCGCCCGTTTGGATAAAAACAAATTGGTTAGCCCATTTTTGCGAGCAATACCTTGGCCTTTTCCGCATGCTCGGGAACGCCGCCCTGGATCACTTCTTCCAGCAATTCGCGCGCGCCTTCCTTGTCGCCGATTTCCTGATAGGCGACCGCCAGATCGAGCTTGGTGGCCATTTCCGCATTATTGGAATACTCGTGATCGACATCGGTGTCCAGCGCGATCTCTGCTTCCGAATGGATCGGCGGCATCATGTCGGGCAACAGATCGAGCGCGGGCCCGCCATGTGCAGGCGCAACGTTTGTTGCAGGCGCATGATGGCTATCGTCCGACAAATCGAAATCCATCGCAGGCACGTGAGCCGCGAGAGTTTCAGGGGCATGAAATTCCGGCGCGTGGATTTCCGGCGCATGAATTTCGGATGCGTGGATTTCCGGCGCATGGATTTCAGGTGCGTGGATTTCCGGCGTATGAATTTCAGGTGCGTGGATTTCCGGTGCATGAATTTCAGGCGCATGGATTTCAGGGGCATGAAAATCCATCGAAGCGATCTCGGGCACGTTCAAGTCGAAGCTGTGCTCGGCAGCCTTGGCCTCCGTTGGCGCCGGTTTGTCGGCTTGACCGAGTTCCAGTGTAATGCCGGACAGATCGAAGTCCAGCGCCTGTGCCGATGCGGGTGCGTGTTCGTGCGCCGCCACTTCGGGCAAGTGCGGCTCAGCCGGAACTTTCATTGCCGGCATCAATTGCGTTACTTCGTCAGCGTTGGCGACCGGCTGGTCTGCCTTCTTGCTGTCGGCATCGATAAAGTCGAAATCGATATTGCCGAAATCCATTTCTGGCTCGGCTGGAGCCGCCGCAGCCGCCGCCACCGGCTTCGGCTCGACGACTTCGGGGATCTCGATCGCTTCGGCGTCCATGCCATCGAGGTCGAAATCGAGGCTGGTATTGACGTCGAGCGGCAGATCTCCGCCTTGGCTCTTGGGTTGGCTTTCGGAATGGCGCGCAACCGTGTCCGGCTCCAGGCGACCCAGGGTCGTGCTGTCGAAATACGGCGCCTCTTCCGACGTATTCTGGCTCTTCATCGATGGCTTGCTATGCGTATCGGAAGCCAGATCGTCGAGGTCCGGTTCCTGCGGCGGCACGATGGGGCGGGCGATGACCACCGTCTTTTCGTGCGCATCGTTGCCTATTGCATACAGCGGATTCTTGGGGTCGATCGTCAATCCCAGGCTCGCGGCCTGCTGCCAATCTTCGCCTTCGCCCTTGGTCATGCCATACAATTCGCTGGCCATCACCTCGAACGAGCGCACATCCTTGCGGTTGGCATAGATTTCCAGCAGCTTGACGCGCACGGCGTTGCGATCCGGTTGCGTGCGCAGCGCTTCCTTGAGGATTTCTTCGGCCTGCGCATCGCGGCCATAGGCGATGTAGACGTCGGCTTCGGCCACCGGGTCGACTTCGTTGCTGTCGAGTTGGCTGGCCGACGGCGCAAAATTCGAATTGAAGACGCTGTTATTGGTATCGACGCTCTGTCCGCCGGTCGAGCCGAACAGCGAGTTCGCCTTCAGGCTGGAATCGGTGATGATGCTGTCGCCAAACGACTTTTCCTTGCGCTTGCGGTAGCCGCTATAAATCCCGAACGCGCCACCGCTCAGCAACAATACCGTGAGGCTGCCCCAGACCAGCGGATTGCCGAGCACGCCCAGCACATCGTCGAGCAGGCTGGTTTCAGGCGGCGGAATCGGTCTTGGTTTCGGCTTGCGCGGCCCGGCCGGCGGAGTCGCTGCCACCACCGGCGTTGCAGGCTTGACCTCCGGCTTCACCTCGGGCTTGGCGACTTCGGCAGCAGGAACAGGGGCCGGCGCGGACGCAGCCGGGGTCGCTGCTGCAGCGACGGGCGCTGGCGCAGGCGTCGCGGCGGGTTTGACGGCTGGCTTGGCTGCATCGGCTTTTTGCTGATCCGCCAGGCTCTTGTTCTTGACTTCCAGCAGCTTTTGCAAATCGTTGACATTCTTTTCCAACTGCTTGACGCGCTCATTGGCTTCGGCAATGGCTTTTTCCTTGGCGATCTTGTCTTCCTCGCCCGGTGCAATCTTGCTGCCTTTCTCGCCCGGCACGCCAGCCTTCGACAATTTCAATTTGTCTTTGGCCTCAGTGGCGGCAGTCGCCTTTTCTTCAACCTTGGCAGTAATCTTCCCGGATGCGCTTTGGCGCGGCTCGGTCGACTTTTGCGCTTCGGTGTTGACTACCTGTCCGGCCAGTTTGTTGCGGTAACTATTGAAATCGGAAGTCTGCGCGACGATCACGCCATGCGCTTCGCCATTGCCGATTGCCCCTGCAGTGCCGGCGTCCGGCACGCTCAACACCTGGCCGGCGCGCAGCCGATTCATGTTGTTGCCGATAAACGCGGCTTGATTGGCGCGAAACAGCGCGACCAGCATTTGATCGAGCGAAACGCCGTCCGGCTTGATCCGTCCGGCAATCTTCGACAAGGTATCGCCGCTCTTGACTTTATAGTCGCCTTGTTGCGCTGCGTTTTGCGCTGGCGCTGGCTGCGGCGTCGCCGCTGGCCTGATCGGCCTTTCCTGCGGCGCGCGCGGTATGCGTGCCGTTTGCGCAGGCCGCTCGAACGCCGGCGGCTCCTCGGTTTGCGTGCGCGTCGGCGCCGGACTTTGGCTCGCCGTGCTTTGGCTCGCCGTGCTTTGGCTACTGCGCAACGGCGCCAGCGGGCGCGGGCTGCCGCTCACTTCCGGCGCTTGATTATTTTGCAGATCGGGCGTCGGATCGAGCAGGAAAGTATATTCCCGCACCAGATGGCTGCTGCTGTTGCCGCCCACTTCCAGCAACAAGTCGACGAACGGATCACTGATGGGCGTCACCGAAGTGATGCTGATGACTTGCCGATTGCCGCCGCGCTGCTCGACTGCGAAATGCAGGGACCGCAGCGCCGGGTTGAAGTCGATATTCGCTTTCCGAAATGCGTCGAGCGACGCCAGCTTTGGATTCAGCAGGCCGCTTTCGTCGGGGCCGACGGCAGTCAGCTCGACCTCTGCCCGCAACGGTTGGCCTAGTCCCGATAGCACGGTCAATTTGCCTAATCCCGCTGCCGAAGCATTACCGAACATCAGTGCCGAAACCACCGCCGCACTGAGCAACTTTAAACTGAACGAAATCGATTTCGGGCTAGTGTTTAATCGCATTTTTTGTGACATAGATTCGCATTCCATTGGCATGTGTTGCGTATGTTACGATAAACACAAGCTTCGCTATCGCTGCTATTTATCATTGTTCTGGGAACTTTCACAATATCATCATGGACTTACGCAAGCAAGCGCAACCATATTAGCAACATATGTTAAACCCGCCAAGACCTCTTTGCGAGCAATTAGTTCACTGGATAGTGTTGCAAAATGACAACAATGCGGATAATAGCACTATATTTGCGTTAGGTGGGCCTCTCTAGAGAGCCGATTTTGATCCAGAACGAGCACCGCTCCCAAGCCGGCACCACGCTGGCCTGGAAGCGAATTGCCGAAGCGTCCCGTCAATCCACGATAATGCGCAGCATCCTGCGCAGCGGCTCGGCCGCGCCCCATAACAATTGATCGCCGACGGTGAATGCCGACAAGTATTCGCCACCCATCTGCATCTTGCGCAAGCGACCGACCGGGATCGTCAAGCCGCCGGTGACCGCCGCCGGCGTCAGATCGCGGATCGACGCTTCGCGCGTATTCGGCACCACCTTGGCCCATTGGTTGTTGTCGGCGATGATGTCGTTGATTTCATCGAGCGGCACGTCTTTCTTGAGCTTGATGGTCAAGGCTTGCGAATGGCAGCGCATCGCGCCGATGCGCACGCACAGGCCGTCGACAGCGATCGCCGCCTTGGCGTCGGCGCCAAAGGCCGTGCCGCGCCCCAGAATCTTGTTGGTTTCGGCGCCGGCCTTCCATTCTTCCTTGGACACGCCATTGCCGAGGTCCTTGTCGATCCACGGAATCAGGTTGCCGCCCAGCGGCACGCCGAATTGCTTGGTTTCGTCGGCGGTAAACGCGTGTTGCTTGGCCAATACCTTGCGGTCGATTTCCAGGATGGCCGAAGCCGGGTCGTCCAGCAAGGCCTTGACTTCGGCATTGATGGCGCCGTACTGGGTCAGCAGTTCGCGCATATGCTGCGCGCCGCCGCCGGATGCGGCCTGATACGTCATCGACGTCATCCAGTCGACCAGATCGTGCTGGAACAAGCCGCCCAAACCCATCAGCATGCACGACACCGTGCAGTTGCCGCCGATAAAATTTTTCACGCCACGGCTCAGTGCCGATTCGATGACATCCAGATTGACCGGGTCGAGGATGATGATCGCGCTATCGTCCATGCGCAGCGTCGATGCGGCGTCGATCCAGTAACCGTTCCAGCCGGCGGCGCGCAGCTTGGGGAAAATCTCCGTGGTGTAGTCGCCGCCCTGGCAGGTAATAATGATGTCGCATTTTTTCAACGCATCGATATCGTTTGCGTCTTTCAATGTGGTTTCATTTTTCGCTTGCGCCGGGGCTTTGCCGCCGGCATTCGAAGTCGAAAAAAACACCGGTTCGATCTGGGCGAAATCGCCCTCTTCCTGCATTCTTTGCAGCAAGACCGAACCCACCATGCCACGCCATCCTACCAGGCCAACTAATTTCACAGCTTCCTCCAAAGGTTTACTTCAAAAAAATCTTGCGTCTCTAAACATTCCTTCGATCCCCGTCTTACTTACTGGGCAATCGCATAAAGTTCGCCGCTCGGCACCACTCCCCTCGCCCGCTTGCGGGAGAGGGGTCGGGGGTGAGGGAGCGCCGCGCACAGAAAAATTTTTGTACCAATTTTCCCGCTTTTCGATATTTTTCGGAATGCATTTTTTCTATTGCTTCGTGCATTTGTGCATTCCCTCTCCCCCGCCCCTCTCCCGCAAGCGGGCGAGGGGAGACGCGATCTTCCTGCGATTGCCCCAGCTTACCTATTACACCTTATCCAAGCGCCGCGACCACCGCTTCGCCCATTTCCTTGGTGCCGACCTTGGTCGTGCCCGCTTCATAAATATCGGCAGTGCGCAAACCTTGCGCCAATACCTTCTTGACCGCCGCTTCGATACGGTCGGCTTGTTCGGCCTTGTTCAGCGAATAGCGCAGCATCATCGCCGCCGACAAAATCGTCGCCAGCGGATTGGCAATGCCCTTGCCGGCGATATCCGGCGCCGAGCCGTGCGACGGTTCGTACAAGCCCTTGTTGTTGGCATCCAGCGAAGCCGACGGCAGCATGCCGATGGAGCCGGTCAGCATCGCCGCCTGATCCGACAGGATGTCGCCGAACATATTGCCGGTGACCACCACGTCGAAGCGCTTCGGCGCCTTCACCAACTGCATGGCTGCATTATCGACATACATGTGATCGAGTTCAACGTCTGGATATTCCTTGTGGACATCGGTCACGATTTCCTTCCAGAACTGGAAAGTCTCCAGCACGTTGGCCTTGTCGACGCTGGTCAAGCGCTTGCTGCGCTTTTGCGCGGCCTGGAAAGCGACATGGGCGATGCGGCGGATTTCGCCTTCCGCGTAACGCATGGTGTCGAAACCTTCGCGCTGGCCTTTGAACGGGCCGTCGGGGGCGATGCGCACGCCGCGCGGCTGGCCGAAATAGATGTCGCCGGTCAGTTCGCGCACCAGCAGGATATCCAGCCCGGAGACTACTTCCGGCTTCAAGGTCGATGCGCCCGCCAGTTCCGGGTACAAAATCGCCGGCCGCAGGTTGGCAAACAGATTCAGGTTCTTGCGCAGGCCAAGAATCGCCTGTTCCGGGCGCAGCGCGCGCTCCAGCGTATCGTATTTCCAGTCGCCGACTGCGCCGAACAGGATGGCGTCGGCGTCTTGCGCCAGTTTCAGCGTCGCTTCCGGCAACGGATGGCCATGCGCGGCATAGCCGGCGCCGCCGACCGGCGCGCTTTCCATTTCAAACGATTCGCCCAGGCGATTGAGCACGTTGACCGCTTGTTCGACGATTTCAGGACCGATGCCGTCACCCGGCAAGATTGCAATTTTCATGTTGGCGATTCTTCAGATAAATTTTAAATGTTGTCAGATGGCGTTGGCCAGCCACGGGTGGGCGGCGATATGGCGCTCTTCAAAGGCGCGGATCAAATCGGCTTGACGCAGCGTCAGGCCGATGTCGTCCAACCCGTTCAACAGGCAATACTTGCGGAACGCATCGATCTCGAACGGATAGCTGGCAGCGCCGTTGGAGGTGGCGACGATTTGCCGCTCCAGGTCGATGGTCAGCCGATAACCGGGGAAGGCGCGCACTTCGTTGAACAGGTGGTCGATCTGCGCTTCGGTCAAGACGATCGGCAGCAGGCCGTTCTTGTAGCAATTATTGAAGAAGATATCGGCAAAACTCGGCGCGATGACCGCGCGAAAACCGAATTGATCGAGCGCCCACGGCGCATGCTCGCGCGACGAGCCGCAGCCGAAATTCTTGCGCGCCAACAAGATCGTCGCGCCTTGATAGCGCGCCTGATTGAGCACGAAGTCCGGGTTCAGCGGACGCTTGCTGTTGTCCTGCCCCGGTTCGCCGTGGTCGAGGTAACGCCATTCGTCGAACAGGTTGGGGCCGAAGCCGGTGCGCAAGATCGACTTCAGGAATTGCTTGGGAATGATGGCGTCGGTATCGACATTGGCGCGATCGAGCGGCGCAACCAGGCCATCGAGGAGAGTGAATTTTTGCATGCTGTGCGTCCTAAATTCTTACAAGCTGCGGATATCGACGAAGTGGCCGGCAATGCCGGCGGCGGCGGCCATCGCCGGGCTGACCAGATGCGTGCGTCCGCCCGCGCCCTGGCGCCCTTCGAAATTGCGGTTCGAAGTCGATGCGCAACGCTCGCCCGGTTCCAGGCGGTCGGCGTTCATCGCCAGGCACATCGAGCAACCCGGCTCGCGCCACTCGAAACCGGCGTCGCGGAAAATCCGATCCAGCCCTTCGCGCTCGGCCTGTTCCTTGACCAGGCCGGAGCCGGGCACCACCATCGCCAGCCGCACGTTGGAGGCGCGGAACTTGCCGCGCACCACCGCTGCGGCGGCGCGCAAATCCTCGATGCGCGAATTGGTGCAGGAGCCGATGAAGACCTTGTCGATGCGGATGTCGGTGATCGCGGTATTCGGTTTCAGCGCCATGTAGACCAGCGCCTTTTCCATCGCATCGCGCTTGACTGCATCCTTTTCGCGGTCGGGATCCGGCACGCGGGCGTCGACCGACACCACCATCTCGGGCGAGGTGCCCCAGGTCACTTGCGGCGCGATCTCGGCGGCGTTCAGGGTTACCACCAGGTCGAAGCGGGCGCCGGCATCCGAATGCAGCGTGCGCCAGTATTCGACCGCGCGATCCCAGTGCGGCCCGACCGGCGAAAACGGCCGGCCCTTGACGTAATTGATCGTGGTGTCGTCGACGGCGATCATGCCGGCGCGCGCGCCCGCTTCGATGGCCATGTTGCACACCGTCATGCGCCCTTCCATCGACAACGCGCGGATCGCCGTGCCGGCAAATTCGATCGCATAGCCGGTGCCGCCTGCGGTGCCGATCTTGCCGATGATCGCCAGCACGATATCTTTCGCGGTCACGCCGGGGCGCACCGCGCCATCGACCTGCACCAGCATCGCCTTCGATTTCTTGGTCAGCAGCGTTTGCGTGGCCAGCACATGCTCGACTTCCGAGGTGCCGATGCCGTGCGCCAGGCAGCCGAACGCGCCGTGGGTGGAGGTATGCGAATCGCCGCACACCACCGTCATGCCGGGCAGCGTCGCGCCCTGCTCCGGCCCGATCACATGGACGATGCCCTGGCGCTTGTCGCGCATGCTGAAATAGGTCAGTCCGTATTGCTTGACGTTGGCATCCAGCGTTTCCACTTGCAGGCGCGAGACCGGGTCGGCAATGCCGTCGATGCGGTCGGTGGTCGGCACATTGTGGTCGGCCACCGCCAGATTGGCGGCAATGCGCCACGGCTGGCGCCCGGCCAGTTTCAGCCCGTCGAACGCCTGCGGACTGGTCACCTCGTGCAACAAGTGCCGATCGATATACAAAATAGTGGTGCCGTCGTCGCCGGTATGGACCACATGCGAATCCCAGAGTTTGTCGTAGAGCGTTTGAGCCATAGATCAAAAGAGCGCCAATCGGCACAGGTGAAAGAAATGAACTGACGATTATGCCATATTTGCGCAACGCACTAGCATATGAGCGCGGCTTGTGATAGCAATGTTAGGGAAACCTCAAAAAGCATGCATCAAAATGGGCGTTTTATTGCCGCGCCTGCCACCGAAACGACAGAAATGCAGCAACCCACCCCAGCGCCGCCAGCACTGCCGCCGCGAAAAACACCGCGCGGCCATCGACATCGCTCCAGAATGCGCTCAACAACATGCCGCCGAACGATCCGCCAAGGCCGTACGAGATGCTGATGTACAACGCCTGACCGCGCGCCTGCAAGGCGCCGGCGAACCAGCGCTGCATGGTCAGCACCGATGCCGAATGATGGGCAGCAAACGTGGCGGCGTGCAAGAGCTGCGCAAACAACAGCAACAGCAGCGATTGCGCGCCCAAGCCGATCAATAAAAAGCGACCGACTGCAAGCGCCAGACTGGCCAGCATCAGCGTTTTGACACCGAGGCGGCGAAACAGCGGGGCCTGGAAATAAAAGAATGCGATCTCGGCAATCACACCCCACGACCACATCAGCCCGATTACCATCTTGCTATAGCCGGCCTGTGCCAGATACAGTGAATAGAATACGTAGAGCGCCGAATGGGCCGCCACCATCATGAAAGTCGACGTGAAAAACGCGGCGACTTCCGGTCGCAGCAATAGCGCGCGCACCGACGGCACGCTGTGCTGCACTTGCCGGTGCGGCGACTCGCGCAGGCGTAGCGCGGCCACCAGGACCATTCCCAGCAAGGCCCACGACAGCCAGGGCATTGCCGCCACACCCTGCCAATCCAGCAGTTTGCCGCCGAACGCGACGGCCACGATGAAGCCGACCGAGCCCCACAGCCGCAAGCGTCCATAATGGGTCAAATCGCCCTGCATTTCAGACAACATCAGCGCCTCGGATAACGGCCCTTGGGCGCTGGTCGCCGTATTGAGCAGCAACATCACCAGGAAAAATTGCGCAAAGCCCTTGCAAACGAACATCCCGCCGAAGACGATCAGCGCCGCCACGGCGGTCACGCCCAGCACGACGACGCGCCGCTGCGTGCGATCGGCGGCCCAGCCCCAGAGATTGGGGCCGAAAATGCGCGTTACTTGCATCAGCGACATCAATATGCCGATTTCGGCGGCGCCCATGCCCCGTTCGGCGAAAAACAAGCCGGCGTACGGCGTGAACGCGCCGATATAGGCGTAATAGGCGAAAAAGAAAAACGCGAAGTTGAACGACTGTAGAGGCCAGGATCGATGCGGCACGGGGGGCTGATCGCCAGTTGATTCGATCAATCGGGCTTGTGCGTGGCGATTCGGGGCGTCGTGACCTGCACGTCCGCACACTGCGCGCGATGGCGCAGCGCATGATCCATCAATACCAGCGCCAGCATCGCCTCGGCGATCGGCGTGGCGCGGATGCCGACGCAGGGATCGTGCCGGCCGAAGGTTTCGACGATGGCTGGCTGGCCGCTCTTGTCGATCGAATGGCGCGCGGTGCGGATGCTGGAAGTGGGCTTGATGGCGAGCGACACCAGGATATCCTGCCCGGTCGAAATCCCGCCCAGCACGCCGCCGGCGTTGTTGCTGGCGAAACCCTGCGGCGTCAGTTCGTCGCCGTGGACCGTGCCTTTTTGCGCGACGCTGGCGAAACCGGCGCCGATTTCCACGCCCTTGACCGCATTGATGCCCATCATCGCGTAGGCGATATCGGCGTCGAGCTTGTCGTAAATCGGCTCGCCCAGGCCAACCGGCACGTTTTGCGCGACCACGTCGATGCGCGCGCCGCAAGAATCGCCATCCTTGCGCAAATTGTCCATGTATTCTTCCAACTGCGGCAAAATCGTTGCATTGGCGGCAAAAAACGGATTCGCGGCGACATGTTCCCACGACTCGAATGGAATGGCGATCTCGCCCAACTGGCTCATGCATCCCTTGAACGTGGTGCCGTACTGCTGCAACAGCCATTTCTTGGCGATGGCCGCAGCGCCGACCACGGGCGCGGTCAGGCGCGCCGACGAGCGTCCGCCGCCGCGCGGGTCGCGGATGCCGTATTTGTGCCAGTAAGTATAGTCGGCATGGCCGGGACGAAATGTGTCGGCAATATTACCGTAATCCTTGCTGCGCTGGTCTTCGTTGCGAATGAGCAAGGCAATCGGCGTGCCGGTGGTTTTGCCTTCATAGATGCCGGACAGGATTTCCACCGTATCGGACTCCTGGCGCTGCGTCACATGACGCGAAGTGCCGGGTTTGCGCCGATCCAGTTCCGGTTGTATATCGTCGACCGACAACGGCAAGCCCGGCGGGCAACCATCGACCACGCAGCCGATAGCCGGGCCGTGCGATTCGCCAAAAGTAGTGACTGTAAAAAGCGTGCCAAAAGTATTGCCGGACATAATCTGCGATTTCTCAACGATAGAATTCCATCAATTTTACCAGCGCTGACCGCCTATCGCCTGTAAAGCCGCTGCAGGCAATTGATTTGTTGGAAAATTTTTTCCAGGCAACAGAAAAATGCTGCATCCGACAGCCGCATGCAGCGCGAAAAACGGCGCTGTCGGGGGTGCAGCGAAGTGTGGCATGGCTAGCAATATCGCGCGGCTTACCGCGCGATTTACGCAATATTGGACGTATTACCTATATACTATTTCCCAACGAGAATATCTCGGACTCTGGAGGCACAATGAGCAAACCGACCATCCCGCCCGAGGACGATCTGGTCTTTTTGGAAGAATCCAGTCCTGGCGCCGTGTCGACCGCACCTTCCTCGCGCAACGTATGGCGCGTCATGATTATCGACGACGACGCCGATGTTCATTCCGCCACCACTTTTGCGCTCGGCAATCTGGAGATGCAAAACCGCCCGCTGGAGTTTTTGCATGCCTATTCGGCGGCAGAGGCGCGCGCCATGCTCAAGGAAGAACAGGATGTGGCCGTGATCCTGCTCGACGTCGTGATGGAACAGCAAGACGCCGGTCTGCTATTGGTCCGCTATATCCGCGAATCGCTCGGCATGTCCGAAGCGCGCATCATCCTGCGTACCGGCCAGCCCGGCTACGCGCCGGAAATCGACGCGATCCGCGACTTCGACATCAACGACTATAAAACCAAATCCGAACTGACCCGCATCAAATTGTACACCACCGTCACGGCGGCGATCCGCTCGTACGACCAGATCCGCGCAATCAATGCCAGCCGGCGCGGGTTGGACTTGATCGTGCGCGCCAGCACCGCATTGATGGCGCAGCACGGTCTGGAAAATTTCGCCGCCGGCGTGATTACGCAAATCGCCGGCTTGCTCAGCCTGCGGCCCGAAGGCCTGCTGTGCGTGCAGGAAAACCAGCATGGCAATAGCGCCAGCCTGGTGGTCATCGCCGCTGCCGGCCACTATCGCGACCTGATCAACAAGCCCGTCAGCGAGGTGCGCGACCAGCGCATCCAGCAATCCTTGATCGAAGCGCTGGATCGACGCCGCAACATCTACGGCCCGGACTACACCGCGCTGTTTTTTGTCGGCAAGGCCGGGCGCGATTTCGCCGCCTTCATCAACACCGGCATGCCGTTAAACGAAATCGACCAGCGCTTGCTGGAGGTTTTCTGCGCCAACATTTCGGTCGGCCTGGATAACGTCGAGTTGGTGACCCGGCTGCATAATTTCGCGTTCTACGACGCCTTGACCAAGCTGCCCAACCGCACGCGCCTGCTGGAATTGTTGCATGAAATCCTGCTCAGTCCGGCGAAAGAGCAGATGACGCTGGCCTTGGTCGACATCGACCACTTCGCCGAAACCAACGACGCGCTCGGACATAAATTCGGCGATCTGTTGCTGTTGGCGATTTCGTCGCGCCTGCAAGCGGCATTGGGCGTCGAGCTGACCCTCGCGCGCGTCGGCGGCGACACCTTCGGCCTGCTTGGACACGGCGACCAGGTCAATCCCAAGAATATCCTGGGACAATTCGAGGAGCCGTTCCGCATCGACGGCCAGGACGTCCAGTTGTCGGCCACCGTCGGCCTGCTGCGGCTGGCCGAATACGAAGGGACCGAAGCGGACGCCTTGAAGGATGCCGACATCGCGTTGAAGCGCGCCAAGCTGCGGCAACGCTCTGGACATTTCTATTTTTCGCGCAGCATGGGCGTCGATATCCGCGAGCGGGTGCGCATGATGTATGCGTTGCGCGCGGCCTTTGAAAGCGGGCAACTGTTCGTCGTCTATCAGCCGGAAGTCGACTTGAAAAGCCGGCAAACGCTCGGCGCCGAAGCGCTGTTGCGCTGGAAAACGCCGGACGGCAGCTTCATTTCGCCGGACCGCTTCATTCCGATCGCCGAATATTCCGGCCTGATCGTCGAGTTGGGCGAATGGGTGATGCGCGAAGCCTGCAGCGAACTGGTGCGCATCCACGCGCTCGGATACCGCGACTTCATCATGTCGATCAATGTCTCGCAGGTGCAATTCCGCCATCCGCATTTTCTCGACACCTTGAACCGCGCGCTGCGCGATACCGGAGCGCCGGCCGTCGCGATCGAACTCGAAATCACCGAGTCGATGGCGATGGAGGAGCCGGACTTGCTCATCAAGCTGCTCGGTCATATCAAAGAGATCGGCGTCGGCATCGCCATCGACGATTTCGGCACCGGATTTTCGTCGTTGAGCTACCTGCAAAGGCTCAATGTCGACAAGCTCAAGATCGACCGTGCATTCGTCACCGAGATCACCAGTTCGACGCGCGGCTCGAGCATCGCCGAAATGGTGATCCAGCTCGGGCGCAATCTCGGCTTGCGGGTGATCGCGGAAGGCGTGGAAGACGAACGGCAGGCGCAAATCCTGCAAGCGCTGGGCTGCGAGCTGGGGCAAGGCTATCTGTTCGCGCGCCCGATGAGCGCCGAACAATTGCTGGCCTGGATGCAAGAATCGGCAGCGCGCTGAATGCGATACGCGAGCGCCACGACCGACGACATGACAAGCAGCCATCCATGAACGACCGCACCCTGACTCTGCGACGCGCGATCGTCCTGGTGGTGGTGTTCGGCTTGCTGATGCCGGCCTTGCTCGTGAGCGGCTATGCCTGGTTTGAAGTGTACGACCACGAGCTGCAGAAACGCACCCAGGATCTGTTGCAGCAAAATGCGGATGTGCTGGCCAACGGCATGCAGGAACCGTTGTGGAACATCAATACCGAGAGCGGCCGCGCGCTGCTCGATGCGATGATGATGCGCAACGAGGATATCGTCCGCATCGAAGTGCGCGATACCGCGCTGGGCGTGTTCGTCAAAGACGAGCGGCCGGAGCGGCGCATCGGCTATACCGCATCGACCGAAAAACCGGTGACCTATCGCGGCAGCACCATCGGCTCGGTGCAGATCGAAGTCGGCAGCACGCGGCTGCGGCGCATCATGATCGACAGCCTGACCCAGCAGATGACGGCGCTGGCCGCGCAAATCGTGCTGTCCATCGTGCTGATTCTGATCCTGCTGGAAAAGCGCTTGGTCGGTCCCTTGCAGCGACTGGGCAAGGGAGCGGAACGGCTGGCCGGGCGGGAATTGGACGTGCCTTTCACCTGGAGCCGCCTGGACGAAATCGGCCTGCTGTCGCGCCGGCTGGAAGCCACCCGCATCAGTTTGCGCTCGCTATTCGAGGAGTTGGACCAGAAAAATCGCGAGCTGGAACTGGACATCGACAAACGCAAGCGCATCGAGCAGGAACTGCACGAGCGGGAAGCGCGCTTTCGCGCGCTGGTCGAGCAAAGCCCGATTGCGATCATCGAATGGGATAGCGGGCACCATGTGATCGAATGGAATGCGGCGGCCGAGCATATATTCGGCTACACGCGCGAGCAAGCCATCGGCAAGCACGGCAGCTTCATCGGCACCGCAGTCGCCGGCGATAGCTACCATAGCGCGATCCTGGCGCTCACCGGCGAAGGTTCGGGCCGCAATATCGGCGAAAATGTGCGCGCCGACGGCAAGATCATCGTCTGCCAATGGAGCAATACCCAAATCGACGACGAATCCGGCCATACCGGACGGCTCTTGTCGATGGCCGAAGACATCACCGAAAAGCGCCGGGCCGAAGACGCGCAACGGCTGTCGGAAGCCAAGTTCGCCGGCGCCTTCCAATGCAATCCCGATTCGGTCTCGATTACGCGCGTCGGCGACGGCGTCTTTTTGGATGTCAACCAGACTTTTGAAAAAACCACCGGCTACAAACGCAGCGAATGGCTGGGCAAGAACGCAGTCGAGCTCGATCTTTGGCAGTATCCAGAAGAAAACGACGTGCTGATCGGGCAATTGAGCCTGCACAAGATGGTGCGCGACTTTCCGTGGACCATGCGCACAAAAAAAGGCGATTTGCGCAGTTGCATGACCAACGCCACCATTTTCGCGGTCGGCCCCGAGCTGTATATGCTGGCGGTGATCCGCGACGTCACCGACCAGCACATCCTGGAAGAGCAAAAAGCCGAAGCCGACCGCGCGCTGCTGCGACTGGCGCAAGGCACCCAGCAGCTCGCCGGCGAATCGTTCTTCGAATTGCTGGTGGCCGATCTGGCCTCGGCGCTGCGCACCGACCGCGCGTATATCGGTTTGCGCCTGCCGCAGGCGCCCGACCGCATCAAGACGGTGGCCGCGCATATGGACGGGCGGGTGGTCGAGAATTTCGACTACGCGGTGCCAGGAACGCCATCCGAGTATACGCTGGAGGGCGATATCTGCTTCTTTCCAACCGATATCCAGAGGAAATTTCCGCAAGACTCGTCGCTGGCCGAGGGCGGCTGGGAAAGCTACGCCGGGGCGCCGCTGCGCGACGCCGAAGGCAAGCCGATCGGCGTGCTGGCGGTCACGCACCGGCAAGCGCTGGGCAATCCCGACCTGGTGAGATCGCTGCTGCAGGTGTTTAGCGAACGGGCGTCGGCGGAACTCGAGCGCAAGCGCGCCGAAGAAGCGTTGCGCAGCAGCGAACAGCGCTTTTCGACCATTTTCCAGTCGTCGCCGGTGGCCATGTTCCTGACCCAGTTCGGCAACGGGTTCCCGGTGAAAGACGTCAACAGCGCATTCGAGCGACTGTACCTGCGTTCGCGGGAATCCGTGATCGGCAAGAGCACGGCGCAGTTGGGCATGTATCAGGACATCGAAGACCGCAGCGAGATCGTCGACGCCCTGGAAAGCGACGTCGCCTATCAGCGCGAAGCCTGGATGGTCCGTGGCGACGGCACCCATATACTGGTGCAGCTTTCCGCGCATAAATTTGGACTGGAAAACGAGCACTTCGCGATTTCCGCCTGCGAAGATGTGACCGACAAGCGCCGCATCGAACACGAAATCCACGAATTGAACGCCAACCTGGAACGGCGCGTCGTCGAGCGCACCAACGAATTGCAACGCACAAACATGGAGCTGGCCAGCACCGTTGCCACCTTGAACATGGCGCAAGAGGAGTTGGTGCGCAGCGAGAAACTGGCGGCGTTGGGCTCGCTGGTGGCGGGCATCGCGCACGAGCTCAATACGCCGATCGGCAACAGCCTGATGGTCGCCAGCACGCTGGTCGATCAAACCAAATCGCTGACGACCACTTATGCCGCCGGCAACGGCTTGAAGCGCACGGCGCTGGAGGGCTATTTGCAGGACGCGGCAAAAGCAGGCGACATCCTGGTGCGCAATCTATACCGGGCTGCCAATCTGGTGACCAGTTTCAAGCAGGTTGCGGTCGATCAAACCAGTTCGCAGCGCCGCGTCTTCTCGCTGGCAGAGGTGATCTCGGAAATCCTGTTGACCCTGTCGCCGACGCTGAAAAGAACCGCATTCGTTTTCGAGCAAGATATTCCAGCCGAGCTGACGTTGGACAGCTACCCCGGCCCGCTCGGGCAAGTCGTCACCAATCTGGTCAACAACGCGCTGGTGCACGGGCTGGAGGGACGCGCCGACGGCAAGGTATCGCTGTCGGCCACCCTCAATAGCGACGGCAACGTCGAGCTGACCGTGAAAGACAACGGCAACGGCATTCCGGCCGCCAACCTGGGCCGCATCTTCGACCCGTTTTTCACCACCAAGCTGGGCGCCGGCGGCTCCGGCCTGGGTTTGAACATCACCCACAATATCGTCACCGGCGTGCTGGGCGGGCGCATCCGCGTAGTGAGCGAGGTCGGCCTGGGCACTACTTTCGTGCTGACGCTGCCGACCGTTGCGCCGCAATTGCAAATCGACGACCTGCCGCCCCGCGCGACGCCGAAGTAAGACGAACTGCGCGGCGTTACTTCCAGTCGCCGCGCAAGGCCAATACCTTTTGCTGCAGGATCTCCGGCGTCACATCGGCAGGCTTCATCGCTTCGCCCACCGCCAGCGATAACTTCGACCACGGGCCGCGCCGGAACGAACGGCCGAACGGATTGCCCTTGCCGCGCGTGAGCAGGCTGCCCCACAGGCCGCGCAGGGCCATCGGGATCACCGGCACCGGCGTGCGCTCGACGATCTTCTTGATGCCGCCCTTGAATTCGTTCATTTCGCCGGTCGACGTCAGCTTGCCTTCCGGGAAGATGCAGACCAGGTCGCCATCCTGCAGGGCCTGCGCGATCGTGTCGTAAGCCTTTTCCATCATTGCCGCATCTTCCCTGGCCGGCGCAATCGGAATCGTCTTGCCGGCCTTGAACAGCCACGACAACACCGGTATCTTGAAAATCCGGTGATCCATCACGAACCGGATCGGACGCGGACTGGCGGCCACGATCACCATCGCATCGACGAAGCTGACGTGGTTGCACACCAGCACCGCTGCCCCCTCGGCCGGGATGCGGTCGGTGTCGACGCCACGCACGCTATGGATGGTGTGGATCAAGATCCAGGCGACAAAACGCAGCAGGAACTCCGGCACCAGCGTGAAGATGTAGATCGCCACCAGCGCGTTCAAGATGGCGGTTACCAGGAACAACTGTGGAATACTAAAACCCATCTTCAGCAATACAATTGCCAGTCCCGCCGCCGCGACCATGAACAGGCTGTTCATGATATTCATGCCGGCAATCGTCCGCGAAATATGCCGTTGATCGCAGCGCGTTTGGATCAAGCCAAACAATGGCACGATAAAAAACCCGCCGAACAATCCGATCGCCACGCAATCGAACAAAATGCGCAGACTCCCGTGCTGATGCACAAAGCCGACGACATCGACCAAGCTGGTATTCGTGTAGCCATTGCTGGCAAAATATAAATCGAGCCCGAACACGGAAAGTCCGATCGACCCGAACGGCACCAGGCCGATTTCGATCTTGTGACCGGACAATTTCTCGCACAACAGAGATCCCGCGCCGATTCCCAGCGAAAATACCGTCAACAGCAACACATAGATGGTCGGGTCGCCATGCAAATATTCCTTCGCATATTGCGGAAACTGCGCCAGAAAAATGAATCCGTAGAACCAGAACCATGAATTCCCGAGCAAGGACAAAAACACCGTGCGATTTTTACTGGAAAAGCTAAGATTGCGAAAGGTTTCGGAAAAGACATTCCAATTGATATTCAATTCCGGCTCGGAGGCAGGCGAGACCGGAATTCTGAGACTAATCAACCAACCGATGGCGGCAAAAGCGATGGTGCCGCCCGCAACCAATTCGATACCCCAGGATTTCTGCACCACCAAAGTGGCCCCCAGCACTTCGCCGAGCAAAATTCCGACGAAGGTTCCCATCTCGATCAGCCCGTTACCCCCCATCAATTCATCCGGTCGTAAATGCTGCGGCAAGTATGCATACTTGACCGGACCGAACATCGTCGAATGGAAACCCATGCCGACGATCCCGACAATTAACAACCACAGTGTATGGGTCATCCAGCCGGTAGCGGCAACCAACATAATCGCGATTTCCAATACCTTCACATAACGCGCCATGCGCGCCTTATCGAATTTATCCGCCAATTGCCCGGCGCTTGCGGAAAAGAGCAAGAACGGCAAAATGAACAAGCCCGGAATCAGGTTGGTCAAGAAGCCAACATCTCCGGTTGTCCAATTGATCGCATCGTAAGTGAGGATGGCCAACAACGCATTCTTGAAGACGTTATCGTTAAACGCGCCGAAAAACTGCGTCCAAAAAAACGGGCCGAAGCGGCGTTGTTTAAGCAGGCTGAATTGACTGGATTGGCTCATGTCGATCAATGGTTATGTGAAGTGGAGATAGGTTCGATTGAGCAGCAGTGTAATGCATGATTGGCAAGGCGTCAGCAAAACGTCCAGGGTCGCGTTATTCGATACCGCAAGCATCGATAAGACGAGCGATTGCGCAAAAATCTGCGCAAACGTCGCGCCATTTGCCGACGGCAACATAGATGACCGAATCCGGTATCATATGACATATAATGCCGTGGTTTAATCCCATTTGTGCCAAAGTCGATGCGGGATGCTGCCGTGATGCAAAGCATAAACATCTCACCACCGGGCCCGCTGAAGAAATTCGATTGCGCAATGGCGGCCTTTCTGCCGTGCGCCTTGCTTTGCCGCCGCGCTCCTGCCGGCGCGCGCATTGGGCGTCGCGGCTTCGATCTGTTGCGTAGATGGTCGGCCATCGCGGCCTTGGCGTTTTTCGCGCCGGCCTGGGGAGTGACGGCAGCGACGCCGGCGTCGGATTTTGGCTTTTCCGACCCGTATTTCGAGATGGTGGGCGATAGCGAATCGATCCCGTTCGGCGTGGTGACCGCGCAAGCAATGGATGCCAAGGGCCTGCTCTGGATCGGCACGCAAAACGGTCTGGTCAGCTACGACGGCTATCGCTTCAACAAATACACCCACATCGCAAACGACCCCGGCTCACTGGCTGGCGACTTCATCAATTGCATCGAGGCCGGCGCCGATGGCCGCTTGTGGGTTGGCACCAACAATGCCGGACTGTCGGTGTACGATCCGCGCGTCAACCATTTTGTTTCATTCCATCACGATGCCACCGAGCCGGCCAGCCTGGCCGATGAAGACATCACGGCAATTGTCACCGACGCCGTCGGCGGCCACTGGATAGGCACCGGAAAGGGGCTGGACTACCGCCCCGTCAATGGCCGCGCCTTCACGCATTATCGGCACGATCCGGCCAACCCTGCCAGCCTGGTCGACAATCGTGTGCGCGCGCTGCTAATGGATCGGCAAGGCGTGCTATGGATAGGTGGCGACGGCGGCTTGCAGCGCCTTGCGCCTGGCGCCGGCAAACTGGAAAGTGTCGTGCCGGAGCAGAGCGCCCCCGATTCATCCGGCAAATGGCAAATCCGCAGCCTGTTTCAAGCGCAGGACGGCAAGATATGGATCGGCACTTCCAGCGGTGGCCTGGCATGGCTGGCTGCGGGCGAAGCGACCCCGCATTGGGCGCCGACCGACATCGCACGCGCCGCCGGAAAAAGACGGTCAAGCATCAGAACCATCGCGCAGCCGCGCCCCGAGGAAATCTGGCTGGGCACGTTCGGCGACGGCATCGACATCGTATCGGCGGTCGATGGCCAGCCGCTGCTTGGCCTGCGCCACGATCAATCCAATGCCAGCGGGCTGGCGCTGGACATCATCGGTTCGCTGATGGCTGACCATAGCGGCCAGCTTTGGATCGGCACCTGGGCCGGCGGCTTGCAGCGTTATGCGGCCACCAACCGCGCCTTCCGCATGCTGCACCATAGCGCGAATCGCCCCGAGGGACTCAGCGTATCCGACGTGCATAGCGTCTTGCCGCTCGACGATGGCCGCATCCTGGTCGGCGCCGCCAACGCCGGCATCGACATCCTCGACCGCGGGCGCGGCTTGCAGGGTGGTTATCGTGCGCAAGCGGGCGCGCCAGGCAGCCTGCCGCAAGACATCGTGACGACGATGGCGAAGACGGCAGACGGATCGCTCTGGGTCGGAACCGAGCAATCGGGGCTGTTCCGTCTGCCGCCCGGCGCCAGTCGGTGGCAAGCGTACGCGCTCTCGCCCAAACGCGCAAAGCTGGAAGTGACCGGCATTTTCGTGACCGCCAAAGGCGAGCTGTTTGTCGGCGCCGAGGACGGCTTGTGGCACTGGCGCGGCGAACAGGGCGGCTTTGAAACCTATACGGCCGACGACGGCAACCCGATGAAAACCGCCGTGTATCCGATGCAGGAAGACGGCCAGGGCCGCATCTGGGCCGGCACGCAGCGCGGCCTGTGCGTGCTGGAACCCGGCGCCAAGGTCTTGCATGTCATTGTCGCCGACCCGACCCAGCCAGACAGCCTCAGCGCCAACATGGACAGCGGGCTGCTGTACGACCGCGAAGGGCGGCTCTGGGTCGCCACCGAGTCCGGGCTGGATCGCTTGCGCAGTTGGGACGGCAAGCATGCGCAATTCGACCACATCAGCGCGCAAGCCGGGCAAATGAGCCAATATTTCGGCTCCAATCTGCTGGAGGACAAGGCCGGGCGCATCTGGAGCGAAGACCACCTGTTCGATCCGGCGAGCGGGAAGATGGTCGAAATCACCAAGGCCGACGGCATGGATATCGGCACCTCCTGGACCGGCTCGTACGCGCGCACTGCGGACGGCTTGTTCCTGTTCGGCGGCACGCTAGGCGTGGCCGTGATCGATCCCGATAAATTCCGCCCCTGGGAAAATCAGCCGGCGCTGGTTGCCACCGAACTCAAGATCAACGGCATCGCCCAGCCGCTGGGCGCGCTGGAAGCGGGGCTGACGCTCACCCCGGAGCAGCGCAATTTCTCCGTCGAATTCGCCGCGCTCGATTATTCGGCGCCGCAAAAGAACCGCTATAGCTACCGTCTGCTGGGCTATGACGACCAATGGATCGCCGCCGACGCCGCGCACCGCAGCGCCAACTACGGCAATCTGTGGCCCGGAAGATACACGCTGCAGGTGCGCGGCAGCAATCGCCTGGGCGCCTGGAGCAGCCATTTGCTGTCGATCCCGGTCATCGTTTATCCGGCGTTCTGGCAAACCACGTGGTTCCTGGCGCTGGCCATAGTGATTGCCGCCTCGGCGGTGTATGGCGGCTACCGCTGGCGCCTGGCGCTGCTGCACGCCAAGGCCAGGGCCTTGCAGACCTTGGTCGATATCCGCACGCTGGAACTGCTGGAGAAAAACCGGGAACTGGCGCAAATCGCCGTCACCGACCGCTTGACCAAGCTGTACAACCGCGTGAAACTCGACGAACAGATCGAGGAGCAACTGGCCCGGGCCGAGCGCTACGGCACCAGCTTCGCACTGGTGCTGCTGGACTTCGACCTTTTCAAGTCGATCAACGACTCCTACGGGCACCAGGTCGGCGATCAAGTCTTGATCGCGTGCGCCAATATCCTGTCCGACGAAACGCGCGACGTCGACATCGTCGGCCGCTGGGGCGGCGAAGAATTCCTGGTCGTCGCCTGCAATACCGACTTGGCGGGCGCGCAGGAAATGGCGGAAAAATTGCGCAAGAAAGTGGCCGAACACACTTTCCCCGGCGTCGGCCAGCGCACCGTCAGTGCCGGCGTCACCGCCTTCCGCTCCGGCGACAGTGTTACAGAGATGATGGCGCGCGCCGATCGCGCGCTGTATCGCGCCAAGACGAACGGCAGAAACCGGGTCGAATGCGAACCTTGATGTTTAGTGCACCGCCAGCCGCAGCGATTCCGCCATCGCCAAACCGCTCAAATACGCGTTCTCGATCCGGCCGTTGCCGTCCAATCCGGCCTTGAACCAATCGCCGCAAGCGCCGATGCGCAGCGTGTTGTCCCATAGGCAGTCGCCGGCGATCGGTTGCACCGCCTGGGCGAAATGCCAGCGATAGACATGCGCATAAATCGGTTGCACTTGCGATCCGGTGGCGACGTGGAATGCCTTCAGCAATTTTTCTTTCGCGCGTTCCTCGTCGTCGTCGAAATGCTCGACGCTCCAAGCGGGGGATGCGTGCGCGACCCAATGCTCGCCGGCGCGTCGCTGCTGCTTGGAAGCGTCGCGCGCAATCCAGGCCAGGCGCGACGACTTCACCCATGCGCCATCGTACGGCAAATCCAGTGAATCCTGGAAGCCCAGCATCAAGGCCCAGCATGGCGCGAACCTGGCCTGCTCGGCCTGCGCCAGCAGTTTCGGCGCGACGCCCAACAACGGCGTCGCCTGGCCGGACGGAATGGCCAGGATCACCGCGTCGAATGGGCCGGCGGCCTCATCGGCAGGCACCGTGTCCGACACGAGATTGAGCAGCCATTGATCGCCGCGCGCTTCGACGCGCTTGACCAATTGCTCGGTGCGGATGTCCAAGCCTTGCGCCAACTGCTGTCCCAATGCGCTCATGCCGGGAATGGCGACATAGCGCTGCTTGAGCATTTCTGCGCTGCGCCCGGCCGATTCGGCCTCGCCGTTTTCCAGCACCACCAATTTGCCATTCCACGCGCTGACCCAACCGGCCTTGCGCCAGCCGACGATCGCATTCTTGAAGGCGTCGCTGCTGGCGGTGAAGTATTGCGCGCCATGATCGAAGCCGCCCAATTCGGTCTGGCGCGTTCCCATGCGTCCGCAGATTTCGCGCTCTTTTTCATAGACGACGACTTGATTGCCTTGCTCTTGAAGCTGGCGAGCGCAGATCAGACCGGCCAGGCCGGCACCGACAATGGCGATATGCATGGAAATTTCCTTAAAATTGGCAGGTCGTTAGCGGCCTGCGGGACGACGAAGCGCGCGCTGCGCGTTCGTCTGCGATGAAAAGCTGGGCAATAGCGGGAGTAATCGAAGCGAGGAAAATACGGTGCGCCAACACGGCGCAGGATCAACCCCCACTGTCGAATCCGATGGAATTGAATGCTGTCGGACGGCCGGTGGATAAGGCACAGGCCGTCCCCGGCATCGGCTGGGCGCGCAAAAAAGTCCACCTCGATCAAGCGCAGGGGCGTTACGCGCAGTTGCATCTGATCGGGATTTGCGTCGGTATGCAGGTTATTCGTTTTCGCCCTCTGCCGGCCAATCGCGGATATACGCCTTGAGCATCTTGTTTTCAAAGCTTTGCGCTTCCAGCACTGCCTTGGCGACATCGTAAAACGATATAACGCCTTGCAACACCTTGGCATTCATCACCGGCACATAGCGCGCGTGGTGCTCCAGCATCAGGCGCCGCACTTCATTGACTTCGGTATCGGGCGTGATCGTGATCGGCTGGTCGTTCATGTGCTTGCGCACCGTGTCGAGCCCGACCGTTCCCCGGTTCTCCTGGATGACCTTGATGACTTCGCGAAAGGTCAGCATGCCGACCAATTCGCCCAGTTCCAGCACCGCCACCGAGCCGATGTCCCGCTCTGCCATCACATTGACCGCATCGAGCAAGGACTCATCCGGCGTCACGGTATAAAGGCCTGCGCCTTTGACCTCGAGGATTTCGGATACTTTCATTGTTCTATCCTGTCCGTTTTTTTGTATTTAGTGCTCCAATGTAGCCTAAGCGCAAAGAAAAATCCAGCGCAGACAAACGAATGCGCGCGCTGCGCGAAAATTCCCGGCGCTCTTGATCCGACCGGGTTTCGGCGACGCGCATTCAATGCTACGATTCGCACCATCGCGTATTTAAACAATGCTGCAGTACAGCAAAACGCAACGACCCCACGCTACGACAGGAGCACACCCCACCATGAGCGGTCCCAACTACCCCGGTTTCGATACCCTGGCGCTGCATGCCGGCGCCGCGCCGGACCCAGCCACCGGCGCGCGCGCCACGCCGATTTACCTGACCAGCGCCTACGTGTTCAAGGATTCCGACCACGCCGCGTCGCTATTCAACATGGAGCGCGCCGGCCATGTCTACTCGCGCATTTCCAACCCGACCAATGCGGTGCTGGAAGAGCGCATCGCGGCACTCGAAGGCGGCGTGGCCGGCATCGCGGTGGCCAGCGGGCAAGCCGCCTTGCATCTCGGCCTGGCCACCATCGCCGGCGCCGGCTCGCACGTGGTGGCGTCGCGCGCGCTGTACGGCGGTTCGCAAAACCTGCTGGCGTATACGATGAAGCGCTTCGGCATCGAGACCACCTTCGTCGATCCGCGCGACCTCGACGCCTGGCGCGCGGCGATCCGACCCAACACCAAGGTCTTGTTCGGCGAAACGCTGGGCAACCCCGGCCTGGACGTGTTGAACATCCCCAAGATCGCCGCCATCGCGCACGAGCATTACCTGCCGCTGATGGTCGATTCGACCTTCACCACGCCCTACCTGTTGAAACCGTTCGCGCACGGCGCCGATTTGATTTTCCATTCCGCCACCAAGTTCCTGTGCGGACACGGCACCGCAATCGGCGGCTTGCTGGTCGACGGCGGCGCGTTCGACTGGCAGCAGGCGCACGACAAGACCGGGCATTTCGGCGAATTATGCGAGCCGTACGACGGCTTCCACGGCATGGTGTTCGCGGAAGAATCGAGCGTCGCGCCGTTCTCGCTGCGCGCCCGGCGCGAAGGCTTGCGCGACTTCGGCGCGGCAATGAGTCCGCACAACGCGTTCGCCATCCTGCAAGGGGTGGAAACGCTGGCGCTGCGCATGGAAAAGCATGTCGCCAATACGCGCAAGGTGGTCGAATTCCTGGTCGCGCACGCGGCGGTGGAATCGGTTTCCTATCCCGAACTGGTCTCGCACCCGGATCACGCGTTGGCGAAGTCGCTGTTGCCCAAGGGCTGCGGCGCAGTATTCTCGTTCAACATCAAGGGCAATCGCGCAGCCGGACGACGCTTCGTCGAATCGCTGGCCGTGTTCTCGCATCTGGCCAATGTCGGCGACGCCAAGTCGCTGGTGATTCACCCAGCCTCGACCACCCATTTCCGCGTGCCGCCCGAGCAACTGGCCGCCGCTGGCCTGACCGAAGGCACGATGCGGCTGTCGGTCGGCTTGGAAGACGTGGACGACTTGATCGAAGATTTAGGGCGCGGCTTGAAAGCCTCGCAAAAGGGAGCCTGACATGCTGTTGAAAATCGACGGCCACGATGCCTATTGCTATACCGGCGGCAAGCCTTTCGACGCCGCCTTGCCGACCGTGGTCTTCATCCACGGCGCGCAAAACGATCATTCGGTCTGGATCTTGCAGACCCGC
This sequence comes from Burkholderiaceae bacterium, assembly GCA_031291325.1. Taxonomy (GTDB): domain Bacteria; phylum Pseudomonadota; class Gammaproteobacteria; order Burkholderiales; family Burkholderiaceae_D; genus PKWO01. The sequence continues at coordinate 85,898 of JARLJG010000016.1, forward strand.
TATTTCGCCCACCACGGATTCAGTGTGCTGGCAGTCGACTTGCCCGGTCATGGCCGCAGCCAAGGGCCGGCGCTGACCTCGGTCGAAGCGATGACCGGCTGGCTGTTGCGCGTGCTCGATGCGGCCGGCGTGCAGTCAGCCAGCCTGATCGGCCACAGCATGGGGTCACTGATTGCCTTGGAGACGCAGGCCAGGGCGCCGGCGCGCGTCGCCAAGCTGGCGCTGGTCGGCACCGCCTATCCGATGAAAGTGTCGGACACGCTGCTCAACGCGGCCTTGAACGACGAACAGAGCGCCATCGACATGGTCAACATCTGGTCGCACTCGTCGATTACGCAAAAGCCATCTTTCCCCGGCCCCGGCTTTTACGTGACCGGCGGCGCGCAACGCCTGATGCAGCATATCTCGCGCCACAGCGACGAAAAGGTCTTTTACATCGACTTCTCCGCCTGCAACGCCTACGCCAACGGCGAAGCGGCAGCGCAACAAGTCACCTGCCCTACCCTGTTCCTATTGGGAAAACGCGACATGATGACCCCACCCAAGGCCACCGCGACCTTGACCAAGGCCATCCCCGCCGCCAAGATCGTGCAGTTGGAAAACTGCGGGCACGATTTGATGGGGGAACAGCCGGATGCGGTGTTGGACAACCTGTTTGGATTTGTGGGGCGATGAGGAAAAGGATCAAGCGCCCGCTCAACTCAACGACACCAACTTCGCCACGCCGAGCAGCGGCCATTCCAATAGCCGCCTGAATGGCTCGAACATCGGAATTGGCCTTAGCAGCATCTTGACCGCGACTGCATGCGGGTAGTCGCGGCGCGATTGAACCTTGACCGCCTTGTGATAGCGCTGCCAGTCGGCTTCTTGAAACGGTCGTTCGGGATGGCGCGCTGCGTACACGTGCTTGAAGGCGAGATACGCATCCTGCCCGCCGATATCCCGCATGCGGCGCCAGATGGCGGCGGCGACGGCGCCGAAGCCATGCTTTTCGACCGCATTGTAGATCGAAAAATAACGCCGAAAATGCGCGTAGTGCGCAGACTCGTCCGCCGCGATATTGCCGATCATCTGCCGCAGCACCGGCTCGCGCACGTAATTGTAGATCGCGCGATACATGGTCGTGGTGCCGGTCTCGACGACGCAACGCCCCATCAGTTCCAGGGCCCGCTGCGGCTCCAATTGTTCGACCAGGCAGAACGAACTGTATTCCTGCCAGAAGGCGGCGTGGGCCGCATCCCAGTCGAACTCCGGCCAGACCTTGTTGACGTATGCCTTCAGTGCGCGTCCGTGCTGCACCTCTTCCTCTTGCCACGACTCCTTCAGCCAGGTCGTCACCTCGGCATTGCCGCCAAAATGCGCGATCAGGTTGGCGCTGTATTTATCGGCAAGGATTTCCACGAACGAGGCCGAGGCCAGCATGTGGAACAAGAATTCGTTGTCATGCACCGCCTCGGGGTCGACCAGGTCGAAATCGATATCCTCGATCCGCCAGCGCAAGCGGCTGCTATTTTCCATTTCGGACATCCGGCATTCCTCCTAGTAATAGCAATTTATTAATAGTAAGTGTACCGCAGTCTATGCGTCTGTGCGCAGACACACATTTTCGAGGCCGAATTGAGGTTGGAAAAGGCAATTGGCGTCGACCCAGGTTGCAACCGACACGATACAAATTGGGACATGCATCGCAACGCCTGTTCGAAAAAGGCACAGTCAGGGCATCATCCCCCTCAAGAATGCGGCCTTTTGAAAGCTGTCCAAGCGCTGGCGCCATTCCCCACTCTTGCGTATTGCACGATGTTACGACCAAATGCGGCTGGCACAGTATGTGCTGAACGCTCCGTGCGTTACGAACATGCCTGTCGATCGGCGCGTCGCCGTTGCATCCGCGATGTGGGCGATCGACCAGGAATGCCGGTGGTGAACGCGATCCGGTAATGGAGGAGCAATTGAACATTTGCGATAACAACGGTAACGGCCAGAAAATATCGCCCGGCTGGTGGCGCACGACGGGACGGCAGCGGGCGGCGATCCTGCTCGGATGCGCCGGATGGGCCATGAGCGGCTTGGTTGTGGCCCAAAGCGACGACGCGGACAAAGCGAAGACGATTGTTGCGACCGTCTGTTCCGCATGCCATGGAATGGATGGCAACAGCACGGTGGCGACGTTTCCGAAACTGGCCGGACGCCAACCCGAGTATGTGGCGCGCGAGTTGAGAGAGTTCAGCTCCGGCAAGCGCAAGAGCGACATCATGGCGCCCATTGTCGCCACCATCGACCCGGACGATTTCAAGGCGCTGGGCCAGTATTTCAGCGCGCAGAAACCGACCTCGGAGCCGGTGCTCGACCAGAAGGCCGCCGATGCCGGCAAGAAGCAGTTTCTGGAGGGCGACGAGGCGCACGGCGTGCCGTCCTGCGACGCCTGCCACAACACCGATGCCAGCGGCAGCAAGCGCGCGCCGCGATTGGCCGGCCAGCATCGGCAATACCTGATCGATCAGTTGCATAATTTCCAGAACGACGTGCGCAACTACGAATCGGCGCGTGTCATGCGCGAAGTGGCCAAGCGCCTGAACGACGATCAGATCAAGGCCTTGGCGGAATATATAACCGGCCTATGAGGCGGCATGGCATCGACAGGGGAAATATCGTGAAGCAAATGATGAAAGCAGCGTTGGTCGTTTTTTTGTGGCCGCTCAGCGTATTGGCGCAAGATGTAACGCCGGTCAAGGCCGGCGGTGGCGAACACGCATGGAACGAACTTTCCGGCGAAAAATTGGCCGCTCTCAAACGCAAGGGCGATGTCGCAAACGGCGAAGAGGCCTTCAGGCTGTGCAAAGGCTGCCACAAAAACGGCGCGGCGGGCAGCACCAGCGGACTGTATCCGCGCCTGGCCGGACAGCACGCGACGGTGCTGATTGAACAGATGGCCGATATACGCTCCGGCAAGCGCCAGAATCCCACGATGCAGCCGTTTATCGGCAATCATGTGCTGACGACGCAAGACATGAGCGACATCGCCGCCTACCTGCAGACGTTGCCGATTCCGCCCAATCTGGGCAAGGGCGCGGGAAAAATGCTGGCGCGCGGCAAGGAGCTCTATGCGCGGGATTGCGCGACCTGCCACGGCGACAAAGGCCAAGGCGATGCGGAGAAGTTCTACCCGCTGGTGGCCGGGCAGCATTTCAAATACCTGTTGCGCGAAGAAACATTCATCCGCAGCGAAAGCCGTGGCAACGCCAACCCCGACATGGTGAAGGTGATCAAACTCTACAACGACGACGATCTCGACGCGGTGGCGGATTACATTTCCCGGCTGCCGCCGCCTTGATTGGTCGCGCAATCAAGGGGGCCGGGCAACATGCCTGATTTTTTCACCGACAAATCCGATGCGCGGCCCGGCGCCGCCGATATCGCGCGCTTCGTTCGGCGGCGAAGACGCGCCTTTTCGCCATCGATTCCCTCAACCGTTTTGCAAGCGATGAAAAATCGCATCGTACGGCCCGATATGCGTCGGCGATTTCCACGTGGCGTCGCGCAGGCTGGCTTGTATCTGGTTCTCGACCCCCAGCAGCACCGCGAAGATCGCCATGCGCACCGGGATGCCGTTGTCGGTTTGGCGGAAGATGGCCAGGCGCGGATCGCGGTTCAGGTCGGTGCTTAAATCGTTGGCGCCGGCGCGGCTGTCGCGCGGCAGCGGATGCATGACGAAGGTGTCCGGGTTGCAGGCGCTGTCGAGCATTTCCAGATTGACTTGCAGATCGGTGCTGTAGCCTTCGATCTCTTCGCCGGAAAAACGCTCTTTCTGGATGCGCGTCGCGTACAACACGTCGACGTCCTGCAAACCGCTGCGCAGCGATTGCGACTGCACGATGGTGTGGCCGCGACTGGCCACCAGGTCGAGGATGCCGGCGGGCATTTCCAGCGCAGTCGGCGCCACCAGCGTGAATTTGATGCCGCGAAACAGCGACAGCAACTTGATCAGCGAATGCACGGTGCGGCCATACTTGAGGTCGCCGACCAGCGCGATGTGGGCGCCGTCGATTTGCTTGTCCAGTCGGGCGAATTCCTTGCGGATCGTGTACAGGTCGAGCAAGGCCTGGCTCGGATGTTCGCCGGGGCCGTCGCCGCCGTTGATGACCGGGATATTGGTGGCGTCGGCAAATTCTGCGACCGAGCCTTTGTCCGGGTGGCGCACCACCATCGCGTCGACGTAGCCGCTCATCACGCGGCTGGTGTCGTAGATCGATTCGCCCTTGGCCATCGACGAGAAGGTGAAGCCTGTCGTGTCGCACACCGAGCCGCCCAGGCGGCAAAACGCGGTGCCGAAGCTGACGCGGGTGCGCGTGCTGGCTTCAAAAAATAGATTGCCCAGCACCGCGCCTTCCAGCACGCGCGTGACCTTTTGGCGGCGCGCGATCGGCTCCATCGTTTCCGCGATTGCCAGCAATTCCTCGACCGATTCGCGGTTGAATTGCTCGACTGAAATCAGTTGCGGCTTGCCGTTGTACGACATCCGGCTTGCCAAATCAGTATGTGCGCTTTGCGTATATTTTTGATTCCGTGCGTCTTGCTGCAAAATCTCTTGAATGAATTTTTCCACCACGCTCGGCATCGCCCGGAATTCGTTCGAATTCTCAGGCAGCAACCAAGTATCGAGAGTCCTGCGCTTGATCGCCAAGCGTTCGGCAAACACATCGCGGGTCATGTTGAGGCTCTGCATCGCATCGCGCAGCAGGGTTTGTTGGGTCGTCATGGCGGGATTCCTTTCGGTTGAAATATGCGCTGTGCGTATATTAATCCAAAATGCGCTTGACGACCAACACTATTTTATTAGCCTTTGAAATGATTCAATTCCATGCCTCGCATACCCTTCACGGGTATATTTGCCTAATTCTGCCTGGCAAAAACCAGTTTGATGCCCAAGCCGACGAACAGGCATCCGGTCATGCGGTTGAGGATATTGGCCAGCCTGGCATTGCCCTTCAAGCGGGCGCCGGCGGTCGCTGCCGACCATGCAAGAAAATTACACCACAACATGCCGTTGAAATCGAAAATCGCGCCAAGCGCGACGAACGCCAGCGGCTTGTCGGGCGCCGCCGGATCGATGAATTGCGGCACGAATGCCAGAAAGAACAAGGCGACTTTCGGATTCAACAGATTCGTCAAGAAGCCCTGCGTATATATCTGCCGCAGCGTTGCTGGCGCAATGCGTTGCACCGGGCCATTCGCCGGCGAACCGGAACGACTGCGCAGCAACGAGACGCCGACATACAGCAGATAGCCTGCGCCGAGCAGTTTGACCACGGTAAAGGCCGCCGCCGAAGTTGCAAGGATGGCCGACAAACCGAACGCCGCCGCCAGCACATGCACCAGCGTGCCGCTGCCGACGCCGAATGCGGCGGTGGCGCCGGCGCGCCAGCCCTGCGAGGCACTGCGACCGACGATGTAGAGCGAGTCGGGGCCGGGCGTGATGTTGAGCAGCAAGCCGGACAGGACGAATAGCGCCAGATCGTGGATACCAAGCATCGCCACTGTCCCCGACGAATTAAAAGATCTTGAATTTGAATTGGAACGACAAGGCGCCATACAGCCTGTTTTGATAGCTGGGCACAAACGACAGGTTGAGGCCGACGCGCCCGTAATCGTAGCTGGCGACGGGAATCGCCGCCAGGAACCAACTACCGTTTTTCATTTTCGGGTAGCCGTCGAACGCGCCGATCGCTGCGCCCAAACGCACATCGCCGATGGCAAACGGCTGGTAATAGCCGCCGACATACTTTGAACTGACGCGGTCGCTATTGCGAAATTCACCGGCGGTCAGCGAAGCCACGGTCGAAAATCGGTATTCCACGCCCGGGCCGAAGTTGTCGCCGTTGAGATTCAGATCGCGCTGCCAATGATAGGAGAGGAATCCGGGATTGACCCACAGTTCGCTGATCGGCTGCGAATCGATCATGTGAAACAAGTCGCCAGAGGCAGCCGGCGCGGCCGGCGCGCCGGTGTCGGACTCGGCATGCGCGGCAGTGCACGACAAGCCGGCCAAAATCATTCCCGCTTGCGCCAGGCGCATCCATTGCTGCAATTTTCGCATTTGGTATATTTCCATATTAAATTGTCGCAAAATATTGCAAATCATTGCAAATTATTGCGAAACGGTGATCTTGTCGATGAAATACTCGGTGTCGCCGAAGCAGGAGCCCGGTATGCCTTTATGCTGGCTGTAACTCAGCACGACCCGCTTGCCGGCATTGGCTGAAAGCTGCGCGGCAACCGCATCGTCGCGCACGGTAAATTCGAATTTTTCCGGCACCACGCCCGGCAAGGTTGTCAACAACAACTCGCCTTCCCAGGTCTTGCAGATCCAGCCTTTTCTGGAAAATTTCTGCACATAGCCGGCGCGCTCGCCGTCCGAATACGACCATGTCAAAACCAGCCAGACATACGCCGCAAACAAGAGTGCGAGAAGCAGCAAGATGGCGCAAGCGACAACGGTAAACCGTTTCATGTTCGTCACGCGATTCTCCCTTAATCTAGGTTGAATAGGCTGAGCAGGCTGAGTAAAGCGCAGCGCAAACGATGCCCCTATTGCATCAACTGGCGTATCGCTTTCACCGTCGCCTCGTTTTTTTGATCGAATTGAAAGCCGACCCGAAACCCGGAAGTGCCGACGCAAGTGCAATACGTCGATTTGGCCGTCACATTGATGTTAACGATTTTTCCGCCAACCGGAGCGTCGAACGCGATCGCACATTGCTGCGGAACGGTAAACGGTTCGTCCAGCATTATGCTGATACCGCCCATCGAAATATCGATGGTGCGTCCTTTGATCTGCCTGGCGTCATTCAATGCGATTCTGGCGGCGCAACGCAATACTTTACGGGCCTCGGTGCGCAAATCCTTCGGTGCTGTCATCTCTCAACATTCTCTTTAGACATGACGAGACGACCACCGTCGACGACAAAAATCGCGATGGTCGACTCGGGCAATTTCTTATCCCTGCAATCCGGCTGTCATATTCCCAGACTCGCCAGCATGTCGGTCAATTCGCGCAACAACGGCTCCAGACGAGGGTGCTTGGCGGCAAATCTGGCCGAAATCGATTGCGCCTGGCTCGCCAATCCATCGGCGTCGGACTTTTCGGCGGTTTGCTTGACCAGCAGCGCACGAATATCGGAATCGAGCACCTGCAATAGCCGCGCCAACTCGGCATCGGGCGACTCCGCGTCTTCCAACGTCAGGTGCAATTCCTTTAACTTCTCTTTCAGTGCGTCCATGCTCATATTTTACCTCGGATCGGTGGCGGCTCTACGCGATGCGTAACTTTCCGCTAATGATAACAGGCAGCAGAGGGCCACGCACCTAATCCATCGCGTCAAACGTACGGAAAACCGCAAACCGGGAAAACTGCCGCCCCATCCGAAGAAAAAGCTTGCAGAACACATAAGTGATTATAATTCATGGCACCTGTTTGGCCCGATCGACGAAAAAGGATTCACCGATGTTGCGCGCTTTGCTCCCCGTGCTCGAGTTCGAAGAGATGTATCCCCTCTCCCGCGAGCGGGAGAGGGTTAGGGTGAGGGCGTCTGCCAAGTCAAGCGGCTTCGCGAGCGCCCTCGGCCCACGCGGCCCGGCTCTCCCCTCTCACGCCTGCGGGAGAGGGAAGTACAGCGGAGTCATTTCCGTAACTACCCATATTCGGCGTTTGTTGCTCGCCTTGCCAGCTCTAGCCGTGCTGTGCGCAAGCATACCGGCAAGCGCCGCGCCACAAGCGGGCCACAGTTGCCACATGTCCGGTTACGACCAGGCATTGCGGTGCGTCACCGTCAGCGCGCCGCTGGATTACCGCAACCCGTCCGGGCCAAAACTGGCGCTGCAAGTCACGCTGGCGCCGGCCTTGCGCGAAGCGGCGCGTCCCGATCCGCTGTTCGTGCTTGCCGGAGGGCCAGGACAAGCCGGCAGCGACATCTTGCCGCTGCTGGAGACAGCATTTCGGAAAATCCGCGCCACCCGCGATATCGTCTTCATCGATCAGCGCGGCACCGGCTTGTCCGGCAAGCTCGATTGCGACAGCAAAGAGCCGCTCGACGAAAGCTCCAGCGCGGAGCAGGAACGCTTGATCGCGCTCTGCATGCACAGGCTGAACCAGCCTTTCGCTTTCTACAATACGGAAAATTCGGCGCGCGACCTGGAACAGATCCGCGTCGCGCTGGGCTACGGAAAAATCGATCTGTGGGGCGCGTCTTACGGCACCCGCCTGGCACAGGCCTATGCGCGACTATACCCGGACAACGTGCGGTCAATGATCCTCGACGCGGTGGCCGCGCCCGACCAGATTATTTTCGCCTGGGGCCGCGACGCGCAGGCCGCGTTGGACGCCACCTTCCAGCATTGCGCCGAAGACCGCGATTGCCACGCGGCGTTTCCGACTCTGGCGCAGCAGTTTGCCACCTTGCAAAAGCGCGTCGACGACGGCGCGGTCACGCTCGATTTCAAGCATCCGCGCACAGCCGCGCAGGTCAACCTGCGCTTGACTGCCGAGCGCTTTGCGCAAACCGTGCGCGGCGCATTGTATTCGCCCGACAGCGCCAGCCGGCTGCCGTTTTTGATCGATAGCGCGGCGCGCGGCAACTGGGCGCCGTTCCTGGCGCAAATGGTTGGCGCCAGCGATTTTTCCCTGGACGGCCCGGCGGTCGGCCTGCTGTTGTCGGTGACTTGCGCGGAAGATATCCCGCGCCTGACGCCGGCGATTGTCGCCGACGAAGAAAGCCATTCGTTCCTGCACGGGATGGAAGTGAAAACGGTGCCGACCTGGTGCCGCTCGGTGAACGTGCCGCCGATCGCCTACCGTGCGCCGGCGCAAATCGCTGCGCCCGTGTTGCTGCTGTCGGGCGCGCTCGACCCGGTCACGCCGCCGTATCGCGCGGACGACGCAGCGAGATACATGACCCATGCGCAGCGCTTCGTGGTAGCCAACGCTGCGCATGGCGTGTCGCAACTGGGCTGCGCGCCGCGCCTGTTGCGCGAATTCGTCGACCTGCCGGAACGGACGCTGGTAGCGGACTGCTTGAAAGAGATCCCGCGCAGCAGCTTTCAACTCGACGCAGCCGGTCCGCATCCCTGAAAGTAGAAAATGATTTTAGTCGATTCGGTAGGCAAACATTTCGGCGCCGTCAAGGCCCTGGACGGCGTCAGCTTCCACGCGCGCGACGGTCAGATTACGGCCTTGCTGGGACCGAACGGGGCTGGCAAGACCACGCTGTTGCGGCTGTTGGTCGGCTTGCTGCAACGCGACTGCGGCAGCATCGCCATCGATGGACTGGACCCGGCGCGCGAGCCGATCCGGGTGCGCAAGAGCATCGGCTTTTTGACCGATCAATTCGGATTGTACGAGCGCTTGACCACGCGCGAACACCTGGTCTATTTCGGCGAACTCAATGACATGGAACCGCAGGAAATCGGCCAGCGCATCCGCGACGTGGTGGCGCTGCTGGCGATGGACGATATCATCGATCGCCGCACCCGGGGCTTTTCGCAAGGCCAGCGCGTCAAAGTGGCGCTGGCCCGCACGCTGCTGCACCGGCCGCGCCACCTGTTGCTCGACGAGCCCACGCGCGGCCTGGACGTGATGAGCACGCGCGCGTTGCGCAAGACCCTGACCATCTTGCGCGCAGAGGGTTGCTGCATCGTCATGGCGACCCATGTGATGCAGGAAGTCTCGCATCTGTGCGACGATGTGATCGTGATCGCCAAGGGCAAGACCGTGGCGCAAGGATCGCCCGCCGAACTGTGCGAGCGCACCGGCATCGCCAGCCTGGAAGATGCGTTCGTCAGCCTGGTCGGCACCGATGAAGGGATTTCCGCATGAGCGCAAAATTCGCGGTCGTCATGCGCAAGGAATTGCGCGAAGCGCTGCGCGACCGCCGCGCGCTCGGCGTGCTGTTGCTGATGGTGGTGATGTACCCGCTGCTGCTATGGGTGGTGTTGCACAAGATGATCGACCTCTCGACCAAGGCGGAACATGAAGACATCAAGCTTGTGGTCGTCGGCGCGCCGCAAACGCCGACGCTGTTGAACCTGCTGAAGCAGAAAAACGTGCAAGTCAGCACGCGCGACAGCATGAGCGACGCCGAAATCACGGGGCTGCTGCGCCAGCACGACTACGTCGGCGTGGTCAAGGTCGACGCCAGGTTCACCGAAAATTACACTGCAATGCGTCCGGCGCGGATCGAACTGTGGTTCGACTCTGCATCCGAACTGCAATCCAAATTGCGCCGCGTCGAGGGCGTGCTGCACGGCTACAACAACACGATCGCCGGCGCCCGCCTGCTGGCGCATGGCGTCTCGCCGGCGGTGCTGGCGCCGATCCAGTTGCAATACTACGACACGGCCACCAACGCCTCGCGCTCGGTGCGCTTCATCGGCGCCTTGCTCGGCATGTTCTTCGTCACCACCTTCATCTTCTGCATGAACACCGCGATGGACACCACGGCCGGCGAGCGCGAGCGGCGCTCGCTGGAAGTGCTGCTGGCGCAGCCGGTGCGGCCATTCGCGCTGATCGCCGGCAAATGGCTGGCGACGGCGGCATTGGCGGTGCTCGGCCTGACGCTGGAATTGCTGGTCGCGCACTTCATATTAAAATGGATGCCGCTGGAAGAAATCGGCATGTCGTGGCGCGTCAGCCTGCCGATGCTGTTCGGCATGATCGTCTGCGCGATACCGTTGTGCCTGTTTGCCGCCGCATTTGAAATCGCGCTGGCGATGAATGCCAAGACCTTCAAGGAGGCGCAGACCATGATGAGTTTCGCATTGCTGCTGCCAATGATGCCGGCTATCATCGTGCCGATGCTGGACTTGAACACGGCGTGGTGGATGTACGCGCTGCCGGTGCTGTCGAACCAGACCTTGTTGATGGAAGTGGCGAAGGGCCAGGCGGTCGGCCCGCTGCCCTATCTGTTGACGATCGGCAGTTCGCTGCTGGGCACGACGGTTGCCGTGAGCTTTGCCGCCTGGCGCTTGCGCAGCGAAAAATATGTGTTGGGCGTTTGATCGGGCGTGCGTTCGAGCATGCATCTATCCGGGGAGGGAATCAAGATGAAATTGCAATCCATCGCGACCGTCGGCATCGTTATCGGCGCCTGCGTGTTGGCCGGCTGCGCCAGTCGGCATAACCGGCAACAGCCGCATCAAGCGCTGCTGGAAGTGCCGCAAACCACCGCTTCGCTGCGCGTGCCGCCCGGCCAGACCTTGACGCTGGAAGTCAGGGCCATTGGCGTGCAAATATACGAATGCGGGGTCGACAAGGGCGATGAAACCAAATTCGCCTGGAACTTCAAGGCGCCCGAAGCGGAGTTGTTCGACACGCACGGAAAACAAGCGGGACAGAAAGTCGGCAAGCACCATGCCGGACCGACCTGGGAAGGCAACGACGGCAGCATGGTCGTCGGCCAAGTCAGGGCCAGCGAAAACAGCTCCGACCCGAGCGCTGTCGCCTGGCTGCTGCTGAGCGCGAAATCGAATTCCGGCAGCGGCATTTTCGCCAGAACCGCCAGTATCCAGCGGCTCAATACCGCCGGTGGCAAAGCGCCAGCCGATGGCTGCGACCAGGCGCACCTGGGCGCGGTTGCGCGCGTCCCGTATGCGGCGCTGTATTTCTTTTACAACTGAGATCGGAACAATCGCGGCAGGCACCAAATTTCCCTCTCCCGCCTACGGGAGAGGGAGCATTCTGGTTTTGCTAATAGCCATTACTCTGAACTGACGTGCGCAGGCGCTTACATCGTATTCCAGCGAATACAATATCCTTGCGGCGATATCTGGTCGTCGCCGGGAATGAGTTTGCAGCCACCGCGATCGGTCGCTGTTTTTCCCGGCAGGAATTCGAGGCAGGTGAGGCAGGATTGTCCGCTCTTGGGCGTGTCCTGATATTTCAGTTCGGCGCGCAGCGCTGCATTGCTTGCAGCATGCGCTTGCCGGGTCATGGCGGCAAGCGGCAGGAAAGCCAGCGTCAAGCCGGCAGTTTTACATAATTTGCGGCGGATCGGGTTGGCGCTCATTGCACCCCTCTAGATAGTAGGCAGTGCGGGAATTATACGTGACTCGTCGCCATCCTATTTTCCGGCGCTTTCTTGGCGCGACTTGGCGTTGCTGAAAAACAAAGCGCGAACGCTCACTTGTGCGGGAGATTGTATTTTTCCCGAACGTGTTCGACTGCTTCCCGCACTTCGGTCTCGTAATCGTTGCCGCCTCGAAAAACCCCCATGTCCCAGTTACAGCCATCGCGGTCCGGTTCATGCCACTGTGGAAGCGGCGTCTCAACCTTGGCTTCATCGTCTGCCACTTCGGGAATTGCATTCACGAGCTTTTGCACGCGTTTGCGAATTTCCTCGGCGCTCAGAATGGTTCTCTCCATGGCAATCTCCACAATGGCGGAAAAGTCATCCTAGCATGAATGTCACGCTGGCGTTTTTTCTTACGAATGTTACGACAGAATTTCCCGCAGTTGCAAGATAGCGAGGCGGCAATTACAACACTAGCGCCACGATGCATCGATCCCGCACAAGCATGCACGCACCGTGGGGAAATTTCAGTTTGAAATTTTACGAAATTGATGCCACTATCATGCAGTGTAGTGGCATAAAATGGAGTCAACCGCATGGCTGCCGAAGAAAAACGTTTGCATTTCCGCAAATTTTTACGTGCCGAAGCGTCGATTGCCGATGTGCTGGGCAACACTTGGACTGCAATCAATTTCCTCGATATCTCACGCAGTGGCGCCGCCTTTATCAGTCCGAGCGCGCTCGCTCCCGGGTCTTCGCGCACGGTGCGTTTTTGTTTGCCCGAGAACCCCAAACGGATCAGTGTTATATGCAAAATAGTTCACTGCGCGGAGCATCCGTATCTGTCGGGCTATCGGGTGGGAGTGGAGTTTGCCAGGATACAGAGTGACGACGTGGATTTGATCGACGGCTATATCGCGCAAACGAACGCTGCGGCCACTTGAAGCGGTTTGTTCGTCCCGTTATTTGCCGGAATCCAGCTCCATTTGCTTTTTATAAATATCGCGCTGTATATTGATATCCAGGCTGCGCATATCGTCGCTTTGCCGTTTCAGCCAAGCCTGGAATGGATCGGCGTCGGATTCCGGCGCTTTGAATTCCGTTACGGCGGCATCGCCGCGCCGCTCTTCGATCAACGCAAACGCAGCGCCGGCAATCGATGTGGAACGATGGCTGCGGCAATAGGAGTCGACAAACAAACCCAATGCGAAATCGCCGGGCATATGTCCCATGGCAACCTGATTGTCGGGATTGGCGAAGTTATATCCGGTGACGATGCCCCTGATCCAGGCGATGTACTGGGCGCGCACTTCATCGCTGCCGTGCGAGTCCAGCCAGTCGCTGCAAGACATCTTGTCGAAGCCGTGGATCGCAACCACGGCCTTGTCGTCCGCGCGGGCAACGCACGACGCGACGCATAACAAGAATAGAGCCACCCGGATATGCTTGTTCAATCTATGCCTGCTCCCCGTGGACGCTACCTCAGGATCGCTACGCCGCCGCCGGCGGCGCAGCGCTTCAAGCTTCGAGCGACAACTCTTTGTATGAACCGTAGCTGAGCAAACGCTCGTGCCGACGCTGCAATAACTTGTCGACTCCCATGTCGTCGATCTGGCGCAGGCTTTCGGTCAGCGCTTTCTTCAACGCCGCCGCCGCGCCCTTGGGATCGCGATGGGCGCCGCCGACCGGCTCGTTGACGATCTTGTCGACCAGCTTGAGCGCCTTCAGGCGATGCGCTGTCAGCGCCAGGGCTTCGGCCGCATCGTTGGTGTGCTCGGTATTGCGCCACAGGATGGAAGAGCACGATTCCGGCGAAATCACCGAGTAGGTGCTGTATTGCAGCATCAAGGACACGTCGCACACGCCGATCGCCAGCGCGCCGCCGGAACCGCCTTCGCCGATCACCGTCGACACGATGGGGATGCGCAAACCGGCCATCTCAAACAGATTCTTGCCGATTGCCTGCGATTGATTGCGCTCCTCGGCATCGATGCCGGGCCAGGCGCCGGGTGTGTCGATAAAGGTGAAGAGCGGGATGCCGAACTTTTCGGCGATTTTCATCAGGCGCAAGGCCTTGCGATAGCCTTCAGGGCGCGGATAGCCGAAATTGCGGAGCGCCCGTTCCTTCGTATCGCGCCCTTTTTGATGGCCGATCACCATGCAGGCCTTGCCGTTCAAGCGGGCCAGCCCGCCGACGATCGATTGGTCGTCGGCAAACATGCGGTCGCCGCGCATTTCGTGGAAATCGGTAAAGATGTGGTTGACGTAATCGAGAGTGTACGGACGCTTGGAGTGACGCGCCACCTTGACAATCTGACCGGGGGTCAGCTTCGCGTAGATATTTTGCGTGAGAGTAAAACTCTTGGCTGCCAGGCGATCGATTTCTTCCGACAGATCGACGGCTGACTCGTCGTCCGAATAGCGCAGCAGTTCGATTTTTGCTTCAATGTCGGCAATCGGCGCCTCGAAATCCAAATATACGCTCTTATCTAGCATGTAGTTACCCAATTGATATTTGACAGAGTATTCGCAATGCGACGCAGCCTCGTGTTTTCTTTGTTTGTCACAAGCTTCGGTTGGCGTTCGGTGCGACCCAAATTCATTCGCGACAATCACCGCGTGATCGTCGTCTTACACAATGCGGCAGATTCGCCGGTTCCGACCTGGGGTAGTCCACTTGTCAGGGACATGACCAAGGCAAGATGACACTTAATTGAATGTCAATCAGTCTTTCGTGATGCACATTTTAGCACTAAATGTTGGAGGTTTGACTGACTATTGCCAACTTGAACGATGCAATATCGGCAACCGATACCTGCCGGCATAGCGCCAAGCAAGGTATAGTTCAGGCATCGACCTGTCTCCGCAACCTCGAAAATCGGCATGATGATGCGCTTCGCCCGCTTCGCCGCAAAAGCTGTCGCCTGGCTGTTGCTCCCGCTGTGCTTATACGCGGGCGCGGCGCTCGCGCTCGGACTGTTGCCGGTCAACCGCGACTTCCGGCAAGCCGACTCCGGCATCGACATCTACCTGCGGGCCGACGCCGTGCATACCGATTTGCTGTTGCCCGCCAGTTCCGGCTTGCACGATTGGCGGGCACTGTTCAAGCTGCCTGGAATCGAGCAGGCGCCATATTTATCGATTGGCTGGGGCGACCGCGCGTTTTACCTCGAAACCAAGACTTGGGCCGATCTGCGCGCCGGCAACGCGCTGCGCGCGCTGGTCGGGCTCGACGGCACGCTGTTGCACGTAGCCGCCGAAGCCAGGCCGCGCGAATCTGCAGACATCGTGCGTATCCGCGTGACGCCGGATCAACTGCGCCGCCTGGTGGCGCAAATCGACGCCAGCCTGCTCCGCGATGCCAACGGCTTGGCGCTGCCGGTGACCGGCGCGCACTACGCCGCCAATGACGGTTTCTTTGAAGCGCGCGGTCATTATTCGATGCTTACGACCTGCAACGAATGGGTGCGGACTGTCTTGTCCGGCGCCGGCGTGCGCACTGCGCGCTGGGCGCCGCTGGCGGTCGCGCTGCGCTATCAGGCGCAGCAGATCGAGGACGGAAAGCGCTAAACCAGCCAACCCCGCGTCACGGATGGCAGCGTATATAGTATTTCCGGTTTAACGAAAAGCCGGGTGGAGACTCCGCCGTGGCGGATGCCGGGCCGGCTTCGTTGGCAGCAGCGCGTGGAGCCATTACCTCCGGCGGCGCGACGACCGACACCGGCGAGCCATCCGCCTGCACGAAGCGATAGCCCAGCGTGCCGCACATCTGACCGGCTTTCTCCACGCACGATTCATACGATTGCAACTGGCACGAAACCGCATACACAATCGCGCCTTCCGACGTGTAGACCTCGCGCGTGGACGAGCAAGCGCACAATATGGCGGCTGCGGCCAGCGCGAGTATTGCTCGTTTCATGTTTTCTCCTTATTGCAACGGCAAACAAATAAAAGGTCGAACAAAACAATTAAGCCATAATCGACATAGATTGTCTGGAGATACTTGTTGGTCGAAAAAGTGAACAACCATTCGCAATTATTTCGCCCGCAATGATTTTTCATTTTTCACAACCCAATCGAATTGCTCGGGAGTATCCGGAACTGGGACGCCTCTCGCTTGAGAAACCAACTTGAAAGCTTCGACGGGGCTGAAGCCTTCCCGAACGAGTATCGAGGCCGATATCAGGCCAGTCCGACCAATGCCTGCACGGCAGTGAATCACCGTATTTTTGCCGTGCAGAATTCCATCGTGAATTTCATCGACCATCGCAAATGTTTTGGTCGCCGAGAGCGGAATATCGCGGTCTTTGATTGGAAAATGAATATACTCAATCCCATTCGACTCGCAGAGTGTCGGCGCCTTGGACAAGCCCAACTCTGAAATCTCGTGCCGCTCAAGAAGCGAAACCATGCATTTGACATCGAATTGCGCAATTCCCGCAAACTCGTCGACAATCCATTCCCCAGCCACCGGTTTGGCCATAACGGCCAAAAACCCTTCGCCGCATTTTGCCACTTTATATATGGTCGGTCGCATCGTCATAGTCTGGCATATATGGCTTCAATTCCCATTTCCATTTTTTGCCGCGCGGACGAATTTGCAGAATGCACCGATATTTTTGGCGGCACGAAACCACGAGTGACCACCGCCTCCTCGATCCACAACACAACATCGTATCCGGTGCCGCGTTCATCGTCACCCAAATCGTGGTCAAGGCTCATCGCAGTGACAGTTCCCGTCTCAAGCAACAAAATCGCTTCGTCCGGCCAATAAACGCGAACCCAACCTGCTGGCGCTTGCCGTTCGTCATCCAAAAACACCTTCATCACGACACTCCGGTTTGATCCCAGCGGGAAATTGAAAGAACCCGCACGTTATCCCTCAATTGTCGTATTATAAAATGTAGCATATTCGGCGACGGCAAGTCCCGCAGCCAAGACGAGCGGCTTAGCAATTTGCGCCAGTCTATTCCAAAAACGCCACAAACAAAAAGGAGACTACGATGAAAAAAACCGTTTTAATCCGATCATTGGCCTGCACATTGTTGTTCGGCATGGGCGTCGCCACCGGGCTGGTGGCGCAAACCCTCAACGATTCGCCGCAGCGCGTCGAGCAGAAACGCACTGACCTCTCCGGCGCGCCGGGTATGGAAGTGATCGCATCGATTGCCGAGTACAAGCCGGGCGACACCGTCGACGCGCATGTCCATCATGGGGTGGAAGCCGCCTACGTAGTGCAAGGCGCATCGGTGCAAATGGCCGGCAAGGAGCCGATGACGCTGGCGACCGGATCCACCACGCTGAACCTGCGCGATGTCCGGCATGGCGGCTTCAAGGTGGTTGGCGACACCTCGTTGAAATTATTCACCGTGCATGTGGTCGACAAGGGCAAGCCGCTGTATGACTACAGCAAGTAGCCGACAGACATAGCGCAAAGGGAACCGGTCTGGCGGTCTGCTCGGTGTCAGACCTTGACTATCGTCCCTTGCGCCACCGCGCACAGCTTTTCTTCGCCGTCCTTGACGACGAAGACGTCGCATTGCGAGACCGCCTGCTGCTTGCCGGCGTATTTGACTGTGGCGCGTGCAATCAACATGTCGCCCACCGCCGGGCGCAGGTAGTTGATCTTGAATTCGCCGGTCAGCGCATTGTTTTCCAGCATCGAGCCGCCGGCAAAAGTCAGCGCGTTATCGGCTAAATAACTGAGCACGCCGCCATGCACGAAACCGTGCTGTTGCTGCAAATCGGCCTTGATCGCCAACCTCAGCTCGGCTTTGCCGGGTTCAAACGCACTTAGTTCAGCGCCCAGCAGGCGGCTGAAAGGCTGCGCCTGCAACACTTTTTGGGCAAATTTCAATTGCTCGCTCATGTCGATCCATCCTTGCCAAAATCCACCAACCTGGTCTTTACCGGCAACGCCGCCAGCGCGGCGCGCAGCCGCTCGTGAAATTCGGTGGAGCGCGCGCCACCGGCATTCGGCGTCAACGTCACCTGCACGCCGCCATGCTCGCTCGCCTGCAATTGCGGGCGCGCATCGGCATCGACGGCAAATTCGCGGCATAGCTCGTCGATCAGCGCGCCCACCACAGATTGTGCCGCCAGCAGGCGCAGCGCCGGCTTGTACAGCTTGCCGACGTTGGTCATCGGCATCGTCTCGACGATGGTCACGGTCTTCGGTTTTGCCGGCCCCTCGTCGACCCGTTGCGCGGCGAAAGCGAGCAACTCCGCCTCAGTCACCGTTGAGCCCGGCACCAGCGTGGCGAACAATACCGGCAACTCGCCCGCATAGGCATCCGGCGCGCCGACTGCTGCGCAGATTTGCACCGCAGGATGCGCGCCCAACGCGTCTTCGATCATCTTCGGGTCGATGTTGTGGCCGCCGCGTATGATCAAATCCTTCGAGCGGCCCGAAAGGTGCAGGCGTTGTTCGCTGTCGAGCATTCCCAGGTCGCCGGTGGCGAGCCAGCCGTCGGCGGTGAAGGCGTTGGCGTTGTCTGCCGGATCGAGAAAGCCGGAAAACAGGTTCGGCGATTTGAACAACAGCATGCCTTGCTCGCCGACCGGCACATCGCGCCCGCTCGGATTGCCGTTGCCATCGAGCGCGACGATGCGCAATTGCGCGTAGGGCAGGCGGAAGCCGACGCAGCCGGCGGGCGCTTCGACGCCGGGCGGCGTGATGCTGGAAATGCCGGCCATCTCGGTCATGCCCAGGCTCTCATGCACATGCAGGCCGAACAAGCGCTTGAAGCGCGCCTGCAGCTCCGGCGACAGCGGCGCCGCGCCGGTGCGGCAATAGCGGATCGACGAGATGTCGGCGCCGGCAAGCGGCACATTGGTCAAGGCCGCCAGCACGGTCGGCACCGCGGACACCGAAGTGGCGCGGTATTTTTCGATCAAGCGCCAATAGTTGGCAATCACTTCGCGGTTGCGCATCAGCGACGGGGTCGGCATCACGGTTTCGATCCCCGCCGACAGCGCGGTCAGCGAAGCCGGCAACACGCCCGCCACATGGAACAGCGGGTAGCCGTTGATCGTCACATCGTGCGGGGCCAAACCTTGCAGCTTGACGCTGGCCCAGGCAGTAAACACTTGCGCGCCGTGGCTGTGGCGGGCCAGCTTGGGCGCGCCTGTCGTGCCGCCAGTGTGGAAATAGGCGGCGATGTCCGTCGCTTCAATCTGCCGTCCGCTGACCAGGCGGTCGTCCGCTTCCTGCGCGCGCAGCGCGGCAAAGTCGAGCACGCCGTCCGGCAAGGCAGGAGTAGACGCCTCGTCGTGCGGCGCGACGCGCAATACGTGCGTGAGCGTAGGCACGTGGTCGCGCAGGCGCAGCGCCTTCGACCAGATCTGCGATTCGGCGTCCGAGCCATACGCGAACAAGACCTTGGCGCGCGCGGTATTCATCAGCGACACCAGCTTCTCGTCGGTCAACAGCGGGTTCAAGGGCTGCACGATGCCCGCCGCTTCGCCGCCCCACAGCGCCAGATGATAGTCGAGGCAGCCGGGCAGCAGGATCGCCACGGTGTCGCCGGCTTGCACGCCGAGGCGATACAGCAAATTGGCGGTCTGGTGAATGCCGGCCAACAAGTGCGCGTACGACCAGCGGATCGGTTCATCGTCCGGATTGCCGCTGCGCAGGAAGGTCAACGCCGTCTTGTCGCCGAACGCATGCGCCGAATTGCGGAAGATTTCATAGGTGCTTTGCACCGGCAACGCCTGTTCGAGCGGAATCGCTTCCAGCCGCCGCACGTCGTCGATGCTGCGCACCGGGAATTCGCAGATAAAGGGTTGACCGAAAGAAGTATAGCTGGTTGCCACTGCGGGCCTCCCCGAATATTTTTTTGCAAGCCGCAACACTACACCAATGCCATGTAGCGCTCAAGATGAAAATCCTCGTCGCCCAATTGATGGTCGATCATCACCAGCCGCTTGGCATAGTGCGCGAGCGGCAATTCCCAGGTCATGCCGATGCCGCCGTGCAGTTGGATGCATTCTTCGGCGACGCGCGCGCCGATGCGGCCTATCGTGTACTTGGCGGCAGACAAGGCTTTTTCGCGCGCGACACGCGGCTGTTCCAGCGCGGCGGCGGCATTGATGACTGCCGAGCGCGCCTGCTCGATTTCCAGCAGCAGATCGGCCATCCGGTGCTGCAAGGCCTGGAAGCTGCCGATAGGCGCGCCGAACTGTTTGCGCGTGCGCAGATAGTCGAGCGTCGCCTGCTTGGCGACATCCATCGCCCCCAGCGCTTCCGCGCACAAGGCCAGCACGCCGCGCCCGATGCAGTATTCCAGCGTGGCATACGCGCCGCCTTCCACGCCCAGCAACGCGTTTGCCGGCAGCGTCACAGCGTCGAGCGTGACTTCAGCTGCGCTGCCGCCGTCGATGACCGGAAACGCACGCAGCGTGAGGCCGGGCGTCTGCTTCGGCACGATGAAGAGCGAGATGCCGTTTTCGTCGCCGGGCTCGCCGCTGGTGCGCGCCGACATCACCAGGGTATCGGCCTGGGCGCCGTTTTGCACGACCGCCTTCGCGCCATCCAAAATCCAGCCGTCGCCGCTGCGCCTGGCGCTGCTGGCAAGCTGGGCCAGGCTATAGCCGCCATCCGCTTCGCCATGCGCCAATGCGACGACGCGCGTGCCGGCGACGATTTCCTCGATCAGCGTGCGCTGTGTTGCGTCGCCCGCATGCGCGATGGCGCTGCCGGCCAACAAGGTGGCGAGAAAAGGTTCAAGCACCAGGCCGCGCCCGAGCGCTTCGAATACCACGGTCAGATCGAACCCTGCGCCGCCGTAGCCGCCAACGTCAGCGTCGAACAGCGCGCCGATCACACCCATGTCGGCAAACTGCTGCCAATGTTCGGCGTCGTAACCCGCCGCCGACTTGGCGATGCGGTCGCGTACGTCAAAGCTGTAGCGTTTGGCGATATAACGATCGAGGCTGTCGGCCAGCATCCGTCTATCTTCGGTATGTTCAAAGTTCATGGCGATTTACAACCCCAGTATCATTTTGGAAATGATGTTTTTTTGAATTTCATTGGAACCGCCGAAAATCGACAGCTTGCGGTTGTTGAAGTAGGCGACGGCGGCGCGCCCCGCTTCGGCAGGACCGATCGGCGGCAAGCCCGCATCGGGGTCGTAGTATTCGTCGACATAATGGCGCGCATACGGCCCCATCGCTCGCCGCATCAGTGACGAAATTTCCTGCCGGATTTCGGTGCCGCGTATCTTCAACATCGAGCTTTCTGCGCCCGGCACGCCGCCGCCGGCCACCGCCGCGATCATGCGCAAGTTGGTGGTCGACATGTTCGCCAAATCGATTTCGACTTTCGCCAGCCGCGCCGCGAAAGCCGGGTCCGCCGCCAGCGGCTTGCCGTTCTTCATTTGCTTGGCGGCGAATTTCTTCAACTGGCGCAGCGCCGCCACCGAAAAGCCGATGCCGGCGATATTGGTGCGTTCATAGGTCAGCAAGTATTTCGCGCAGGTCCAGCCGCGATGTTCGTCGCCGACCAGGTTTTCCAGCGGCACCTTTACGTCGGTGAAAAACACTTCGTTGACTTCATGCTCGCCATCCAGCGTCACGATGGGCCGCACTTCGACGCCGGGTGTATTCATATCGATCAGCAAGAAGCTGATGCCCTCTTGCTTCTTGGCCGTCTTGTCGGTGCGCACCAGGCAAAAGATCATGTTGGCGAAGTGCGCCAGCGTGGTCCAGGTCTTTTGGCCGTTGACGACGTAGTGATCGCCGTTGCGCACCGCGCTGGTCTGCACGGCGGCCAGGTCGGAACCGGCGCCCGGCTCGGAGTAGCCCTGGCACCACCAGTCGGAACCGTCGAGAATGCGCGGCAACCAGTATTGCTTTTGCGCCGGCGTGCCGTATTTGATCAGCACCGGCCCCAGCATGTTGACGCCGAACGGCACGATGCGCGGCGCATGCGCCAGCGCGCATTCATGCTCGAAGATGAACTTGCAGGCCGCGTTCCAGCCGGGGCCGCCGTGCTCGACCGGCCAATGATTGGCCAGCCAGCCGCGCGCATGCAGGATCGCATGCCACTGCTGCATGTCTTCCTTGGACAAGCGCAAGCCGCTGCGCACCTTGTCGGCCAGGCGCGGCGGAAGTTTGTCGGCCAGGAAGGCTTGCACTTCGCTGCGGAAATTTTCTTCTTGCGGGGAAAAACTCAAGTCCATTTTGTGCCCTTTGGATATCGCGTCGTGTGAAGTCATCCCCGTCGTTGCCCCGCACGCGGGGCAACAAATGGCGGTGGCTACCAATAAAAAACAAATGGTTACCCCCATACCGGGCAACACCGCTCAACGCGGAAAGGAGGAACGACCGATGAGCCGCCATCCTTCCCTTCACGACGCCATGTTGCCCGATCTGTGGGACGACGCGCTCGCCGCCAAGCTCGATGAACCCGGCCTGCTGCTCTATCGCTCCAACCTGCTCGGCAGCGACCTGCGGATCACCAATTTCGGCGGCGGCAACACCTCGGCGAAAGTCCACGGCGTCGATCCGCTCACCGGCGAAGCGGTCAAGGTGCTGTGGGTC